>CAMNRO010000085.1 GCA_946553045.1 uncultured Porphyromonadaceae bacterium | reverse complement strand
TGAGAATGACACCGTCGGCCACGCAGATATAGTCGGAGCCCGAACGTTTAAGTCTTTCGGCTATGGCCTGGTGCACCTGAGGGCGCGCAAACTCATAGCGGATATTGAAATAATAGTCCATGTCTGTATCAGAGTGGATTGTATGTGATTATCTGAATCTGGATATAATAGGAATTGAGAACAACATTCGTTTGACGAAAGAAAATGTAAACGCTCCAAGCAAAATAATCGGTACAATGATGAAGAAATATATGCCGAATGAGGATTGATCTATGAAATATCGTTCTTTAAACCATGGATATACCAAGGCATCAAACATGTAACAGCAAAGATATATGTCGAGAGATAGCAGAGAAATCCAATATATGATATTATTGAATGTCTGATTCTTACAGTCGAGACTATAGAAAAACAGAAAAATCAATACGGCTTCAATTGCTCCAAAAATTCCGAAACAATCACCAAGAATATGGATTAGAGAGTGTCCGGGGGCTATGATCATGGTAAAGAGGCCCGGAAACGCTGCGATAGCCAGTATTATTCCTAAAGCTACCCATCTGTTTATCTTTGGTTGATATTCTCGGGTGTATGATCCTATATAATAGAAAGCTATCGGATAAAGAGATGTCCAGAAAGCCGGTAAAATATGCTGGTCGTATCTGTTTGTGAACAGAGGCAGGAACGTTATGGCAGACAACGTAGCTATCATTATAAGTTTATGTCTGCGGCTTTCAATCCCTTTATACAGAATATTGAGGAATGGAACTAATAGAAAAAGTCCTATCCACATTTCGATATACCAGGCATACATGAAAGAGGAGAAGTTTAGAATGCTTTTTAGCCCAGATAAAAAAGTGACAGGCTCATTCAGAATAGTATGCCGAAAAATAAGTGTGGCTATTGAGAAAAACAAATAAGCGACAAGAACTCTCCAGATTCCAGAATAATACTTTCTGCTTATTGTTTTATTAACATTGAGGTATCCCGTCAACATTATGAAAAGCGGTACTCCACTGCCCAGAATAGACTGAGCGATGCTCTGAAGGAGCATTGATATATCAGTTAGAGGTGAATATCTGAACTCTGTGTAGAGAAAAGAAATGACCTCCTATGACTGAAAAAATAGCGAATGCTCTTATGAAATCCAATCCGAAGGCTCTGGAGGTAAGCCCCGTACTATTTTTACCCATTTTTATTTTTTATATAATGTTGAAAATTAACGTTTTGCCATCTGTTTTAAGAGGCGTTTCCATTGTTGTGCGATAATATCTGTAGAATAGTTATTTATCAGTTTGTGATTGGCAAGGAGTCCTAAGCGAGTTGATTCTTGAGGGCTGTTCCAAAGATTTCGGACTGCGTCTGAAAGTGAGTCGGCATTTCCAGGTGTTGTGAGAACTCCTATTGCTTCAGATCCATGTCCTATAATTTCGGAAAAGCCGCCGTGGTCCGGTGCTATCATTGGTTTAGAATAGGCCGCAGCCTCAAGAATTGCCATGGCAAAACCTTCGTAACAGCGAGAGGCCATTACAAAGAAACGGGCGCCAGAGTAGAAATCGCTCAATGATTGGCCGGAAAGGTAGCCTGCCAATGTCACATTGGCAGGCAGGTCGGCTACCAGGTCTTTATCGCGAGCCGCACCTGCGAGTTTGAATGGAATTTCGGGATTACGGCGTGCTGCCTCTATGATTATGTCGACACCCTTTTCATGGCTCAGACGACCGCAGAATGCAATGTAGGTGCCATTGTCTGTAGGCTTATTTATGTTATCAAGCACATTGACAGAATTGGGAATGACCACAATTTTCTCGGCCGGGAATCCTGCCTGAATGAGTTTGCGACGTTGAAAATCGGTGATACATGCAAATACGTCGACACAATCGAGATAGTGGCGTCTGAGGCGTGCCACGGCATTACGGGCCGCATAGCCTATGGATTTAAGAAGTGAATTCTCGCAGTTGTATCTCACGCAACCCCATTCGTTACCTCGTTCAAGACATAGCTCACAAGGGCCTCCGTCGCGCATGAACAATCCTGTCGGGCATATGAGCCGATAGTTGTGAATCGTCATAACAACCGGCACTCCAGCTTTTTTACATTCGCGCAAAGCGGCCGGAGAAATGAACGGAAATAGGTTGTGCACATTGACCACATCGGGTTTTTCGTGTTGCAAAGCCTTGCGCATGGCCTTTACTCCCGACGGACAATAAATGCCAGACACAAACCCTCGAATTTTTCCGGCGATTGACTCGCGTGCACCGGCGGTAGTCATTCGCAATTGAGCTACATCATATCCGAGACTGGAAAATACAGCTGCCATCTTGTCGACAACTGCTTCCTCGCCCGAATACTTACCATAGTCATTATGCACCAGCAGTATCTTCATGCCGCACTAAATTATAGCTACTTTGAAAAATTAATATTCGAAACCTATCTATTACCACACAAAATGCAAACAGAGAAATGAAAAAAGCCGGAACTGTCAATATTGCCCATGTGTTTTCTGCTAAATATTTGCAGCATTTCCCATATGTACTAATAATCATCGGGTGCATATGGAAGAGATATACAGAGAAAGCAGATGCTGCAATAAAATTGATTACAGGATTGAAGCTTATTTTTCTATTCTTGAAGAACAAGAATAGAAAAACCGATTGCATAATAACGACTGGGTTGAGATAGCCATATATGCTTTTGTTAATACCAATGCTGTAAAGACATAATGAAGCAATGAGGAGAGCTAGACCGCATAAAAAATACGATAGCAGAGATGTTTTGGCATTGAACTGCTTAAAAACAGAATCATCACGTTTAAGATAGGCGCCTGTAAGATAGATTCCGATTAAGCTTATCAGACTCATGCCTTCGTTGAATTCGCTCGACTGCAGAAAATATCCGAAAATAGTACTGAAAAGATAGAAAATCAGTAAATATCGAAGCAGTTCCGTTGAAGAACATTTTTCTGTGAAGGCATTCAGCACCGGGGCTATAATATATAATGCAAGATAAGCAGGTATAAACCATCTGGCATTTATAAAACCGATTAAAGCCTCGGTAGTGTTACCTTCGAATCCAATATTCAGTAAATATGCAATACCGACACCAAAAAATATCCAGAAAAGTATCTGAAAAAGGAGGTTTAGAAATGATTTAATCTTCCATCGTATTCCGAAATATCCTGAGATCAGAATAAAACAGTTTACACAAATGAAAGACAGACTTTTTAGACAAAGATTTATTATCGTTGTGCCTGTTTCTGAACTTAGACTTTCCGGAGACGGGAGACAGTGATGCGGTACAAAATGAATCAGCAACACCAGTAACATTGACACTATTCTCAGCAATTCAAGATTCGAACAGCGAGAATTCCCCCCCCCCCCCCTTGATTTTGGTGTAATATTCTGGTATATACGGCTTTGCATTTGGCATTTCTTGGTAATAATGTTATACTATCTGTTTTTATACATTTCGTCGTAATAGCGCTCGTAGTCACCTGATGTGATGTTGTCCATCCACT
>CAMNRO010000084.1 GCA_946553045.1 uncultured Porphyromonadaceae bacterium | reverse complement strand
GTTAAATGTTTATTCCTCAAACGGTTGTGCCAAACCGTTGAAAATCTAAAATAAACAGACGTCCGAGGTTGAAACTTGGTTTTTCAACCCCGGTCTCCGAGTTCTTCAAATTTATTGCCTAATTTTGCACTTGCAGGTAGAATCTTTCGTTAAATATCTATCTTTGTGCATGGAAAAACTCTCTTTTAAATCGGCATGGGGCTGGTTTCCGTGGGCGGTGATTGTTTTCACTATTGCCGTCTGCATTGTTCCGTCGCTGTGGCTGGGCTTTGATGTCGGTATCTTCATTATGGCCTTAGGCTTTGTGCTGTTCGAAATTGGGTCATTCGCGGGTATATATTATAAGATAGAAGGCGAGTCGCTGATTGTTTACAGCTTTTTTCGGCCTACAAATTATCCGATAGCCAAAATATCCTCGATAAAACCGACAAAATCGGTGCTGTCGGCTCCGGCAGTGTCTCTTAATAAGCGTCTTGCAATCAAATTTTCGGACAGAAGTGTATTGAAGAGTTCGATGCCACTTGTGGTGTCGCCGGACCGAGCAGACGAATTCATATCGGCTCTCAAGGCCGTCAATCCGGCCATAGAGGCGTGATAATTGCGGAATAATCGCTAATTTTGCGGCCGTAAACATACTCTAAACGGAGCAATGGCAGATATATCGCAGATTAAAAATGGTGAGAATATGAGCCTGCGGCAGCAGGTGGCGCTTACGGCGAAATTGTCGTGGCCGGCCATCATAGCGCAGCTGTCTACGATTCTGATGCAATATATCGATGCCTCCATGGTAGGGCGCCTCGGTGCCGACGAGTCGGCTTCTGTCGGATTGATGAATTCGAGTCTGTGGATGTTCTGGGGCGTTTGCTCTATGATAACCATGGGCTTCTCGGTTCAGGTTGCTCATCTGCTCGGTGCCGGAAATGAATCTGGCGCCCGGTCGGTGCTGAAGCAGGGTATTACGTCGTGTCTTATTGCGGGTTCTGTCATAGCGATGTTTGGCGTGGCTATTGCTTTTCCTCTGCCTCACTGGCTTGGTGGCGAGGCCGAAATATGCGGCAATGCGACGGTATATTTCCTGACATTCGTGTCGGCGCTTCCGATATTGATAATGAATTATCTTGCAGGCGGCATGCTGCGTTGTGCCGGGAATATGACAGTGCCGGGCATTCTTAATGTCGGCATGTGTGTGCTCGATGTCGTTTTCAATTTTTTTCTGATATTTCCGAGCCGCGAGTTGATGATAGGTGGCAATCCTGTGTTTGTTCCCGGTGCAGGACTTGGAGTATTCGGCGCGGCATTGGGCACAGTATGCGCAGAAATCGTGTGTGCCTCGGCGATGATGTACTATCTGTGCCGTCGTCAGAAAGGGCTTAGTCTGATTGGCGCCAGCCATCGGGGCGGTTACAGGCCGACGCGGGGTGTGCTCAGGCGTGCGGTGAGAATCGCCGTTCCGATGACGGCTGAACACATCATATTCTGCGGCGCGCAGATAACAATCACTCTCATTGTTGCGCCCCTCGGCGTTGTGGCTATAGCGGCTAATGCCTTTGCTGTTACGGCCGAGAGTCTCTGCTACATGCCGGGCTTCGGTATCGGAGAGGCGGCTACGACGCTTTGTGGCCAAAGCTACGGCGCGGGGCGCTATCCGCTTGTGCGGCGCTTCTGCTATCTCACAACCATGCTTGGCATGGCGATAATGACCGTAATGGCCGTTGTGATGTATGTGTGCGCCCCGATGATGATGGAAATAATGACTCCTGTCGCCGCTATAGCCGAGGCCGGTACGGAGGTGCTTCGCATAGAGGCTTTCGCAGAACCGATGTATGCGGCGTCGATTGTAGCTTACGGAGCATTCGTAGGGGTGGGCGACACTCTTGTTCCGGCTATAATGAATTTCGGCAGCATATGGCTTGTCCGCATACCTCTGGCAGCCGTTCTTGCCCCGACTCTCGGTCTGCAGGGCGTTTGGATAGCTATGGCGGCCGAGCTGACATTCAGAGGTGTCATATTCCTTATCAGAATGCGTGGCAAGGCATGGCTTAAACCAGGCAGAACGCCTGCGCAGCCGGATGGAGTGCCTGAGGTGTGATTTCCTGGTAGCAGACGCTATCGATTCTTGAAATATCGTATGAAATTGTAGGGTTTGCGATTGCTGAGATAAGACAGATCGTGGCCGTGGGTATAGGCTTCGCGTTCGAAGGAGATGTTTCTGTAAGTTTCAATCCATGTGCCGTGCTGAAACCGACGAACGCACAATTCAATCAGATAAAAGATATAGAAGGGAATAAATAGAAGTTCCCGTTGCTGCGCCGTATGAATCCGCTCATGATTCACAACATATCTGTCAATCCACGAAGGGTCTCTTGCCCATAACGTTCCGAATATGTTCACGCAAAAGCCATCAGGAATCAGTCTACTTTTAATAATCATGCGTTTAAACCGTTCATTGGTTTCTGTCCATTATATCCTGATAGGAATTCATGACCGCCGAAGAACGTCGGCTCAGATTCGAATCTGTTGCGCGGCGGTTAGGCGATGAAACAGTGCTTTAATTCTTTGATATGATGATTTATCTTGAGAAATTTTTTGAACTAAAATCCCAGGAGGAATCATCTTCTATCGAGCCGGTATCAATTGTATTGTTCCGGGTGTAGTAGTACGGTTGAGTATCAGTCTGACCGACAATGATATGTTTTGAATTGTCAGGCTCAGTCCGGGTCGACGCTTGTCTTGGCTCAGCCTCATCATTCTCAGAAAACTTGATTCTAATAGTCGTTGTGAAAGTCGTAGGTCTATCAACGTCGTCTAACATACATTTGAATGCGAGAAATAGTAACAAGACTCCTATTCCCGCAGCGATGCATATGATGACTTGTAATATATTTATAATAATACTTTCCATAACGAATTTCTTTTCGCAAATATAAACAAAATATTTCTATAATAGAAACAAATTATGGCAGCAAATAGCGCGATATCTGCGAGTTGCTTGAAATCAAGACAGAAAATATTAGCAGCCTACGATAACCAATGGAAGCACAGAATAATGCTATGGCGTTAGCTATGCGAAGATTGTGCGGCACATCTACTAAGTGATAAAGGATAGCCGGGGCAATTAATTGAGTGTGAAATATTTTTAGGGGGTAAGTGGGTGGAGTTATCGGTTTTAGCGGGATTCGTCGGCTTTGGTGAATTTGTCGAAGGCTTCGATGGATTGAAGTTCTGCAGGCAACTCGCGACCTATCATTCTGCATAGGTTGGACGCTGCGGCGATTTTGCCGCTGACAGCGGCTTCATTTTCATTGCGACCCTGCATTATTATTAAGTAAGTCTTTTCGATAATCGTTTTATAAAGGTCATCTGTGGTACCTTTGAGAATGGCGATACGTGCAGTATCAGCATTAAGAGTTTCGAAATCGCAGAAGTGGGATTTCAGTTTTTTGATATCAGAACTCATTTCAAAAAACTTAATGACGATTACGACTTCTAAGATGATTGTCGCGATGGTGATGATGGAAAATAATGCCATGTTTCCGGGTTTATTTGGTTCGTAAGAGGGTTATTTCTCGAAGACGCGCGAATCGGAGACTTTGAATGTAAGAGTGGCTATGTAGTTGGTTTCTTCGTAATAGACATGTATCGGAGAGTCGGGCCAGGCGAGTGCGCGTTGGTCTGTGTCGAATAGGTCGAGAATCTGGCATTCGCCGGCAGAATCGATACGAGAAGATAAACGTCGGACAATTTTTGCCATATTTTGTCTGCGATTTTGTCTGCGAAATTTGAATTATAATGAAAAGAGGCTGTGTCAAAACAGGCGCAGCCTCTTTTTATAAGCTGCTGTAAAACATAAAACAAAGCCCTGACTTTCGCAAGCCGGGGCTTTGTCATGTCAGAAAGTTTTTGTAACTTAGTGACATAAAACAAATTAAATGTCCACAAAGTTACATACAAAATCTTACAGTAACAACGACAGGCTGTTTTTTCTGCTAAATCCCAATGAAGATATAGCG
>CAMNRO010000083.1 GCA_946553045.1 uncultured Porphyromonadaceae bacterium | reverse complement strand
GTTTTACCCGAGCCTTTGCTTCCGAGCAAGGCTATGTTTTTGATTTCTTTGGTTTTGTAAGTTTTCATGCTATCAGGGTAGTTTTCTATATAGGTGAATATATGTCCTTGGGACAAGCCCTTGGCAGATTTTTCGACCGCAATTTATAAATATTTTTTTTACCGCAAGTATATCTGCGATATGTTACACAACATAAAATCGGCTTAAAGCCCTTTTTTGTTCAGTTGCAGTCATTAAAAACGACGCAGATGTCATTAGCGCGGCAGGCCGCTGCCAACGTCTACATAAGTGTGATTCCGGCAGCTTTGCAGCGTTCTATTTGTTCTGGTGGCCATATAGAGGCCTGAACTTCGCCGATGTGGGCTTTCTGGAGCAGGAACATGCAGAGGCGGCTCTGGCCAATGCCTCCTCCGACAGAGTAGGGGAGTTCTCCGGCGAGGAGACGTTGGTGGAAATCGAGTGTGGCCCGGTCGAGGCAGTCTCGCTCTTCGAGCTGGCTGCGTAGCGATTCGGGGCTGACGCGGATACCCATCGACGACAGCTCGATAGAGCGTCCGAGAACTGAATCCCACACAATGATGTCGCCGTTGAGGCCTTGGAATCCGTCTTCATTAGGTGTAATCCAGTCGTCGTAGTCGGGAGCACGGCCGTCGTGCGGCTCGCCGTTGCTCAGACGAGCGCCGATGCCTATGAGGAAAACGGCACCATATTCCTTAGCCGCCATCGATTCGCGCTGAGAAGCGTCGAGGCCGGGATAGCGTTTCAGAAGTTCTTCGGTATGTATAAATGTGATTTTTTCGGGCAGGCGGGGTGTTATGTGAGGAAAGCATGCGAATACGTGTCGTTCTGTCGTGCGGATAGCCTCATATATCTTTTCTACGGTTGCTTTGAGGTATGGCAGATTGCGGTCTTTTTCTTCGATTGTCTTTTCCCAGTCCCACTGGTCTACGTAGAGGGAATGCAGATTGTCGAGCTCTTCGTCGGCGCGTATCGCATTCATGTCGGTGTAGAGTCCATATCCGGGAGCAATGTCGTAGGCCATCAATTTATATCGTTTCCATTTTGCAAGCGAATGCACCACTTCAGCCTTTCTGTCGCCAAGTGCTTTTACCGGAAACGACACGGCGCGCTCGGTGCCGTTGAGGTCATCGTTGAAGCCGGTGCCTGCAAGCACAAACAGCGGCGCAGTGACACGTCGCAGCCCGAGAGATTCCGAGAGATTTCGCTGAAAAGTGTCTTTAATCATTTTTATAGCCACTTCGGTTGTCTCTGGTAGCAGTTTCTGATTATATTTCTGAGGTATTATAAGAGCCATGTTACAGTGTTTTGTTGTTTCTGCTTGCAATATTACATATAAATACGTGTTTGCGCAAGCAAAATGCGCGTTTTGTATGGATTTTGTGTTTGTTTTGCTACGAGTTTCGGCGTAGGGGCTAATGCTTCGCTATATCAGAAAAAAAACGTAACTTTGCAGTCCGTTTGCATTATAAGAGGTTGTTTAAACAGATGATAAACCACAGGTCGGTGGATTTTTGCTTAAATGTTAATAATAGCCTCTTTAAACTAACAGCATAACATACGTCATAATGAAAACAAAGGCTTCGCCTCCAAAAGCTCCGAGTATCTTTATCTCAGACTTTTTGCCTGTGTTTTCCCATATGTTATTAAACAACCTCTAATTATGGCTAAAGAAAATATAGACACCATCGACATGGGTTTCCAGAAAATCGAAATAGACCTGACCCGTTTCGATAAAGAACCCGAAAGCGATAATCTCCCTATACTGCCCACCCGAAATCTGGTGTTGTTTCCCAATCTTACCGTTTCGTTCGAACTCGGACGCGACAGCGCCCTCGCTCTCGCCCGTTATGCCGAGAAGGAATGTGTTCCGGTAGGTATCGTATGCCAGATAAATCCGGAGGAAGAGACACCTGCGGTAACCACCGGCCTGTTCAAATATGGAACCTACGCCGACGTGCTCAGTGTTTTCGAGCGTCCCGACGGTGCTCATTCGGCTCTCGTGCGTGCCCGAGGCAAGTTCCGTATCATGGGCCGCGGCACCAATCCCGGAGCGTGGCTTACTGCCAGGGTGAAGTCTGTGGCTGACAATAACGACAAATCGGAAGAGCTCGGGCTCGTCTGCGAGCAGATTAAATCGATAGGTCTCGAGGCTCTCGGCGTAAACGACCCGACTAATCTCACGCCTGCTGTGCGCCAGATAGACGACAATACCACACTCGTAAACTTCCTGTGCACAAATCTGCCTTTCGACCCCAAGTCGAAGAACGAACTTCTCGGAAAGTCGAAGATTCTCGACCGTGCCATGGGTCTTCTTACGGAGGTGAATACGTTTGCCGACCATATGAAGATGACCGAAAACATCATGAAGCGCGCCCGCCGCAATATGGAGGAGAATCAGAAAAACGCTTTCCTTCAGCAGCAGATGGAAGCGATACGCGAGACTCTATACGGCGACGAAGCCGACGAGGCCGACGAGCTTCTTGCCAAGGCTGAGGCAAGTTTCATGCCCGAAAAAGTGCTCGCTCTCTTCCGCCGCGAGATAGAGAAACTGCGCCGTTATAATCCGACTACGCCGGATTATTCGGTGCTTTACAGCTATCTTGAAACGCTTGCAGCTCTTCCCTGGGGCGTATATACGGCTTCGGCTCCGACACTTGCTGAAGCGGAGGAAGTGCTCGAAAACGACCACTACGGCCTCGAAAAGGTAAAGGAGCGTATTGTGGAGCAGCTTGCGCTCCTCATGCACAATCCCGACGGCAAATCGCCGATTATATGCCTTGTAGGCCCTCCGGGTGTCGGCAAGACATCGATTGGCAAGTCGGTGGCGCGTGCTCTTGGCCGTAAGTACGAGCGGGTGTCGTTCGGCGGCCTTCACGACGAGGCCGAGATACGCGGTCACCGCCGCACGTATATCGGCGCTATGCCGGGCCGCATTATCGATGCCGTGAAGCGCGCCGGTTGCTCCAACCCCGTTCTTGTGCTCGACGAAATCGACAAAATAGGCCATGATTATAAGGGAGACCCGGGCGCTGCGCTCCTCGAAGTGCTCGACCCTGAACAGAACTGCCATTTCCACGACAATTATATAGATGTGGATTTCGATTTGTCGAAGGTGCTCTTCATAGCTACGGCAAATACGCTGTCGACCGTCAGCCGCCCGCTGCTCGACCGTATGGAAATAATCGACATAAGCGGCTATCTGCTCGAAGAAAAGGTGGAGATTGCCAAGCGTCATCTCCTGCCACGGATACGGCGTGCCATGGCCATTGCCGACAGCGAGCTGCAGATCAGCGATACTGCTATTGCCGAAATCGTCCGTCAGTACACGGCCGAAAGCGGTGTGCGTCTTCTCGAGAAAAAGCTTTCGTCGGTTGCCCGCAAGGCGGTTCTCGCAAAGATGAAAGGCGAGGAATTTCCGTCGGTCGTAGAACCTGAGCATCTTTATAAACTGCTCGGCCTTGCGCCATTCCACCCCGAGAACTATGAAGGTAACGAAATACCGGGCGTTGTGACCGGACTCGCCTGGACTGAGGTCGGAGGCGCTATCCTGATGGCAGAGGCATCGCTTTCAAAAGCCAAGGAAGGAGGCCGTCTCACTCTCACCGGCCACCTTGGCGATGTGATGAAAGAATCGGCCGGAATAGCATTCCAGTGGGTGAAGGCTCATGCCGAAAAGCTCGGCATTGAAATGGCCGAAATCGACAGTCATGCTCTTCACGTGCACTTCCCCGAAGGTGCTGTGCCTAAAGACGGTCCTTCGGCCGGTATTACCATCGCAACGGCTATCGTATCGGCCTTTACCGGACGTCGCATTGCGCCGCGTCTTGCAATGACCGGCGAAATAACCCTCCGAGGCCGCGTGCTCCCCGTGGGTGGCATACGCGAAAAAATGCTCGCCGCCAAACGTGCCGGAATTACCGATATAATTCTTTCCAAAGATAATAGACGCGATATCGATGATATGCCGGCTTCTTATACCGAAGGTCTCACCTTCCACTATGCCGACACCGTCGACGACGTCCTTGCCAAAGCCCTCCTGTAGGCCTGAGGATTCAGAGGCATGAAACAGAAACGAGACTGTCTAACAACCAAAGTTAGGCAGTCTCTATTTTATACACAACAAC
>CAMNRO010000082.1 GCA_946553045.1 uncultured Porphyromonadaceae bacterium | reverse complement strand
GAGCACGACCTTGCCAAGGTCGGGGTCGCGGGTTCGAGTCCCGTTTTTCGCTCAACAAAAGAGAACATTTAAATATCTCATTTACAAGCTGAAGAGCAACAACAAAGCATTCGCATCATGCGAAAATAGCTCAGTTGGTAGAGCACGACCTTGCCAAGGTCGGGGTCGCGGGTTCGAGTCCCGTTTTTCGCTCAACAACTCTCCCGAAGCTCTCAGCTAAATTCGTCCGGGTGGTGGAATTGGTAGACACGCTACTTTGAGGGGGTAGTGGCCGTTCGGCTGTGTGAGTTCGAATCTCATCTCGGACACTGTAAAAATCCGCAAGTGATTGACTTTCAATCCTTGCGGATTTTTCTTTATACCCCTCCCCAACCAAATGTCGAGAGTCAGCGGATTTTGAGGATTTTGAAAATCAGCTACAAAGCTTATCTGCTGCCAAAGTCGGTTGAATTACTAAAATACTACCCGAGTGTAAAAAATATTATCAGGCACATAGCTTTGAGAGCCTGAAAAGGAAGAACGGGATATCTGCAGCGCCTCAGAACCACCCCCAGAAGGCCATGACACTTGCTTCGAAAGATTCAGCGCTGGATTGGTCGAACGGTTGACAAAATAGTTCAGGATTGTGTCATAGCGGCTGCGAAACGACTCTACAATTGTGCAGAACTGACCTCCAGCCATTACGATACGCTATACCACAACTTCCGGCGAGCTGCACACAATAGCCGCACACAAGGCGCCAATGGTGGCGAATGACGATTTTTACAGGAAAAGAAAAAAGCAACCTTTTTGAGGTTGCTTTTTGTAGCGAATCAGGGAATCGAACCCTGGTCTCCACCGTGAGAGGGTGGCGTGCTAGGCCACTACACTAAATCGCCATTTTGCTTTTGCATTGCAAAGTTATGATGAATTTTAATTATACGCAAGCATCGCGGCTTGATTTAACATATTTTTAGACTTTCAGCAATAACAAAAGAAAAGCCGGTACTAATTTTAGAACCGGCTTATGCTTGAGTCAAGGCAAAAAATCCATTACTTGCCGCCAAGGTGGTCGGACACGGTGAGATGGAGACGGCCTTTTGCACGACGGCGTGCGAGAACTTTGCGACCATTGGCTGTTGCCATTCTTTCGCGGAAGCCGTGCTTGTTAACTCTTTTACGGTTAGAGGGTTGGAATGTTCTTTTCATTGCCTTATGTGATTTTCAAATTATTTCAACGCTTTTCGAGGTGCAAATTTAGTCAATTATTTCTAATTCTGCAAATAAATTTGACTAACTTTGTTGTCATAAAAATACAGACAGTTATGCAAATAAAAATAGGCGATACAGTACGCTATCTCAATGCAGTCGGCGGCGGCAAGGTTGTGAAAATTGTCGGCGACATCGCATATGTAGACGAAGATGGCTTCGAAACCCCGGTACTCATGCGCGAATGCGTGGCAGTTGGCGCCGTAACAAAGAACAATAACCCCATCAAGACCCCAAAGCAGGAAACAAAAGCACCAAAAATCCAGAAAGAAGACACACCTGCCCCCACTACCCTACCAATCGTAGAGACGCGGCGAGGCGACAAGCTCAATGTGGTGCTGGGCTTTGAGGCTTCCGACCTTAAAACCATTTCGCAAGCCACTTTCGACGGCTACATCGTAAACGATTCGAATTACTTCATTTATATAAGTGTTGCGACACGCGCGGCCGAAGCTTCAGAATGGACTCCAAGATACGACGGACTGATAGAACCCAACATACAGGAGTTCATCGGCGAATTCATGCGGGAAGACCTTCCGTCGATGGACCGCATAAAAGTTCAATTCATAGCATTTAAACGCGATAAAGGATTTGAATCGAAAAATCCATGCAGCGTTGAGCTGAAAGTAGACACGACCAAGTTTGCCAAACTGCACTGCTTCCGTCCGAATCCGTATTTCGACGTACCTGTAATTGCATTTGATATCGTCAGCGACGATAAAACCGCCGCAGAACCATCTCTTGACAAAGCGACGGTGTCGGCGATTATTTCACAGCACAAGACAACGGTTCAAAAAGACAAGACTCACGTAAAGAAAGAAGAACCTAAACGAAAAGATATAATCGAGGTCGATTTACACATCGACGAACTCATAGACAACACCGCGGGATTGTCGTCAGCCGATATGCTCAACCTACAGATAGACCAGTTCTGCAAGGTCATGGACGAAAACCTGCGCCATATCGGCCAGAAAATTGTCTTCATCCACGGAAAAGGCGAAGGCGTTCTACGCCAGGCACTGATGAAAGAACTGACTCACAGATACAAAGGACACGACGTGCAGGATGCGTCTTTCCGCGAGTATGGTTTCGGGGCCACCCAGGTGACAATCCGCTCGGTCGTCACTAATAAAAAGCCGAAGAAATGATTGTTTGTTTTTCGGGAACGGGAAACACTTTTCATGTCGCCTCAAGGCTCGCAGAAAAGGTCGGAACGGACATATTCATGCTCGAAGGCACACATTTGCTGAATCCGGCAGAGACAGCACTCGACACAAAATCGTCTGACGAGATTGTGGTATGGGCTTTTCCGACGTATTCGTGGGGTATTCCGCCTGTCGTATCTCGCTTTATCGAGACATTCAAGGCCGGCGAAGTCCTTAAGTCGGCGAGACACTACATGCTCACCACGTGTGGCGACGACATCGGACAGACAGACCGACAATGGCGAAAACTGATGGCGCGGCGGGGATTTAAGGCGATTTCGGCGTTTTCTGTGATTATGCCTAACACATATGTGTGCATGAAAGGATTCGATGTAGATTCTCCAGAGACTGCACGCAACAAGATAGAAGCTGCCAACCGGAGGATAGACGAGATTACAGACATTATCAACGGAACGCCCAGAGACCTTCTCAATCCGGGAGCTTTCGCTTGGATCAAGTCCAAGATTATATATCCGTGGTTTATACGGCACGCAATGTCGCCGAAGCCATTCCGACATACGGACGCATGTGTTGGCTGCGGATTATGCGCAAAAATATGTCCGATGAAAAACATAGCCATGACGCAAGGAAACGACGGCCAGCGGGCGCCTGAGTGGGAATCACAGTGCGCGATGTGCCTGCGCTGCTATCACGCATGCCCGCAACACGCCATAGCCTACGGTCACAAGACAGACGGCAAAGGACGTCAATGGCTCGGACTCCCTCTCTCGAAGTAGACACACAATTACAATAATAGCCCGAATATCGCTTATGGATTTCGGGCTATTATCGTGATTTGATATCACTAAGTTTATATAATTCCTCTCAGTTCCGAAATATCGGCAACGCCATGACGGGTGCAGTATTCTTCAATACCGTCGATAACTTTTATACATGTCGTAGGGTCGAGGAAGTTTGCAGTGCCAATCTGCACAGCGGTTGCGCCTGCCATTATGAATTCAAGCGCATCGCGGGCGTCGGTAATTCCTCCGAGGCCGACAACAGGGATTGCCACCGCCTTGGCGACCTGCCACACCATGCGTACTGCGACAGGGCGTACAGCAGGGCCAGAAAGACCGCCTGTCACGGTCGAAAGAATGGGCTTGCGACGTTCCACATCAATCGCCATGCCAAGAAGGGTGTTTATAAGCGAAACGCTATCAGCACCTTCGGCCTCAACAGCAAGAGCGATGTCTGTAATAGAAGTGACATTGGGCGAAAGCTTCACCATCAGATGACCGGGCCATACTTTGCGAACCGCACGGACTACTGACGCAGCGCCGTCGGTCGTTGTTCCGAATGCCATACCGCCCTGTTTCACGTTCGGACACGATATGTTGAGTTCTATCGCATGAATACGAGGAAGCTGAGCCAGCCGCTCTGCTGTCGCCGCATATTGTTCTATAGATGCGCCCGACACATTCACCATCACCTCAGTATCAAGATTTTCGAGCAAGGGATATGTCTCAGAGGCAAAGTGCTCTACTCCCTTATTCTGAAGACCGACGGCATTGAGCATTCCAGATGGCGTCTCGGCCATTCGGGGATATGGATTTCCCTGACGCGGCTCGAGCGTGGTGCCTTTTACAATAAATCCGCCAAGACGCTCCAGATTCATGAAATCGGCATATTCAAGACCATATCCGAATGTGCCGGAGGCCGTCAAAACGGGATTCTTAAGCTCAAGAGAGCCAAGTTTTACAGCTAAATTCACCATTGCAATTCATTTATATTGAATACGGGACCATCTTTACATACACACACATTGCCATGCCGAGTATCCTCAACACAGCAAAGACAAGCGCCCAATCCACATGCCATGTGGTTTTCAAGCGATACTTCAGTCGTGACGCCTGCTGATTTTGCCATAGCAGCACATGCAGCCATCATAGGCTTAGGTCCGCAAATCTGCACGAGGTCATATGCGCCAGGCTTAAATTCGGGATGCTGTGTCACGAGGCCATGGAAGCCTTCGGTTCCATCATCGGTGCATATATATAATGTACATTCGGCCTCGAAACGGTCACAAATCCATCTGTCGGGCGCGGTTCTCGAGCCGAAAACCACAACTGGCTCAGCTCCGGCGCTTTTAAGACGCAACATCTGGTAATACATCGGAGCTATACCAACTCCGCCACCGACCAAAAGGACCTTTTTGCCTTTTTCAACGGAAGAAAAACCATGGCCAAGAGGCATTATCACGCGAAGACAATCGCCGACAGCATATTCGCCAAGAGCCTTGCTCGCGCGTCCAACCGGCGCAACCAGCAACTCGAGAACATCCTCGGAACTGTTATACACAGAAAAGGGTCGATTCAGAAGCACCGGAGCACGCTCCACGGCAACTTCCACAAATTGTCCCGGCTCACAAACAGGCAACTTGCCTCCGGCAACATCAACGAGCACAATATGAATCCAGCCCGATGTAAGAATCTGCAGCCGATCAATGCGCAGACATAATTGTTCTTTTTTAGCGTCCATATAAAAAAATCGAGCCGCTGCATTTCTGCGCGGCTCGCTGTGCTATGATTGGTTTATTCTTAGTGGCGGGAACGAGAATTGAACTCGTGACCTCCGGGTTATGAATCCGACGCTCTAACCAACTGAGCTATCCCGCCCTTTTGCGAGTGCAAAGTTAGATACTTTTTTTTAATCGTGCAAATAAATCGTGCAAAAACATCAAAAAAACTTTTTTCACAAAAAAAGTGCGAAAAAATTTGCATAGTTCAAAAATACTCCCTAACTTTGCACCGCAATTGAGAGAAACACCAATCGCAAATGACTCCGTAGCTCAGTTGGTAGAGCAACTGACTCTTAATCAGTGGGTCGAGAGTTCGAGCCTCTCCGGGGTCACAATCAAAAATGGCAAATCGCCGCAAAGCACTGAAATCACTTGATTTTCAGTGCTTTTCTTTTTTGTCAAAATTTCAGATTGGCGCAGAATACAGAGGTGGTGAGTGAGTTAATAGTGGCTCAGTAGAAAATCAGTGGGGAAATAAATTTTTCACAGCCAAAGATTATAGC
>CAMNRO010000081.1 GCA_946553045.1 uncultured Porphyromonadaceae bacterium | reverse complement strand
TTGTGTATAAAATAGAGACTGCCTAACTTTGGTTGTTAGACAGTCTCTTTTTTATTTAGAACAGACGAGTGTGGGGCAGGCCGTAAACGGACCAGGATATCAGGATTTCTTTTTGAGACATTTACTGATCCAAGCGGCCAATATGGGTCCGAATATACCTGCCATTGCTCCGGCAAAACCTATGATGACATATTCTTGCCAACCATTAGCAAACCAGTTTCGGTCCAATATAAGGTTTAGCAAATAGCACATGAACGCGGTGAACGCCCATATAATGACAAAAGCCAATAAAAAGGAGATATTCTTTTTCATAAGAAATTAATTCAATGAATTGAAAATTCAGGGGCAAAGCTACAATTTCTCAACACTATGTAAGAGTTTGGCTTATTTCTTGAGGGTGAGGCCGTCGTGAAATGCAGTGCCTACTCGGGAACCAAGTTCGAGGTAACCGTTGTGAACGGGCTCGTAGGCGATTAGGCCCATTTTCTCTACGTCGGGCTTGCCGTCGGGGGCAAGGTAGTTTTCATCGCACACTATGTTGATGATTTCGGCAACGAGATAGAATCCTGTTTCAGATTCCTGTATCTTCTCCTTGACACGACACTCCATCGACATCGGGAAGCAGTGAAACAGCGGCGCGTCTACGTTTGCAGCCTTAGACGATGTCCAGCCGGTTTGCTCTATTTTGTCAGGATGCTGCTTTGCACTGACGAGCCCGACATAATCGGCTCCGACGAGAGTGTCTTTTGTTGCAAAGGCCACTGTAAACTCTCCGCAACGGTTCAGATTATCGGCGGTGGCATGGCTGCCGAGCGATATTATGATTTCTTCATAATCCCACTGGCCGCCCCATGCGGCGTTCATTGCATTCGGCGTGCCGTCGGCATTATAAGTGCCGATAATCAGTACCGGCTGTGGAAGCATCCACGCTTTTGGCTTGAAGTTTTTCATTTACAGGTCGTTTTCAATAGTATTTTATGTATCAGTCGCCGCAGCTGTCGAGGCCAAGCTGAACAATCTCATCGTCGTCGTTTACAGCCGCGCAGTCGGGGCACGCCGGAATACGCCTGATGAACCGAGCCGGATTGCCGGCTACAATTGTATCGGGAGCCACATCGCGCGTAACGACACTTGCCGCACCGACGACAGCGTTGTCGCCTATCGTGACACCGGGCAGCACGGTCGCTCCGGCGCCTATCCACGCATTCTTACCGATGTGCACAGGCCGACAGGTTATTATCTGACGTTCGTAGAGGTCGTGGTTGTTCGAAATAAGCTGCACATTGGCTGCAATCATGGCTCCGTCGTCTATCGTTATACCGCCGGCAGCCATCATCAGACAGCCCGGCATTACAACCACGTTGCGCCCTATCGCAACCTGATGAAAACGCACCCCCGAAAGAGGTATGCCTACCCGGCTGCCTTCTCCAATTGAGGGGAAAAGACTCTCCATCAGCACCCGGGAACGGTCTGTGCCCGGCATTGTGTGATTGAACTCGAAGAGACATCGGGCTTGGCTTTCGGCCAGAGCCAACTCTTCGGGTGTCTGTCTGCTTACGTCTATTCTTATTTCTTCCATAGTCAATCTACTGCGACAGAGCCGCTCGTTACAAAGTTAACAAAAAAACATAATTTTTTCCGACTGGCTTGAAACTTTATTATAGTTTTGCCGACTAACAGTGTAAAACCAGTTTTTCAGCGAATGCAATATTTATCTCAATATATCGCGCAACCGGCAACCGGCCTGTGGGCCATATTCCGCTTTGCCGCCCGGATAGTCTGCGGCGCGGAACGAGGCAGGCAACTCGCTCTGTTCCGTTCTATTCTGGCCGAACACGACAATATGATTTCCCGCATATGTCTGGGATACGCCCGCGTGAACGAGGATTTCGAAGACCTTCGCCAGGACGTGTATGCCAATATATGGACCGGGCTCAGCAGTTTTCGCGGAGATGCCAGATTAAAAACATGGCTCTACCGAGTCACACTCAACACATGCGTTTCGGCTGTACGCCGGCGCACAAAAGCGATTCAGAAAATACGATTCGATGAATTTACCGACATCATCGACGAAGACTCTGAACGCCTGCGGCTTCTGGCCGACCTGCACGAGACAATATCGGCCCTGCCGCATATCGACAAGGCGATAGTGCTAATGTGGCTCGACGAAATGAGCTACGACGACATATCGGAAGTCATGGGGCTGAAACGCAACACCATCGCGGTAAGACTACATAGAGCAAAAGAAAAACTCAAAAAACACTATAATCAATGACCGACAGACTTAAACAAACATGGCAGGATACACAATTCCGCCAACCGAGCCAGAAAAACATCGATGAAATCATCGAAGGCAAGCGAGAGACAGCGCTTCAGAATCTGGCCCGACGCTACAATCGCTTCTCCCTCATATCGGGCATAGCCATCATCGGAAGCATATCGTTCCTGAACCAGAAACTCATACCGGCAGACAACCGCCTGCTTCTAAGCATATCGTTTGCCATATATTTCTTCACAGCCTCGATGATGGACCTTTGGCTGAGCAACGGCATTTCGAAAATAGACTGCCTGCGCATGAGCGTAAGCGAGGTTGCCGGCAAAGCGGCTTTCTACCGCAAACGGCATTTCCAGTTCATGGCAGTACTGATTCCTATGGCGATAACACTCATCACAATTCTCGCCCGACAGTTTACAGACAACGTTATTTTTCTCGCCTGCATGGGCATAGGCGCGCTGACAGGCCTCACATTTGGCCTTCGCCAATTACGCGAATTTATGGCAGACTACCGTAGCCTCACCCGGTAAGCCCCATGCTCATTTGATTTTATAATTGAGCTTTTTCGATACATTACGCGCACGGGAATCGGGGCTGCGGAATATCGCCCTGAACAGCCCTGATGCCGTGCGCTTACGACGGTGATAACTCTCATAAGTGTCGGCGTCGACATCGAAATCGCTCTTATAGCAGTCTTGCGGCGACACATAGCAGTAGCACAGGCTCTCGAGCAAGGCGTCGTAACCGTCCTGCGGCGTTGTCACTTCCGAAAGATTATCGCGGCCCGGAGCAAGACATGTTATGCCGGCTTCACGACAGCGCGCGGCCACATTGCCTATTGTGTCATCGTAATCCGCAATAAGCGGAGCTGTGTCAAAATCCTGCCATTCGGAATTTCCGATTTTCTGAACCGGGCGCAGCTGGACAATATCGGGCAGACAGCCATCGGGCCATATTCCGAGGAAGCGGTTGTCTCTGAGGTCTTCCTTGTTGAGCGAATTGACCGTAAAATTGACCCTGACTTTAAACGACGGATAAGACCGTTTCACTTCGGCAATTCTTTCAAGAAGTTTGAGGAGACTGTCGTAGTCAGCCCCTGGCATAAGTTCTTCATAAATACTGCGCGAAGTTCCGTGCATTGACAGTGTAATCTCGTCAAGACCGGCCTTCACAAGGGCGTCGAGCGCGATTCGGCCGGTGGCAAGCAGAAGACCGTTTGTAGTCAGCGAAATATAGGGCACGCCGGCCTCCTTGCCGGAGCGGACCACATTTTCAAGCCCGGTGTAGAGAGTAGGCTCGGCACCGCAACCGATCTGGAGCTTGAGCGCCCGGTGAAAAAATGCCTTGCCACATCGACTCAGCTGCTCTTCCGTCATGGAGCCATGCATCTGCCTGCGTTTCTCCGAATCGCTGAAATAACACATGCGACAGCGCAGATTGCACCCCAGCACCGGATCGAGATAAACACCTATCAGCCGGCGTCCGGACACGTGCATGCACCATAGCCCAAGAAATTTCAGAGGCCGCGGAATCCGGCCTCTCCATAGCCGCAATATACTATAGAAATTCATTTTAACGCTTATACAGCACAAAGATAAACAAAATCTCGGGGGAACACAATACAACCCAACTACCCTCTACAGAATAATGCCATGCCGCAGCAGACGATTATCCATCATACCGGCAGGCATAAATTTCTTCATCGTATCCACAATACTGTCAAGCATATGCTGTCGGATATAGTCCTCTCTGATATATAGCGACACTCTCCTCTGCGACAGATAATCGCCGTCGATACGGCGCACATTGGCGCGCTGTCGCTCGGACAGCAGCGGCAGATGCATTTCAGGAATAATTGTATAACCTCCGTTCTCGTCCACAATCCTTATAAGCGTCTCTATATTTCCGGCCTCATAGACGCGCCGCCCCTTGGCCCTTGCCTTGCAAAAGCTGAAAGCGCTTTGACGCAGACACTGAGCCTCTTTCATCACCCACATATTTTCATGCTCAAGGTTTTCGGGGTGGAAAACGGGCAATTTGCGCCAGCAGCTCTCTGAAAGGTACACCATGAAACGCTCTGTATAAAGCGGAATCTCAAGCACTCCCGGCCACGAATATCCGCTTATGGCCATACCTGCGTCAAGACGCCCGCGCAAAAGACTTTCGGCCATATTATCGGCCTTCATTTCCTCTACGGCGAGCTCAACGGCCGGATAATCCTTGAGATAATGCCTAATGAACGAAGGCAGAATATAGGGCGCTATACTCGGCCCAACGGCAAGAGCCAGCTCTCCCGAAACGCAGCCCTTGGCTTCCGCAACAATTCCTTTTATACGCTCCGCCTCCGACAGAGCCTTCTCCGCCTGCCGGAGAATATTCTGTCCGATTGCCGTAGGAGACACATTCTTACTGCTTCTGTCAAAAATCCTTACACCAAGTTCGTCTTCGAGCTTCACAAGCATGCCGCTTAGAGTCGGCTGTGTCACCCCGCACTCCTCTGCAGCCTTGGCGAAGCTACGATAGCGTCCGATTGCCACTATATATCTTAATTGCTGCAATGTCATATGCCAATAATAGATTTTACCTATGCAAAGATAGATAAAAGCGTTTGACAATCTATCATACTATCTTTATTTTTGCAGAAACAATCTGAATAAAACTATGGCAACCAAACAATTTCATCGTCACCAGGATATAAAAGGGCTCTCGCTCTACTGGATACTAATCGCATACCTGATTGCAGGATATTTTTATCCTGTCATAGGCCTTCTGGCACTCATATGCATGATAGCGCCCGTTGCTTTTGCTGTGCGGCGTGGGCGCTGGTGGTGCGGCAACGCTTGTCCGCGAGGCAATTTCTATGACCGCGTACTGTCAAAATATTCGCCCCACAAGCCGATTCCGGCCTTCGTGCGCACCCGGGCATTCCGCACGTTCATGGTATGCTTCATATTTACAGTCTTCGGCGTCCAGATGTATTTTGCGTGGGGCGACTGGAATGCCATGGGCCGTGTATTCTGGACTATCATACTCGTCACGACCATCGTAGGCATCGTGCTGTCGTTCATCTATGCACCCCGCACATGGTGTTCGTTCTGCCCGATGGGCACACTGTCGTCGTGGGCAACTCCACGCAGCAGCAATCTGCCGGCCAACTACCGCCGAATCTTCGTAAGCAGCCGTTGCCAGATGAAATGCAAAAGCTGCGCACGCGTCTGCCCCATGCAGCTCACCCCCTACGACAGCCGCGGCAACGACGAAGGCTTCCTCGACCCCGACTGCATAAAATGCGGCCGTTGCGCCATTGCCTGCCCCATCAAAATAATGGTTCTCGACGGCCAGCCCCGCCCGGCAGTCACCCCCGCCGCAGATTAAGCATAAATCAATGTAATCGAGTAGGTCGGGAAACGAAAGTTTTCTGACCTACTTTCGTTTCCTTTCCT
>CAMNRO010000080.1 GCA_946553045.1 uncultured Porphyromonadaceae bacterium | reverse complement strand
CTCCGAGTTCTTCAAATTTATTGCCTAATTTTGCACTTGCAGGTAGAATCTTTCCGGCGCCCATAGTCTTGTAGTCGGTGCCGGAATAGCTGAATTCATCTACAAGCACCCAGTCGGAGAGCACTATACCTGTCGGGCCCGACTTCTCATCATTATTGATGAGGTCTATAAGCAGAGGGTGGGTTATCTCAGCGTTGCCGAGGTAGCCTTTCTGACCGCTTGTAGTGCCCTCGCCGGATGTAAACATCATTGTCCATTCGGGCTTGTAGCTGCCGTTGGCCTTCTTGGCCTCGTTGGGGCGGGTTTCCGAGCAATTATAGTTATACAGATTTATAATCGAATTCTTTTCAGTTTCAAGCTTTCCGGCATCACCCTTGGGAGAGGAAACGTCGGTAACACGGATACGGCCATAGATACCCATATCGCGTGCGTTGGTTACTGCTGCTGCGGCACCCGGCACCCAAAGCTCTGCGTCGCCGGGCCAGCCCCCGAGATTACCTGCCTTGGCTATATCGGCATAAGCAATGGCATCGCGGCGGAAAATAACGATTTTGCCGCGCATATCCTTCACCTTAAGATAGGGGTTATAATCGGCGATATAGTCGGCAAACTCACCTGTGTTAAACAATTCATCAATCTGACGGCTGATTTCTGCACGAGTATCTGCACTGCCGTCGTTTTTGGTATTGCCGCGGAACATGTGGATTGCCATGAACTCCGAGGGATGTTCTTTCAGATAATCCACCAGTTTTCCGATAGCCTCTTTCATCGTCAGGTCGGTACTTGACATGCCGTGGTTGCAGTTGAGCACCTTTTTACCATCAATGGTCTTAAGGTCAGGGCGGAAGTCGAATGCGCGGATACCGCCGGCAAGCTGTTCGTCGAGCAGCTTTTCCTGAGCTTTTGACGACGAAGCAACAGTCACATTGTGGCCGGTAGCCGTGTCGTGCGAACCGGGGATAGAAACGTGGGCCATGAACACCTCGTCAGGGAGGTACTTCATCCAGTTGGCAACATCGGCACGAGTCGAAACAAGAGCCGCCTCCGCGTCATAAGCGGGTACAGCGCCCCATGCGCTTGAAGCAGATAGTGCAAGAGCGCATGAAATCAACAAGGAAAATCTCTTTCTCATTGAAAAAAGTAAACAGAAAGTAATTTAAGGTTAATAATGGTTTTAAACCTCATCATAGGTTATGACAAAATTACTGATATTTCACTATTTCAGCAGGAATTACGAGTGAATATTTGTTAATTAAGCTATATTATATCAGCAGACTGAACTCATATCCTTTCGAACAATTCTTTGCTGCACTTACACTTATCTTATCCATATAACTGCTGACTTTGTTCTATCACATGTATTTTCCCTATGCTTACACTAAGAAAAGTTCAAAGCGCTGTTGCAGTAAGATTATCCAAGCATTTAATATTATAATCCAACTTCCATCTTCGGCATTATCCGTATTTTTGTTGATTAAACTATTTTTTTACGACATGAGCATATAAAAAAGTTCCGCCCCAATGCGTTGAGGCGGAACCCGGAGTATTATAAAGTATAAAGTTCGTTTAAAGGAACGCTGTATTGTTCTGAACCATCGGCGCGAGAGCTTCCATATCGGCGCGTGCGGCCGATGTGCGCAGATAAGCGTCGATAGAATCGGCATGACGGCTGTTGTGCAGGTCAGTGCCGATGAATCCTACGAGACCTTCTTCGATTAGAAGCCTTGCGATTTTTTGCTCAGCCGCACCATAGTAGCCTGCAAGACTGAGAAGGTTAATCTGCAATGAAAGTCCGGCCTGATAAAGCTGGCGGTAGCGTTCGGGACGGCTATGATAATAGGAATATCTCTCGGGGTGTGCGAGAATAGGCCTGAGACCGCGCACCTGGAGGTCGAATACAAGCTGGTCGAGATTCCAGGGCTCCTGCAGGAAAGAGTTCTCAATCAGGACATAGTCGTTGGGATATGTCATGATGTCGTTATCCTCAAGCCTTTGCGAAAAAAGTTCGTCGATACGGTATTCGGCCGAATGAAGCACATCTATGCCATTTCCACGTTTATCAAGCTCTGCTCTGAGCGATTGAAGAGCCGGCTCTATTGTATTGCGGTTATTCTCGAAAGTCTCCTGTGTCACATGCGGAGAGGCTATGATACGCTCTATACCCCAGCCTTGCATGCGCTCGATAAGATCGGCCGCAGATTCGGCCGATTTTGCTCCGTCGTCGATTCCCGGCACCACATGGCAGTGGATATCGGTATTGACGCAAAGCTTCACCGGTTCCTTTGGCTTTGACTTAAAGAAGTTGAACATAAAATCGGGGTTAGTGATTAGAGTTTATTATTTCACGCCTTTTGTACCGCCTTTCAGACCTCCGCCGAGGGCAAAAATATTCTGGTCGTAGCTCACGGTCTTGGCTGCCATGTCGCGCTGGCGCTTGAAGGCAAGGCGGACAAGACGGTCCATCAGCTCGTCGAAGCGTATTCCTGCGGCCTCCCAGAGATAGAACGAGAGCGAACCGGGAATAGTGTTGATTTCGTTTACATAGATATCGCGGGTCTTTCCGTCGACCATCACATCGACACGGCTCACACCATGGCAGCCAAGCACGCGGAAAGTCTCGCCTGCAAGAAAACGGATACGCTCGGTCTCGTCGGCAGGCAAATCGGCCGGTATGCGCTTCTTGGCAGCGTGCATGCCGCGGTTGTCCTTGGAGCCACCCATATATTTGTCGGTGTACGAAAGAATCTCGCCGCTCTTTATAGGCTCTTCGAGCACAGACGTGATATATTCGTCGGCGTCGCCAAGCACCGCACAGTTTATTTCCTGAAGATTCTCGACCATCTTCTCTACGATAATACGTGTGGAATAGCGTTCGGCATCCGCTACACGCTCAAGAAGTTGGTCGCGGTTGTCGGCACGGCCGATTCCGACGCTGCTGCCGAGGTTGGCCGGCTTCACAACGACAGGATAGCCGAGGCGGTTTTCAATTTCGCCGAGGAATTTATCGCGTTTCGAGAACCACTGCTTGTCGGTAAACCATACATAGTCTACCACAGGAATTCCGTTGGAGGCAAGAATCATTTTCATTGTAATCTTATCCATGCCGTTGGCAGACGCAAGTGTATTGCAGCCGGCATAGGGCAGACCGATGGTCTCGAGGACGCCTTCGAAAGTTCCGTCCTCGCCGTTCGAGCCATGGAGCACGGGGATTGCAACGTCTACCGTCGCTATCGGAGCTTTCGACGAGAAAAGGCCCGCATTTGCCTTGTAGAGATTGAAATCGCCGAATATGGGGCGCATATAAACCTCGGTACATTCCTTTAGCAAAGCCGGTATGTCCTTATAATTCTTCACGTCGGTGAGCAAAGACCCGGTGTACCAGCGACCCTGCTTGGATATATACACAGGCACAAGCTCATATTTATCCTTATTGATGGCGGCCATGGCCTGATTGGCCGATATGACCGATATTTCGTGTTCGGTGGAACGTCCGCCGAAAAATACTGCAACCTTGGTTTTCATAAAAATTATGGATTATGAATGATGAATTATGAATTGACAGGATTATAAATTGTCGCTTATACGTGCAATTCATAATCCATAATTCATAATTCTTAATTATTTAAAGGTGTCCGGCAGGTCGTTTTCGTAGAGGACCGTATCGCCGGGAGAGGCTATGGTGCGGAGCACTTCCTGCGCCTGGGTGAATGTGTCGACCTGACGAATGGCTTCGACGGGCATATGGCCGAGGTCGAGCCCCTTGCATATGGCCTCGCGGTTGTAATGGCCGACTACGATGGCTATATCGCAGCACGAGGCGGCTTTTTCGCCGAATCGCTTGTTGAGTTCATACTGTTCATCGCCAAGCTCTATCATACCGGGTGTGATGAGTATGCGCTTGCCGGGCTTCATGGCCGCCAGCACGTCGAGAGCCATGGCAGAGCCTACGGGATTGCTGTTGAAGGCATCGTCGATGATGGTGAGTCCGCCGGGAACACGCTTGATACTCAGACGGTGCTCAACCTGCTCTATGCGTTCGACCGCATAGGTAATCTTATCGTCGCTTACCCCGAGAGCCCTCGCCATAGCCACAGCCGCAAGGATATTGGAGATATTGCACTCTCCGACAAGGCGGGTAGACAGCGGCAGACGCGCCCCGTCGGGGCATTCAACTGTAAAATGTGTACCGGAATGGCTGTAGACGATATCGGTGGCCCGATAATCGGCAGCGGCATCGTCGATATTCTTCACTACATATCGAAGCACTTTTTTACCGTTTACCGCGCGGCTCTCAATCATAGGGAAATCGTCGTTGACAACGGCAAGACCGTCGGAAGGCAGCGAGTCGACAAGCTCGAACTTGGTATCGCGGACATTCTCTATGGTTTTGAACGATTCGAGGTGCTGAGGACCTACTGCCGTGACAATACCACCCCAGGGCTGTACCAAATCGCAGATTTCCTTGATGTCGCCGCGCTGTTTTGCGCCCATCTCAACAATGAATACTTCGTGATAGGGCTTAAGGTACTCACGGATAGTGCGGACTACGCCGAGTGTGGTATTGAAGCTGCCGGGAGTCATCAGTGTCTCGTACTGCTCCGACAGGATACGCTGCAGATAGTGCTTTGTCGTGGTCTTGCCATAGCTGCCTGTAACACCTATAATCTTAAGATTGGGCATGGATTCGAGACGGCTTTTGGCATCGAGATAGTACTTGCGTGTTATGCGGTTTTCAACAGGCTTCAGCAACCAGTTCGCCGCCAATATCACGTAATCGACACCGCACAGACCGCACAATATCCACGCTGCGCGGTAGAAACGGCTTTCGGGCGTATCGCCAAGGAAAATCATGGCGAGAGCGGCCACTATCGCCATCAGGAAACATGCGGTCACGTATATTCGCGTGGCGCGGGCAGTCATTGCCAGCGGTTTCTTATATTTGCGCCGTGCAAGCGAAATTATGTAGAGAACCGAAAATACGCCGATGACTCCCATGCCGATGTTTTCGGGACAGAACTTCGTTGCCGAAAACAGAAATACAATCAGAGCGGCAAGACGCCAGCCCGACGTGCTTTCGCCCGACCCCTTGAGCCAGCGGCGATAGCGCTCGGGACGGTATGAATTCTGCTGAAGCATCGTCAGGTCGCGACGCAGGCTCAAGGCCAGAGCCACATATGCAAGAATAAATACAACTATGGTTATGATGAGTGTAATCATATTTTCAGAAAGCTTTTAATGACAGCCGCCGTCTGGCCGGGGCGTTCAAGAAATGAATAATGGCCGCAACCCTCGTAGAGCACAAGGCCGGCGTCGGGAATTAATTTTTCCATCGTTCTGGCATCGCGCAGTGTAGTCGCTGTGTCTTTTTCGCCCCATATGAGCAGCGTCGGCGCCTTAATCGATGGCATGAGGTGCCTGAGGTCCTGATTGACCGAAGTACTCATGATGCGGCGCATGACAGGCGATGCCGCCTTGTAGTCGGCCGAGCCGGCCTTGCCGCGCATACGGTCTATGACCTCGCCGCCCTTTTTGCGGCCAAGAATGAGTGGCAGAATATGCTTGGCGGCCTTGAATGTATATACCTTGACATAATACCGGAGCGAACGGCGGGGCTTGATTCCGGCCGCATCGACAAGAATCACCTTTTCGACCGGGCATTCCGACGCATATACGATAGCGATACGGCCTCCATAAGAGTGTCCGATGAGCACCGGCCGCTCTATGCCGAGGCGAGCGGCAAATGTCTCTATAAAACGTGCATAGTCATACACGCCCCAGTCGGCCGGAGGTTCCTGAGAGCCACCGAAGCCGGGCAGGTCAAGATTATAGACCGTGGTCGACGGCGCGGCCGCTGCTTCTGCAAGCACCTGGACTGTAGAGGCTTTGCAGCCCCAGCCGTGCATCACAATCACCGCACGCGGGCCTTCGCCGATACGGTCATAGCGCATTCTGAGACCTTCTATTTCTATCGTTTGCTCCATATCTGATTATTAACCCGCAAAATTACTCATTTGTTCCACTATTCGCAAATTTTACACCCGATACCCATCAAAAATAAGCGGCGGAAAAATTCCGATAAGAAGTGCAACGGGCATTTTCTCACTCCTCCTC
>CAMNRO010000079.1 GCA_946553045.1 uncultured Porphyromonadaceae bacterium | reverse complement strand
GAGTTCTTCAAATTTATTGCCTAATTTTGCACTTGCAGGTAGAATCTTTCTTCTCGCAGTGATACGATACGCAGTCATATTCCAGCATATTAGAGGAACGGCCCGGAATTCCGGGCCGTTCGGTGGTAGCTTAGATTTGTTCTTCGACGTTCCAGACGAAGGCGCGGAGGCCGAGTTTGGGGCGCTCTTCGTTGAAGGCCTTCAGCTTGGCGAGGACGATGGGCACACGGTGGTCTTCGACGACGGTGATGATGGCACCGGCCATCGAGGGCCATGCGTGAGAGCCGTAGTGGGGTTCGCCGTCGACGCTCCCGCGCCCCGTCACCTGCTCCCAGGCGGTGTATCCGCGGCAGTTGGAGCGTTCGAGCATGTCGACGATTCTTTCGTAGTGAGCCTGGTCGAAGGCTATGAATATGCTTTTCATTTTTTCAGGAGGGCTTTGCGGAGTTTTTTACGCTGGTTTTTCACGCCCTTGCCGGCGAAGACGCAGTAGAGCACGGGCACGAAGAGAAGAGTGAGTATGGTCGAGAAGGTGAGACCGCCGATGACGGCAGTACCCATCGGGCGCCACATTTCGGCGCCCTGGCCTGTTCCGACGGCCATAGGCACCATGCCGAGAATTGTGGTGAGGGTGGTCATGACTACCGGGCGCAGACGCGACTCGCCGCCGTGGATTACGGCGCGGCGTATCGACATGCCTCGCTCGCGGTTGAGCGATATATAGTCGATGAGCACGATACCGTTTTTCACCACGATACCGATAAGCATGATGGCGCCGATCATACTCATCACGTTGAGGGTGTGGCCGGTGAGCCAGAGTATGATGAACACGCCCGAGAACGCGAACAGGAGCGAGGTCATGATGATGCCCGGGTAGGTGTAGCTTTCGAACTGGGCCGCCATGACGATATATACCAGTATGATGATGAGTGCGGCCAGGGTCAGAAGGTCGCGGAACGAATCCTGCTGGTCTTCATAGCTGCCCGAGAGCTGTATCGATATGCCCTGGGGGATATCCATCTTGTCGATTGCCGCCTGCGATGCCTCGACGATTTTGCTCATCGGCACGCCGCCTTCGACGGTGGTCGATACGGTGACGATACGCTCGCGGTCCTTGCGCTCGATGGTCGGCGGGGTGAAGCGCTCCACGACCTGACCGACGTCGCGCACGCGCACGCCCTGGCCGGCCGAGTTGTAGATGAGTATATTCTCGATATCCTCGAGCGAAGTGCGGTGTTCGGGGGCATACATCACCTTGATGTCGTATTCCTCGCCATCTTCGCGGAACTGCGACGCCAGCTGACCGTTGATGCGGTTGCGCAGGGCGTTGGCCGCCGTCGAGAGGTTGAGGCCGTAGATTGCGAGCTTCTCGCGGTCGAAATCCACCTGATATTCCGGCTGATAGTCGGCGCGCGAAATGATGACGTCGGCCGCTCCGGGAATCTTGCGGAGGGCGTCCTGCATCATGCGGGCCACGGAGTCGGTCTCGGTGAAGTCGTAGCCGTAGATTTCATAGTCGATGGTGGTCTGGCCGCCCATGCCCATGCCGCCGGTGCTGACCTGCACTTTCTTGTATTCGGGGAACTGCTTGAGGTCCTCGCGCATGGACGAGGCAATCTCGCTGATGGAGCGCTCGCGGTCGCCGGGGTCGGTGAGGCGCACGTTCATAGATATGATGTGGGGGCCGTTGTCGCTGAGGTTGGCGAAGGTGTTGTCGCTCGAGGCGGTGCCGGTGGTGTAGTTCATCACCATGATTTCGGGATATTTCTCGCGCCAGAGCTTGACGAGGCGTTCGGTCACTTCTTTCGACACTTCCACGCGTGTACCGATAGGCGTCTCGAGGTTTATGCGGAGACGGCCGTCGTCGGCGGTGGGGAAGAACTCGGTGCCTACCTGCTTCATCAGGAAGATTGAGCCGATGAAGGTTGCCATACACAGCAGGAAGGTGACCGTCTTGTGGCCCACTACCCATTTGAGGAGCCGGCCGTAGCCGCGGTCGAAGGCGTCGAGGCCGCGGTTTACGGGAGTGAAGAGGAGTGTGTAGAGTTTGCCGTGGTGGTTCACGCGACGGAGCAGGAGGCTGCAGAGCATCGGTGTGAGCGAGAGGGCGCAGATGGTGGAGATTATCATCATGATGGTCACCATCCAGCCGAGCTGGCGGAAGAGCACGCCTGTCATGCCGGTGACGAGGGTGAGGGGGAAGAATACGGCGATAAGGGTGAGGGTCGAGGCGATGACCGACACGGCCACTTCGTTGGTGCCGTGCACGGCGGCCTGTTTGGGGTCGGAGCCGCGCTCGATGTGCGTCGTCACGTTCTCAAGCACCACGATGGCGTCGTCGACCACCATGCCGATAGATATCGACAGTGCCGACAGCGACACGATATTGAGCGTGTTGCCCGTGGCGTAGAGGTATATGAACGAGGCAATGAGCGATATTGGAATCGTGATGGTGATGATGAGGGTGGCGCGCCATCGTCCGAGGAAGAAGAACACCACGATAATCACGAAGAGGAGGGCGTACATCACCGTTTCGACGAGCGAGTCGATGGTGTTGCGGATATTGTCGGAGGTGTCGACGATGATGCCGAGTTTCACGTCGGAGGGCAGGCGTTTCTGCAGCGTGGGCAGCATTTTGAGCACCTTGTCGGAAATCTGCACCGAGTTGGCGCCGCTCTGCTTCTGGATTACGATCATGGCGCCCTGCTCGCCGTCGTTGTAGGTCTCCTGGGCGCGTTCCTCGAGGGTGTCGTCGATGCGGGCTACGTCGCGGAGGTAGATGTTGCGGCCCTGATATGAGCCCACGACGATGTTTGCCATCTCGTCGCTCGATTTGAACTCGCCCTGCACGCGCAGCGAGTATGTGTCGGAGCCGATGTCGAACGAGCCGCCGGGAATGTTGCGGTTTTCGGCACCGATGATGGCGCCTATCTGCTCAATGCTCAGATTGTAGGCTTCGAGACGCGAGGGGTCGGTATAGATGTGGATTTCGCGCTTGGGAGCACCTGAAATCGACACCGAGCCCACGCCGCTGATACGCGCCAGTGGGTTGGCGACGGCGTCGTCGAGAATCTTGTAGAGGCCCGGCATGCTCTCGTCGGCCTTCACCGAGAGCATGATGATAGGAATCATGTCGGTGGAGAACTTGAAGATAATCGGGGTTTCCGAATCGTCGGGGAGCATGGACGATACCATGTCGAGCTTGTCGCGCACGTCGTTGGTGAGCACGTCGATGTCCTCGCCGTATTCGAACTCGAGGGTAATCACCGAAATGTTCTCGCGCGATTTCGATGTGATATGCTTGAGGTTGCTCACGGAGTTGAGCACGTTTTCGAGCGGACGGGTCACATTCTGCTCTATATCCTGTGCGCTGGCGCCCGAATAGGTGGTCATCACCATCAGGGTATTGGTCTCAATGTCCGGATAGAGGTCGATAGGAAGACTTCTGAGCGAAAAGAGACCGAGTATGACTACCGCCACAAAGCACAGCGTCGTCATGATTGGGCGCTTCACCGCGCTACCGTATAAACTCATTCTTTATAATTTAGAATTAATAATTAAGAATTTAGAATTAATAGTTCTAAATCGTTAATTGTGGGTTGTTAATAGAAGAAACTAATAATTATTAATTCTTCATTATCAATTATTAATTAAAACTTGGATGCCGTCGGCGAGGCGTGTCTGGCCGGCGGTGACTACGGTGTCGCCGTCGTTGAGTCCGGAGAGGAGTTCGTAGCTGTCGCCGAGGCGCTGGCCGAGTTCAACCTTTTTGTATGATACGCGGCCGTTGGAGTAGACGTAGACATACTTGTTGCCCGAGCCGGTCTGCTTCACGACGGCGCGGTCGGGAACGACGACATTGTGCTTGGTGCCCATGTCGAAGCTCACGCGGGCGAACATGCCGGGCTTAATGCGCTCGCCGGGATTCGATATGCGTACCTCGGCCATGAATGTGCGGGTGTTGGTGTCGACGGTCGGATAGATACGGTTTACCTTGCCTTCGAAGGTCTCGCCGGGGAAGGCGTCGAGGGCAATGCTCACGGGCATGCCTTTGCTGACGAGGTTCATGTCGTTCTCGCTGATACCGATGAGCACTTTCACCACCGGCGAGAGCTGGCCGACGGTGAGCACGGGCTGTGCGCCTGTCATGTCGCCCGGGTCGTAGTTGCGGGCGGTGACAACGCCGGTGATAGGCGAGGTGAGCACGGTGTTTTCGAGGAGGTTGTCGTACTGCGAGCGGGCGGCGTCGAGCTGTGCCTTGAGCTGGTCTACGGCCTGCTGAGTACCACCGCCGATTTCGAGCAGCTGCACCGCACGCTTGTATTCGCGCTCAATCTGTTCGAGGTTTATGCGCAGCTGGTCTATGTTTGCGCGGTCGAGCGTCACCAGGGTCTGGCCTTTGACAACGCGGTCGCCGGCATCGACGGCTATGGTTTTGATACGGTTCGGGCTTGCCGGAGCGATGTTGTTCACATTCTCGGCCTCGATATTTGCCGTATATGATTTCGACTGGGCTACGTCCATGCTGTGGGCCACGTCGACAGTAACCAGAGGAAGTTCCTCTTCAATCTCTACTACAGCGTTTTCGCTGTCATTTTTGCCGCATGCCGCTAATGTGAGCGCCGCGGCGGCTATATAGTATATCCTTTTCATCTGGTAGGAAGTTATGATATTAGGAGGTTAGGAGGTTGGGAAGTTCGGATGGTAGGAGGTTAGGAGGCTGTTGTGCAAAGTTATAAGATGTCAGGAGCTTGGATAAGCCTTATTGCTTATTGCTTATTCCCTATTCCTTACTACCTATTCCTTATTACTTAATACTTATTACTTAATACTCAAGCTTTGCGTTGCCGAGGAGGAGTTCGAGCTTGCTGCCGGCTATGAGGTAGTTGTAGATCGACTGGTAGTAGGCCAGGCGGGCGCGGGTGAGCGACAGCTCCGAATCGCGGAGGTCGAGGTAGCTCGCGGCGCCTATCTCGAAGCTCTTTTCCATGATGGTATGTGCGCGGTCGGCTTCAGACACGCTTTCGGCACTCGAGGCAATCTGCTTGACGTTTAGCTTGATATTGTCGATGGCAATATCGACCTGCATCGAAATGCTGCGCTCGAGGTTGGCGCGCTGCCAGCTCATTTCCTTGGCCTGGATAGAGGCTGCTTTGAGGCTGTTCCAGCGCGAACCGCCGTGGAAGATAGGCACCGACAGCGTGATGCCTACCATGGAGTAGGGCGACCAGCGGAAGTTTTTCACCGGCGAGCCGTTGCTCATCGATGTCCAGTTGTAGTTGGCCGAGAGGGCGAGGGTGGGCACGAAGGCGAGTTTCTTCATCGCCACCTGCTGCTCAAGGAGTTTGGTGTCTATGTCGAGGAGTTTGAGGTCGGCATTGTTGCTGTAGTCGGACTCGAGGGCGAAGACTTCATCGTACATGGTCTTCTCGTAGTCGGCAAGCTTCGTTGCGGCCTCGAACTCGAATGCCGAGTCAACGCCCATGAGCACGAGGAGCTGCAGACGCGCCTGCTTGATGGCTATGTCGGCCTGAATGATTTCCGGCTCGATATTCTTCATGGCCACGGAGGTGCGGAGCACGTCGTAGTCAGATGCCGCACCGGCGGCAGCCTGCTTCACGTAGGTTTCGTGTGTGAGGCGGGCCATGTCGTAGCTTTCCTGGATTACGATGCGCGAGTCCTGGGCAAGAAGAAGGCCGTAGTAGGCGCTCTTCACCTGGTCTACGAGAGCCTGGCGTGACTGGCGTGCCGCCTCGAGGCTGCGCAGTATCTGGGTGTCGCTCACAGCCACGCTCTTCCATATCTGGGGCGCTATGAGCGGAAGTGAGGCCTGGAAGCCAAGCGACCACGAATTGTCGAGGCCCACTTTGATGCCGCCGTCGCCGCCACTGCGGGCACGCGATGTGGCCGCGCCGCCTTCTCCGTCTCCGTTGTCCGAGCCACCGCCCATGTCGCCGAAATCCATGCTCATATACATGGTCTGCTTTTCGAGTGTGCGGTTATAGTTGGCTCCGAAGTCGATTGTAGGCAACAGCTGGCCTATTACTTCTTTTTTTGAATAATCGAGGCGTTCCACCTCCATGTCGGCCACTTTTACAGTGGGGTTGTCGGAGAGGGCAATCCTGAGGCATTCTTCAAGCGAAAGCTGTACGCTTTCGGCGCAGGCTAACATGGGTGCTGACAGCAGCATGAGCCCGACTGCTATGTTTTTATAGTACATTTATATTATGGAATGTGATAAAGACTCGCAAAGATAAGAAAATGCCACCCCGCAGGCAAGTAAAGTCTACGGAATGGCATATTCTATAGCCCAAAGCGCCAATTTCAACGCCTAAATGGCCAATAAGTTTTTTGGGGGGGCGAGGGGGGGGGGGGGGGGGGGGGGGGGGGGGGGGGGGGGGGGGGGGG
>CAMNRO010000078.1 GCA_946553045.1 uncultured Porphyromonadaceae bacterium | reverse complement strand
GCTATAATCTTTGGCTGTGAAAAATTTATTTCCCCACTGATTTTCTACTGAGCCGCAAACATTACTGTCACAAAAATTGAACGTATTCCTGGAACCGGTGGTAGCGTCGTCACTCCTGGTGCGACTGAACTCTGGACTGGAGAAACAGCTACCGGCAGTTGGGCCAACGATGTAACTGTCGATGCGCCCAAGTTTGCCGCTTTCGCTGCAGGCGATAAGATTGCAATTTATCTCAAAGTTGATGCCGGCAAAGATTACGGCAACATTGAACTTGATGACCAGAAATACACCAAACTGGCCGCTGACGGCACCGGCGAGGGTCTTGACAACTATGGCTGCATTCAACCAGATATAAACTGCATTACTTACGAGCTGGGTGCGGCCGATGTCGCTTTGCTCAAGAAAAACGGTCTGCGTGTCAAAGGCGCAAACATTACTGTCACAAAAATTGAACGTATTCCTGGAACCGGTGGTAGCGTCGTCACTCCTGGTGCGACTGAACTTTGGACTGGAGAAACTGCTACCGGCAGTTGGGCCAACGATGTTACTGTCGATGCTCCCAAGTTCGCCGCTTTCGCTGCAGGCGATAAGATTGCAATCTATCTCAAAGTTGATGCCGGCAAGGATTACGGCAACATTGAACTTGATGACCAGAAATACACCAAACTGGCCGCTGACGGCACCGGCGAGGGTCTTGACAACTATGGCTGCATTCAACCAGATATAAACTGCATTACTTACGAGCTGGGTGCGGCCGATGTCGCTTTGCTCAAGAAAAACGGCCTGCGCGTGAAAGGCGCAAATATTACAGTCACAAAAATTGAACGCATAGCAGGTGATGGCGGCAGCTCCGATATTCCAGGGGAAGTTGAGCTCTGGAGCGGAAACTCTGCTACCGGCAACTGGGCCAACGATGTCACTGTCGATGCTCCTAAGTTCGCTAACGTCAAAGGTGGTGACATCATATCGATTTATCTTGGCGTTGATGCCGGCAAAGACTACGGCAACATTGAGCTCGATGACCAGAACTACACCAAACTGTCGGCTGACGGAACTGCTGCAGCTCTTGACAGATATGGCTGCATTCAGCCCGATGTTACTCAGCTCGACTACACTCTTACCTCTTCAGATGCCGCGCTTCTCAAGGCTAATGGCCTGCGCGTGAAAGGCGCAAATATCACAATAAGCCGCATTACACTGACTGCTGGTGATGGAGAACCCGAACCCGACGAGCCGGCTGTGCCCACTAATGAAACCGTGTTGTGGAGCGGTAGCGTCAACTGTGGTCAATGGGCTCAGACAGTGCTTGTAGCTGCCGAAAAATGGGCAGAAGCAAAAGTTGGCGATAAATTCAAAGTAAACCTCAAAATAAATGCCGGCAAAGGCAAGGGTATAATAAAGGTGCAGAGCGCTGGCGCAGACCTTGAGGTCAATGGCAAGGGTACAAACATGGATGCCAATGGCAATTTCCAGCGCGGAGCCTCTGAAGCTGTATATGAACTTACGGAAGGCGACCTTGCAATGCTCAGGCAGAACGGCCTTACAATCTCCGGTTTTGCCGTTACAATCTCGCAAGTAAGCCTGCTTTCTCCTATAAATTCCGGTATCAGTGATGTTGCTGTAGATGAAAATGTTTCCATCGAATATTATAACCTCAATGGAATACGTGTGGACGAACCCACTCCGGGCATCTACATTCGTCGACAGGGCAACAAAGTGAGCAAGGTTATAGTGCGCTAAGCCTTCGACACTGCTATACTCTCAATCCTCGTTGGAGGTCGGGCTCTGCTCGGCCTCTTTTTTGAATATGGCGGCCCGGCAGTAAAAAGCTTATATACGCGCCCGATATACAGACTGTTTGACGGTTGGTAAAATAAGAGGCCCACGGAATTTGAGATTTCCGTGGGCCTCATGCTTGTGGGGGAGGAGCTGATTAGTATCCGAAGATGTCTTCGGTGGTGAGGATTACGACTTTGCCGAGTTTGCGGAGTTCGTCGATGGGGAGGTCGTTGATGTCACCGAGGATACCGATATTGTATATGCGGTCTTTTACGTTCTCTTTCTGGAATGCTTCGAGCTGGTCGAGGGTTGCTGTCGGAAGAATTTCGAAGAGTTCGCGGCGCGGATCGTGGTCGTAACCGAGGTCGCGGTCGGCAAGATAAGCGAATGCGAGCTGGTCGTTGACATAGCGCTCGGTGCGGCAACGCGAATCGAGGCCGGCTTTGGCGAGGTTGAATGCAGCCTCGCTGCGGGGCATATCGTTGATGATTTCGTCGAATGCGGCCATGGCGTCGAGCAATTTGTCGTTCTGGGTGGCGATGGTTGTCACATAAGCATATGTGCGGTCTTTCTTGGCGGGTTGGCTGAAACCGGCCCATGCCGAGTAGGCGAGCGAGCGGCTTTCGCGCATTTCCTGGAACACGATGGCGTTCATTGAGCCGCCGAAATATTCGTTGTAAAGCTCAAGGAGCGGCTGTTTGGCGGGGTCGAATACGTCGCCGCGGTTGGAGTATCCCATCATATAGAGCTGCTTGGCATCGTAGGGAGCGATGTATATGACGGTCTCTGTCGGTGTGACGGGCTTGTATTTCTGCTCTTTGGAGGGCTTAATCGGCTTTTTGGCAATCGGGTGTGTGGCGTTTATGAGTTTTACCACGTTCTTTTCGGGAGCATTGCCCCAGTAGATGGCTGTCTGCTCGTAGTTGTTGAGTTTGCGCAGGGCTTCGATGAAGTCTTCGGGCTTGGCTGCACGCATGGACTCTATTGAAGGCTGGTCTGTAGCGGGGTTTTTGGCTCCGTAGCGGACGTAGTTCTGGAGCATGCTGAAATTCGAGCGCTGGTTGTGCTTGGCGTCGAGGCGCATTTTTTCCTGGCGGTCGATGTTGGCCTTGAGTGCTTCGGGCGACAGGACTGCGTCGGCAAGAACTTGCTCGAAGAGTTTGACGGCCTTGTCCATGTTCTCGTTCAGGCCGGTTATGACTGCGTATGAGCGTTCGCCGCCTACGCTGAAGTTGAACTTGCAGGCGAGTTTGAAGAATTCGTTCTTCACCTGTTCGGGGGTCATGGTCGAGGTGCCGACGTAGTTCATGAGACTGCCGGCAAGGTATAGCGCGGGGTCTGTGTACCAGCCGAGGTCGTAGACATATACGAGCTGGAAGATGTCGTTGGTCTTGTTGGGCATGTAGAGCACTTCCATGCCGTTTTTGGCTTTAAGACGGGTAAGGTCTTTGGTATAGTCTGCAAATGCCGGCTCGATGGGCTCTACCGATGAGTTCTGTATCTGGCGGAGGAAGTCGGAGCTGAGATGACGGTTCATCTCGATAGGCGTGATTGCCGGTTTGGCAATCTTGAGTTCGTTCTTGTCTTCGCCCTTGCGCTTGTAGATAGCGGCGAAGTTTTCAGCACCGAGATATTTGTTAGCCATAGCCACGATGTCGGTTTTGGTGACTTTTTCGATTTTGGAGAGGTCGGCTACTTCGTCGGCCCAGGGGATGCCGTTGACGAATGCATTGACATAATATCTTGCACGCGAACTGTTGTCGGTGAGCCCGGTCTGTACGTCGAGCTTCATGTTGGCCTTGACTGCTTCGACCAGTTCGTCGGAGAATTCGCCTTTGCGGAGCTTCTCGGCTTCGGCAAGGAGGATTTCGCGGACGTCGTCGAGGCTCTGGTCGGCTTTCGGTCGGCCGGACATCACATATGCGCTGGCGTCGGCCATGTCGAGAATGTATGCACCACCGCCAAGCACACGCTGGGGAAGGGTGATGTCGATGTCGAAGAGACCGGTTTTGCCGTTGGCCATCACGTTGTCGAGAACCTTGAGGGCTGTCATGTCTTCGTTCGCAGCCTCGGGAAGACGCCATGCGAGGGTGATATTCTCGGCATCAGGACCGAATATTTCGACATCTACAGGCTTTGTGAAAGGCTTCTCGGTGGGGAGGGCCGGACGCGGTAGATTATTGTTCGGTTTCAGGTGGCCGAAATATTTAGAGATTATGTCGACCATGTTGTCGGGGTCAAAGTCGCCCGAGAGGCATACTGCCATGTTGTTGGGCACGTACCACTGCTTGTGGTAGTTCTTTACGTTGGTAATCGATGGATTTTTCAGGTTTTCCTGTGTGCCCAGCACGGTCTGCGAACCATAGGGATGGTTGGGGTAGAGAGTCGAAAGGATACCTTCGTAGACCTTGCGGTTGTCCTGGGTCAGCGACATGTTCTTTTCCTCGTAGATGGTTTCCAGCTCGGTGTGGAATCCACGGAGAATCGGGAATTCGAAGCGGTCGGCCTGAATACGCGCCCAGTTCTCAATTTGGTTCGAGGGGATATCTTCCACATAGCATGTCACGTCGTAGCTTGTGAAGGCGTTGGTGCCGTTGGCTCCGATAGCGCTCATGAGCTTGTCGTATTCGTTTGGAATGGCAATTTTCGAAGCTTCGTAGCTCACGGAGTCGATTTCGCGGTAGATACGGGCGCGCTCGGTGCTGTCGGTGGTGTGTCGGTATGTCTCGAAAAGGGTTTCGATGCGGTCGAGCAGGGGCTTTTCAGCGGCATAATCGCTTGTGCCGAATTTTTCGGTTCCCTTGAACATGAGGTGCTCGAAATAGTGGGCGAGACCGGTGGTCTCGGCGGGGTCGTTTTTGCCTCCGACGCGCACTGCGATACATGTCTGAATACGCGGCTGGTCTTTGTTTACGCTCATGAAGAGCTTCAGACCGTTGGGGAGGGTGTACATTTTAGTCTGGAGAGGGTCGCCGGGCACGGTTTCATATGTGTACTTCGCAGCCGAAGCAAACATAGGAAGCATAATAGCCAGGGCGCCGAATAGACGCAATCCTTTCATAAGGGTGAATAATTAATTGGTTAGTTTTGCCTGAGTTTTAGATATGGTTTTGGCCTTTGCGGTGGATTCCTTTCCGGCCGAGCGGTCGGCATTGCGCATCAGTTCTTCCATAGCAGGAGGCACGATGAAAATATCGTATCTGTCGGTAGGGCGCATGCCGTCGTACCATTTGAATTTGGGCAGGTAGTAGTTGCTTTTCTTGGCGAGGAAAAGCGGAGTGGCCGCACCTGTTGTCTCGGGCCACATTTTTATCATTTCGGTGGTCTGTCCGCGGAACTGGGCCATAAGGAAGCTGCTCTGGGCGTTTACCATCTTGTTGATTGTACTGTCGGCTTCTTCGGGGTACATTATAATCTCGACATTACCGTCGATGTCGAGTCTGCGCATTTCTCCGTTGTCGAATGTGGCGACCATTTTTTTACCGCTGAGCTGGTTGTAGTGGTCGCCTTCGATGTGCTGGGCGGTGAAGCCCTGGTCGGGCAGGGTTGCGGTTTCGATGGTTGAGTCGTTGAGATGCAGTTCTATTATGTTTCCGAAAATCTGGCGGTCTTCGCTCCATACGATCGGGCTTACGAACATGCGAAGCATAGTGTCGGCTTCGGTGAAGCGCATGGAGTCGCATATGCCTTGCATGTCGGTGCGGAAGAAGCGCACACGGGGATAGGCGACAGCTACATGGGTTGTGTCGAACTGTGTGTATTCCGGCGTGCCGGCGATAGTGTCGGCTTTTATCAGAGTCGAGTCTATTTTTCGGAATGTCTGTATGTAGCGGGCGTGCAGGAAGAGGGTGTCGGGTTCTCCGAAATGGCGCATTTCGGCATGGCCGGTTACAAATGAACTGTCGGCAAGTTCATTGTAGTACCCGTAATCGCCGTAAATAGCCGCTTTATGAGCCGAGTCTGTAGCCTCCATGGCCCCGAAAGCCTCGCCGAAGCCGCGGTTGCGGTCGTAGTAGATAGTATCGGCAGTAAGAGTCTGGCCCTGCGACGTTACTATTGTAGACCGCTCATAGAGCGTGGTGCGGTTGCTGTCGGTGTCGTATATTCCGAGCGAGGTGAATATGGTGCCTCGGTCGTTTACGACTGTCGAGGGCGAGTGCAACTCGGCTATATGTGTGCCGGTGTTATAGTATAATGTATCGGAATATATGTTGAGGGTGTCGGTGCTGTTTCTGGAGAATAGGTGCACGTCGGTATAGAAATTAGCTTCTTTAGTCGATGGCACGTATTCGCCTTTCAGCGAGGTGAGGGTATTGCTGGGGTCTGTTAGGGTTCCGCCTACTTCGTAGTAACCGAGGTCGATACCGAGATCGTAGATGAATATATCGGTTTCGAGCATGACATCGCGGTTTATCAGCTGCACTTTCTTGCCTGGGTCGGCATAGAGAGTGGCTATCTCAGATACGCCGTCGAAATTGAGTTCGTCGGCATATACGAAGAGGGTGTCGCCTTGCTCCATGCTCACGTTGCCGAAAGCGTCCATAGATTCGGTGTCGGCAAAGTAGTGGGCACTGTCGCATCGCATTATCATGGGGCCTTTTGTGAACATCACATCGCCAACGAGCACCATGAACGAGTCTGTTTCGTTTTTCTTGAGAATATCGGCGTGTTCCAGGAATACGCGGTTGCCGGCCGAGCGGTCGGCTGTCGGCACTGTCGGCCGTATCGCCGGTCGCTGTCCCTGAGGGTCGGCAAGGAGCACCAGCGCCGGCATTGCCAGCGCCGAAGCTAAAGCGAAAAACGATTTGCGGCCAAGCATTTAAGTGAGTTGTGGATTGTTAATTATGAATTGAATAATGAATGCCAAAGTGACGAAACTGTCAATTCAGAATTCATCATTCATAATTCTTAATTTAGTTGGAC
>CAMNRO010000077.1 GCA_946553045.1 uncultured Porphyromonadaceae bacterium | reverse complement strand
TATAAAAGCCGAAAACCGCAAATATTTTATAAATCTTGACACCCGCTGTGAGTTTCCCGGAGGCAACGGAAAACTCAAAGAATGGCTTGACGAAAATATCCGTATTCCCGAAGGATTCAAAGGTAGCGAACTGGTATTTGTCAAATTCACCGTTCATCCTGACGGCTCAATCAGCGACCCGTCGATTTATCGCCGACCGAGCAAAAACGAGGCCGTCAATCAAGAGGCAATAAGACTTGTAAATGCGCTACCCAAATTCCGCGTTAAATACTATACTCCCCAAAAGAAAAACTTCCACCTTACCCTTCCGATAACTTTCAGGGAACCGGGCGTGATATTTATAAGAGGCGGCGAAAGCTCTTTTATAAATCAATTCCCTGTTATTGAGTCCAAAATCAAGCAATTATATGATAATTTGGTGTTTGGCACCGCAAAAGACCCTGATTTCAAAATTGCAGACATTTGTACCGCAGATTTTCTTCAGCGCCTGAAAAAAGCTAATGAATACGACTCGGACGGTTACGCAACATGGCTTTTAAGGTCGGGTATGCAAGATGGCGATGATTCTCATTCAAGAATTATATCTATCGTTGCCGGTGCAAACAATACAGTAATAGTCCGTTGGTCAGATATGGGGCATAAAGGTTCTACTACATTCTCTATGATAGAATCTGATGGCGAGTGGAAAATCAACGACGCGACAGTTCCGGAGGGCTTCAAACCACTATAATCGGCTGTTTTTCACAACGGCACCGTAATTCTCGACCCTGACAACAATCCAAAATAACAGCACCCCAAAAGTTTTATATGACTTTTGGGGTGCTGTTGTTTAATTGGCTATGTATTTATCTTACTTGGTACGGGCAAGTATTAAGGCAGAGGTCGGTTCTACTACGATTGTGCCGCCTTTCGATGTGGCGAGACCATCGGCTTTAATCTGGCCGTCGCGGGCAATAACGGTCCAGTCGCCTTTGGGTATTTTGGCTACGAACGGATGATCCGAGCCGTTGAACACGAGTTTGATTTCTTTCCACTCATCGCCGTTGGCATTGTTCCTTATGGAATAAGAAATGACGTTGGGCGATGTCACTTTGTCGAATACTATGTTTTTAGCGATTTCGCCGGCTGTTGTCATGCGGAATGCGGGGTGAGCCTTGCGGAGCTTGATGAGTTCACGATAGTAGTTGAACTGATCGGCATTCTTATTTTTGAGGGTCCAGTCGATGGCATTTACAGAATCGGGCGATTTATAGGAGTTGTGGACGCCTTTCTTGTCGCGGAACACTTCTTCGCCGGCAAACATGAATGGAGTGCCTTGCGATGTAAATACGATGGTCTGTGCAAGGCGGGCGGCACGCTGGCGGGCAGCCTCTGTGCTTCCGGCCATTGACGCGGCAAGTTTGTCGGTCAGGGTCAGGTCATCGTGGCACGATACGTAGTTTATAATTTCGGTGGGAGCACCGGCATAGGGGAATTTCGAATTGTTGCCTTTCTTATAATCCACCTGTGGGTGGGCGGTAGAAGCAACTATGCCTATTTTCACGGTTTCCTCATTGCCAGGCTTGCCGGTGGCGAATCCGCGGTCTTTGGCGTCGCTGTAGTGACCTTTGACTGCGTCGCGTATGTCATCGGAGAATACGGCAATGCCGGTCATTTTGTCTACGTTTTCCTTAAGAGCGCGCCGTTCGGCCGGAAGGGGCGAATCGCCGGCGGTCCAGCCTTCGCCATATACGAAAATCGAAGGATTTATTTTTTTGAGTTCGGCTGCGACTTTGTTCATCGTCTCGATGTCGTGTATTGCCATGAGGTCGAAACGGAAACCGTCAATATGGTATTCGTCGGCCCAGTATTTAACTGAATTGACTATAAAATTGCGCATCTGTGCACGGTCGGAAGCGGTCTCGTTGCCGCACCCGGAAGCGTCGCTGTAGCTGCCGTCGGGGCGATGGCGGTAGTAGTAGCCGGGAGCGGTGAGCGAGAAATTGGAGTCGTCGTTGTTGGCAGTATGGTTATAGACCACGTCCATCACCACGCCTATTCCGGCGTCGTGGAGAGCCTTCACCATTTCTTTCATTTCGCGGATACGCACCGACGGGTCGGCCGGATTTGTCGAGTATGAGCCTTCGGGCGCATTGTAGTTGAACGGGTCATAGCCCCAGTTGTACTGATTTGATGGCAGATTGCTCTCATCAACCGAATTATAGTCGTACGAGGGAAGAATATGCACATGAGTGACACCGAGCTCCTTGAGATGGTCTATGCCTGTCGCGTCGCCAAGTGCAGAGCGGGTCGCGGGTTCGGTCAGAGCGAGGAACTTGCCTTTGTTGACAATGCCCGACGACGGATGCACGCTGAAATCGCGGTGGTGCATTTCGTATATTACAGCATCTGTTATGTTTTTGAGTTTCGGGCCTTTGTCTGCGGCCCAGCCTTCGGGATCTGTGGAAGCGAAGTCGATTATTGCCGCACGCTCGCCGTTGGTGCCTACTGCTTTGGCCCATACGCCCGGTGTCTCTGCAAGCTTCTGACCGCCGACAGTGACACGGAATGTGTAGAATTTGCCATAAAGTTTTTCGGGCACGGAAGCGCGCCATGTACCATTTTCCGAACGTTTCATCTGCAGAATCTCGACTGGAGCCGTATTTCGATCGGTATCATAGATCAGCACTTCTGCAGCCTCGGCCTTGGGCGACCAGAGTGTAAAATATGTCCCGGTAGCATCGAGAGACAGTTCGAGATCTGTGCCGCCGTAGGTCGGCCACGATTCATATTCACTTTCCATGTAACTGGGGATATTCTGGCTCTGAGCCGAGGCTGAAACAGCGCCCGCAAGAGCAGCCGAAAGCACAAGTCCGGCCTTGAGGTTTCTTTTCATGTATTTTAAGAAGGTATGTAAGTAGATATAACGAATCCTAACGGGAAATGAGCATGTCAGACTGCCACACGGCGTGCAGTATCGGCCGCTTTCACGATATAGTAGCCTGACGGAAGCTCGATGGTTTCCTCCGCACCGGGCTCTACGGTGAATTCGGCCACCAAAGCACCGGTAATGGCGTAAACACGCACCTCGAGCGGCTCGTTGCCGCTGTTGGTCACCTTTACGACACCCTTGCGCACCGTCAGCGCCACCGGCTCCTTGTCAAGGACCGGTGCAGCCGACACCAAAGGAGCGCCGGACAGCAGGCTAAGGGCTAATGCTATGGCATAAACTATTCTCATATATACAAAGTTAGTGCTTATTCTTCGATTTTGCAAGTCCTTCGACGCATTTAGATTTTTTTAATAGAGAGTAAACGCCGGCCGGAGTATTTTTCCATTCAAAAAAAGGACAGAATCCACTTTTTTTCGTAATTTTGCAGCTTAAAATCGTAAACATCATATATTAGTATTAAGTTATTCTTAACACTGAAACGTAATAACCAAAGACAACCAAAAGAAACAAATAATTTCGTATAATTATAAAGCCTTATGAGTAAAGAAAAGAAATTCTTGACTTGCGATGGCAACCAGGCGGCAGCTCACGTGAGCTACATGTTCTCGGAAGTAGCTGCTATCTATCCCATCACCCCCTCGTCAACTATGGCAGAATATGTGGACGAATGGGCAGCAGCAGGTCGCAAGAACATCTTCGGAGAAACAGTGCTGGTTCAGGAAATGCAGTCGGAAGGCGGTGCCGCAGGTGCCGTTCACGGTTCGCTCCAGGCCGGTGCTCTCACTACCACCTACACAGCTTCGCAGGGTCTCCTGCTGATGATACCGAACATGTATAAAATCGCAGGCGAACTTCTGCCTACCGTTTTCCATGTATCGGCCCGTACACTCGCTTCTCATGCACTTTCGATTTTCGGCGACCATCAGGACGTGATGTCTGTGCGCCAGACCGGTTTTGCAATGCTCGCCGAAGGCTCCGTCCAGGAAGTGATGGACCTCGCCGGCGTGGCTCACCTTGCCACTCTCAAGAGCAGCGTGCCTTTCGTCAACTTCTTCGACGGATTCCGCACATCGCATGAGATTCAGAAAATCGAGGCTCTCGATACCGATGACCTCGCTCCCCTCCTCGACCGCGAGGCTCTCGCCAAGTTCCGCAGCCGTGCCCTCACACCCCAGGCTCCCGTAGCCCGCGGTATGGCAGAAAACGGCGACGTGTTCTTCCAGCACCGCGAAGCCTGCAACGAGCACTACAATGCAGTTCCCGAAATCGTGGAAGGTTACATGGCCGAAATCTCGAAAATCACCGGCCGTGAATATCATCTCTTCAACTACTACGGCGCACCCGACGCAGACCGCGTCATCATCGCCATGGGTTCAGTGACCCAGGCCGCTCAGGAAGCTATCGACAGCCTCACCGCAAAGGGCGAAAAGGTTGGTCTCGTATCGGTTCACCTCTACCGTCCTTTCTCGGCCAAGCATTTCCTCGCAGCCGTTCCCGCAACCGCAAAGCGCATTGCAGTGCTCGACCGCACCAAGGAACCCGGCGCCAACGGCGAACCCCTCTACCTTGACGTTAAAGAATGCTTCTATGGCAAGGAAGACGCCCCTGTAATCGTCGGCGGCCGCTATGGACTCGCATCGAAGGACACCACTCCCTCGCAGATTATCTCTGTGTTCGAGAACCTCGCCCTTCCCATGCCCAAAGACCACTTCACTCTCGGCATTGTAGACGATGTGACATTCACCTCGCTTCCTCTTCTTCCTGAAATGGCTCTGGGCGATCCCTCGACTTTCGAAGCCAAGTTCTATGGCCTCGGTGCCGATGGTACTGTAGGCGCCAACAAGAACTCTGTGAAGATTATCGGCGACAACACCAATAAATATTGCCAGGCTTACTTCGCTTACGACTCGAAGAAATCGGGCGGCTTCACCTGCTCGCACCTCCGCTTCGGCGACAAGCCTATCCGCTCTACATATCTGGTAAACACACCTAACTTCGTGGCATGCCATGTTCAGGCTTACCTGCATATGTACGACGTGACCCTTGGTCTGCGCGATGGCGGCACATTCCTTCTCAACACCATCTGGGAAGGCGAAGAACTCGCAAAGAATCTGCCCAACAACATCAAGCGCTACTTCGCTCAGCACAATATCACCGTATATTATATCAACGCCACCAAAATTGCTCAGGAAATCGGCCTCGGCAACCGCACCAACACCATTCTCCAGAGCGCATTCTTCCGTATCACAGAAGTGATACCCGTTGACCTTGCCATTGAGCAGATGAAGAAGTTCATCGTCAAGAGCTACGGCAAGAAGGGTCAGGACGTTGTCGACAAAAACAACCAGGCTGTTGACCGCGGCGGCGAATACCACAAGCTCGCCATCGATTCCGCATGGGCTCAGCTTCCCGACGATCCCAAGGCTGCCAACGACGATCCTGCCTTCATCAACGACATCGTTCGCCCCATCAACGCACAGAACGGCGACTTCCTTAAAGTTTCCGACTTCAAGGACATACCCGACGGCACATGGCAGCAGGGCACAGCCGCTTATGAAAAGCGCGGCGTAGCTGCTTTCGTTCCCGAATGGCTCGAAGAAAACTGTATCCAGTGCAACAAGTGCGCATATGTCTGCCCCCACGCTGCAATACGTCCGTTCGTGCTCAACGAAGCCGAGACCGCAGCCGCTCCTTTCGGCGAAGCAGGCACTATCCCCGCTCTCGGCCCGCAGTTCAAAGGCATGCGCTTCATTCAGGCTGTCGACGTTCTCGACTGTCTCGGCTGTGGCAACTGCGTTGACGTCTGCCCCGGCAAGAAGGGCGTGAAGGCTCTCGAAATGAAGCCCCTCGAAACTCAGCTCGAAATCCAGAACAACTGGAACTACTGTGTAAAAGAGGTAGAATCGAAGCAGAACCTCGTTGATGTTGCGTCGAATGTGAAGAACAGCCAGTTCGCCACTCCTCTGTTCGAATTCTCGGGCGCTTGCTCGGGTTGCGGCGAAACACCCTATGTAAAACTCATCTCGCAGCTCTTCGGCGACCACGAAATGGTGGCCAACGCTACCGGCTGCTCCTCGATTTACTCGGGTTCTGTTCCTTCGACTCCTTACACAACCAATGTCAAGGGTCACGGCCCCGCATGGGCAAACTCGCTCTTTGAGGACTTCGCAGAATTCGGTCTCGGCATGAAGATCGGTACCGAGAAAATCCGCGAAAAACTCGGCGTTCTCATGCAGCAGGCAACAGAATGCCCCAACTGCTCTGACGAGATTAAGGCTCTTGCAGCAAAATGGCTCGAAGCTCCCCACAGTGTAGGTGTGACACGCGAAGTGTACGAAAAGCTCGTTCCTCTCTGTGAAGCCTGCGGCTGTGATACCTGCAAGGCAATCCTCGAACTCAAGGGCTTTATCGTAGCACGCTCGCAGTGGATTATCGCCGGCGACGGTGCAGCATACGACATCGGCTTCGGTGGTCTCGACCACGTGCTTGCTTGCGGCAAGAATGTAAACGTGCTCGTTGTCGATACCGAGGTTTACTCCAACACCGGCGGCCAGTCGTCTAAAGCAACTCCTTTGGGCGCTATCGCCAAATTCGCTTCTGCCGGCAAACGTATCCGCAAGAAAGACCTCGGCCTTATCGCAACTACATACGGTTACGTATATGTGGCACAGGTTGCAATGGGTGCCGACCAGGCTCAGACCCTCAAGGCTATCCGCGAGGCTGAAGCTTACGACGGACCGTCGCTCATCATCGCCTATGCCCCCTGTATCAACCACGGCATCAAGGCCGGCATGGGTCACGCTCAGGCAGAAGAAGCCCGCGCCGTAGAATGCGGTTACTGGCACCTCTGGCGCTACAATCCCGAGGCTGAGACCAAGGGCGAAAATCCCTTCTCTCTCGACAGCAAGGCTCCCAACTGGGATAAGTTCAACGACTTCCTCCTGGGCGAAGTGCGCTACGCAACCGTTCAAAAACAGTATCCTGCCGAAGCAGCCGAACTATTTGCAGCAGCCAAGGAAAATGCTCAGTGGCGCTACAACAACTACGTTCGCCTCTCCCAGCAGAACTGGGGCGCTGATCCTCTGATTGAATCTCTCGAAAAGAAGAACGAACAGCTCTAAATAAAAAACAGGTTCACCCCACGGTGAGCCTGTTTTTTTTATAACCTATAAGCCCGCGACAATATTTGTGAACTGCACCCCAAAAGTTAGACACAAAACTTTTGGGGTGCATTATGTATA
>CAMNRO010000076.1 GCA_946553045.1 uncultured Porphyromonadaceae bacterium | reverse complement strand
CCCCTGAGGAGGAGTGAGAAAATGCCCGTTGCACTTCTTATCGGAATTTTTCGCAAATATACGAAAAAAATAATGTGTGAAAAATGTGGCATAAAAGGGGAAAAAGTGCTAACTTTGCAGCGTAATATGCCTGCGGGCATAAGACTTGCTATGGAAATATGAATACAACTATCCGACATATCTGCCACTTACTGCGCGACCGCGATGACCTTGCGGTGCCCGGGCTGGGTGTGTTCCGTCGCCGCCGTGTCGGTGCCCGCTTCGAGGGCTCCGAGTTGTTGCCGCCATCGGAAGAGATAGTTTTTGTGGCTCATGATTCTTACGACGACGATGTCCTGGTGATGTCGGTGGCCCGTTGTCTTGCCTGCGACAAAAATGTTGCGGCAGAGCGCGTAGCCGCCGATGTGGCCGATATAAAGACGCGTCTTGGCGCCGGAATGTCTGTGGAGCTCGGCGATTCAGGCAAGCTTGTGCCGGCTGCGGCTCTTGGTGGAATCGTTTTCGAGCCGTCTGCTTCATGGAACAGCCGACAGCCATTTTCGTGGCTTAAGCCTGTCGAGCGCCTTGCTGAAGCCGATAAGGCCGAAGAAGTGCTTGTAGACGAGGAAACAGAGAAGCGTCGCAATATTTTCATGCAGTCGCTTCAGCGCACGGCTTCGAGTGCTGCGGCTGTAGCTCTTCTGGCGCTTATCGCTTTTGTAGCTTCGCAGCTTCCTCGCAAGAATGCCGCTGAAACCCAGATGGCTTCTTTCGGTTTTGAGAGAGCGGAGCGCCCTTCGATTTCCGAATCATTCGAACAAGCGGCGACCGACAAGGCTCTTGTGCTGATTATCAATACTCCGGCAGATGGAATGTCTATTGTCGATCCGTCCGAAAAGAAACGTCAGGCAATTGCTTCACATTGCGATAACGATGACAGCTACTTCCTGATTGTGGCATCTCTTGCCTCGTCGGCCGAAGCTTATAAATTTATAGCGGCAAATGCAGATACTCCCGGGCTTGGAATTCTTGAAGCCGACGGTCGTTGCCGCGTTTATGCCGCTTCAGGCGCTACTTTCGCCGCTGCCAAAGCGCATGCCGAAAGTGAAGGCTTGTTCGAGCGTTTTCCTGCGGCATGGATATGCAGAAAGTAAAACATCTTTATAATCATTGTGAATGGTAGGCGATGACCGGGTTGGCTCAATCCGCTCATATATAGGTTGTCGGCACAACGATTCACAAATCGCTCCATAATCCTCCAATCTTCTTTTTACATGGAAAATCTGAGAGAACTCCTCCTTACCCGTCACAGCATACGGCGATATACCGACCAGCCCCTCGATGCGGTGCAGGTCAAGACTATCCTTGAAGCCGGCCTTCTGGCTCCTTCTTCGAAAAATGCCCGTTCATTCCAGTTTGTGGCTGTGGAAGACTCAGCCGTTCTCGAGCGTCTTTCCGAGTGCAAGCCTAACTATGCGGCGTCGGTCAAGAATGCCCGTCTGGCGGTTGTGGTATGCTCGGATCCGGCTCTTAGCGAGGCTTATATAGAAGATGCCACAGTCGCAGCCATTCTGATGCATCTTCAGGCGGCCGACCTTGGTATCGGCTCGTGCTGGGTTCAGGTCCGCGGACGCTATGCCGCCGACGGAGAGCCGTCGGAAAATGTAGTACGCGAGACTCTCGGTATTCCCGACGATATTGTAGTGGAATGTATCATGACATTCGGCTATCCCGACGAAACCCGCAAGCCCGTGAACCCCGATAAACTCCTTTGGGAAAAAGTACATATCGGAACATGGAATCAGGCTCAGATAGACTGAATTCGCCCTTGAGAGTAGTCATTGCCGGTGCGGGCAATGTGGCATCGCATCTTGCCGAGTCGCTGAGCCGGTCGGATGTCTGCGAGCTTGTAGCAGTCGCGAGCCGCACTCCTGAGCATGCCGCAGAGCTCGCAGCCCATACAGGCTGTGAAGCGTGCACGTATGCCGGAATAGCTTCGTTCAGGTCCGATGTCCTTATTGTTTCGGTTGCCGACCGGGCTGTTGCCGGTGTAATTGAGCAGATAGGGTATTTGGGCGAGTCGGTTCTTGCCCTCCATACTTCAGGCACGCTCGATAAGTCGTGTCTGGAGCCGGTTAGCTTGCGCACAGGTATTTTCTATCCTTTTCAGACCTTTACAAAAGGATTTGATGTGGATATGGCAGAAGTGCCATTCTTCATCGAGACAGCCGTTAAAGCCGATTTTGCCGAGGTCGAAGCTCTTGCGAGGTCTATTTCGCCGCATGTATATTCATCTGATGAGGAGCGGCGCCGACATCTCCACATCGCAGGGGTGTTTACTTCGAATTTCGTGAACGTGCTTCTTGGAGTTGTCGAGGAAGAGCTCAAGGAGGCCGGTTATCCGGCCGAAGTGGCCGTGCCTTTGCTTCGTCAGACAATAGACAAGGCGGCAAATATTGGCTCTTTCGCCGCTCAGACGGGCCCGGCTGTCCGTGGTGATATGGCTGTGATGAGAAGCCAGTTGTCTACGCTCGCTCCGGAATATCGCGAGGTATATAAGGTTCTCTCCGAGTTAATAATGAAAAAACATAATTCTGCAGATGAGCAAGATAAATTATGATTTGAGTAAAATCAAGGCTGTGGTCTTTGATGTCGACGGCGTGCTTTCGCCTTCGACAGTGCCTCTTTCGCCCGAAGGCATTCCCGAACGTATGGCAAATCTGAAAGACGGTTATGCGATGGTTCAGGCCGTGAAAGGCGGTCTGCATCTGGCTATCATAAGCGGCGCGGACGATCACAGGGTTGAAGAGCGTTTCCGTAAAATAGGAATGACAGATATTTTCCTCAAATGCAAGGCGAAGCTGCCTATTCTTAAAGATTGGATGGAGCGCAACGCCTATTTGCCCGAGGAAGTTGCATACGTAGGCGATGATATTCCCGATTTGCCTCCTATGGGAGCAGTAGGGCTCTCTGTGGCGCCACGGGATGCCGCACCTGAGGTAAAAGCTGCCGCAACATTTGTCACAGCTGCCGATGGCGGCTATGGTGTGGCCCGCGAACTTGTGGAAGAAATCCTCAAGGTCAAGGGGCTTTGGATGCTCGATACACATGCGTTCGGTTGGTGATATGACGACAGTAGAGATGGTTCCACCCTTTCCTTCGCCGGCATTCGGCAAGGTTAAAGTGCTGTTGGCGTCAAATTCGCCGCGCCGCAGGCAGTTGCTTCAGATGATATTGCCTTCGTTTGAAATAGCCGATAATATCGATGTTGACGAAAGCTATCCGGCGGATATGAAGCCTGAAGATGTGCCGGCTTACATAGCCGTCCTTAAAGCGAAGGCTCACGACGATTTGCTTGAAGATGATGAACTGATGATTACGGCTGATACTGTCGTGATTCTTGACGGGCATATATATGGCAAGCCTCATACGCGTGAGGAGGCGGTAGATATGCTTTGCCGTCTGGCCGGACGCACTCACCATGTGGTGACCGGTGTCGCACTCAGCGCGAAAGGCCGTGTCCGCGATGTGTTCAGTGAAACCACGGCGGTGCGTTTTGCCGATTTGTCGAAAGCTCAGATAGAAGAATATGTAGACCGTTACCGTCCTTTCGACAAGGCCGGGGCATATGGTGTGCAGGAATGGGTCGGGGCCGTAGGTATTTCAGGACTCGACGGTTGCTATTACAATGTGATGGGTCTGCCTCTGCATACTCTTTACGAGCACCTGGCCGGATTCTATTAGACTGTTAAGCCGGCTCTTAATCGACGTAGCCCAGGGAGGCGAGGCGCGCGGTGGCGTCCGACAGAATGTCGATTGCACTTTGCGGCATGATTGGGCTTTCCTGGAATTGCCAAAATTCCGCCGGGGCGCCCTGGAACATTTCCTCGAATGCTTCGTTGCGTTCGCCAAGGGCTTTGTGATGGCCGTCGCCCTGGTATAATGCCTTGAAGGTGACGATGGAAAGCGCGCCCAGTCTCATGCTGATTTCCATGAGGTGCTCTGCAGTATGGCTGTCGGGCGCACTCTGGCAGAGTCGGAGCGACAATATATATAAATCCTGAAGAAAAGCCGTGTAAACATCGGCTATTTCTTCGGGATTGATTTTTGTGTGTATAATAGTGAGCAAGGTCATGACGCCGGTGGCAAGCGCGTCGCAGCCCATTCCGGCCGCTTCAAGGCACTTCATGTGAGTGGCCGATACGATAAGCAACTCACTGGCGGTCTTGTTTCTGTCCTCGCCGCCTGTGCGTAGGCGTTCGGCAAGCCGGGCGGTGTCTTCGCCCGATTTGCGCAGCGCTTCGTCAAGTTCCATCATTCCACTTGCTTGAGGTTGTGGCCCATGCGTTCTTTTTTGGTGTGCATATAGCGGAGGTTGTAGGGATTGGGTTCTACTTCAATCGGTACGTTTTCCACTACTGTAAGGCCATAGCCTTCGAGACCTATGCGTTTCACCGGATTGTTGGTCAGAAGCCGCATCTCGTGTATCCCGAGCAGGTTGAGAATCTGGGCTCCGACACCATAGTCGCGTTCGTCGGCATCGTGGCCGAGGTGAATGTTGGCTTCAACGGTATCGAGGCCTTCTTCCTGAAGCTTGTAGGCCTTGATTTTATCCATGAGGCCGATTCCGCGGCCTTCCTGATTGAGATATATCACGGCACCGCGGCCCTCTTTCTCAATCATCTGAAGGGCTTTGTGGAGCTGTTCGCCGCAGTCGCAGCGTTTGGACGAGAAAATGTCGCCTGTGGCGCATGATGAATGGACGCGCACGAGTACGGGTTCGTCGGTCGTCACATCGCCTTTGATGATTGCAATGTGTTCCAGACCATTGCTCTTCTGGCGGAAGGGAATGAGGCGGAAGTGACCGTCGGCTGTGGGCATGTCTACCTCGACTCCCTGCTCGACGAGCTGTTCGGAGGCGAGACGGAATGCAATCAGGTCGCGAATCGAGATAAGTTTCATTCCCCACTCGTCGGCTCGTTTGCGGAGTTCGGGAAGGCGTGCCATGGAGCCGTCCTCGCTCATTATTTCCATAAGGGCGGCAGCCGGCTGCAGGCCTGCGAGGCGGGCGAGGTCAACGGCGGCTTCGGTGTGGCCGCTACGGCGCAGAACGCCTGCGTCCTGGGCGTAGAGAGGGTTGATATGGCCCGGTCGACCGAATGTTTCCGGCACGGATTCAGGGTCGGCGAGCGCACGGATTGTGGCGCAGCGGTCTTCGATGCTGACGCCGGTGCTGCAACCTTCTATTTTATCGACTGTGACTGTGAACGGCGTGCCGAGCATCGATGTGTTCTGTTCGACCTGGTGGTTTAGTTCGAGTTCGCGGCAGCGAGATATGGTAAGAGGCACGCAGAGCACTCCGCGCGCGTTCTTGAGCATGAAGTTGACCTGTTCGGGTGTGATTTTTTCGGCGGCGACTATGAGGTCGCCTTCATTTTCGCGGTCTTCATCGTCGACCACAATCACCATTTTACCTTCGCGGAAGTCTTCGATTGCTTCCTCGATGCTGTCGAGTCTTATGTTGTCGTTCATAGTCTTATTGTTCTGTTACTGGTTCTCTTTGGCCTTCGTGCCTATAGCCGAAACGGTCGAGCAGCGAAATTGTTGTCGAGCGTAGAGCGGCCATGTTGCGCGCGGTTGGCTTGAAAGGGTACTGGTTGAGCAGATTAATGGTGTAAATATCTGTGCTGTTTGATAGATAATCCACGAGTTGGTTCAGTTCCAGGCGTAATTCGGGCGGAATGCCTGGAGAAAATAGCTTTTTGATACTGTTGGTGTGCGAGAGCCGCTGCAGCTGAGAATCGATGTTTCCAAGGAAGGCGAGGAGCATGTCGACGGCTTGGCCGTTGTCGACATCTGCCATTCGTACTTCCTTGAGCGTGAGGTCGCGCGGTATAGCCCGGCCGGCAATGCGGCGGAAGAAGTTCTTGTATGCGTCGACGTTGAACACAGCCGAGTCGCCGACGGCCTTGTAGGTGAAGAAAACGCCTAACGGCAGCAACGCGAGTGTGCTGAGCCAGATGCCTTCCCATACAGGTATTTTGCCGTCGCGGGCCAGCTTGTAGCCGGCATTGTCGATGAGGAAGTAGATGATGAAGAGCAATACCGAAATCACAAGCGGAGTTCCGAGACCACCTTTCTTGATGATGGCTCCGAGAGGCGCCCCGATGAAAAAGAAGATTATGCAGGCGAACGATAGCGTGAACTTGCGCTGTAGCTCGATGTCGTGGCGGCGCATAAGCTTGGCCTGCTCTTCGAGGGCGAGGCTGCGGTAGAGGTATTCCTGTTTCTGGCGCTTGGCCTTGGCAAGAGCCTGGTTGATATAACTTTTCACCATACCGGGTCCGCGGGCCTGATATATGGAGTCTACGTCGAGGGGTTTTTCCATTATCACTGTTGCAGGTACGGTGTTCTGTCTGGTGCCGTCGGCCAGAGTCTCGGTGCGCGCCGAGATTCCGAAGTAGGGCAGTGTGCGTATTTCGTGGGCATAGACCGCGCCTACTGAGTCTACCTGGTGACCTATCGAGTCGATTGAACGCATGAGCTGGCTCACATTCTGGCCTATGTACTGGCTGCGCATGCCGTCTTCGTCGAGGCGGTTGAAGTTGGCGTCGAACGGGAAATAGACCTGCTTGTCCATAAAATGCTCGCGGCGGAAGGGCAGATAGCGCGAAGAACTTGCTCCCATGCTGTTGTCGCGCATGTTTTCGAACATTTCGCCGCTATATAGGTGCAGGAAAAGCCTGGTCTTGTCTTCGGTGAAGTTGAAGCGGCCCGAATCGGCGAGTATTACACGTGTGTTGTCGTAGCCGCGCGAGAGGTCGTACATTATCATGCCGTAGAGCATGCCTGTTTCGGGATTCTTGCTCTCGGTGTAGAGATTGAGATTCGGAATCTGGTCGTAGAACGAGCGTACGGGAATTTCAACTTCAGGCGATTTCTGACGCACGGAGAATGTGAGAGTCCACATCTTCGTTTTCGCAATCGGAAGTATGTCGTTCTGGAAGAAAAATGCCCCTGTGGCAAGGAATGCCATGAAAATCATAAGCGGGCGCATGATGCGGAACAGCGAAATGCCGGACGCTTTCATGGCTGTAAGCTCGAATTTTTCGCCGAGATTGCCGAAAACCATCAGGGAGGCGAGAAGCACGGCGAGCGGAAGAGCCGTGGGAATCATCGAAATAGCCGCATAGAAGAAAAGCTCTGCAATAATGCCTACAGACAAGCCTTTCCCGACAAGGTCGTCGATGGATTTCCATAGAAACTGCATGAGCACAATGAACAGACAGATAAAAAACGTCATGGCCAGCAGCGGAAGAAACCGTTGCAGCATATAGGAATAAAGACGTTTCATTCTGAACATTGCTCGCAGATATATTCTATCGAAATGCAAAGATACATCAAATAGCCGAAAGCCGCAAATTTAAGCAAAGTCGGCGGCAAGAGTCCGAGCGGAGGATTTCCGATGTCCCGCTTTCGGATTGGAGTGAAAAGCTTGTTTGGTTTTGCTGTCTTTCGAAATCGAGTAGGTCGGGAAACGAAAGTTTTCTGACCTACTTTCGTTTCCTTTCCT
>CAMNRO010000075.1 GCA_946553045.1 uncultured Porphyromonadaceae bacterium | reverse complement strand
GAGGAGGAGTGAGAAAATGCCCGTTGCACTTCTTATCGGAATTTTTCGAAGGCCAAAATATGTAAAATTCGGGTTAAAATGGGGGAGCATTAGCCTATTTTTATTATTTTTGCAGTTCAATTACAGACCAATCAATCAGATAAGCGCCAAATGGCCGAAATCAAGATAGCAGGTGTGATGCGTGCAGGCGCATTCTCGCCAAACCATATAGGAAACGACGCGGCAATCTTCAATATCGTAGCCGAGCAACTGCGCAAACGCGGCTGTATCGTCAACATATACAACGAAGAACAGTTCATCGCCGGAGCTGCCGACGAACGGATTATCATCAACATGTGCCGCGAAAACCGCTCAATCGAGCGCCTGCAGCGCCTCGAAGACGACGGTGCCCTCGTGATCAATTCGGGCTATGGTATCGAAAACTGCATTCGCGAAAGAATGGCGCGCATACTGCTCGGCTCAGGGCTGCCCTACCCCGAAAGCTGGACCGTGAACACCGACGAGGCCATACGCGACCGCCTCAACGCCGCCAAGGCAGGCTCGTGCTGGATCAAGCGCGCCGACACACACTCGATGCACAAGGAAGACGTGACCTACGTCCGCCACCCCGAGGAGGCCCAAGAGATACTTCAGGAATACTTCCTGCGCGGAATCAAGCGCGCCGTCATCAACCGCCACATCAAAGGCCATCTGGTGAAATTCTACGGCATCGCCGGCACACAGTTCTTCCACTGGTTCTTCCCCCGCAATCCCGAAGACGTATCGCCGGCCTTCGACCCCAAGCAGATGCGGGCAATCACCGAACGCGCCGCCGATGTGCTCGACGTGAAAATCTACGGCGGCGACTGCATTGTCGACGCCGAGGGCAAGCCCACCATCGTCGACTTCAAGGACTGGCCCAGCTTCGCCCCCTGCCGCGCCGAAGCCGCACCGCAGATTGCCCGCTTCATAATCAACGCCATCAAAAAACACCACGCACGATGAACAAATACCGTAAATCGACCGCGGTGCCCGACGACGGCGGCCGTTTCCCGCTATTTCCCAAGCTGATAGCCACTTCATTCGGTTTCGGCTTCCTCCCCGTGGCCCCGGGCACATGGGGCGCCATTCTTGCCATAATACTCTGGCTGCCGCTCTATATCTGGGCTCCGGCGGCGGTGACGGTGGCTGTGACAGCCATCGCCGTGCTCGTCTTCACCGTGCTCGGCACATGGGCCAGCTCGGTATCGGAGCGCTACTGGGGTCCCGACCCCGTTGTGGCATGCGTCGACGAGACCGTCGGCCAGTGGATTTCGCTCCTTCCGGTAGTGCCGCTGTGCCCCTGGTGGGAAATCCTCTTGTCGCTGGCGCTCTTCCGCTTCTTCGACATCGTCAAACCCCTCGGAATCCGCAGCATGGAGCGTCTGCCCCGAGGCTACGGCATGATGGCCGACGATATTCTCGCCGGCATATATTCGGCCGCCATTCTTATCGGACTTAACATTCTCATTTTAAAATGAAATCACTGTCACAGCTCGGTCGCAAGGCTCTCAACAGCGACTCGCTTGTCTTCACCTATATCCGCTCTATCGTAGCGAGCCAGTCGGCATCGTGGCTCGACATGGGCCTCGGCTTCGTCCTCTTCGCATGGGCCGGACTCCTGCCATGGATTGCAACAGCAATCGGCGCCGTCGCCGGCGGCGTGCTCAACTGCGTGATAAACTACCGCTTCACATTTCATGCCTCGGGCTGCGACTGGCGCGCCATAGCCGTCAAATACACCATCGTGTGGATCGGCAGCCTGCTGCTCAACGCATTCGGCACCCAGGCCGTATATTTCACCCTCCAGCACTGGACATGGCTCGAGACCGTCGGCTTCCGTCCCGACGGCTACTATGCGGCAGCCCGAATATTCGTGTCGCTCATCGTGTCATGGTTCTGGAATTTCGCACTCCAGCGCTACTTCGTCTACCGCGACAGCAATTTTGACCCTTATGCCATAGCCGCCGCCGAGTATCTGGGACTCAAAAAAACTCCTATATGGAAATGGAAATAAAGACTAAAGCCACGCAGGCCCGCGGAGCCCTGCAGCAAGGCATCTACGCGGTCATCAATCCCTTTGTCCGCCTCCTTATCCGCATGGGTGTGACACCGAACATCGTCACCACAATAGGTATGCTCGGCAACCTCGCCGCAGCCGCCGTGCTCATAGCCGCCGGCATAAAGGCCCAGAACGGCGGCGGAGCCGACTTCGGCCTCGTCACGCTCGCCGGAGCTCTCATCATCGGCTTCTCGCTCTTCGACATGCTCGACGGCCAGGTGGCACGCCTCGGCGGTATGGCCTCGACATTCGGAGCTATGTACGACTCCGTGCTCGACCGCTACTGCGAACTCTTCACCCTCGGCGGCCTCGCCTTCTACCTAATCGGCTGCGGCGACATGACAGGCGCCGTAATCACCTTCTTCGCCCTCGTGGGCAGTATCATGGTGAGCTATGTGCGCGCACGCGCCGAAGGCCTCGACATAGAGTGCAAAATCGGCTTCATGCAGCGCCCCGAGCGTGTGGTCGTCACCAGCGCGGCAGCTCTCGCCGCCGGTGTCACAGGCCTCTGCACAGAGCCTCAGTCGGCTTTCGACCCCAACATCATTCTGGTTGTGGCAATGGGCATAATAGCCGTCTTTGCCAATCTCACGGCCTTTGCCCGTATATCGCACTGCCGCCGCGAACTCTGCAAAAAGAAATGAAAGCACAAGCTCCAGTCCTGAACGAATCGCTATGGTGCGCAGGCGCCCTGGCGCTCTGGCTCGCCGTGACGGCTCTCTTCATCGGTTTCCGCCCCGAGCACATCGTCATGGCGGTGCTCATATTCGCCCTCTTCTTCATATGCGGCCCGACGAGGCGCCTCGTCGTCGCCCTGGCGCCGTTCTTCATCTTCGGCATATCATACGACTGGATGAACATCGTGCCGAACTACATGGTGAACCCCGTCGACGTGCAGGGTCTCTACGAGACCGAGAAATCGCTCTTCGGAATCGCCTCCGAAGCCGGCGTGCTCACCCCCAACGAGTTCTTCGCCGCACACCACTGCGCCGCCGCCGACTTCGCCGCAGGAATCTTCTACCTCTGCTGGGTGCCCCTGCCAATCGTCTTCGGCCTCTGGCTCTATTTCACCGGCAAGACAGGGCAATATCTCCATTTCGCGATGGTGTTCCTGCTCGTTAATCTGCTCGGATTCACGTTCTACTACATACACCCGGCAGCGCCGCCGTGGTATGTTGCTCTTCACGGCTTCGAGGCCGTTCCGGGCACTCCGGGCGATGTCGCAGGCCTGGGCCGATTCGACGAAATGACAGGCCTGGGCATTTTCAACGGTCTCTACGCCCGAAATTCGAACGTATTCGCCGCTCTACCCTCGCTCCATTCGGCCTACACGCCCGTGGCGCTCATCTACGCTATCCGCAGCCGCTCGTCGGCCGTGTGGATTGCCGTGCTCGCCATCGTTTCCGCCGGCATATGGTGGACGGCCGTCTACAGCTCTCATCACTACATCATCGACGTGCTGTGCGGCATTGCCTGCGCGCTTGCCGGATTCGCCCTCTTCGAGTTCGGGCTCATGAAGATAGGCCCCTTCGCCCGCTTCGTCGAAAAATATACCCGCTACATTCATGGATAACAAGGAGAACTACGATATTCGCCCCGACGTACTCAACTACGACGACATTCGCGCCCTCGCGCCGGCCCTCGACGGGCACCCGAAACTCGTCAACTGGCTTCTGCACGCCCTCTCGGTCGACAAAGTCAACGCCGTTCATGCCAAATGCTGCGACACGCCCGGGCCGGAGTTCGTGCGCCGTCTCCTCCTCGAGGAATTCAGGATAAAACTGCGCATCGACGGCCGCGAAGTGCTCGACAACCTTCCCGACGGCGCTTTCATCACCGTGAGCAACCACCCCTTCGGCGCTCTCGACGGTATTGCCCTCATATATCTCATTTCGCAGTACAGACCCGAGTATAAGGTCATGGTAAACATGATTCTGAACAAAATCTCGGCCATGCGACCCAATTTCATCGCCGTAGACCAGTCGGCAAGCGCCGACCCCGCCAAGCGCGCCGTGTCGGTTGCCGGAATCCGCACCGCCCTGCGCCAGCTCAAGGAAGGCCACCCCGTAGGATTCTTCCCCGCAGGCGCAATGAGCAAGACTACGCTCCGCGACGGCCTCCAGGACCGCCCGTGGCAGCCGTCTGTCCTCCAGATTATCCACCGCGCCAAAGTGCCCGTGATTCCCATCTATTTCCACGGCAGCAACAGCTGGTGGTTCAATATCCTCGGCCACATCTGCTGGCCGGCACGCTCGCTGCGCCTTCCCGCCGAAGTATTCCGCAAAGTCGGCACCGAAATGCACATCAGCGTCGGCACCCCCATCTCTCCCGAAGAACAGGCTGCCCATGGCGCCACACCCGAAGAACTCGGCGCATACCTCCGCCAACGCACCTACGCCCTTAAGAATCTGAGATAATAGGCTGTTGGGCGATTGGGCTGTTGGGCGGACGGGCGGACAGGCTGACAGGCTTTTGGGCTGACAGGCTTTTGGGCTGACGAGCATTTTTTAGAGACGTTGCCGCGTAGCGGCAGATGGGCTGCGTAGCAGCGCTTAGAGTAATAGCCTATGGCAAGCGCGCCGTAAGGTGCGCGCGGCCATAGGTTTCCAAGGTCAAAAATAAAACAGAGCTGCGTAGCTGCGACACAATCTACACGATATGTCGCAGCTACGCAGCTCTTCTTTTTTTATCGTAATCCTTATACCCGTGCCGCACGCACCTACGGCGCGTCTGCGCGGGCCTATTATTGTCAACGCTGCTACGCAGCCATCTGCCGCTACGCGGCCCAACAGCTCGTCAGCCTGTCAGCCCGTTAGCACAACAGCCTGTCAGCCTATCAGCCTGTCAGCCCAATAGCCCATCAGCCCAACAGCCTATTTTTCGCGCATGTAGACGTTGATGGGGGTGCCGGTGAAGTCCCAGTGCTCGCGGATTTTGTTTTCGAGGTAGCGGCGGTAGGGCTCTTTCACCCACTGGGGCAGATTGCAGAAGAAGATAAACGTAGGCACCTGTGCGCCCTTGAGCATGGTGATATATTTTATCTTGATGAATTTGCCCTTGTTGCTTGGCGGGGGATATGCCGATATCTCTTCCTGCATCACAGTGTTGAGCTGCGATGTAGGCACGGTGCGCTTGCGGTTTTTATAGACTTCGACGGCAGTCTCTATCACCTTGTAGATACGCTGCTTGGTGAGCGCCGATGTAAATATAATCGGGAAGTCGGTAAAAGGTGCGAAACGCTCGCGGATAGCATTTTCATAGTGCTTGATGGCGGCGGTAGACTTGTCTTCGACAAGGTCCCATTTGTTCACAACCACCACAAGGCCCTTCTTGTTGCGCTGAATGAGCGAGAATATATTCACGTCCTGCGACTCGATGCCGCGAGTGGCGTCAATCATGAGTATGCAGACGTCGGAAGCTTCGATAGCGCGGATAGAACGGATAACGGAGTAGTATTCGATATCCTCGTTGACCTTGGTTTTCTTGCGGATACCGGCGGTATCGACCAGATAGAAGTCGAAGCCGAATTTATCGTACCGGGTGTAAATCGAATCGCGGGTAGTGCCTGCGATGTCGGTCACGATGTGGCGGTTATCGCCGATAAAGGCATTGATGAGCGACGATTTTCCGGCGTTCGGACGGCCTACGATTGCAAACTTGGGCAGGTCGTCGAGAGCGGCCTCCTCGTCAACCTCAGGCTCGGGAAGCTTGGCCACGACCTCGTCGAGAAGGTCGCCGGTGCCATAGCCGTTCGAGGCCGACACGGGGTATGGCTCTCCGAGACCGAACGCATAGAACTCGGGCACGTTGTAGATCCATTCGTTGGAGTCTACCTTGTTGGCTACCAGAATCACAGGCTTGCGCGAGCGACGCAGTATCTGGGCCACATGGTCGTCGAGGTCGGTGATACCGTTCATGGCGTCGACCACAAAAAGGATTTCGTCGGCCTGCTCAATGGCGAGCTCCACCTGCTTGTTGATTTCAGATTCGAAAATGTCGTCGGAATTAACAACCCAGCCGCCGGTATCGACGATTGAGAATTCCTTGCCGTTCCAGTCGACCTTGCCGTACTGACGGTCGCGTGTCGTGCCGGCTGTCGGGTCGGTAATGGCCGTACGCGTCTGGGTAAGGCGGTTGAAAAGCGTCGATTTACCCACGTTGGGGCGTCCGACAATAGCTACGAGTTGTCCCATATATATGGTCTGTGATTTGATTTAACTTTATGAACTGAATACTTTTTAAACCCATCGGCAACGGTCTACTCGATATATCCGAACTGGCGGAGCTTGTTCTCGCGGTTGCGCCAGTTAGGCTCTACTTTTACGAATATTTCGAGGAACACACGCTTTCCGAAGAAGGTCTCGATGTCGTGGCGTGCCTGAGTGCCCACTTTCTTGAGCATCGAGCCGCCCTTGCCGATAAGAATGCCCTTCTGGCTGTCGCGCTCCACATAGACCACTGCCATGATATGGATAGAGGTTTCCTTTTCCTCGAATTTCTCGACGATGACCTCGGTCGAATAAGGCACTTCCTTGTCGTAGTTGAGCAGAATCTTCTCGCGGATTATCTCTGTCACGAAAAAGCGCGCGGGCTTGTCGGTGAGCGCGTCCTTGCCGAAGTAAGGCTCGCCCTCGGGCAGCAGTTCGACAATGCGCGTCATCAGATTCGACACATTGAAATGCTCTTTGGCCGATGTCGGGAAGACCTCGGCCTTCGGCAGCAGCTCTTTCCAGCGCGAGACAACACCTTCAAGCTCGGCATTGTCCTTGAGCAAATCTATCTTGTTAATAACCAGCAGAACCGGGATTGTCTCTTTTGCCACCTTGGCAAGAAAATCGGCATTCTTGGTGGGGTCCTCGACCACGTCGGTCACATAGAGGAGCACATCGGCGTCGGTGAGCGCGCTCTCGCTGAATGCGAGCATGCCTTCCTGCATCTTATACTTAGGCTTCAGCACGCCCGGAGTGTCGGAGAACACTATCTGGTATTCGGGCGTGTTCACGATTCCCATTATGCGGTGGCGCGTTGTCTGCGCCTTCTCGGTGATGATGCTTATGCGTTCTCCTACGAGATCGTTCATCAGCGTCGATTTTCCGACATTGGGGTTGCCTACTATATTTACGAAACCGGAACGGTGAGGAGCCACTTCGGGCAGATTCTTTTCATCGGCCGGAGTCAGTTCCGGAGCTTTGTTTTCTTTTTTTTCCATGAGGTGATCATACATTAAATGTATCCTTATAACAAAAATAGCACCCTAAAAGTGCTATTTCGGTTTAATTTCGGGAGTACGAAGCGGTCAACATCTCGCAACAGGGGAGCCTTGCGGCCCAATCCTTATTACTTAATGCTTATTACTTAATGCTTATTACTTGTCTATCAGATATCCCACACGAGGTACATGGCACCCCAGGTGAAACCTGCGCCAAAGGCGGTGAGGATAAGCTTGTCGCCCTTCTTGAGTTTCGAGCGGTATTCGTCGAGACAGATGGGAATCGAGGCGGCCGACGTGTTGCCGGTGTGCTCGATGTTGACCAGCACCTTTTCCATCGGGAACTGCGCGCGCTGAGCCACAGCCTCGATGATACGGAGGTTGGCCTGATGGGGAATCAGATAAGCCACGTCGTCGACGGTGAGACCGTTGCGGTTCATCACGTCCATGCTCGAGGTGAGCATGTTTGTCACGGCATGCTTGTAGACCGCGCGGCCGTCCTGGAAGAGGACATTCTCCTTTGCGTCGACAGTCTCATGAGAGGTGGGCTTCACCGAACCGCCAGCCTTCATCAGGAGGTGTTCGCGACCCCAGCCGTCTACATGGAACACGGCGTCGATAATACCTGTCGAGGTATCTTCGGTGGGTTCTACCATCACGGCAGCTGCACCATCGCCGAAAAGCGCGCATGTCGAGCGGTCGGTATAATCAACCATCGACGACATCTTCTCGGCAGCCACAACAACTACTTTCTTGTAAATGCCCGCGCACACATAAGCACGTGCCTCCTGCAGAGCGACGAGGAAACCGGCGCATGCCGCCTCCATGTCGTAGGAGTAAGCGTTTTTAAGCCCGCAGCCTTCCACAATCACCGAGCCGGTGGAGGGGAAGCGGTAGTCGGGGTTTGAAGTGGCGCAGATAACGATATCTACGTCTTCGGGGGCTGTGCCGGTGGAGGCGAGAAGCTTTTCAACGGCCTTTATGCCCATATACGACGAGCCGGCGCCTTCCTCGCGGAGAATATGGCGTTTTTTGATTCCGACGCGTGTTGTGATCCATTCATCGTTGGTATCGACCATCTTGGAAAGCATGTCGTTGTCGAGAATGCCGTCGGGAAGGTAAGATGCGATGCCTGAAATGCGTGCGTGTAGCATTACTGAGAGTCTTGAGTTAGAGGGTGGTTACATATAAGCACGGGGGCCCCGGCGTCGTATGGTGCGGCCGGTGCCTCCGGTATACATCAGAAGCGGGTGCTGCTTAGAGAGCGGCTTCTTTCACAACAGCCTGCTTGCCGCGGTAGTAGCCGCATTCGCCGCAGACAGTGTGGTAGATATGCCATGCACCGCAGTTGGGGCAGAGAGCCAGTGTGGGAGCCACAGCCTTGTCGT
>CAMNRO010000074.1 GCA_946553045.1 uncultured Porphyromonadaceae bacterium | reverse complement strand
CCGAGTTCTTCAAATTTATTGCCTAATTTTGCACTTGCAGGTAGAATCTTTCGCGGCGGCAGCCTGCGTCCAGGCTACATTTTGCATATTCTTGAATTTAGATGTATCTTTGGTGAAATTTTATATATCATTATATGAAAACAATTCGAACTTTACTGCTGGCTGTTGCCGTTTGTATGCTCACGGCATGCTCTGAACCAAAGACTGTCGAGACTCCGGCTTTCTCAATGGAAATGCCGGCCGGATATTCTCTGACAAAAGATCAGATCAGTATTCCTGACTTCTCCGAAACCATGGCTATGACCACTTCTACCGGCGGAGTGTCGGTAATCGCTTTTCCTCAGGGTCCTGAAGTAGAAAAATTCCTGTATGCGCAAAGTTTCGGAGGCGCCAACGCCGAACTTCGGGAGTGCTCTTTCAGCAATCTTACAGAAACCGAAATAGATTCGCGCAAAGTTTCGAAAGTTGATCTCGAGGGTAAGATTTCGGGCAAGAACGTCAAAGGCTCTCTCTATTCTTTTGAAGACGGCAATTATCTTTTCCTTGTGATTGGCTTTGGCTTTCAAGGCGCTCCCGACAACATCGACCACATCATATCAACCATCAAAGCCAAGCCAGATTCGCGCAGCGAGGAGGAGATTGGCGCCGCCCGGCTCGCCGCCATCATCAAAGTGTCATCGGGCACTCTGCCCCGTGCTGTAGACGAGATTACGACATGGAAGGGTGTATCGGCCGACGAAAGCCGCAAATGCATCATCATGGATATGGAAATCAGCGGTAGCTCTGCCGACATCGACCAGGACTACTTCCAGACTTATCTCGACTCTAACCGCGACGAAGTGGTGATTCCCATGTTCCGCGAACAGCGCTCGTCCGACTATCTCATCGAAATACCGGCCCGACTCGGATATGACGTCGAATATATATACACCACTTCCGACGACGGAAAGGTAATCGGCCGCATGCATATCGATAATTCTCAGTTTGCCGACTGATATATTTCTATCACCAACGAAAAAAACGCCTGAGGGCCCGCAGAACCGGGCTGCCGGGCGTTTTTCATGTGCATACGTTTGACAAATGTCAATATATAGGAAAAATATTGCCGTAAACGTCTTCCGGAGCTCTTTCGAACCGAAAGTTTTTTTTCGATTTAGATGGATTATGTGTATATTTGCACTTCAAAGAACTCTCCGATTTTTCCTATAAAAATATATGAACTAATCTAAAATAACAAATAAACCTCACAGTACCAATGGAAAAGACTGTTAAGGCTTCGGCCCCGCAAAGGGCAAACGTGGTGGCTATCATCGCCATGTTCTTCCTCTTTGCCATGATTTCTTTCGTTACCAACCTTGCCGCCCCTATCGGAACAATCTGGGGATATAAGTTCGAAGGCAACTCCATGCTCGGCATGATGGGCAACATGATGAACTTCGCCGCTTACCTCTTCATGGGTATCCCAGCCGGCAATCTCCTCGTTAAAATCGGCTATAAGAAGACCGCTCTCTGGGCTATGGCAGTAGGTGTCGCCGGCCTTTTCGTACAGTGGCTTTCGGGCGTTGTCGGCGCCGACGTCACCCTCGGCAGCATTTCGGGTACAGCAGTTCCCCTCAACTTCTATATCTACCTTCTGGGCGCTTTCATCTGCGGTTTCTGCGTGTGCATGCTCAACACCGTTGTTAATCCTATGCTCAACCTCCTCGGCGGAGGCGGCAACCGCGGCAACCAGCTGATCCAGACCGGCGGCTCGCTCAACTCTCTCTCGGGCACTCTCACCCCGCTCTTCGTTGGCGCTCTCATCGGCGCTCTCAGCCCTGCCTCGACAATGGCTAATGTCGCTCCCCTCCTCTGGATTGCTATGGGCGTGTTCGTGTTCGCTTTCATCGTCATCACTTTCGTGTCTATCCCCGAGCCTAACCTCGCCAAGGGCAAGACCAAAGTAAAATACAGCCACTCTCCCTGGAACTTCCGCCACACCGTATTCGGCGTCATCGGTATCTTCTTCTATGTAGGTATCGAAATCGGCATTCCCGGCACCCTCAACTTCTACCTCGCCGACCAGAGCGCAAATGGCGCAGGCATTCTCGGCGAAGCTTCGGCTGTTGCCGGCGGCGTTGTCGCTATCTACTGGCTCCTCATGCTCGTTGGCCGTCTGGTGTCGAGTGTAATCTCCGGCAAGGTTTCGAGCCGCGTTCAGCTCATCGTCGTTTCCATGACCGCTATCGTTCTTATCGCTATCGCAATCCTTCTCCCTGCCGATATCCGTATCTCCATGCCCGCTTACAGCGCTGCCGACGGTTTCTCGATGGCCGAAGTGCCTGCCAAGGCTATGTTCCTGGTACTCTGCGGCCTCTGCACATCTGTGATGTGGGGCGGTATCTTCAACCTTGCTGTTGAAGGCCTCGGCAAGTACACCGCACAGGCTTCGGGTATCTTCATGATGATGGTTGTAGGCGGCGGCATTATGCCTCTTATCCAGAACGCCATTGCCAATACCGCCGGCTACATGGTATCTTACTGGCTCGTTATCGCCATGCTCGCTTACCTCTTCTTCTATGGCACGGTAGGCTGCAAGAACGTTAACACCGATATTCCCGTAAACGAAGACCAGGCTCCCGACCCCCGCGATTTATAATCGGTTAAATTCGAAATATGAAAAAACAGGGCTTTTGCCCTGTTTTTTTTGTATCTTCGCACTGCGTATGGAAAAGAATTCTTCTATGTTTGCCTCGGTGATTGTGCCGCTGCCCCTCGAAGGCGCTTTCACATACATTGTTCCCTCGGAAATGCAACCGAAGGTTCATGCCGGCAGCCGTGTGCTCGTTCCTTTCGGCGACCGCCATTATTACACGGGCGTTGTGTGCTCCACATCGCCCGTCGGCCCGGAATCAGGAATAGCACTTAAGGAAATCGCATCGGTGCTCGACCCCGAGCCTATTGTAAGGCATCCGCAGATAAGATTCTGGGAATGGATGGCTCAATACTATCTGTGCACGGTAGGCGAAGTCTATAAGGCGGCTCTTCCGGCCGGTCTGAAACTGGAAAGCGAGACACGGGTAGCAATAGATTCCGAAGCCGAGCCCGAAGCATTCGGAGCGTGCACACCTAAGGAAATGGCGCTTCTCGAAATAATACGCGAAAAAGGCCCTGTTCCGGTTCGTCAGCTCGAAGGCAAAGGCGCCACAGGCTCTGTCACCCAGACTGTGACACGTCTGCTGGAGAAAGGTCTCGTCGTGGTGTCTGAGAAACTCGTTGAACGCTACAGGGCCGTAAAGCGTTTTTATGTGCGCCCGATGATAACGCGCCACGACAAGGGTGCGGTCGCGGCTGCATTTGCCGCAGTAAAGCGTTCGCAGGCTCAGGAAGCGGCCCTGGTTGCTATCCTGGCCTTGTCGAATTTCAACAACGAGGACACTCCTCTGGTAGAGGTGCCCCTCGATGTGCTTGCCGAACGCGCCGAAGTGTCGCGTGCTACCGTAAAGGCGCTCGCCGCAAAAGGGCTTTGCGAGATATACCACAAGGAAGTATCGCATTTCACATATTCGGGCCCTTCGGGTGGTGCGCTTCCGTCGCTTTCGGAAGCACAGAACAAAACTCTCGAAAACATCCACTCGAGTTTCAGGGAGCATGCAATCACTTTGCTGCGAGGCGTGACATCGTCGGGCAAGACGGAAATCTACATGCACCTGACAGACTATGTGCTGCGACAGGGGCGTCAGGTGCTTTTCCTGGTGCCCGAAATAGCCCTCACCACGCAGCTCACGGTGCGTATGCAGAAGGTGTTCGGCTCCAAGGTGGTCATATACCATTCCAAATTCTCCGACAACGAGCGTGTGGAAATATGGCGGCGCCTACTCCATACCGCCGAACCACTGGTGATAATCGGAGCGAGGTCAGCAGTATTTCTGCCCTTCGCCTCGCTTGGCCTTGTCATTGTCGACGAAGAACACGAACCAAGCTATAAACAGGCCGACCCGGCTCCGCGCTACAACGGCCGCGACGCCGCCACGGTCCTCGCAGCCATGCACGGGGCCAAAACCCTTCTCGGCAGCGCCACCCCGACCATAGAGACATACTACAAAGGGCTTACAGGCAAATTCGGCCTTGTAGAGCTTACGGAGCGATACGACAATGTGCCATTGCCACCGGTAGAAATTGTTGACATGGGTGTCGAACGGCGACGCAAGGCCGTTACAGGCTATTTCTCGCACCATCTGCTCGACGCGACGGTCGATGCGGCCGGCAGAGGGCGCCAGGCGATTTTCTTCCTTAACCGCCGCGGATATGCACCGATGGCGCGATGCCGCCTGTGCGCGTTTACCCCGAAATGCAATTTCTGCGATGTGGCCCTGACTTATCATAAGCGCTCGAACCGCCTGCAGTGCCACTATTGCGGAACCGAGTATCCCGTTCCTACGGTATGCCCCGAATGCAAGGAGCCGACCATGGAGATTATGGGCTATGGAACCGAACGGCTCGAAGACGAGGTCGCCGAGGTATTTCCCGGCCGCAAGATACTGCGCATGGACCTCGACACGACCCGCAACAAACAAGGCTACAGCAAGATAATCGATGACTTTTCGGAAGGCAAGGCTGATATTCTGGTCGGCACACAGATGGTTACCAAAGGGCTCGATTTCGGAGGTGTCGAAGTGGTCGGAATACTGAATGCCGACACGATTCTCTCTCTGCCCGACTTCAGAGCCTCCGAGCGGGCTTTCAACATGATTGAGCAGGTTGCCGGACGCGCCGGACGCCGCGACGGCATTGGCCGCGTGATTATCCAGACTCATAATCCTCACAATCCGGTGCTTGCCCTTGCTGCCGCGCATGACTACGAAAGTTTCTACAAACGCGAAATCGCCGAACGGCAGGCATTCAACTACCCGCCATTCATGCGGATAATAAATATCTATGTGAAGCACCGCGACGCCCGCACGCTCGTAGAATGCGCCGACCGCTATGCCCGCAGCCTGCGCGAGATATTCGGCAGCCGTATCATGGGGCCGCTTGAACCGGCCGTCAGCCGCGTGCAGTCGATGTACATTCGCAAAATCATGCTCAAACTCGAGCCAAATGCCTCCACTGTAAAGATAAAAGAGCTTCTGCGCCAACGCTATATCGACCTCACATCATCACCCCTCATGAAAGGCCTTACCGTCTACTACGACGTAGACCCGGTATAAAAAAAGCCAGGACAGCCGTTTGAGTTGTCCTGGCTTTTAAGTGTGTGTATCATAATTCAATTAGGGGCGACACGGCGGAATGTGCAGTCGCGGTCGCCGACTTCACACGACATCATGTCGGAATGATGCACCTTGATATCTTCAATCTTCTGATACTTATAGAATTCGTCGCGGATAGCAGACGTGATGAGCACCCGCCATGCATCTATGGTACGGTTCGTAAGCGAATCGAGGGCAGGACGCTGCAGACCGGTGAGAATATTCTCTGAAAAGGTGACACCGGCAGGGTCTATATTCACCTGCAACGACGAAGGATCAAGATTGAGGAGAATATCATCGTTGTCGTCATCTTCGGCAATATAGTGCCCGCGGATAGACGCTGTGGCCGCCACATCGACCTGATATGGCGAATCGAGGGAGAATTCAGCTCCTGTCACAGCCTGGCTGACATCTATGGTGGCCGACATAAACACATCGCCGCCATGACGTATATCCGAGGTGGGAGCAAAGTCTATGCTCACGGTCGATGTCGCATCTGATGCGCCGGGAATACCCATCATTCGCGAAGGTGTTCCAAGCCATTCACCGGCAAAATGGTCGGTACGCGAACACGATGAAACAAAAATAATGGCTCCGAGCACAGTCAGAGCAGCGAAAAAAGAGGCAGTAGAGAGTTTCATGAGGCAACGAGAGAAAGTGTTGATTAATAATGAATATTCAACACTCGGAGCCTCCGTATGGTTCACTTGTCGGGACGCTGAGACGCCGGAAGGGCCGAAGCAATGGCCGCCGATGACTTCTCCATTACGTCGGCCAGTTCGTGGCGTCCGGTCTCAGCCGATACCTCGATAGGTTTATGTATCGTAAGATTTATAGTGCCCCAGTGCGGCAGTATCGCACCCCTGCGCATTACACGGTAGGCGCCGTCGATGGTTATCGGCACTACAGGAAGTGCGAACTCAGTGGCAAGCTTGAACGCGCCGCGGCGGAATGCATGCATCTTGCCGTCGCGACTGCGCGAGCCCTCCGGAAAGACCACCACAGACATTCCTCCGGAGAGCTGTTTCTCAGCAGCAGCCATCGTGTGAGCTGTCGCTGACGGGGTGGAGCTATCCACAAATATATGGCCGGATACACGGCAGCTGTAGCCCACAAAAGGAATCTTTTCAAGGCCTTTCTTCATCATCCATCTGAAATTATGGCCCAGATAGCCGTATATCGCAAAAATATCATATGCGCCCTGATGGTTCGCCACAAATACATAGCTCGTATCTACATTTATATTCTCGCGGCCCTTCACGTTTACCTTAACCAGCGACAGCATCGAGAAAATGCGGGCCCAGACATGCCCGGGCCAATAGCCCATAGACCGCTGTGCGCCAAGCATACTGCCTATGATGGTGACCGTAGCCGCCAGCACTGTGGCAACTGCCAGCAAAGGTATCATTATAAAAATCTGATATATACGATAAAGTATTAACATACTGATTATTGGTATTATTCTTTGCAAAAATAGCGATTTTTTCTTAATTTTGCCGCCAGAACATAAGAAACATTTTTCAACTCATGAAACTACTTGAAGGAAAAACAGCCCTTATAACCGGTGCCGCCCGCGGAATCGGCAAAGCACTCGCTCTGCGCTTCGCTCAGGAAGGTGCCAACATAGCATTTACTGACCTCGTAATCGACGAAAACGGAAAAGCCACCGAAGAAGAAATTGCTGCTCTCGGTGTTAAAGCAAAAGGATATGCCTCCAACGCCGCCGACTTCAACCAGACCAAGGAAGTAGTGGCTCAGGTACTCGCCGACTTCGGCACCATCGATATTCTGGTAAACAACGCCGGCATTACTAAAGACGGCCTCATGATGCGTATGACAGAAGCTCAGTGGGATGCCGTTATCAACGTGAACCTCAAGAGCGCATTCAACTTCATCAATGCCACACTCCCCATCATGATGCGTCAGCGCAGCGGCTCAATCATCAACATGGCCTCTGTAGTAGGCGTACACGGCAATGCAGGCCAGTCTAACTATGCAGCCTCCAAGGCCGGTCTTATCGCCCTGGCAAAGAGTATCGCTCAGGAAGTCGGCTCTCGTGGCATCCGCGCCAACGCCATCGCTCCCGGCTTCATCGAGACAGCAATGACTGCCCAGCTCCCCGACGCAGTCCGCGAAGAGTGGAAAAAGAAAATTCCTCTGCGTCGCGGCGGTCAGGTTGAAGACATCGCGAATGTTGCTACATTCCTTGCCTCCGACCTCTCGAGCTACGTTACCGGCCAGGTTATTCAGGTCGACGGCGGCATGAACATGTAATCATAAAGACCGAATACAACACCGAAGCCCGACCTCGTGCCGGGCTTCATTTTTTTCACCCACACAATTAGTACCATGACATTAATGCGGGGAACCGCACTGGCCGCCGCTCTACTCTTCGGCTGCTATGTTGCAAAAAGCGAGAAACTCAGAATACTGCAGCTCAATCTATGGGTACAGGGAGAGAATGTTGCTGGCGGAACCGATGCGATAGTCGACATTATCGATACTTCCGAAGCAGATGTCGTATTCCTTTGCGAAACCAACGGATCACGTGAACGTTTTCTCGACTATCTATCCGAACAACTTGCCGCCCGTGGAAAAAGCTATGAGCACGACTCTCTCTATCAAAGCATGGGCATACTTTCAAGATACAGTCTGAGCCAGGCAGACACATGCTTCCGTCTCGAAGACCCGTTCAGACCTAACCCGGTATGCAAAGCCACAATACGTGTGCAGAACCGGGAAATAGCCCTGTACTCCGTACACTGGGATTGGACCCATTACGAGTGCTATATGCCCCGCGGTTACAGCGGCTCTACCTGGAAGAAACTTCCGGCACCTGCCGACAACGCTGATACAGTCCTTAAGGCCAACCGTATGGCATTTCGCGAAGAAGGAGTCGCAGCCTTACTCGACGATGCTCGCACAGAAATCGCAAAAGGTAACATTGTCATTCTCGGAGGCGACTTCAACGAACCATCACACCTCGATTGGCAACAGGATACAAGGCTCATGAGAGACCACAACAATCTCATCATAAATTGGGATTGCTCATCAATGCTTATTTCAGCCGGATTCTGCGACGCTTACAGAGAGCTGTATCCTAATCCCGTTACACACCCGGGGTTCACATTTCCTGCCGGAAACAGATATGCCGACATAAACAAACTGACATGGCTTCCGGATAAGGACGAACGAGACCGAATCGACTTCATCTATTATTACAAAGACAGTGGCCTTAAGCTCGTAAACACCCAAATAATAGGGCCCCGACAGGATATATTGCACGGCAAGATATGCCCATCGGACAGCCTCGACAACATTCTCGAACCTCCTACAATATGGTCAAGCGACCACAAAGGAATCATAGCCACATTCTCAATCACTGATTAAATGCAAAGCCCGGTCTAAAGCCGGGCTTTATTGTCTTTGTTAATCGCGCTGCTGCGCGATTAGTAATTATGAGTGGAGATATAAAAAAGAAGCCCG
>CAMNRO010000073.1 GCA_946553045.1 uncultured Porphyromonadaceae bacterium | reverse complement strand
TCCGAGTTCTTCAAATTTATTGCCTAATTTTGCACTTGCAGGTAGAATCTTTCAAGGGCATTTTTCGGTCTCTCTGCAGGCGGATTACTTGGTTTTTCGTTCGGCGCATGCTTTGATTGGAGCCGACATGGGCGATTTGTAGCTGCGGGCATAATAGTCGGCGAGCTGACGCTCCATGCGCTTCACAATCTTTGCATAAGCCGGGTCGCTGGCAAGATTTTTGGTCTCGAGCGGATCGGTTTCGTAGTCGAATAGCTCGCAGGCGATTACTTTCGATTTGTCGAAAGGCATATAGGTCTTGAAGCCTTTAGTCCACTGCACGAAGCGGTAGCGCTTGTCGCGGATAGCATAGCCCATTATGTCGTTTTCGAGGTATTCTGCTTTGCCTTCGAGGTCTGTGTCGGAGCTGATGGTATAGTCTTCTGTGGTGGTGCGGCTATACTGGCTCATTATATAATCCTTTACTTTCGCTTTCGGATTTTTGAGTACGGGCACAAGGCTCACGCCGTCGAGCTGTTGAGGATGCGGGGTTTTGGTGAGTTCGGCAACGGTAGGGAATACGTCGAGGAATTCGACCATGGCGTCGGATTTCGCGCCTTTTTTCATGCCGGGGGCGGCAATCATCAGAGGCACGTGTGTGGCCTGTTCGAAATTTGTCATCTTGTTCCAGAGACCGTGGTCGCCGAGGTGGTAGCCGTGGTCTCCGTAAAGCACTACTATCGTATTATCCGTGAGGCCGTCTTTTTCGAGGGCGTCGAGGAGTTTTCCAATCTGGGCATCGGTGTAGGAAATGCAGGCATAGTAGGCGTGGAGCAGGCGTTTCTGGGTTTCGGTGTCGAGGTGTTTGGTGTCTACATAGCTTTCGAAAGGCGGAATGTCGGAGTATCCTTTTACTTCGAGCGAATTATGGTAGGCGTATTCGCAGCCGTCGGCGGCCATGTCCTGGAATTTTGCCACAGGCATTTGTCCGCGTTCGTACAAATCCCAGTATTTCTTTGGTGCGCAGAACGGAAGGTGGGGTTTCTTGAATCCGACGGCGAGGAAGAATGGTTTGTCGCCTTCTTTGAGTTTATGCATTGTCTTGACGGCTTCGTCGGCAATGACACCGTCGATATATCCGTTGTCGGGCACATCGGCGCATTCGGTGGCGACACGGCCGTTGGCGAGGGCGTAGGTTGCTCCCTGTGTCTTGACGTAGGGCAGGCTCCACGATTTAGGGTCGTCTTTGACGGTCTTGTCCTTCAGCGGGTGATAGACCTTGCCGACACCGACAGTTTCGTAACCGTTGTTTTTTAGAGCTTCCGGCATCGTGACTATGTCGGGGTTGTTCTTCCGGAATGACCCCATAAGCCACCACACACCGGTGTGGTCGGGGTTGAGACCTGTCAGAATGCTTGAGCGGGTAGGGCCGCTGAGCGCAATCTGGCAGTACGCGTTGTTGAAAGTTGTGCCCATGGCCGCAAGGCGGTCCATATTGGGGGTGTGGGCGAGAGTGTCGCCATAGGCCGACAGCCATGGCTTCATGTCGTCTACTGATATGAAAAGAACGTTCGGACGCTTATCGGCCTTCGGTGCAGCCTCTGCCTGCGCGGGCAGCGCCGCGGAAGTTAGGGCAAGGGCGTTGACACCGAATAATAAAAAATTCAACTTTTTGCCTGGTCTCATGGTAGTGTTCAGATATTTTTTGTAGTTTTGCACAAAGTTACGCTTTTTATTCGAAACGAAAGCGAAAAATATACATTATCTACCATGGCGAAACTAAAACTTTTCGTAGCGACCCTTTTTCTGCTTGCAGGCACAAGTCTTTCAGCCCAGACTCTTGACATAGACGCTCTCGGAGCCTATCACCCTTCTACCGTACGCGAGGTTTTCGCTGTAAGCCGCTATGTGAAGCTCGACGCTGCTCAACAGCGTGCTCTTGCCAGTGCGTTTGAGCGGGAGGATTCTGTCTTTGTTGCCCGCGTGAAGGCCGACGGAGGCATTCTGAGTGTCAAAGGAAATCGGGAGGTGCAGAAAATGCACGACCGTGCCATCGCCAGGGTGCTCGATGGCGAACAGCTCGAGCAATATTATAGAGGTGTATTTGATAAGGAGGCAGATGCCGAGGGTATCGCTGTGGCAAACCGTCTTCAGAAAAAATATGGACTTACCGACCAGAACTGGAAGTTTATCCGTATAGCTTTCTATAAAATCGGTCTTGATTCGCGTGTCATAAATAAGCTTATGGCCGATCAGCCGGCCAAGGCCAGGAAGAAAATCGAGGCTTTGCGTTCCGAAATGCTTGCAAGCATCGAGGCAAAGGGCGGAATACGAGTCAATCCCGAAGGTACGACCGTGACAGTTGTCAAGCCTTTTGACCCGAATTCACTTCATAAGGAATGAGTCAAGCGTTTGCGCCATTCTCGCGACCTCTCTATGTAATGGCCAAGGCTGCAGGAAGCATGTGCAATCTTCGCTGCAGCTATTGCTATTATCTTGAGAAATCGAAACTCTATTCAGCCAAAAATGGCGGCGGGGAGCCCCGTTATTTTATGTCCGATGCCGTACTCGAGGAGTTTATCCGCCAGTATATCGAGGCTCAGACTGCGCCCTCGGTCATGTTTACATGGCATGGCGGCGAGTCGCTTATGCGCACGCCTGCTTTTTATCGCCGCGTTCTTGAGTTGCAGCGCAAATATTCGCGTCGCGATATCCGCATAGACAATTGTATTCAGACAAACGGCACTTTGCTCACCGATGAATGGTGTCGTTTTTTCAAGGATAACGGCTGGCTGGTCGGTCTTTCTATCGACGGGCCCCGTGAGTTTCACGACAGATACCGCCTCACGCCGTCGGGTGCAGGTTCGTTCGACGAAGTAATGCGTGGGGTCGAGCGCTTGAACCGGCATGGTGTGGAGTGGAATGCTATGGCGGTGGTGAACGACCTCAATGCAGCGCATCCACTCGAATTCTACCGTTTTTTCAAAAGTATAGATTGCCGTTTTATACAGTTCACGCCCATCGTAGAGCGCACTACACCGCACGGACTCGCTTCGATTGGCGATAGAGACGGCGCTTGCGTGGCTCCATTTTCAGTCGGAGCGCAGGCTTGGGGCGATTTTCTTTGTGCGCTTTTCGACGAATGGGTTTGTCAGGACGTAGGGCGATTTTTCATTCAGCTTTTCGACGCCACACTCGCAAATACTGTCGGAGTGGAACCCGGAGTCTGCTCGATGGCGCGTACATGCGGTCATGCGGCAGTCATAGAGCATAACGGCGACCTCTATTCCTGCGACCACTTTGTATTTCCTCAATACAAACTCGGAAATATCCGGCAAAAGACCATCTTCGAAATGATGAACAGCTCCGCGCAATTGAAATTCGGACAGGACAAGCGCGACGCACTGCCCGGACAATGCCGTCGCTGCCGATGGCTGCATCTCTGCAACGGAGAGTGTCCTAAAAACCGATTTACCGTCACTGCCGATGGTGAGTCAGGGCTCAACTATCTCTGCGAAGGGTATCGCCGTTTCTTCGAACACTCGGCTCCAGCCATGAACTATATGCGGGGCGAACTGCTTGCAGGCCGCTCCCCTGCCAGCGTGATGAAGCTTTATAAATAAGATATTACGAAATTATTATTGCCAGGCATAGAAAAATCCGGACCACAAATGTGAATCCGGATTTTTCTATTTGTCAGAATGTGTTATTTTACCGCAACTTTGAAATTTGTGCTTCTGTCGGCGGTGATAACTTTAAGAACATATATGCCCGCAGCGGCTTCAATCAGGCTTGTGCCCGCTGCAATCTCCGTACCGGCAATCAGGAGACCGGCGGCGTTGTACAAGCTTATATGTGCCGGGGTCGGGGTGACAATGTTTATTCCGAATTCATTTGCAAAAATTTTGATTTCCGGGAGCAGATTGTCTGTAAGTGATGATGTATCGATAGTAAATTCCGCTTCTGTCGGCTGTGTGGCTACACCTGACGGTGCGAACACAGCTGCTACGCCTACTGTGTGAGGACCGTCGGTGAGTCCTTCGATGGTATATTCGGTGATTTCATGCTTGTCTTTCATCTTGTTGCCGTCGAGATAGATGTCGTAGCTCACGCCCGAATCCATAGAACCCGGCACAACAGCCTCCCATGAAATTTTGGCACAGTTGCTGTCTGGTTGCGGCGATACAGAGACTGAAGCTACTGCATTTTCCACCAATACTATTTCGCCGAGGTCTGTTGCGCTTGTATAGCCGGTTTCCGTGATTTTGTGGTCTTTATGGCCGTTGGCGGCAATGCTGCCTGCGTAGCTTAAATTGGATTGCATTATGTAGGCTGTAAATGTACCGTTATCGTCGGACTTTGCTTCATACAGGACATCGCCTGAAGTGAATTTGACAGTAGCGTCGGCAAGAGCGGCTGTTCCGTCTGTAATTTTGCCGATAACTGCTATGGCTTGTTTGTCGAGCGTAAGGACGGCGACGGGAAGAGCCGGCAGCAAGTCGGGCGATACGGTGCTCGTGTTGATGGCGTTGTCAGATGAAGTGTACACAGTGTTGCCTCCTGCGAAGTTGAGGAATTCTGAGGCGATGAAAGCCGAAGATTTAGTCTCTACTATTACGCGCAGATTGCGACCGTCGTATTCAAAAGCTTTGTCGAATACGAACTCAAGAAGTGCATATTTGCCGAAAAATCCACTTGGGGTTGTTTTGGTAAGAGTAACGCTGGTCTCGACAACGTTTGTCATCTCAGAGACGTCGAATGCCTTGCCGGCTTCGGGGCGAAGTGTTTTGGGAGTGTCGGTATTCTGCAGCCATATACGCACGTTCTTTTCGGCTGTGCGGTCGGCCATGATAGAGTAGGGGAAGGCGATGGCAGTGAGTTTCTCTCCCTTTGTCAGGCCAAGCAGCTCTGCGGTATATATGAATTCGGAGTAGCTGTTGTTGTCGCCGGTTCGCATGGGAATATTTGAGCCGGAGCGGTCGGCATTTAGCGTGCCGATGAGTTTGGTGGCGTCGATGGCTTCTTTTTCGATTGTAACATCGGCCGGAATGGCTTCGGCAGCATAGTCTCCTGCCGAAAGCCTGGCTGTGATTTTGCCACTTTCGACTGCTTTATGGGGCGTGAAAGTCACTTTTATGTCGGTTGCCTTTTCGGTGTTATTGGGAAGAGGCTCGCGTTTGTCGGCTTTGCCGACTGTCTCTCCGTCGATAAGTATTTCAACATCATAATCCTTGGCATTGAGGTTTTTCGCGCCGATGTTCTGAACAGATAGTGTGGCTGTCATCGGATAGTTTACCATGCCCTTGCTGTCGGCTGTGAACGAATGGATATATACATCTTTGTCGATATCTGCGAGAATGCCGCCGGTGAGATTGTCGATATTTGCGTAGAGGCCTTCTACGGCAATATATTTGTTACCGGCTGTCACCGGCACTTCATAGGCCGCAAATTCCCACTGAGATGCAGGGAAGATGCTGTTTTCATCGTTGCTTGAGGCATGGGCCACTTCGGTCCAGTTGATACGGTCTTCGGAAGTGTACACCTTAATCCAGCTTTCGGTCCACGTTGCCCAGCGGCTTAGCGACATCGTTACTTTTCCATTTTCGGCAAAAGTCATAAGCGGAGATATCATCTTTCCAGCCGAACTCTTTGAGGTTGCCGAGCGCATTGCTTCGCCTATGCGGTCGTTGCCAATCCATGCGTCTTTGTTTTCAAGAATCCAGCGGGCCGGCACTGCTTTGCCCACGAATGTGGTGCCGTAGATTCCAGGTTCTACAGATGCGCCGTAATAATGTATTTTCGTGGGAGAGGGTGCTATTCCGTCGCTTTCTATTTCGATGTTTCCTGTGAGAGCTCCTTTGGCGGTGAAGCTGATGTTGACCGGGAGCTGTTTGTGAGCCTCGATTGCTATAGGAGTGGTAAGGTCGGACTCAACACCTTCCGGGAGCTTAAGCGATGATATATTTAGAGTCTTGCCTCCGAGATTGGTAAATGTCAGGGTTCTTTGACCAGTTCCTGAGTAAATGCCGAGATCGAGATATTCCTTGATTTCATTATCGGCAAGGGTGATTCCGAGTATCGGAGCGAAAACTTCTACACGCACGGTTTGAGACGTGGAGCTTGCGTGGCGCGATATATTCTCCACACACTGCAGATTGAGCACTTCGGCTTCTGTGATTTTCTTTAGCTTCCAGGGCTGTGTGAATTTGAATTCTATCGATTCTCCCGGCTCCATATCCACGCCTATCGGATAGGTGCCGACTACCTGCATGCTGTTTTGCAGTTCGAGATTGAAATTTTCCTGAGATTTGGCGATAGGTAGATTGCCGCGATTGGTAATCCTGACGCTGAAATTAATCTCGGCATTTCCTTTTTCATCGGCATACACTGTGTTTCCGCCGATACACTGGAAGCCGGTCAGTTGCAGAAATTGCACCTGTGGCACAAGGGCGAAATCGGCGCTGAAAGAGTCGAAATATACATTTTCGAGTCTTAGGCCGAGTATTGTCCAGTCTGGTACATCAATCGATACTTTTACCCAGTTGTCTATAGGAATATTTACAGGTTCAATTTCGATTTCAGCCCCTTTGGAATAGGTGAAATCGAGATTGTCTGTGCATTCATATATGTTTACGGATGGTTTCCATGTATTGTAGCTTTCTGCGCGGCCTTTGTATTTGAGATAAAACTCCACATGGCCTTTGACTTCGGGTGTGAGAATGAGGTCATCGGTTTTGTATGAAATACCGGTCTCGTCGTCCCATGTTTCCTGATATTGAACGCTGAAAACCTGGCTGTTTACAGAGCGGTCATCGTCCATGCCTCCTATGCCTTCGACTCTGTAGGTGTCGATAGTGCCAAGGTTGGTTATGTCGGGTATTCTGTGCCAGCCGATGGCAAGCTGATCCTTTCCGGTCGCAACATTGTCGAAGCCTTCGAAATAATTGCTGACTTCTTTGATTTCGGTCTCTGCAAAGACTTGTGAGGCCTGTGCTGCCAGCGTGAACGTGCAAGCGAGCATGAACGTACGTTTCAATAGTTTTTTCATAAGCCGATTGTATATGTTGTGTTTCGGTTAGTATTGGATTGTGTGTCTTTTTGCAATCTCAAATGCTATTGTTCTGGCAAAAGTATATCATGTGGCAAAGATATAAAAAATATTGCTAAAGACGTGTCGGCTTATGAAAAAATTGGATATAAGTTGGCGGATAAGGAAGATGTGATTTGTATAAATAAAGGAGGCGGGCTCTGGTGAGCCAGCCTCCTTGCTGTATCCTGGTGTGTTGTAGTTTATTCGTCGGCGTTCTTTTCGGCGTAGTCTTTGAGGAGTTTTTCCTGTACGTCGGAGGGAACGAGTTCGTATGACGAGAACTTCATTGTGAACGACGAGCGACCGCCTGTGATTGAACTGAGAGCGGTAGAGTAGCTCGACATTTCTTTGAGGGGCACGCGGGCTGAAAGTTTCTCGAAGCCGTTTTCGCTGCTCATGCCCATGATGATGGCGCGGCGTCCCTGAAGGTCGCTCATCACGTCGCCCATCACATCGCCGGGAACGAGTACTTCAACGTCGTAGACGGGTTCGAGCACCTTCGGGTTTGCTTCGCGGAATGCCTGGCTGAATGCGTTGCGGCCTGCGAGGCGGAAGGAGATTTCGTTGGAGTCAACGGGGTGCATCTTGCCGTCGTAGATACATACGCGTACGTCGCGGGCATATGAGCCTGTGAGCGGGCCCTGCTCCATACGGTCCATGAGACCTTTGACGATGGCGGGAATGAATCGTGCGTCGATTGCGCCGCCTACAATACAGTTGCATACAACGAGCTTGCCGCCCCATGCCAGAGGAATTTCCTGGGTGTCGCGCACGTTCATCTTGAATTCCTGGTTGCCGAACTTGAAGCTGTCGGGAGCAGGCATGCCTTCGGTGTAGGGCTCTACGATGAGGTGGACTTCGCCGAACTGGCCGGCGCCGCCGCTCTGTTTTTTGTGGCGATAGTCGGCGCGGGCTGCCTTGGTGATGGTTTCGCGGTAGGGTATCTTGGGTTCTTCGAATACGATGGGGAGCTTGTCGTTGTTTTCGACACGCCATTTGAGTGTGCGGAGGTGGAACTCGCCCTGGCCGGAGAGAATAGTCTGTTTGAGTTCTTTAGACTGCTCCACAACCCATGTGGGGTCTTCTTCGTGCATACGGGTGAGAATGCCGCTGAGTTTTTCGGCATCGCTCTCGGTGACGGGGCGTATTGCGCGCTGATATTTTGGTGCGGGATATTTGATGAAGTCGAATGCCATTTCGCAGCCCTTTTCGTCGAGGGTGTTGCCGGTTCGCACATCTTTCATCTTTACGGTAGCGCCGATGTCACCGGCCATGAGTTCGTCGACGGGTGTCTTGATCTGGCCTGATACGCAGAATATCTGGGCAAGGCGTTCCTTGCCGCCGCGGGTCACGTTTTCGAGGTCGGCACCTGCTTTGAGAGTACCGCTCATCACCTTGAAGTAGCTGACTTCGCCGATGTGCGGCTCTACGGTGGTCTTGAACACGAATACGCTGAGAGGGCCATTGGCGTCGGGTTTCACTTCGTTGCCTTCGGTGTCTACCGGGGCGGGCATGTCGTCTACGAAAGGCACGACGTTGCCGAGGAATTCCATCATGCGGCGTACGCCCATGTCCTTGCCTGCGCTGACGCAGAATAGGGGGTATATAGAGTTGTCGATGAGACCCTTGCGGATACCCATGCGGAGTTCGTCTTCGGTGAGGTGTTCTTCTTCGAAGAATTTTTCCATGAGGCTTTCGTCGTTTTCGGCGGCTGCTTCAACGAGTGCTTTGTGCATTTCGAGAGCACGCGGCATTTCGCTTTCGGGGATTTCTTCGATTGTGGGTGTGCCGCCATCGGGCCCCCACGAATATTTCTTCATCAGAAGCACGTCGATCATGGCGTTGAAGCCTGGGCCGCAAGCCAGAGGATACTGTACGGGCACTACTTTGGAGCCGAAGATGTCGCGCATCTGTTCGAGCACATTGTCGTAGTCGGCTTTTTCGCCGTCGAGCTGGTTGAGGGCGAAGATGATGGGCTTTTTGAGGCCGGAGGCGGTGCGGAAAATGTTCTGTGTGCCTACTTCCACACCATACTGGGCGTTGACTACAATGAGGCCGGTGTCGGTGACGTTAAGGGCGGTGATAGCGCTGCCCACGAAGTCGTCGGCGCCGGGGCAGTCGACCACATTGAGCTTTTTGCCAAGAAATTCGGCGTAGAACACAGTCGAGAATACCGAATAGCCATATTCTTTTTCTACGGGGAAGTAGTCGGATACGGTATTTTTTGCTTCAACGGTGCCGCGGCGTTTTATAACTCCACACTCGTAGAGCATAGCTTCAGCGAGCGTGGTTTTACCCGAGCCTTTGCTTCCGAGCAAGGCTATGTTTTTGATTTCTTTGGTTT
>CAMNRO010000072.1 GCA_946553045.1 uncultured Porphyromonadaceae bacterium | reverse complement strand
GCTATAATCTTTGGCTGTGAAAAATTTATTTCCCCACTGATTTTCTACTGAGCCCTTTATCGGTCAAACCAAAATGGAAAGACAGGTGTTGTAAGAGTATAATCAACCAGCTATCTGTGAGATGAAGAATTTAGCCAACAGTCTTTTCCACATCGTGACAATCGATGAACGCGCTCCGCGCTGCGGCGGCCTGCTGGTTGCCGAGCCTTTTCTAAAAGAATCGTACTTCAATCACGGGGTTGTGTCTATTATCGACTACGCTCCCGAGGAGGGCGCCACAGGGGTAGTGATGAACAACAGGACTGAATATACGCTTTCGGAGCTTCTCGACGGGGTGTCGAAAGATGTCGATGAGCCGGTGTACTGCGGAGGTCCGCTCGGTCTTGACCGCCTGTATTTTATCCATACACTCGGGCCTGATGTGATACCCGACGGACGCCTATATTATCCGGGGCTATATGTCGGAGGCGATTTCGACGCCGTTCTGGAATATGTGAACAGCGGCTATCCGACCGACGGCAATCTTCGTTTTTTCATAGGCTACAGCAACTGGAGCCCGGGGCAGCTGGAACGCGAGATACGCGAAGGCACATGGGCACAGGCACCGTCGCCCCAGACAGCCGAAGAGCTTCTGCATGACAACGCCGACGCTTACTGGCACCGGAATGTGCGTTCGCTCGGCGAGGCATACCGTCCGTGGCGTCTGCTTCCGCGATATCCGTCGTATAATTAAGAGGGTGTTTTTAATATCCGTATCGTCTTGGTGGCTTAACAGACACAATAAGACACCCTCTAAAGATTGCCATAAGCTCCTATTTTTTGGCGAGACTACTAAAAAACATTATCTTTGCGGTAATAAAATTCAATATGATATGAATGTAGATTTCATCACCGCAATCAAGATGTTCTTTGCGAACTACGCCAACTTCAAGGGCCGCTCCACACGTGCGGAGTACTGGTGGGTAATGCTGTTCATGTTTCTTGTTTCGTGCGTCTTAAGCATGTTTGGAACCCTGGGCAACTATATCAACTATGCATTCAGCCTCGCCTGCCTCATTCCCGGCCTTGCACTTGGCACGCGCCGACTGCACGATACAGGCAAGAGCGGCTGGTGGATTGCGATGTTCTATATCGCGATGACGGCATGTCTGATATGGATAGTGACTATTCTTGTCAAAAACGCTCCCGAGCTTCTCAGCAACGACCCCACGGCAGCTGCCCGAATGGGAGATGAGATTCTTCCGGTGCTGGCAAGCGTTGCAATCCCCTATATGATTATGCTCGCATTCGGTATCTGGTGGATTGTGCTGATGTGCAAAAAGAGCGAACCCGACAATCAGTACGGACCCAATCCTTACGGCGAATATTAATGCGTATTTCAAGATTTACAGGCATACTCCTGGCGGCGCTGATGCTTCCGGGGCTTTTCTCGTGTGCCGGTCGGGGGACGAGAGATAATTTTGTCGAAGACAAAGGATGCGCCGACACACTCACTCATCACGCCAGATTTCTAACCCTGGTGGATTATGGAAACGGTCGGCGTCTTGCCGAGATAGCCAATCCTTGGGCTCCTGACCAGGCCCTGGCACGCTATCTGCTGGTTGACCGCGATTCTACCCTACCCGACAACATGACGGCCGACATAGCGGTTATACGGACCCCCGTGCAGCGTGCAGCCGTTTTTTCGGCCGTGCATACGGGCGCGATGAAAGAGCTTGACGCTCTCGGTTCGCTTGCAGCTGTTGCCGACGCATCTTTCTTTCCGGCAGGCGATACGGTAGGTGTAATGCTGGCCCAAAAGCGGATTGCCGACGTAGGCGCGGCGGATTCGCCGTCGGTCGAACGCCTTGCCGCGGCCGGCATAGAGGCTGTGCTCCGCGCCCCGATGCAGACGATGTCGTCGGGCACGTTCCCGAAAGGCATGGTGCCGGTAGAGATGGCAGATTATCTTGAGACCACGCCAATCGCCAGAGCCGAATGGCTATTGTTTTTAGGAGAGCTTTTCGGCGAACGAGAAAAGGCGCGGGATATATTCCAAAATGTAATAGAAGATTATTCGAATCTTGCGCTAAAGGTGAAACTTGCCGATGAAGCTGCCCCGAAGGTGCTGACAGAGACCGAGTATATGGGCGTATGGTATGTGGCCGCGGGCGAGAGCTATCAGGCTGCAATGCTTGCCGATGCCGGCGCAGACTATCCCTGGGCCGCCACAGAAGGCACGGGGTCGCTGTCCTTATCGCTCGAGAACGTAGCCGAAGCGGCAATGGATGCAGATTTCTGGCTTGTACGCTCTTTCGGCTACGAGACCACGCCGGAGTCGCTCAAAGCGATGAACCCGCGCTATAGTTCGTTCAAGGCCTGGAAGAATGGCAACATCTATAGCTGCGACTCAGCCGAACGGCTTATTTTCAACGACATGGCATTTCACCCCGAGAAGATACTTGCCGACTATATAGCAATCTTCCACCCCGATTTAATGCCGGGTTATGAGCTGAAATATTTCAAACAAACGGGCCGATGACACGCCGAAGCCGCATATCAATCTGCGTCCTTGCACTGGCAATACCTGTATTTTTCGCTTTTGGGCTGCTTGCCGGAGGCGTGGAACTTGGTTTTGCCGATGTTATCGACGCCTTGAGCGGCCGGGCCGACCCTACGGTGAGTTTTATCGTTGTCGAGACGCGCCTTCCGGCTCTTGCGACCGCGCTATTCGGAAGCGCGGCTTTGGCTGTGGCGGGTCTTCTGATGCAGACCTGTTTCAACAATCCTCTTGCCGGGCCATCTATCATGGGTATTTCCACGGGGGCGAGCCTCGGAGTGGCAGTTGTATTGCTGGCGCTCGGCGGCCTGCTCGGCTTCTGGGGCCGCATGGCTCTCGTAGCCGGAGCTTTCCTCGGAGCTTCTGCCGTACTGGCTGTATTGCTTTTCTTTTCGAGCTTCGTGCGGTCGGCAGATATTCTGCTCATTATAGGAATATTGACAGGTTATCTTTCGTCGTCGGCGATTTCACTTCTCAACTACTTTGCGACAGAGAATTCGGTGCATAGCTTCGTGATGTGGGGCATGGGCACTTTCGGAGGCGTCGGGCTCGAGAGCCTGCCTTTATTCGCCTCACTTTCGATGCTGTTCATGCTTCTGTGCATACCATACTGCAAAAGTCTTAATGCAATGTTGCTCGGAGCCCGGTATGCCGAGAGCTCGGGCGTTGCGATGAAGCGTACACGCTCTGCCCTACTCGCCATTTCGGGCGCACTGACGGCGACTGTGACCGCATGGTGCGGCCCGATTGGATTTCTGGGACTCGTTGTGCCGCATATCGCTCGACTGATGTGCGGCACGGCCAACCACCGCGTTCTCCTTCCGGCTACAGCTCTCGCGGGCGCCGTGCTCGGGCTCGTTTGCCAGATTGCGTCGGTAGCGCCATCGCTGGCCACCGGGGCGATTTTGCCGGTCAATGCCATCACTCCGCTTATCGGAGTACCTATTATTATATATGTGTTGCTCAACCGACGACGGCTTGTATATTTCTCATGACAGTTCTGGAGACACATAGACTCGATGTAGGCTACGGAAAGCATACGGTGCTTTCCGACATCAACCTCACCGTGAACGAAGGCTCTTTCACGGCCCTGATAGGTGCCAACGGCAGCGGCAAATCGACCCTCCTGCGGACTCTTGCCGGCGCCCAGCGGCCTTTATGCGGGTCTATACTGTTCAGCGGCCGAAAGATGGAGCAACTGCGGCGCTCTGAACTTGCCAAAAACCTCGCCATGGTCTTCACCGACCGCACGGGCGGGGGCGGGCTGAGCGTGAGAGAGACCGTTGAAATCGGGCGCCACCCCTATACGGGTCTTTTAGGCCGTCTTTCGGAAGAAGACCACCGAATTGTGCATGAGGCAATTGAATCTGTCGGCATGGGAGCTCTGAAAGACCGTCTGGCAGGCACCCTGAGCGATGGCGAACGTCAGAAGGTGATGATTGCGCGTGCTCTGGCTCAGGATACACCTCTTATCATACTCGACGAACCGACCGCTTTCCTTGACGTTGCCGGCAGGATTGAAATCACAGCCCTGCTGCGGCGCCTGGCCGATGCCGGCAAGGCAATAGTGCTTTCGACGCATGATGTTTCGTCGGCCATAGCGGCTGCCGACAATCTATGGATTGTCGACAAAACGGCCCGACAGCTCATTTCGGCGCCTCGCGACGCTGCGATAGCAAACGGGTTGCCCGACAAGGCATTTCCTGGATTACATTTTGATAAAACCACATATTCCTTCCTACTGTGACCGACATTATTGACGCAATAAACGATTTTCTATGGTCGTATGTGCTGATTGCGGTGCTTCTCGGCGCCGGATTGTATTTTACGTTGAAACTAAGAGGCGTGCAATTCAGCATGATAGGCGAGATGTGCCGTCTGCTTGTGCGTTCGGGCGGAAAATACGATGCCTCAGGCAGAGATGACAAGCCCGGCAGGCGCATAAGTTCGTTCCAGGCTTTTGCGGTGTCTCTTGCCAGCCGTGTAGGCACGGGCAATGTGGCCGGAGTAGCGATAGCCATAGCTCTCGGCGGACCGGGCGCGGTATTCTGGATGTGGGTCGTGGCGTTTTTGGGGTCGTCGAACGCATTTGTAGAGTCTACCCTTGCGCAGCTTTTCAAAGTCAGAGGCGAGCATTCATTCCGCGGAGGGCCTGCATATTACATACAGAAAGGATTAGGAAAACGGTGGTATGCCTGCACGTTCGCAGTGCTTATCACAATCACATTCGCTCTGGCCTTTAACTCGGTGCAGTCCAATACGATTGCAATTGCCCTGAACAACAGTTTCGGGATTGACAACATTGTGACAGGCGGAGTGCTGACCGCGCTAACCCTTGCGGTGATATGGGGCGGCATCCGGCGTATTGCCAGAATCAACGAGATTGTAGTGCCTGTGATGGCAGTATTCTATCTACTTCTTGCGCTCTACGTGGTGATTGTGAGGATAAACTATTTTCCTCACGTGATGAGTCTTATAATCGAGAATGCGTTCGGCATCAACCAGGTGGCCGGAGGTGGAATCGGCATGGCGATGATAATGGGTGTGAAGCGAGGCCTTTTCAGCAATGAGGCCGGCGAAGGCTCTACGCCGAACGCCGCCGCAACGGCCGATGTGTCGCACCCTGTGAAGCAAGGTCTGATACAGACTTTAGGCGTATATACCGATACTTTGCTTGTGTGCACGGCAACGGCCTTTATCATTCTGTGCAGCGGCGTATTCGACAGCGGTCTGACGGGTATCGAGCTCACCCAGGCTGCGCTTGCCAATGAGGTAGGCACGGCGGCAACCATTTTCGTAGCCATAGCGATTGTGCTGTTCGGCTTCACGAGTATTGTAGCCAATTACTACTACGGAGAAACCAATACAGATTTCATCGGACGCTTCAAATGGTCGCACACAGTGCTGAGACTGCTTTCGGCGACCATGGTAGGTGTCGGGTCGGTAGCGTCGCTGAATCTTGTATGGGCCCTCGCTGATATTACGATGGCGCTGATGACGCTTTGCAATATAGTAGCGATAGTCCTACTGGGACGTTTCGCCAAGAAATGCCTGGACGACTACCGGGCACAGCGCAAGCGCGGCCTCGACCCGGTCTATCACAAAAATACAATACCTGAAATAGCAGATAAAACAGAATGCTGGTGAAAATCAAAACATTATTTATCTTACTATGCATGAGCGCCACAATGATGCTACATGCAGGTTCGCCCAAGCGGGAATTCCGCGGGGCCTGGCTTCACACCGTGTATCAGAGCCAATATAAAAACATGGGCACTGAAAAATGCAAGGCTTATCTGCGCTCACAGCTCGACAGCCTGCAGGCAATGGGTGTGAACGCGGTACTTTTTCAGGTGAGGCCGCAGTCTGACGCATTCTATGACAGCCGACATGAGCCGTGGAGCCGCTTTCTTACAGATGGCGGCAAGACCCCTTCGCCATATTGGGACCCTCTGGAGTTTATGATAAAAGAATCGCACGCCCGAGGCATGGAGCTGCATGCATGGCTCAACCCTTATCGCGTGACGAGTTCGGCGAAACAGATTCTGCCGAAGAATCATATATACCACAAGTATCCCAAGCGTTTTGTGCGCTACGACGGAAAACTATATTTCAATCCGGCTCTTCGCGAGAACCGTGAGTTCATATGCAAGGTGGTTGAGGATATTGTGTCGAGGTATGACGTCGATGCTATTCATTTCGACGATTATTTCTACCCCTACCCAGTTGCGGGCAAACAATTTCCCGACGCTGCCGACTTTGCTAAATACGGCAAGGGAATGAAGCGCGACGACTGGCGGCGCAAGAATGTGGATTTGCTGATTGAAGAGGTCAATGCCACTATCAAAAAGCTTAAGCCATGGGTGCGTTTCGGCATCAGCCCCTTCGGCATCTGGCGCAACAAGAAAAGCGACCCGCGCGGCAGCGAAACAAACGGTCTGGAAAACTATGACGCCCTCTATGCAGATGTGCTGCTATGGGAAGAAAAAGGGTGGATCGACTATCTGCTGCCTCAGCTTTACTGGGAGCTCGACCACAAGTCGGCCTCATATCGCGTGCTGGTTGACTGGTGGAGCGCTAATGCAGGCAAAAACCGCCATCTCTATATAGGCCAGGACGTTGAGCGCACGATTAAGAAAGATGAGCTGGCGGCTAAAATGACGCCCGTACGCAAGTTCGACAATATTTCGGGAAATTGCTGGTGGCCAGGGTATTCACTCACTAAAAACGTGGGCGGTGTTGCCGATTCTCTCTCTTCGAACTATCAGCGCTCCATAGCGCTGCCTCCGGCCTCGACATGGCTTGGGGACAAATCTCCGGCCGCACCGGGAAATATCGGTGTGGAAGCAGATAAAACAATAGTATGGTCGGCCGAAATGCCTCAGGGCAAAACGGGCGACGCCGTACGGTTTGTCGTTTACCGTTTTGATTCGCCCGAAGACATAGACCTCGAATCGGGTGAAAATATCGTATCGGTGACTCCTGAGATGTTCTATAAGCCGACTACGGCGGGTGTATATGTAATAACGGCTCTCGACCGTGTAAACAATGAGTCGGAAGGCTCTATCCCGGTACTGATTAAATGACGCAGAGACCCCTGATTTCGGTCATAGTGCCTGTATATAACGGCGAAGAGTATCTGCGGGAATGCCTCGACAGCCTCAGAGCACAGACATTCTCCGATATAGAGGTTATTACCGTAGATGACGGGAGCACGGACAGAAGTGCTGCAATCTGCCAGGAGTATGCGATGACAGAACCGCAGCGGTTCCGCCATTTCGGCATTGCCAACAGCGGCCAGTCGGCGGCTCGCAATGCAGGCCTCGACAATGCCAGAGGAAAATACATCGCATTCTGCGACGCCGACGATACGTATGCGCCACATGCGCTGGAGACTCTGCTTGCCAACATTGGCGATTGCGATATAGCAACAGCCGGTTTTTTTCGAAAAAAGTCGATGCCTGAAAGGTGGGCGAAACGGTGTCGGTTCAAAATCCATGAACCGGAAAAGGCCATAGAATATACCTTGTATCAGCAAGGACGGTTCAATACGTCGCCGTGCTCTAAATTATTCAAGGCGGAACTGTTCGATGGCCTCCACTTTACAGAAGGCCTGTGCTACGAAGACCTTGAGATAACGCCACGACTATATGCCCGCTGCAAGAAGATAGCAGCGACAAAGGAACGGCTTTATTTTTATCGCAAAAATGCGGCGAGCTTCATCAGCACATGGCACCCGCGGCGCCTGGACGCCATCAGGGCCTCTGAATCGGTTTTCGATTTCATACAGCAGAACTATCCGGCCCTTGTGCCTGCAGCACGCAGCCGCCGTTTCAGTGCTTATTTCAACATTTTTGTCGAAGCCTCGCGCAACAATTGCCATGAAGAGGCAGCGGCATGCTATTCCATAATAGCACGGGAGCGCAGAGCCATATTGGCAGATTCGAGAGTCAGGCTTAAGAACAAGATTGGCGCCCTGCTGTCGTATGCAGGCGAAAGGGCTCTAAGGCTCATAGCCGCGTTCTGACAAGTGTTTGAGCATGGTTCTGTTCATGCGTCGTCTCTCCGGGTCTACAAACCACCCCCATTTATTGAAATAACGAATCATATTGACGATATGTATCCGCAGCATGCGGAGATTGCTATATGACGAGGCCCTGTGTCTGTGAACCGCAGTAATTCGGGGCCAATAGAGGGTTTTGAAGTCTCGGTGCAAGCGCCTGGTGAGGTCGATATCCTCAGGGTACATGAAAAAGCGGGTGTCGAACAGGCCGGTCTCGGCCAAAGCGCTGCAACGCAAGAGCATGAAACTGCCCTGAACATAGGGCACATTGAAGCACTCCCGGCTGTCGACAAACCCGAGGGTATAGCGCCGGTCTCTTTTTCGGAATAAAAATGAGGGAAGGAAGCGGCGGGCGAATACATCGAAGGGAGTCGGGAGCATGCGGGCGGTGTACTGGCGTCGTCCGTCGGGGTATTCGAGTTTCGGATGAAGAAGGGCCACATCATGGCGGGAGTTCATGAAATCGAGGGCCTGCTCAAGGATTGCAGGCGAAAACTCAACATCGCTGTTGAGAACGAGATGGTAGACGGCTCCTTCGGCAAGACTACGCCGCAAGGCCTGATTGTGCCCCGCTCCATATCCGTGGTTAGCCGACGATATGTACACTACAGATGGAAATGCGGCACAAAAATCGCGCATGGCGGCGTCGGCGGCATTATCTACTATATATATATTGTCTACGCAGGCGCTGTCGAGCGAGCGGAGACAAGCCGCCAATTCATCGAAATCGGTATGGTATGTGACTATGGAGACGTTCACGCGAGGTCTATTTCGATGCTTACGGGGCAATGGTCCGAGCCGGTGATTTCGGGATGAATGCTGGCAGCGACAAGACGGTCGGCTATACGCTCTGAAACGACGAAGTAGTCGATACGCCAGCCGACGTTCTTCTCGCGTGCGCGCCCACGGTAGCTCCACCAGCTGTAGGCGCCTTTTTCGTCGGGGTGAAGATGACGGAACGAATCGACAAAGCCGGATTCGAGGAGACGGCTGAAACAGGAGCGTTCGCTATCGGTGAAACCGGCATTGTTGCGGTTCGTTTTCGGATTGGCGAGGTCGATTTCATTATGGGCCACATTCATGTCGCCACATATTATTACGGGCTTGTGTGCGTCGAGCTTTTTAACGAATGACAGAAACTCGTTCTCCCAGTCCATTCGATAATCGAGCCTGGCAAGTTCGCTTTGGGAATTTGGCGTATATACATTCACCAGATAAAACCCATCGTATTCGAGCACCACTACCCTACCCTCGTGGTCGTGACGCTCGACTCCAATTTCGTGACGCTCGCTTATAGCATTAGTTTTCGAGAATGTGGCAGTGCCTGAATAACCTTTTTTCTCGGCATAGCTATAATAAGATGTATAACCGTCGAAATTCAAATCAAGCTGGCCCTCCTGCAATTTTATTTCCTGAATGCAGAAAATATCTGCGGCCATCGACTCAAAAATATCTGCAAAACCTTTTCCGACGATAGCCCGAAGGCCGTTAACGTTCCACGACACTAATTTCATCTGTACTTTTTTTAATATTTCTTCTACTGACAAAAGTAAAAAAAAAGCGGAAATTAAGCAAGGTAATGCTCCAAGATGGTCTGAGGGCATTTTTATGCTCAAAAAAAATCATACTTTATGCTCTTATGTTTCAACCGCTTGCAAAATAAAGTGAAATTTTCTTGAAAAAAAGTTGCCAAAATATTTGGTCAGTTCCAGAAAAGTGCCTAACTTTGCAACGCAAATGAGAAAAACACCAACGCGAAAATAGCTCAGTTGGTAGAGCACGACCTTGCCAAGGTCGGGGTC
>CAMNRO010000071.1 GCA_946553045.1 uncultured Porphyromonadaceae bacterium | reverse complement strand
CCTCAGCGCAAGCATACGCTCAAAAGTCTCTTTTAATTGTTCCTGTGTAATCATTATTGTGTCTTTTTTTGAATTCAGACTGCAAAAATACGCATTTTTTTGTAATTTTGGCTCGTAGTTTCCAATATAGAGTCTGATGGAAGAGTTTTTGAACAAAGAAGAGCGGGAAATGCTGCCCCGGAAATGCCTGGTTCTGGCCCATTGCCTCGGCAATGCCATCGAAAACGGCGATTTCCAGGCCGTCCGCAACGCATATACCGACTCCGACCCGGCATTGCTGCCGGGTCGCGACCGTTTTGGGTTTAACTCTTTGGTCGCGGCCGTCGACACGGCGATATCCCTATGCCGTAGCATCGACCCCGACCGCAATATGGTGCTCGCCATTCTGCTTTCACCCCTTTTCCGCAGTGGTGCGCTGACAGGCGAGGCCGTCGAGAAAACATGGGGCGCCGATGTCGCCAAGATGGTGGAAGGCCTGGCTAAAGTCGGCTCTCTCTATAGCAAGGCGGCTGCGGTCGAAAGCGATAATTTCCGCAAGCTCCTGCTCACTTTCGCGCAGGATATCCGTGTGATTATCATAATGATTGTAGACCGTCTCACGCTCATGCGCGCTATAAATCATCACCCGGCCGAAAAGCTTGTGCGCGAGACCGCCAACGAGGCCAACTACCTCTATGCTCAGCTCGCTCACCGACTCGGTCTCTACGCAATCAAGTCGGAGCTCGAGGATATGTCGCTCAAATACAGCAACCGCGACATGTACAGCCGCATTGCCCGCGAGCTCAACGAGACCAAAGTGCGCCGCGACGCATATATCGCCGACTTCATCGCACCACTCAAGGCCAAACTCGAGGCCGAGGGGCTACGGTTTGAAATCAAAGGCCGCACTAAGAGCATATTCTCGATATGGAACAAGCTCAAGAAACAGCATAATACCATCGAGGAAATATTCGACCTTTTCGCCATACGCATTGTCATCGATTGTCCTCCTGAGCGCGAAAAAGCCGAGTGCTGGCTCGCATATTCGATTGTCACCGACATGTATCGCCCAAATCCCAGCCGTATGAAAGACTGGGTCAGCATTCCTAAGAGCAATGGCTACGAGAGCCTCCACATCACCGTCTACGGGCCGTCCGAGAGGTGGGTCGAGGTTCAGATTCGTACACGGCGCATGGACGTCATAGCCGAGAAAGGCCTTGCCGCCCATTGGCGCTACAAAGGTATCAAGAGCGAAAACGGTCTCGATACGTGGATGAACAACGTCCGCGATATTCTCGAAGCAGCCGAAACCGGGCCCATGGAGCTGATGCGAAACTTCAAGATGGACGTGTATTCTCACGAAGTCTTTGTCTTTACCCCCAAGGGCGATTTGTATAAGCTGCCGCAGGGTGCTACCGTGCTCGACTTCGCATTCCATATCCATTCGCGTGTCGGCACGCAGTGTGTCGGTGGCAAAGTCAATGGCCGGAATCGCAAGCTAAACCATAGGCTTGCCAGTGGCGACACCGTCGAGATTCTCACTTCGCCGCGTCAGGAGCCGAGCCGCGACTGGCTTTCTATTGTCGTCACATCAAAGGCAAAGACCAAAATCCGAGCCGTCCTCAAGGAACATGAAAACCGCACCGCAGAGCTCGGCAAGGAGTTGCTCCAGCGTCGCTTCGCGAACCGCAAGATAGAACTCGACGAGGCCACGATGTCGCGCACCATCACCCGCATGGGCTACCGCGATGCAATCGCTTTCAATAGCGCCGTCGGAGCCGATGAGATTGACGTTAACGACGTCGTGGAATGCTATCTCGCCTGCCTCGAAAAGCAGCAGAAGGCCGAAGAGGGCGGAGAACGCGTCTCTGCAAGCACATATGTGTTGCCTCCGGCCGCAGACGAGGCTGTCACCACCGATAAAAACTCCGACGTGGTCGTCATCGGCGACGATATCAAAGGCATCAACTATCGCCTTGCCAAATGCTGCAATCCCATCTACGGCGACCCTGTGTTCGGCTTCATTTCGGCCGAGGGCGTAATCAAGATTCACCGCGACGACTGCCCCAATGCAGCCCACATACGCCAGCGCTACGGCTACAGAATAATCCGCACACGCTGGAGCGGACAGAACGGCACGCAGTTCCCCGCATCTCTCCGTGTGGTTGGCAAAGACGACATCGGTATCGTCACCAACATCACATCTATTATCAATAAAGAAAAATCAGTATCTTTGCGAAGCATTTCGATTGATTCCCACGACGGGCTCTTTGCCGGTGTCCTTGTGGTCGGCATTTCCGATGTGGCATCACTCAATAGGCTCATAAAGAAAATAGAAACCATAAAAGGCGTTAAGAATGTTCAGCGCGATAAATAAAACACTCTGTGCGGCAGTCCTCGTCGGACTTGCCGCTTGCGGAAATGCCGACCGCGAAGGCGCGGCGGCCCTCCTCGATGAAAGCCGTTCGGCAGTCGGCAGTCGCAATTATGTGAAAGCCATAGAGCTCCTCGACACCATCAACAGCCGCTACCGTGGCCAGACCGAAATACGGCGCGAAGCCCTCGCCGTGCGTGCCGAGGCCATGGAAGGCATTGCGATGGATAGCATATCTGCCGGCGACCAGGCCCTGGCCGAAGCCACCCTCAGAGTGCAGAATCTCGAGGGGCAGTTCCGTCATGTCGACAGCAATGTGGGGCTCGACGGCTACTATCTGCCTAAAGACGCAAGCGAAAAAGTGATGACCGCCACCGGCATACAGCCCCGTGTGTCTGACGACGGCCACTTCTATATCGTCGCAAACGTGCAGGGCCGTTCTATTGGCCTGCGTGCCGTCCGGTTTGCCGACGGTGGCGAAAGCACCGAATCCGCATCCATTGCCCCCTCGCGCATTCTCAAGGTCGAGGGGTCTGAGATTGCCTCTTTCACTCCCGAAGACCTCGAAGGCGTCGGTGCGTGGCTCGAAACTCATGGTGGCGCCTCGAAATGCACTCTCCTCGGCTCGAAAGGCAAGATAGAAGTCAAAATGACCCCGGCACTGCGCAAGCAGCTCGCCTCCTGTGCTGCATATTCCGCTGCATTGCAGGCCCGGCGCCTGGCTTTGGTTCACCGTGAAAAATACGAACGCATGCTCGCCACTGCCCGCGACCAGCTCGCTAACCTCCAACAGACACCATCTCAAAATGAATAATACCGATACTTGGCTCGTTACGGGCGGCGCCGGATTCATCGGCGTCAATTTCGTCAAAATGCTGCTTGCCGAAAAACTCGGTAGGGTAGTGGTGCTCGACGCTTTGACATATGCCGGCAACATTCGATCACTGGAGTCCGAAATCGAATCGGGCGCCATTGAGTTTGTAAAAGGCGACATCGGCGACAGTCAGCTTGTCGCCGGCCTCCTCGCGAGGATACGTCCCGCATACATTGTCAACTTTGCTGCCGAGTCGCACGTAGACCGCTCTGTCGACAATCCAAGGCCATTTGTCGAGGCAAACATACTTGGCACACAGAATCTCCTCGAATGTGCCCGTCAGTATGTGAAAAACGGCGGTGAACTCCGTAAATTCGTCCAGATTGGCACCGACGAAGTCTATGGCGACCTCGATATGGATTTCGACGAACCGCAGCTTCTCGAAGGAGCCGAAGCCCTCGTCGGGCGTGAGGTGCGTGTCTTTGGCCGGGAAACATTCAGCGAGAGCTCGCCCCTGAAGCCCTCGTCGCCATACTCGGCTTCCAAAGCCGCCGCCGACATGATGGCCCTCGCATATCACCGCACTTTCGGCCTTCCGGTGGTCGTCACACGCTGCAGCAACAACTATGGCCCCTATCAGTTCCCCGAAAAACTGATTCCGCTGATGATAAACAATATCATGGAGGGTCGCTCTCTGCCTGTCTATGGAAAAGGCCTCAATGTCCGCGACTGGATTTACGTCGACGACCATTGTAGCGGCGTCATTGCCGCAGCCTTGAACGGACGCCTCGGAGAGGTATATAACTTCGGCGGATATTACGAGGCCCGCAATATCGACCTTATCAATATGCTCATCGACCTCGTCCGCGAGAGCGAGGGCATCAACGGCTCAGGCTTGGTGACCTACGTCTCCGACCGCCCCGGTCACGACCGCCGTTACGCCATGGATGCCTCCAAATCGATACAGGAACTAGGCTGGAAGCCCGAGGTATTGCCCGAAGACGGCATGAAAAGAACCGTCCGCTGGTATCTCGACAATCTCCCCTGGGTGCGCGATATCGTAGAAGGCGAATATCGTTCGTATTACGAGAAAATGTATTCAAACCGTTGATGTCATGAAAGGTATTATTCTGGCCGGAGGCTCAGGCTCGCGCCTGTATCCCATCACTCTCGGTGTGTCAAAGCAGCTCGTGCCTGTCTACGACAAACCGATGATATATTATCCTCTCACCGTCCTCATGCTCGCCGGAATCAGAGAGATACTCCTTATCAGCACTCCCGCCGACCTTCCTCAGTTCGAGCGTCTCCTTGGCGACGGCTCGCGTTTTGGAATCAGCATCGAATACGCCTCCCAGCCTCGCCCCGAAGGGCTTGCGCAGGCCTTCACAATCGGTCGCGATTTTGTGGGGAACGACGCCGCCTGTCTCGTCCTCGGCGACAACATCTTCTACGGCCAGGGCTTTACCGGTATGCTCCGCCAGGCTGTTGCGAATGCCGCCGACGGTCTCGCTACCGTATTCGCCTACACCGTTCCGGACCCCGAGCGCTACGGTGTCGTCACCCTCGACACCGACGGCAACCCGCTCGAAATTGTCGAGAAACCGCGCGAACCCAAAAGCGACAAAGCCGTTGTCGGCCTTTATTTCTATCCCGCAGGCATATGCGATGTCGCAGCCTCGATTAAGCCTTCTGCCCGCGGTGAACTTGAAATAACATCTGTAAACGAGCATTATCTCGACTCCCGACGCCTCAAGGTGCTGTCGTTCGGCCGGGGATTTGCCTGGCTCGATACCGGCACTGTCGATTCTCTCATGGAGGCATCGGCATTTGTCGAGGCTATCCAGAAGCGCCAGGGCCTCCTTGTGGCCTCTCCCGAGGAAGTGGCATACCGCCGCGGTTTTATCGATGCCGCCAGACTCAGGACGCTTGCCGAGCCCCTCAGGGCTACCCAATATGGTAAATACCTCATGAGCCTTGCCGATGGAAAATCCTGAAATTCCATATATCATAGAGTTGCCCCGCATACAGGACCCCAGAGGCAACCTCACTTTTGTGCAGAACGGCCACTCATTCCTGCCTTTCGACATTCAGCGGGCATATTGGATCTACGATGTGCCGGCCGGTGAGGTGCGCGGCTCCCATTCCCATATCAAAGCTCAGTCGCTCATCATAGCGGCAGGAGGAAGCTTCAATGTCGTGCTGTTCGACGGATTTAAATATTGGAACTTCACCCTCAACCGTCCGTATCAGGGGCTGTATGTGCCTCCGGGCTATTGGCGTACACTCGACAATTTCTCGTCTGGCTCCGTGTGCCTTTCCCTGACGTCTCTGCCATACAGCGAAGACGATTATATCCGCGATTTCGAAGAATTCAAACGCCTCAAGCAATGCAAGCTTTGAAATACCCCTTTCTCGATCTCGCTACTGTCAACGCTCCCTATTTCGACGAAATCAGGGCCGCCGTCGAACGGGTCATCACCTCCGGCCGATATATCGGCGGCAGCGAGATAAGCACTTTCGAGGCAGCTCTCGCAGTCGTCGCCGGCACGCGCTTTGCGGTCGGCGTAAGCAATGGTCTCGACGCCTTGCGCCTGATATTCAGGGCGTATATCGAGCTTGGCCGCCTTCAGCCCGGCGATGGCGTGATCGTTCCCGACAACACATATATCGCATCAGCCCTCGCAGTCTCCGATGCCGGCCTTGTGCCCGTCCTCGCCGATGTGTCGGTCGAGACCCTCAACCTCGACACCGCCGTTCTCGAAAGCATTTATACCCCTTCCGTGAAGGCCGTCCTCACCGTCCATCTCTACGGTCGACCCTGCTACGACGCAGCCCTGGCCGATTTCATAAAAACACACAAACTACTCCTCATCGAGGATAATGCCCAGGCCATAGGTGCCGAAACCGCCGACGGACGCCCCACGGGCTCTCTTGGCGACGCTGCTGCCTTCAGCTTTTATCCAACCAAAAACATAGGCGCGCTCGGCGATGCTGGGGCCGTAACCACCTCCGACCCCGAACTCGAGAAAACCATAAGGGCGCTTGCCAATTACGGCTCCGATGTGCGCTATCACAACATATACAAGGGCTATAATTGCCGCCTCGACCCCGTTCAGGCGGCAGTCCTCAATGTAAAACTGCCATACCTCCGGCGCGAGAACCGGCGCCGGCGCGAAATTGCAGCGGTCTATGATGCTGAGATACACAGTCCGTATGTCAGAAAACCGCTCATGACCCGCCCCGACCTTTGCGTATGGCATCAATATTGTATCATCACACCGCAGCGCGATGGCCTCCAGGCCTATCTCGCCGAAAATGGAGTGGCTACAGACATAAACTATCCTGTGCCCGTCCATTTGCAGCCATGCTACGGCGAATACGCCGGTCTGTCATTGCCCCGGGCGTCTGAAATTGCGCGTCAGATATTGTGTCTTCCCGTATCCGCATGTACATCGCCCGGCGACGCCGCTGCCATTTCTAAAATAATAAACTCATATGAGCCATAACTACACGGCTTTATATCATACATTCGGTTGCAAGCTCAACTTTGCCGAGACAGCCTCGGTAGAGCGCCTTTTCAACGACCGCGGAATAGCCACCGTCGCCAAAGGCGAGACACCCGACCTGATCGTCATCAACTCGTGCAGCGTCACAGCCGAGGCCGACCGCAAATGCCGCTCCTTTATCCGCTCACTCAGCCGTAAATACCCCGAGGCGCGCATTCTCGTCACCGGCTGCTATGCCCAGCTGAAGCCCGATGAAGTCGCCGGGCTGCCGGGCGTGGCCCTTGTCGCCGGCGTCAACAGCAAGCTTCGCCTTATAGACTACGTCGACAGCCTCTGCTCAGGCCCCCGCATAGAACCTGGCTTCACCGAAGCCCGCGAACTGCGCGATTTCATGCCCTCATGCTCCCGCGGCGACCGCACCCGGTATTTCCTCAAAGTTCAGGACGGTTGCGACTACTGGTGCACATATTGCACCATTCCCAAAGCTCGTGGACGCTCCCGTTCGGGCTCTGTTGCCGATATTGTGGCCCAGGCACAGCGCGCCGCCGACGAAGGAGGCAAAGAAATTGTTATCACAGGCGTGAACATCGGCGATTTCGGAAAGGGACGAGACGAATCCTTCCTCGACCTCTGCAAGGCCCTCGACCGTGTCGACGGAATCGAACGCTATCGCATTTCTTCCATAGAGCCAAATCTCCTCACCGACGAAATCATCGACTTCGTTGCCGCCTCGCGCAGCTTCATGCCGCACTTCCACATTCCCCTCCAGAGCGGCTCCGACAAAGTCCTCGCTCTGATGCGCCGACGCTACGACACAGCCCTCTACGCCGCCAAAATCGAGAGGGTCCGCAGAGTTCTCCCCGATGCCTTTATCGGAATCGACCTCATTGTCGGTGCCCGAGGCGAATCGCCCGAGCTCTTCGAAGAATCTCGCGCCTTTGTCGCAGGCCTCCCCGTGAGCCATGTCCACGTCTTCCCTTACTCCGAACGACCGGGCACCAGAGCCCTCGAAATCGACGGAGTGGTCGAGCAGGCCGAAAAACACCGCCGTGTGGCCGTCATGACTGCCCTGAGTGCAGAAAAACATGCCGACTTTGCCCGGCAATACCTCGGCACCATCCGCCCCGTCCTCCTCGAACACCCGCGAAAAGGAATGCCTATGGGCGGTTTTACCGACAATTACCTTCGTATTGAAGCCGATGTCGATGCGTCAAACGATAATCTCGTGCGCCGCATGCACCTCGACACCCTCGGCGACGATGGCGAAACAATCAAAGCGCGCCTTGCCGACTGACCATGGAGAAACTTCTCTATTACCTCCTGAAGCCGCTTGCGTTTCTGCCTTTGAGAGCTCTATATCTGCTTTCAGATTTCATATACATTATCCTGTACTATATAATAAGGTATAGAAAGAGGGTAGTGGACGATAACCTCCGTCAGTGCTTCCCCGATATGACCGTCGGCCGCCGCAAGGCAGTCGCCCGTCAGTTTTACCGCAATTTTGCCGACTATATTTTCGAGACCATCAAACTGTTCCACATCTCCGACCGCGAGATGGAGCGACGCATGATTTTCGAAAACGCCGAAGTCATAGACCGCCTTGTGGCCGAAGACCGTAGTGTTGCTGTCTACTTCTCCCATTGCGGAAACTGGGAATGGGCCCCCTCCATAACGCTCCATTCGCACACCGACGGCGTCCGTACAGCCTTCTGCCAGGTCTACCGCCCACTCAAAAACCGGGCTTTCGACAGCCTTATGCTCATGCTCCGCAGCCGTTTTGGCTCCGTCTCTCTGCCCAAGACAACAGTCCTCCGTCGCCTCATCGCCCTCCGTCGCGACGGATTTATTACCGTCACCGGCTTCATGAGCGACCAGAAACCCAGCCACGGAGACCCCACCTTGCCCTTGCTCTTCCTCGGTCGTCCCACGGCATTCATTACCGGAACCGAAGAACTCGCCCGCCGAATGAAGATGGCCGCCGTCTACTGGGACATGTATAAAGATTCACGCGGATACTATCGCATCGTCACACGTGTCATTGCCGGCGATGTATCTGAAACAGCGCCTGGCGAGGTCACCCGCGCATATGCCTCGATGCTTCAGGACACCATTATGCGAAACCCCTCAATCTGGCTTTGGACACACAAAAGATGGAAAATACCCGTAACGCTACCCAGATAGCTCAATCGCGCCCGCCTGTGGCTGTGATTATTCTGAACTGGAATGGACGCGCCCTGCTCGAAGAATACCTCCCGCAGGTCGTCGCAGCCTCCGACAAGACCCTCTCCCGCATTATTGTGGCCGATAACGGTAGTACCGACGACTCTGTCGCATACCTCCGTTCCGCCTTTGCCGATACCGTCGAAATCATGACCTTCGACAAAAACTACGGCTTCGCCGAAGGCTACAACAAAGCCCTTGCCATTTGTGCCGACTATGAGTACTCGGTGCTTCTCAACTCCGATGTGGCCCCGGCACCGGGCTGGGACAAAGCACTCTACGATTTCATGCAGCAAAACCGGGATTATGCTGCATGTCAGCCTAAAATACTGTCGTACAAAGACAAGACGCGCTTCGAATATGCCGGCGCGTGCGGCGGATTTCTCGACCGCGACGCATATCCCTTCTGCCGTGGACGCATATTCGATTCCTGCGAGACCGACGCCGGACAGTACGACACACCCTGCCGCGTGCACTGGGCCTCAGGCGCTTGCCTGATGGTGCGCACCTCCGTATATCTTGTTGTCGGAGGCCTCGACAAAGATTTTTTCGCCCATATGGAAGAAATCGACCTCTGCTGGCGTATGCGTCTGGCAGGCTATCGTCTGGCTTGCGTTCCCGCAGCAACGGTCTTCCACCTCGGGGGCGGCTCACTTCCCGTTCAGAACCCCTTCAAGACCTACCTCAACTTCCGAAACAGCCTGCTGATGATGCACAAGAACCTGCCCGGTTCAGACCGCACATGGGCCCTCATTCGCCGGCGCCTCCTCGACACAATCGCATGGGCCCGCTTCATGCTCACTTTCGACTTCAAAAACGCCGGAGCCATAATCAGGGCACACCGAGATTTCTCCAAAATGCGTAAAAAATACACCGCACACCCCTCCCGAAATCTCCTCAAAGATTACAGTGCATATCGCAGAAGTATCCTTGTGCAGTATTTCCTTTACCGTCGTAAGGCTTTTTCAGACCTCAAAGGCCTCCCCGAAGACTACTTGTAAAAGCACTTGTCGCCCGTTCTTATTTCGACAATCAAGATTTTTTAAATTTTGATTGTTGTAAAATAGCATATTTTAACAGAAAAACTTTCCCGCGACACCAAAAAGTTTTAATAACTACCCGTAAAAAGAAAAAAGCTGTCTAAATATTTTGAAAGTTGGGAACTACTTTTTAACTTTGCGATATTGTTTAACGGGCTTAGCCCACATAAAACACCTTGATCCATACCGTGGCTTATGATAGTCTCTTATCAATTATGATACTAAAACATATAAGCCCGACGTTAATTACATATAAAACAATTAATCTTAATTAATATCATCAATTTAATTTTCAGTACACATTTCAAACAATTATGGAAGCTCAAAAGCCAAAAGCTCAGGCTA
>CAMNRO010000070.1 GCA_946553045.1 uncultured Porphyromonadaceae bacterium | reverse complement strand
TGCCATGCACCGCAGTTGGGGCAGAGAGCCAGTGTGGGAGCCACAGCCTTGTCGTGGGTGCGGCGCTTGGCGGTGCGAGTCTTCGATTGCTTGCGTTTAGGATGTGCCATTTTCTTTTATAATTCTTTAGTTTAAATTTATTCTTCAGAGCTGTCGCCGCTCAGCTTGCGCAGAGCGTCCCAGCGGGGGTCGGCAGGCGCTTCGGCGGGGGCGGAGTCGTCGAGGGAGTCGATTTCGTCGATGAGCTCGTTCTCGAGCTCGGCGTCTTCGTCGCCGGTAGTGGCCCGGTGCTTCTTCAGCATTGCGCTCATCTGGCGGTTGCATTTGCCCTGCGGGTGTACATGCTTTATCGGAATCGCCAGCACGACGGTGTCGTAAATCATATAGGCCACATTGAGATATGCGTCGCCTACGGGTATCTCGAGCACTTCGTCGTTGTCGTCGTTATAGTCCTCTCCGTATTTCACCACTATGTGATAAGCGGCTTCTATCGGGTAATGGAGGTCGTCGAGACAGCGGTCGCATATCAGCGTCACTTCTCCCGTAATCACGAAGTCAAGGTCGTAAAATTCACCGTTGTACACTACAGTGAGCTTCACGTCCAGGTCGGCTCCATGGATATCGGAATTCTCCATGTTGGCAAAGAACTGCTTGTCGAGATGATACTCGAAATTATGAGTTCCTGTGCCGAGGCTTTTAAGAGGCAATTTGAATGCCGAGAATTTTCCCATTTGCGTAAGGGCTGAAAAAACTGTGCAAAGTTAAGCCTTTTCCATCAATTTGCAAAACGCCAGGCGTTTTTTTTGATATCCAAGGCGTTTTTGAGCCGCTGAGGGCAGGTGCAAAAAGTGAAAAAGTTTAAAAAGTCAAGAAAACAGCACTCTTACCATCGCCTTAACTTTTTAAACTTTGTTTTTTATCGGCTTCGTGTATCAGTCTTCTTTTTCGAGGTCTACGTAGGCGCGCCAGATGGAACCGAGAACCATCTTGATGCAGTTTTCGACGATATAGGCCTTCGACACTTCCTCGTCGAGAAGGAAGGAGCACTCCATGCGCACGTTGCCGTCGCGCACGACAGCGGTGGGAAGGTTGCGGCGGCAGTTGTGGCGGTTAGCCAGGTGATAGGGGTCCTGACGGGGTTCATAGCCGGGAGCGCCGGCTGCGTAAGACAGACGGTTGTTATTGACCATCACGAAGATAACCACGTCATGACCGAAATCCTCGTCGGCCGACTGAACAACTACCATATCGCCATCGTCGTCGAGGCGGGTAGAAATGCGGAGCTCGTCGAGGTAGCCGCGGATAATATTTTTGTCTATCATATCGGGTGTGTTTTTATTGTATTTTTGAAATTGCGTTCGGTAAAAGTATCTAAAAAAGCGAGGAGGCACAAACGGCGTCTCCACTTTTAGTCATTTTTAACAGTGCGACCACCGGGCAATGTCAAATATACGTCATTTCCGCGCTTTTTTCGCGGCACCGCATTCTCTAAAACCTCACCTGAACCGACGCCAGAACATTGCAGGGGCGGATTGCGTAGCTATATTCCGAGCGCGACAGCGTGCCATAGGCCGTATAGCGGTAATAGCAGAAAAAGTTGCGCGAATTGAGCGTAAAAATGCGTCTGTCGCTGCGTTTCACTATCTTGAGGTCGTTGTTGACCGAAAAATCGCGCCGGTCTGTCTGTAGTGCATCGAAGAACTGATAGCCAGAATCAAAGAGCGATTCGAGACGCCGGCAGCAGAAAACCTCCTCGGAGAAACCACATTCAGTCCCGAGCGCTCGACACTGACCGACCCCGCAGTCACCATCACCTCAATAAAAAAGAAAGGCTACCTCCTCAGCCCCAACCCATAAGCGCCCGGCAGCCGCTATGTAATCACACACTTTATTACCCTCAGTAGGGACGCGCGCATCAACGCCTGGCTATCTGCAAATTACACAAGCCCTTCTCGGCGGGCGCGCCGAACGCGCGCCCCTACTGCCCTGAAATGCTGAATTATGGCACACTGCCAACAGCCGCGTAGCGACAAATAGCTGCATAGCAGCGTTGACAATAATAGGCCCGCGCAAGCGCGCCGGAGGTGCGCGCAGCACGGGTATAAGGATTACGATAAAAAAGAAAAGCTGCGTAGCTGCGACATATCGTGGAGATTATATCGCAGCTACGCAGCTCTTTATCTTTGATGGCGGCTTCGAAAACCTATGGCCGCACGCACCTTACGGCGCGCTTGCCATAGGCTATTACTCTAAGCGCTGCTCCGCAGCTCATCTGCCGCTCCGCGGCCCAACAGCCCAGCAGCCCAGCAGCCCAAAAGCCCGTCAATCCAAAAGCCCGTCAGCCCAACAGCCCGTCAGCCCAGCCGCCTAAAGAATCCAGCCTTTAGAAGCCAATATGCTGTCTACGGCGGCAACGACCTCCTGCTGATTCCAGTCATTACGACTTGTGAAAATCAGATAATCCACATCGCCGTCGGGCCACCAGCATTCGGCTGCTGCGAAACCGCCGTTCATATTCGTATGATACGCCTTTGCCGCCTTACCGGGCGCACGGCACACCGCCGTACCGAGTCCGAAGTCCACATAAGGCACATAGGTGGCAATCAAAGGCTCGAGCATCGTTTCCAACGACGCCTTAGAAATTATACGGCCCTCGCGCAGAGCCCGCTTGAAGCGCATGAAATCGCGCGCCGAGCCACACACACCGCGGTCGGCCTTGGTCAGAAAATAATCGGCCTCGTCGCAGTCATACTCCTCCCAGCGGCCGTCATCGCTGCGGAAAGTGCTTGTCGGCTCACTGCTGTCGACCCGCTTATAGCCATGGGCAAGACGCGGATGATGAAAGCTCACATTATAATAATATGTCTCGGTGAGACCGGCCGGGTCAAATATATTCTCTTTCATCCAAGCCTCGAAATTGTCGCCGGTGGCTGCTTCAATCAGAGGCGCCACAAGGACATACGATATATCGCGGGGATCGTAGTGAGTGCCCGGCTCGAAAGCTATCGTATCGAGATTCTCGAAACACTTGATATATTCCGCTCCCGTGCCGTAGCGTCGATAGTCGAGACCATAGCCGAACACCGATTTATGCGTTTCCAGATAGCGGCTCCACTCATCTTCGCCCAGCGGACGCAAATCGGGCAGGCCCGAACAGTGCGACAGCACATGACACACATTTATCTTATCGAAATAGCGGGTCGGGAACGACGGGAAGAAGCGGCTCAGACTATCGTCGAGCGTGATTATGCCCTGCTCCACCATCTTCATCAGCGCCACGCCCGAAAAAAGTTTTGATACCGACGACAGGTTGAAGACCGTGCTGTCTGTCACCCGCGCAAGCGAATCGAGCCGCGAATACCCATAAGCATGGTCATACACTATTTCGCCGTCTTTCATCACTGTGACGATAGCGCCGGGCTCTCCGTCGGGGAACAAACCACCGAAAAGACTGTCGAGCGGAGCCGTAATCTCGCATGGAGCCACTCCGTGGTCGGCGCGGTAGTCGTCGGCATGCGCACACGACTGCACGCCATAGAGCACTGCGCCCAATATAATAAAAATGACTCCGAATCCGAGCGGAGCCGGGATTCCAAGCCGTTCCAGATAAGTTTTCAATTTCATAATGCCACAAATTTAGGCCGAAACAACAAGCTCTGCAAGCGTTCAACAATCTTTCATTAACATTGTAAAGCTTTTGTAAAGACCGCAATTAATCTGTCATTTTCAGCATTCTCCAGCGCCATTTCCGACCTCTGCAAACACCCCCTGCCGAGGGAAATAAAACGCATTATGACACACCGCCCTGCGTGAATACAAAACCGTCATTGCCGACACCGCGCATCAAACGCTACATGCCGGTTGAATGCCGACAGCCGCTCCGGGCACCTCACTTTTCATCAAAAAAAACACGAAAAAATTTGGTTTATAAAATAAACTGATTTATATTTGCAGCACAAAACAATTCCGAAGGGCGGCAACGCGCGAGTCTGCCCTTTTCTTCTCCAATTTCGGTTTACAAAATAAACCATTCTAAAAATTCAAACTATGGACAACAAAACTCTCAACCCTCACGAAAGCATGGCCCTCATAAGCGCCATGATTGAGCAGTCGAAACACCGCGTGGCAATGTCGGACCTTCGGGTTTCCATAATGTGGGGCCTCCTCACCATCATTACCGCAGTGATGGTGACGGTGCTCCTGCTGACCATGGGCGACCCCGTGTACAACTACGGCTGGTTTGCCATTCCGGCAATAGGCATACCGCTCAACATCTTCATGCAGCGCCGCAAAGACACGCCCCGCGTCCGCACCTATATCGACACCATATCCGACGCCGTCTGGAAAACCGTGGGCTACATCGGCCTGACCGTCACCGCAGCATGCATCGTTTTCAACGTCTGCGGATACCGGCAGGCATGGCTGGCAATGTTCTACTATGCCTTTATCGTCGTCGGCTTCGGCGCCGTAGCCACGGGAATCGTTATCAAAGAAAAATCGTACCTTTGCGGCGGAATAATCTCCATTGTGGCCGGATTCATCATCATCGCCGCACAGCTGAGCGGCTTCCCCCTGCTTGTGGCGTGGGTCATGCCCCTCTATATAGTCTGCGTTCTGCTGATGTTCATAATCCCGGCAATAATCATAAATCACAAACTCAAAAAATCGGCTGAATGAAAGAACTCGACCCACTGCTGCACTCACAGTTGCGACTGGCCGTGATGTCGATACTGATGAACGTCGAAGAGGCCGACTTCGTCTATCTCCGCGAAAAAAACGAGGCGACGGCAGGAAACCTCAGCGTGCAGCTCGACAAGCTCTCGGCAGCCGGATACATCACCGTCGAAAAAGGCTTCGCCGGAAAAAAGACACGCACCGTCTGCCGGGTCACACCCGCAGGCCGCACCGCCTTCGAAGCCTACGTCGCCGCACTCCGCACCTATCTCAACCTTTAGGGTGAATAAAGGTGAAAGGTGAAAAGTGAAAATAAGTGTTTTCGCGCTTAAACCATTCACTTCACCTTTCACCCTTCACTTTTCACCATAGTACTATAGCAAAAGCAAAGAAAGAGCCATCACCGCCATGCCGGCAATGACGCCGATAAGGGCCATATGGTGATGACCGTGACGCTCGGCGCCGGGCAGAAGCTCGTCGAACGATATATAGACCATTATGCCCGCAACCGCAGCCAGACACACCGCATTGACCGTCGGCGACCAGAAAGGCAGCAGAAACAGCATGCCCGCAAGCGCCCCGACAGGTTCCGCCAGACCCGAAATCATGGTATAGCGCAGAGCCTTGCGGCGGCTCCCGGTGCTGTGAAAAATAGGCACATACACCGCTATGCCCTCCGGGATATTATGGATAGCGATGGCAATGACAATAGGCAGCGCCACATCGAGCCCGTCGAGAGCCGACACGAACGTAGCCATACCCTCCGGAAAATTATGAATGCCGATAGCGAACGCCAGCATCGTGCCTGTGCGCCGCAGATGATGATTGTCGGGCTTCGACAACTCATCGAGCGTATGCGCCTCATGCGGATTCTCATCCTCCGGCACAAGCCAGTCTATCAAGGCTATAAGTGCAATGCCGCCGAAAAAGGCCAGCAACATGCGCACCGACGCCCCGCGCTCCCCGAACGCCGGCACGAAAGCCTCATGCGCCTCCGGCAGCAGCTCCATAAACGAAATATAGGTCATCACACCCGCCGACAGACCCATGGCAAACGCCAGCAGACGCGTCGACGGCCGACGCACAAACATCGTCACAAGAGCGCCGACACCCGTGGCAAGGCCCGCCAGCACCGTCAGCGCAACCGCAATCCATATGTCACTAAACCCAGGCATACCATTATAACGCCCGCAAAGCTCTTTTTATTCCTAATTACTATCTTTGTATGAAAAAAAATACTCGTTTGTGAAACTTTCGGGGCTAAATGTGCACCTAATGAGGCAAAACAAAAAAACTTCAGTATGACAGACCCTCCAATAACCGAAAGGAATTTCGCCTCGCTCATAGAACAGCACTCCGGAATCATTAATAAGGTCAGCTATTTCTATGCTACCGATAAATTGCCCTTCGACGACCTTCGGCAAGAAATCTATGTCAATATCTGGCAGGGATTAAAACAATTCCGGGGCGAAAGCAAAATATCCACATGGATTTACCGTGTTGCGGTAAACTCGGCACTCATGGCCTTGCGCTCGTCAAAATCAAAAATCGAAACCGTGTCGCTTGATTTCAGCCTGCTCGACCTTTCTTCCGAGTTCGACGACGCTCAAAAGGAAAACCTTCAGGAACTTCACTCGCTCATTAACAGACTTGAAGATATAGAGAAAGCTATCATACTCCTTTGGCTCGATGAATACTCTTATGATGAAATAGCCGATACCCTCGGACTTAAACGCAACACTGTTGCCGTAAAAATACACCGAATTAAAGACAAACTCTCAAAACAGATATAATATGCAGCTCGACGAACTCAAAAAAAGCATGTCAACGCTTGAGCAGGTGCTCGCAAAGACAAACTCCGACATAAAGATAAACGTATCAGCCTCCCAAACCGCCAAAACCAAGCTACTCAAAAAATTCCGTCAAGCATTCGTATCCTGTATAATTCTTGCGATTGTTTTCACGGCAATGACACTCGGCAACGTTGAAACTCAATCCTTCCCCAACTATCTCAAAATCGGCATGGCTGTTTGCCTTGCGGCAGGGGCGGTATGGTATATCCTCATATACTCCCGACTGAACCGTATTGATGTCGCGACTCTCACCCCTGCCAATCTATTCTCCAGAACGGCGAACATAAAACTTATGATGATTTCAGGAGAGGTATTCTTCATAGCCTGCCTTGCTGTCTTCTTCACACTCCTGTTCCAATCTTTCTGGAGTTATAATCAGACCGGTTTCTGGGCGATGGCTGCCACAATATTGTTTGCCATCATCTATGGCATAGTCCACATATGGCCGCAGTACCTGAAACTATTCCGCGACCTCAATTCCATAAAGGAATAAATCTGCTTCTCACACCCAAAACGCACACTCTTAAAAACCGCCCCCTGGCGGTTGAATATTCACACAGCCTATGGTTTGGGCGTTCGACAGAACGACCATACCATAGGTCAACGACACACCATCGCACCCCAACCGCATAGCGGTTGAATAGCCGCGATCTGTTTCTATCAAATCAGAAAGGTTGTAATGAGCATGTTATTTTGGCATCGGTAAGTGGGTCTGTCAAGACCATCCTCACAACCTTTGGAGGGAGTGATTTTGAAGCAACTCTATCATCCCATTCGTATTCAAAATACTTCTCAAATATAGCCAGACATTCCCAGTCGCCACTAATCGTGTAGCTGAAGGCCTCCAGCTCCTCCATGTGTTGAGAATGAAGTGCCATATTTAGTGTATAAATATTCGGTTCGCTTCGTTCAATATCGAAACAACCATATGCAATACACTTCAATTCATAGGTCTCTTTATTCTGCCACATGACTTTCATCTGACGGGTATTTTCATCATCGCGAATGAAACGGATTTCATTACCCCCGCTCAGATATGGATTATGATTGTCGCCTTCAATTTCAGCTACTCGAAACGAAAGGTAAAAGTCCTCAACCGTAAATTTGAGAATTACCGAGGCGTCCATTTCGACATCTGTGACAGTCAATGTGGATTCACCTACACTTGAAGGGCGTACTACAAGAACGCTGTTTTCGGCATCGATATAGAAATCTCCAAGTACTTCAGGGTTGCTTGCAGTCAATTCATATATTCCTCCGCCATCAACAAAGCCGATACGTGCGGTTGTCGCATAACGGATTGTATAATCCGACTGGTTGAACCGGATAGGATAGACCGCAGGCTCATCACTGCTATCGCATGACGCCATTAAAAGACACACGACAAAAAGAAATGGGATAATCAACTTATTCATAGCACACTATACTCTCGACTTCCTACGTTCACAATCACAAGATTGAGCATAACGCTTCTTATTTTTCCAAAATATATCGGACTGAACGGTATCAATCCAATTGCAAAGTTAACATTTTTCTCAATATCCTGCTATTCAACGCCTCAAATCTTTGGCAAACTCTCCAATAAACAATCGAAGTTGGATTTTTCGGCCGTCTGCTCACCGGATACCACAGAATGAGCACAATCTTTGCTGCCTTCAAGAACGCAGACCGTTCTTTTCATGTTTTTCTATTGGGAACTCCAGGCCCGTTCGTCGACACTCCACGAGGCCGGGGAAGCCGTCAGACCTCTTTTTTCCACAAAGTTAGTCGCAGTCTTGACTTTTCTTATGCGCCGGGCATGAAAATCGTGGTTTTTATATACCTTTGCATAAATATTTGAGATATGAAAATAGAACTGACTGAGCGGTTTGAAATAATATTTGGCGATAATTACCGTCGAATGTTGCTTCATGCCCTGAGGTTTGTTCAGAATGAAGATGATGCAGAAGATATAGTCGCAGATGTATTTTGCGACTTATGGAAACGAATTGAAGAAATTGACCTTGACAGCGGTATCACCACCTATTTATATAGAGCGGTCTCGACAAGAGCTCTGAATCATCTGCGCCACAAAAATGTGTCTGCGCTGCTCATTGAGAACCTTGAGGCAATCAACGAGCGCCGAATGGAATTTATGGCGCATGAAAATCTCGAGGACATAGTATATTCCAAAGACATAGCCCGCGGCCTCAAAGAGGCCATTTCGGAGCTACCGGAAAAATGCCGGCAAGTGTTTGTGTTGAGTTATGTCAATGGTTTAAAGAGCAAGGAAATTGCCGATGCCCTCGATTTATCAGTGCGTACCGTAGAAGCTCATATCTACAAAGCTTTGCGTATGTTGCGCAGCCGCCTGAAATATCTGATTTGTTTCATATTGGTTTTGTTGTGCCTGACGTAAGTAGTTTCTGCAATATGCGTGTTTATTAAAAAATAAAGTAGACTATGTCGCAAATTTCCGAAGATATATTAATAAGGTTCATCAGTAATTCATATATTGATGAAGACCTTAAGGTGGTCAGAGCCTGGATCGAAGAGTCTGACGAGAATTCTCGCAGTCTTTTCGAGATGGAGCAGATTGCCTCATTGTCGACGGCAATCCACGACGACAGACACGCAGAAAACCGTCTTAGAGAAGAAATAAGACGTCGCATTATCCGCAATGAAATTCAGTCGCGAAAACAAAAGCGCAAGTCTCTGTTTTTGCGTCTCTCGGGCGCAGCCGCCGTATTTGCTGCCATTTTCACGGTCGGCTATCTTGCATTCCGCACGCCCCGGCAACCTATGATATATGTAGCGGCAACCGACGAGAGTATCTCTGTCGTGCTGCCCGACAGTTCGGTCGTTTTTCTGAACCGAAATTCGCAGCTGGCCTATCCCGAACATTTCGCCGACAATCACCGCAGGGTGGAGCTGACCGGCGAGGGTTTCTTTGAGGTGAGCCACGACCGCAACCGTCCGTTTACCGTTGTCGGACCGCATCTGAGCGTGGAGGTACTGGGCACACTCTTCAATTTTGTAAGCAACGATTCGGCGTGCAACAGTGTCAGCCTGCTTGAAGGTTCCGTCGAGGTGATGACCGACAATCAGGCCGAGGGTGTCGTGCTCGAGCCCGGCCAGAAAGCCATATATTCTGTAGACGAGGGACGTCTGACCGTCCAGGACGCCAACGTGGCCATAGATGCCGTGTGGCACGACAGGCTGATTCCCTTCGAGAACGCCAATATGGTCCAGATTGTAGAGATACTCAATCAGCTCTACGACGTCGACATCGAACTCGACGGTTCGGTAGACCTCAGCAAGACCTACTCAGGGCTGACCGTCTACTACGGAAACATCGACTCCACACTTACCCGACTGACGCATACACTTCCCATAAGATTCTCTGACGAAGGCGACAAGATTGTCATACGTTCGAAATAGCGGTAAGACTTGGATATGATTCGAGCGCCTGAAGAAGTTGATTCCTCAGGCGCTTTTTTTACAGGCAAAAAGAAAAATAAAAAAATTTGAAATATGAGTAAGTAGATATTTTGGCCTGCGTGTTTATTTGGATACCATGACACAACAATAGAAAGTGAACTTATAAACAAATTCTAAATCATGTTTCTAAAAACCTTAAAGCTAAGACCGCGCCCGATAATAGGCGGAGTTTTGCTTGCAATGGCCTTTATGGCAAATGCCGGTATTACACTCAATACCGGGAAAGACACTAAACTGAGCGAGGTAATCAATTCTATCCAGCAGCAGTCTGATTACAAGTTCTTTTACGATGACGACATTGCACGTTCCAATGCCCGACTCGTTAATCTGAAAGATGCCGATGTCGAGGCAGCTCTGAAGAAGCTTTTCGACGGCACTCAGATAGAATATGTGGTAAAAGACAAAATCATCTATCTGAAAAAGGCCGAGTCCGGCAAGAACGAAACACAGGCCAAGGGCAAGCCCCGTAAAATTTCCGGTGTTATTCTCGATGAGAACGGCGAACTATAATCCGCAAAACGAAATGTTACGCGCTCTTGAAACGAAGCGTTGCTTTTTCT
>CAMNRO010000069.1 GCA_946553045.1 uncultured Porphyromonadaceae bacterium | reverse complement strand
GAGGAGGAGTGAGAAAATGCCCGTTGCACTTCTTATCGGAATTTTTCCTTCGCCCAGGCGCGCTTATTTTCATGCAATAATTCTATTTTTTTCGTAATTTTGCGTAAAATTATGGAAATGACCGACCCGCGAAATATATCTATCGAGGAATACGACTATCCTCTGCCCGACGAGCGCATTGCCCGGCACCCACTGGCCGAGCGCGATGCCTGCAAATTGCTGTGCTACAAGCCCGGCCAGGCGCCCGAAGACCATGTTTTCTCAGAGCTGCCCGCGCTGCTCGAGCCCGGTACTATGCTGATTTACAACAATACGCGCGTGATCAATGCGCGCCTGCGCTTTACCAAGGACACAGGCGCCGCTATAGAAATTTTCTGCCTCGAGCCCGACGAACCGGCCGACTACGCGCAGTCTTTCGCCTCTACGGCTGCTTGCTCGTGGAATTGCCTCATCGGAAACTCGAAAAAGTGGAAGGAGGGTGTGCTGACAATGCCTCTCGAGGTCAAAGGAATTAAATTCGACCTTCATGCCACCCGCATCAGCACTCCCGGCACTCCGGGGCAGACTGTGCGCTTCGACTGGGAGGCTCCGGCCGTATCCTTCTCCGAAATAATTTCGGCAGCGGGCGAGATTCCCATTCCGCCATACCTTAACCGCCGTTCGGAAAGCTCCGACAGCACCGACTATCAGACCGTCTACAGCCATATCGAAGGCTCAGTGGCAGCCCCGACTGCCGGCCTGCACTTCACGCCCGCGCTGCTCGGACGGCTCGACGAGGCCGGCATAGAGCGCCGCGAGGTGACGCTCCACGTAGGAGCAGGCACTTTCCGCCCCGTATCGGCCGATAAAATCGGCGACCACGACATGCACAGCGAGTTCATAGCCGTAGACCGCGATTTCATAGCCGACCTCGCCGACGCCATCGAGGCCGGACGCCCGATAGCCGCTGTCGGCACAACATCGGTGCGCACGCTCGAAAGCCTCTATCATATAGGCGTGCTCATGGCCGCGGGCCGATGGACCGGCGAGCTCCCCCAGTGGACCCCCTACGAGCCCGGCCTGCCCGAGCCCGACGCCTCAGAAGCACTCCGTGCAGTCATTGCACACCTCGACGCCGCCGGCGACAGCACTCTCCTGGCCCACACACGCATTATCATCGCACCCGGCTACCGCTACCGCATTGTCGGCTCGATGGTGACTAACTTCCATCAGCCTGCGTCTACGCTCCTGCTGCTCGTATCAGCATTCATCGGCCCGGAATGGCGGCAGGTCTACGACCACGCTCTCGACGCCGGATACCGCTTCCTAAGCTACGGCGACGCATGCCTCTTTACCCGTTGAGTGTATATAAACCCCGAAACGTATATAATCACAAAACGAAAAAGTAAACCAACATTATCATAAAATGGTAAATTTCTCTTTAGAGGGTAAAGTAGCCCTCGTCACTGGTGGTGTCTACGGCATCGGATTCGCTATCGCAAAGGCTCTTCACGAAGCCGGCGCAAAAATTGTATATAACTGCAACACACAGGCTTCGATGGACCTCGGAATTGCCAATTACAAGGAAGCAGGCATCGAGGCCAAGGGCTATATGTGCGACGTAACCGACGAAGAAAAAGTCAAGGCCATGGTGGCCGACATCGAAAAAACCGTCGGAACCATCGATATTCTTGTGAACAACGCCGGTATCATCAAGCGCATTCCTATGACCGACATGGATGTGGAAGATTTCCGCAAAGTGGTAGACATCGACCTCGTTGCTCCTTTCATCTGCGCCAAGGCCGTTATCCCCGGTATGATCAAGAAAGGTCACGGCAAAATCATCAACATCTGCTCTATGATGAGCGAACTCGGCCGCGAGACCGTGTCGGCCTATGCCGCAGCCAAAGGCGGTCTTAAAATGCTCACCCGCAATATCTGCTCGGAATATGGCGAAGCCAACATTCAGTGCAACGGCATCGGCCCGGGCTATATAGCCACTCCCCAGACTGCCCCCCTGCGCGAACGCCAGCCCGACGGCAGCCGTCACCCCTTCGACCAGTTCATCGTCTCCAAAACCCCCGCAGGCCGCTGGGGCACCCCCGAAGACCTCATGGGCCCGGCAGTCTTCCTGGCCTCCTCAGCCTCCGACTTCGTCAACGGCCACATTCTCTACGTCGACGGCGGCATCCTCGCCTACATCGGCAAACAACCCCAGTAATTTTAGTGGAGAGGAGCGAGGAACGAGGGGCGAAGTTACTGTTTGAGAGATTTCATCATTCCGGTAATCATTTTTGCGACCTCATCCATTAATGGCTCCAAACGCTCGAAATCACTTCTCTTGATATAGTCAAGGTCGCAAGCCAGTATAAGCTGGCTTGCAACTTCAAGGAGAGAACCATAAGCGATACTATAGAAATGTAGCTTTTCCTTGGCAAAGAAGCGGCCTGCTCCTTCTGCAATATTAGAGCTGACAGAAATAACAGCCCTTTGAATCTGATTGCTCAGCCCGTATTTTTCTTCTACAGGAAATTCAGAAGTAAGCTCATATATTTCTTTAACCAGAACCCGGGCCTTTTGCCATACGCTTAGTTTCTCGAATATAAACATAGACTAAATATTAAGGTTGACAAATATACATAAATTTATTAAATAATAGACGATTGTACATATTGCGGAAACACTATTCTCCTCGTACCCCGCACCTCGTACCTCGCCCCTAACCTAAAAAAATTGGAACAATTTTTTTCTTACATCATAAGCCTGGGAGCAGCCGTGATGATGCCGGTGATTTTCACTGTCCTCGGCGTCTGCATCGGCATTAAGCTCGGCGATGCCCTCAAGGCAGGACTCAAGGTCGGTGTCGGCTTTGTCGGACTGTCGATTGTCACCGCGCTGCTGACCTCGGCCCTCGGCCCGGCGCTCAACGCCGTAGTCGACATCTACGACCTCCAGCTCCATGTTTTCGACATGGGTTGGCCCGCTGCGGCCGCTGTGGCATACAACACCGCCGTCGGCGCGCTAATCATTCCGGTCTGTTTAGGCGTCAACATCTTGATGTTGATAACCAAAACCACCCGCACTGTCAACATCGACCTCTGGAACTACTGGCACTTCGCCTTCATCGGCGCAGTCATCTACTTCGCCTCCGGCTCGCTCGCATGGGGCTTCTTCGGCGCCATCGTCTGCTACATCATCACTCTGATACTCGCCGACATGACAGCCAAGAAATTCCAGGGCTACTACAAGGACATGGAAGGCATATCCATTCCCCAGCCTTTCTGCGCCGGCTTCGTTCCCTTCGCTTGGGCAATCAACAAGGGCCTCGACAAAATTCCGGGCATCAACAAGCTCGAAATCGACGCCGAGGGCATGAAGAAGAAATTCGGGCTTCTCGGAGAGCCCCTTTTCCTCGGCGTGATTGTGGGCGTGGTCATCGGTTGCCTCACATGCACCTCGTGGGCCGAAATAGTCGATAAAATTCCCTACATTCTCGGCCTCGGCATCAAGATGGGCGCCGTGATGGAACTCATTCCACGCGTCACAGTCCTCTTCATCGAGGGCCTCAAGCCTATCAGCGACGCCACGCGCAGCCTCATCGCCCGCAAGTTCAAGGGTGCCGAAGGCCTCAACATCGGCATGAGCCCCGCCCTTGTCATCGGCAATCCCACGACCCTGGTCGTATCGCTGCTCCTCATCCCGGTCACTCTCCTGCTGGCTGTTGTCCTCCCCGGCAACCAGTTCCTGCCGCTGGCCTCGCTTGCAGGCATGTTCTATGTCTTCCCCCTCGTGCTGCCCTTCACTAAAGGCAACGTGTTCAAGACCTTCATCATCGGTCTTGTGGTGATGGCCCTTGGCCTCTACCTTGTCACCAACCTAGCGCCATGGTTCACTCTCGCTGCAAAAGACGTCTATGCCGTCACCGGCGACGGCGCGGTCGCTATTCCCGAAGGCTTCGCCGGAGGCAGCCTCGACTTCGCCTCCAGCCCTCTGGCCTGGCTGATTTTCCAGTGTGTCCATGGTCTCAAATGGATAGGAACGGCAATTCTCGTGCTCGGCACAATGGCTATGATGTGGTGGAACCGCGTCCATATTATCCGCAATCAGCGCGCCATGGTCGCAGCCAAATCTACTGAAATACAATCTGAAGAATGAAAAAGACTATTTTCGCGGCCTTAGCTCTTGCCGCAACCATGGCCGTATCGGCCCAGACCGAATATAAAATTCTCCGTGCGTGCCACCCCGACGACGTGAAGCGCTACGATACCGAGCAGCTCCGCTCGCACTTCATGATGCCCAAGGTGATGGAAGAAAACAAAATCAACCTCACCTACAGCATGTACGACCGCATCATCTACGGTGGCGTAGTGCCTGTCGGCAAAACCATCGTTCTCGAGACCATCGACCCGCTCAAAGCCGAATACTTCCTCGAACGCCGCGAACTGGGCGTTATCAACACCGGCGGCGACGGCATCGTCAGTGTCGACGGCAAGGAATACGAGCTCCACTTCAAGGATGCCCTCTATGTAGGCCGTGGAAACAAGAACATCACCTTCCGCAGCAAGGACAACGCCAACCCGGCCCGCTTCTACATCAACTCGACTCCCGCCCACAAGGCATACAAGACCCAGCTCATCACCATCGACGGCCGCAAGGGCTCCATCAAGGCCAACCGCATGCACGCCGGCTCGCTCGAAGAGAGCAACGACCGCTACATCAACCAGCTCATCACCAACAATGTGCTCGAAGAAGGTCCCTGCCAGCTCCAGATGGGTCTCACAGAGCTGATGCCAGGTTCGGTATGGAACACAATGCCCGCCCACACACACGACCGCCGAGTGGAAGCATACTTCTACTTCAACGTGCCCGAGGGCAACGCCATCTGCCATCTCATGGGCGAGCCCCAGGAAAACCGCCTCATATGGCTCCACAACGAGCAGGCCGTCATGGCGCCCGAATGGAGCATACATGCAGCCGCCGGAACATCGAACTACATGTTCATCTGGGGCATGGGCGGAGAAAACCTTGACTATGGCGACATGGACAAGGTCACCTACCTCGAAATGAAATAAATCGGAATTCTTCCGAAGGTTAACGGTTAAAGGTTAGTGGTTAGTGAAACAGCTACTCCTTTAACCGTAATCCATGAAAAACTTCTTTAACCACTAACCATTAACCCCTAACCCTCAACGGCGGAAACGCCGTTGACTACGCGAATGGACGATTTCAAAGAAGTATCTGAAAACTACACTCTCCCCGAAGCTATCCGCGAGGCCCAGCGCTGCCTGCACTGCAAAGTGCCACAGTGCAAGAAGGGCTGCCCGATAAGCAACGACATTCCCGAATGGATTGCCGAGCTTGCCAAAGGCAATTTCGGCAATGCCCTCTCAATTATCCACAACCGCAGCAATCTGCCCGCCGTGTGCGGCCGTGTATGCGCCCACGAACGCCAGTGCGAAGGCAACTGTGTGCTCGGCAAAAAAGGAGCACACATCAACATCGGCAAGCTCGAGCGCTTCGTGGCCGACTTCGACACCGACGCCGGCCTGTCACACGAAGCCATTCCCGAAAAATCGCGCGGACGCGTCGCCGTCATCGGCAGCGGCCCGGCCGGCCTTACCATAGCAGGCGACCTTGCCCGCCAGGGATTCGCCGTCGAGATTTTCGAAATGGAACCCGAACCGGGCGGCGTACTCATGTTCGGCATTCCCGAATACCGCCTGCCCAAAGACGTGGTGCGCCACGAAATCGAGAAAATCGAACGCCTCGGCGTAATCTTCCACCTCGGCACCACCATCGGCAAATTCTACACCATCGACAACCTCTTTGAACGCGGTTTCGACGCCATTTTCATGGGCACAGGAACAGGCAAGCCCAAAAAGCTCGACATTCCGGGCATAGAGCACCCGGGCGTACGCCAGGCCATCTGGTTTCTGCGCCGCGTGAGTCTCTATCAGAACGGCAACATCGACCGCCGCGAAGTCATGGTCGGCGACGGCGACAAAGTATTCGTCGTAGGCTGCGGAAACACCGCCATCGACGCAGCCCGCACCGCCGTCAGAATGGGCTCCTCCCAGGTCTCGGTGGTATATCACCGCACCATCAACGAAATGAAGGCCCTGCGCTCCGAATACGACGACGCCGTGGCCGAAGGAGTACGCTTCCTCTGGAACTCATCGATAGTAGAAATCGAAGGCGCTGACACGAACCGCCTCAGCCACATCACAATCGAGACCGACGGCCGCCGCTCCACAGTGCCGGCCGACAGAGTGATTCTCGCCGTCGGCAGCGCCCCGGCATCGCGTATCGTATCTACGACCGAGGGCATCGAAGTCGATAACCACGGATACGTCATAACCCGCGACAACCCCTACGGCATGACAACCCGCAAAGGCGTCTTCGCCGGAGGCGACGTCACAAACCGCCCCGCAACTGTCGTACACGCCATGCAGGACGCTAAACTCGTTGCCGAAGGAATTGCCCGCTACGTCGACGCCGTCCGACTGATGCAGTCTCTCGGCTAAGTTTATATAGCTTGGCCTCAAACTTTTTTTCTTAACTTTGTTCCCAACAAATCTCCTCCTCTCTTAATAACCCCCAAGCTCCTAAAAATCTCAACCTCCTAAAATATGAGCAAGATAATCACACTCGGAGAAATCATGCTCCGTCTTTCGCCCGAAGGCAACAAACGCTTCGTACAGGTCGACAGTTTCGACGTAATCTGGGGCGGCGGCGAAGCCAACGTAGCCGTAAGCTGCGCCAACTACGGTCACCACGCATGCTTCGTTTCCAAACTTCCCACACACGAAATCGGCCAGGCTGCCGTCAACGCCCTGCGCCGCTACGGTGTAGACACCTCCGCCATTGCCCGCGGCGGCAACCGCGTAGGCATATACTACTGCGAGACCGGCGCCTCCATGCGCCCCTCAAAAGTCATCTACGACCGCGCAGGCAGCGCCATCGCCGAAGCCGACCCTGAAGATTTCGACTTCGACGCTATCATGGAAGGCGCCGACTGGTTCCACTGGAGCGGTATCACACCCGCCATCTCCGACAAGGCCGCCGAACTCACACGCCTCGCCTGCGAGGCTGCAAAACGCCACGGCGTGACCGTAAGCGTCGACCTCAACTTCCGCAAGAAGCTCTGGACAAGCGAAAAAGCCCAGTCAATCATGCGTCCGCTCATGAAATTTGTCGACGTATGCATTGGCAACGAGGAAGACGCCGAACTCTGCCTCGGCTTCAAGCCCGACAGCGACGTCGAAGGCGGCAACACCGACGCTGAAGGCTACAAAGGCATTTTCGAAGCCATGGCACGCGAATTTGGCTTCAAATATGTAGTATCTACCCTCCGCGAATCATTCTCCGCCACACACAACGGCTGGAAGGCGATGATATATAACGGCAAAGACTTCTACGTCAGCAAGCGCTACGACATCAATCCCATCATCGACCGCGTCGGCGGCGGCGACAGCTTCTCCGGCGGTCTTATCCACGGTCTCCTCACCAAGGAAAACCAGGCCGAAGCACTCGAATTCGCCGTGGCCGCCTCTGCCCTCAAGCACACCATCAACGGCGACTTCAACCTCGTCACGGCAGCCGAAGTCGAAGCCCTCGCCGGCGGTAACGCCAACGGCCGCGTCCAACGATAATTGAGAATTAAGAATTAATAATGTAGAATTATTATTTCGCACAGTTCTATCAATTATTAATTATTCATTATAAATTATTAATTATAACAGACTTGGCACGATTTGACAAGCAGGCCGTCATGGCCAAAATTGGGGCTACCGGCATGGTGCCCGTCTTCTACCACAAAGACCTCGAAACCGCAAAAAATGTGGTGAAAGCATGCTACGACGGAGGCGTCCGCGCTTTCGAATTCACAAACCGAGGAGACTTCGCTCACGAAATCTTCGGCGAACTCGTCAAGTACGCCGCAGTCGAATGCCCCGAACTCGCACTCGGCGTCGGTTCGGTCGTTGACCCCGCCACAGCAGCGCTCTACATACAGCTCGGCGCGTGCTTCGTAGTAGGCCCACTCTTCAATCCCGAAATATCCCGCATATGCAACCGCCGCCTCGTGCCCTACACTCCCGGCTGCGGCACCATATCCGAGGTCGGCGCCGCACAGGAAACCGGCTGCGACCTCTGCAAGGTATTCCCCGGCGACGTTCTCGGGCCAAAATTCGTCAAAGGCCTCCTTGCCCCCATGCCATGGAGCAAACTCATGGTCACAGGCGGCGTAGAACCCACACGCGAAAACATCGAATCATGGATCAAAGCCGGTGTCTACTGCGTAGGCATGGGCTCCAAACTCTTCCCCAAAGACCGCGTCGCCGCTGCCGACTGGCAGTACATCACCGACAAATGCCGCGAAGCTCTCGGCTACGTTGCCGAAGCCCGCACAAAATAAACCACCATTTTTCCTATTCCTTGCCCGGTCGAGCCAGATTGGGCTTTTTTTATAAAAAAATGCGAAACTCATTGAGTGCCACCCAAAATTTCATCGTATATAAAATGTAAACCCATAAAAACACATTTACATGAAAAAACTCTACTCACTCGCCCTCGGCCTCCTCACAGTCCTTGGCGCCCAAGCCCAGGTTACTGTCGGCTCAACCAATTATGCAACCCTCGCCGAAGCAGTTGCTGCTGCCGGAGCTGGCTCCACTATCACCATCAACTCCGATGTGACTATCAACGACCGTATCGCATTTGCCAACGACGTTACCGTTGAAGGCGCAAACCCCGATATTAAAATCATCGCTGAAAAGGTGCCCAAAGCAATGCTTCTTATCAACGCTACCGTCACCTTCAAGAACCTCACATACGACGGCAACAACGTTGCAGCAAACGCAGCTGCTTTCGAGTGCTCCTCGAACAAACGCCTCACTCTGGAAAATTTCAAATTCGAGAATGTAAATCAGACCGGCAACCGCACTGTCACAGTAAAAGGTTATACTACTCTAAACAACGTATCCTTCGAAAACTGCACATATGCGGAAAACATCTATCCTGTACTTGTTGGCGCCAACGACCGCCTTACTGTAACTGGCACTGGAGAATACAATGTCTACATTGAAAATACATACCGCATGAATGCATCTGACTTCACCGGCAAAGTAAATGTATTCCTCCAGAATTACAACGCTGGACGTATTGTTGTCGCTGGCGGAGATATTGCTAACTTTACACTTGGAAACGCGCCTGAAGGTTATTCCCTTGTGAACAACAATGGCAACCTTGTTCTTGACCTCGCTAAAAACATTGTGTCCAACGAAACTACCGGAGCTTCATACACCTCTTTCGAAGCTGCCTACCTTGAAGCTGCTGATAATGATGTTCTCGTGCTTCTCGAAGACATCACACTCAATGCTCGCCAGAATATTGAGAAACCTCTCACGCTCAAAGGCGCTAACTCCGAAGTGAAAATTATCCGCAACTTTACAAACAACATTCTGTTCAACCAGATGAGCGGCAAGCACCTCACTCTCGAAAATCTTGTTATCGATGCCAACAACAAAGCAAACAGCAAAAACGAGATTGAAGTAGGCAATGCAAACCTTACGCTTAATAATGTGACTATTGCAAACAGCGTCACAACACAAAATCTCTTCTATGTAAAATCTGGCAGAAATCTCTACATGACCAACGTTCTTGTAGAAAACTGCACTGGGCTTGTATGCCTCGCCAATAATGGCCGTCTCCATATATCTCAGAATAACGTTATTCCGGCAGTTCAATTTGTAGGAGCTCAGAGCATCATCTATGCCGACGATGAACTTACCAACACGACTCCCTACAATATTGAATTTAGCGGCTATACACCCTCAGCCGGCCAGATAATTGTAAACGGCAGCACCGACGCTTCCAAATTCAACATTGCCTCTACCGACTGGCACCTCGAATCTGATGGCACCAACCTCGTGCTTGCAGAAGGCGAGACAACAGGTATCGATGGTATCGTTGCTGATGAGAATGCTCCTGTTGAATACTACAATCTCCAGGGTATCCGCGTAGAAAATCCCGAGAACGGTATCTTTATCCGCCGCCAGGGCAGCAAAACTACAAAAGTAGCCTTCTGATCATAGAAGATACCCCAAATACAAAGAGGAGAGCCATCGAGGCCCTCCTCTTTTCGTATAAGTAGCGGCGAGCTTGCTCGCCTTCAATATCAATATTCCTCTTCGCCACAGACGCCACACAAAGCCGAACATAACCGCGCTCAGATCCATCAAGCATGGAATCTTCAAAACACTCAAGCGGTGTCTTCTCATCGCCAAGAAGAGCCTGAAAACAGCATCTAATAAGAAGAATTAAATGCGCCGTGCTGTTTCATCGCGCCAAACAACTCCATTTAGCCAGCACTGGCACTTAGCTTAATACGCCACTGCTATCTCCGACTATTGCGCACAAGCACTTCAGGCGTTAGCTCGAGCCTACACATAAGAAAGCTACCAACAACCATAGCAAATCCGCAGCGTAGCGAGCAGACTCGCCTCTCTGCGGATTATTTATTGTCTTTGTCTATCGCGCTGCTGCGCGATTAGTAATTATGAATAGAGATATAAAAAAGAAGCCCGGAGGGCACTGGGCCTTCCGGGCTTCGATAGGGGG
>CAMNRO010000068.1 GCA_946553045.1 uncultured Porphyromonadaceae bacterium | reverse complement strand
TTGTGTATAAAATAGAGACTGCCTAACTTTGGTTGTTAGACAGTCTCTTTTTTATGTTAGTGATAATTGGGAGGCTAACTATTTGGCGGCGATTACTTCGATTTCTACGAGAACGCCTTTCGGAAGTTCGCGTACGGCCACTGCAGAACGGGCAGGGTAGGGTTCGGTGAAAACTGTGCCATATACTTCGTTCATGGGGCCGAAGTTTGCCATGTCGGAAAGGAATACGGTCGTCTTTACGACATTGTCTACTGTCAGACCTGCAGCTTCGAGAATAGCGCATACATTGGCGAGCGACTGCTTGGTCTGGGCAGTGATTCCTTCGGGTATTTCGCCGGTTGCGGGGTTGATGGGTATCTGGCCAGAAGCATATACGAAAGAGCCTGTGTCGATGGCCTGGCTGTAGGGGCCGATAGCGCCGGGAGCGGCGGTTGTTGCAATTACTTTTTTCATTATATCGGTTTTATAGGGTGTTGAATAGTTTTATCCTTAATCTTGAGGTCGCGTATCAGTATTGTGTCGGCTTTTTCAAGAAAAGAGCTGCCTATAGTTTCTGCGGCAGACTCAATTCCCGGAAAATTCTCTTCGAATTCAGGCACAAAATTCGCAGTGCCGGTGCGGTCTATCTTGCGGGCAAGAACACCGACACTCAGCACAGACGGGTCTATCGCCAGTTGATACCCATATACGTCTTTGCTGTCCGGCAGCAATACACGCGAAAATATACCGGCCCGACATAGTAAATCGGTCACATTTGTCACCATTCGCGCCGGGAGTTCGTATGCCTCCATTAAGTCACGGGCTGTCGCAGGTCCCTGTTCGTTGATAAAACGGTGTGTCACGATGGTGCATATTGCCATAATAGCTTTCCAACGGTAGCCTATGGAAATTGAGGCCACTTCGCGGTCGAGGCTGAATGCGAATACATTCTGCGACGAATAGCAGATGACAGCTCCTGCGAGACAGATGACCCATGCGAGCTGCATCCATATCAGCATAAGAGGCAGAAAAGCGACAGAGCCATAGATGGCATTATAGCGGGTCACATAAAGCGTTCCTGATACGAATAACCATTGGAGCAGAATAAATGCACTTCCCGCAAGTACACCGGAGATAAGAGCATTCTTTATCTTAACTTTGGTATTAGGCAAGAGCAGATATATCGCTGCAAAAAACAACCATGTCATAATCCACGATGCCACTTCGAGCAATATCGAAATAACCGGAGTCATGAATTCGAAATGGAAGATAGAATTCAGAGTCGAACTGAGCAAGAGAGAAATGCCGCTCGCACATATCAACAGCACCGGAAGTATAAGAAGCATTGCCGTATAATCCGTGATTTTACGCCATATGCTTCGGCTTGGCACCTGACCCCATATGAGATTGAATGTGTCTTCCATATTGCTGATAAGAGATATCAGCGTCCATAGCAGAAACGCGATGCCGACTCCGACGAAGAGACCTTCCGAACTCTGCTTAAGATATGTGTCGACGAACTGTATCCCATATTTTATAGCATAATGCTGTGCCGGGAACAGCTTGTAAAGTTCCTCTTCCAGAACATTCTGTATTCCGAAACCTCGTCCGATTGCGATAAGCATGGCGAGAGCAGGAACCACCGCAAGCATTGTCCGGTAAGTCATGGCGCATGCCTGCGACTGGATGTCGCGGTTCAGAAAAGAATTAATAGAAAGATTCAGAGTCCGCAGGGCATTCATCCACCAGCTGTGGCGCGTATCACTCCATATCCCGGAGTTAAAATACGTCCATAGACTCAATGCCTTTTCCACAATGGAAGCACTGCGTCCTTGCTTGCTGGTGTCTGAATCCTTCTTCATATTCGTTGATTGTCCAAAATTACAACATTTCTTCCGCACTTTACGTTCGCCAGCCACAAAAAATGATAAAAATTTGGGCTTGTATATCTTCGTTATCTGAACAGAGGCGAGCGGCTTGGTTTACGGTCTTGCGTCGTGTTCGATGCCGAATGTTTCGGAGGGAGTGGGCCCCATTTCGAATTCGAGGACTCCGCCGTTCTTTATGAGTGCGTAGTCGATATATGATTTATAGTAGGGCTCGCCGTTGAGTCTTGCGCTCTGAATGTAAATATTGTTATCAGAGTTGTTGGTAGCGCGGATTTCGAAAGTGCAGCCGTATCCTACATTTATTGTAGCGGAATCGAATAGAGGGCTGCCGAATACAAATCTGCCGCCTGTCGGCTCAACCTGATAGATTCCCATGGACGAGAGAACAAACCAGGCCGACATCTGGCCTACGTCTTCATTGCCACATAATCCGGCCGGTTCGTCTTTGTATAGTTCGTTCATTACTTTTCGCAGCAGAGGGGCTGTCTTATATGGCTGGCCTGCATAGTTATAGAGATAGATGGTGTGATGACTTGGCTCGTTGCCGTGGGCATACTGGCCGATAAGACCGCTGATGTCAGGCGAAGCACCTTCGCCGAGATTGCTCTCCACTGTGAACAGAGAGTCGAGTTTGCAGGTAAAAGCCTCGTCCGAGCCGAACAGGCCAATAAGTCCGTGAGGATCATGAGGCACAAGCCATACATATTGCCAGCCGTTGCCTTCGCAGTAGTCGTCGGCGCGATGTGTGGTGGCGAAAGGATTAAAAGTCTCGTTTCGGAAAGCGCCATCGGTCGATTTGCCTCGCATGAAGCCCGTCGAAGAGTCAAAATAGTGTTTGTAAGCCTTTGCGCGCTCGCAGAATATGGCGTGGTCTTCTTCGTTGCCGGTCAGGGCTGCTGCTTTTGCAAGTGCGGCATCGGCAATGGCATATTCCATGCCTTTTGCAACGCTTTCGTTGCAGTCGGGGGCGTCGTAGGGGATATAACCGTAGGTTTTGAGTGCTCCTATAGAGCGTTCGTCGAGCATACAAGAGGCTTTCATGGCTTCATAGGCTCCCGTGCTGTCGCTGACGAAACCTTTTGCCAGAAGATCGCCAAGAACAATCACACCAGGATTACCTATCATGCAGTCTGTTTCGTTGCCATGCAGATGCCATACAGGCAGTTTGCCCTGTTGGCGGTAGATGTTGATGAAGGTGTTGGCGTAATCAGCCTGGAGTTCGGGATGAATCAAGGTAGAGAGCGGGTGGGCTGCTCTGTATGTATCCCAAAGAGAGAAAATTGTATAATTTTCAAACTTGCCGTCTGTGTTGTGGATATTGCCGTCGGCTCCGCGGTAGTCTCCGTTTATATCGCTGAAAACGGCAGGAGCAAACATCGTATGATATAGAGCTGTATAGAATTTACGCTTATCCTGTTCTTTAGAAGTCTTGATTTTGACCTTGCCGAGTTTTTCATTCCATGCAAGACGCGCGTTTTTTGCCGCTGTATCGAATGCGAGATTACCGGCTTCGGCTACGAGATTCTTTTCTGCGTTCTCGATACTGACGGGCGATATGCCTGTCTTCACCAACAGCGGCTCGTCAACGTCGCTAAAAGCGAGTACGGCTGTTGCCTTAATCGAATCGTTATTGAACGTTATAGCGCTGACTGGTCGTGAGAATATTGCGGTGAAATAAATGCGTTGGTCTTTAGCCCAGCCGGTGGAGTGGCGATAACCTTCGACTGTACTGTCGTTTACGAGCTTTATCTCGCTTTTGGTCGGTGAATCCCAACCAATACCGTAGCCGAGGTCAAGTCTCAGGAAGGCAGTGTCTGTGTCTGCTGGATAGGAATACCGGTGTAAGCCTGTCCGGGTTGTAGCTGTGAGCTCGGCTTTGATACCGGAGTTTCGGAGAAGTACGCTATAATATCCGGGACGGCATTCTTCATCTTTGTGAGAGAAAACAGCCATCGAATCGGCTACGTGCGTCATAGGTAGCATCAGGATATCTCCCAGGTCGCCAATTCCTGTTCCGCTCAGATGTGTATGGCTGAAGCCGAGCAGAGTGGAATCCGATTGGTGATAGCCGGAACACCAGTCCCAGCCTTTTACAATTTGGGACGGCCCAAGCTGAACCATGCCGAATGGCACATTCGCTCCAAGGAAAACGTGGCCGTGGTCGCCGGTGCCTATTGTCGGATCTACATACTGAGTGTAGTCCTGTTCGGTAACTGTCTTGGACGTGCAGGCTGCGAACATTGCCGGCAATGCAGCGCAGGCGATAGCTGTGATTACACTATATTTCATGTTTTTACTATTTGTAGCTTGAAAAAGATTATGTGGCAAAACAGCCGGACAAATATGATTTGCCGGCTGTTTGTGGTTTGAGTAACAGCTTATTTAGGAAGCTTGAAAACTGTGGATATTTCCTGCATCTGAGCCTGCGACATGCCGTCGGGCACGAAGCCCATGGCACGGGCATGCAGGTAGATGTCGGACGCTTTTTCGAGGACGTCAATCTGGTCGAAGGCCGACATGATATCGGTGTCAACTGCGAATACGCCATGTTTTTCCCATGCCACGACGTCGTAGTTGTCGTCGATAGAGGCTATGGTCGCTTCGGCGAGTTCACATGAGCCGGGAAGCTTGTAGGGAACGATGCCAAGGCCTCGCGGGCAGAATGCCTTGGTTTCCGGAATCATGCTCCAAAGGATATTGGTCAGCACGTCTTTTTCAAGAAATGCCGGGTTGTGGGTCATGGCCACAAGTCCTATAGGGTGAGTGTGCAATGAGGCTTTATATGGCGAGCCTTTAGCTATGAGATAGTTGTGCACGGCAAGATGGGAGGGTAGCTCCGATGTCGGCATTACGGGCTTATCAGCCACAATCTCATAGTGGGCACAATCGTCGGTTATACGGATTATCGAGCCGTTTTCCATCGGACGGCGTGCAAGGTCGCGCATGCGTCGGTTTGTGCCTTTGCAGAAAAACCAGCATCCTTTAAGGTGCGGCAGGGTGCTGCCGATAGGGAAAGGGCCTGCAATCGGTTCTTTGTCTTTTAATGCGCTGTCTACATTGTCGGTGATATTGACAGTTATATTGCCGCCGTTTCGTTCGGCCCATCCTTTTTGCCAAAGATAGCCTGCGGCTTCTGCTACGAGATTTATTTCGGCGCTTAGCGCCGGGTTGTTTTCAAGAACACTCATATTATCTGAGGTAGGAATGATGAAATTATTAGAACGATAAGGCCAACGACGAGTACGGCGATTGTCTTGTTTGAGCATCCTTTCCATTCTTTAAGGATAATGCCCCATACATTGGAAAAGGTGACATTGAGAGCCATAAGAATGCAGAATGCGAATGTGTACAGTGCCGGGGAATCCTCAAGGAATCCTTTGCCGATGGCGAGTCCGAAGAACTGGCTGTACCATAGAACACCGGCCAGTGCGCAGAGCAGGAGATTATTGACCCATAAAGACGGTTTTGCGGCATAGTCAGACCAGGAACTGTTTCGTTTATTCTGATAGAGGCAGTATGCGGCGTTGGTCGCAAAACCGCCAAGTGTTACCAGAAGCGTTGCCGGAAGAGTGGCAAACAGAGGGTTGACATTGTCGAAATGGAGCGGTGCGCCGGCATAGAGACCGATGTTGAAGCACGCGCTCATGAAACCGGCCAGAAGAGCCACACTGATACCCTTTGTGAAGTTGAATTCTTTGACAGAACTTTCACTGTCGGCAGTCTTTGCTTTCATCGAACCGGCCAATCCTATAATGGCTATGCCGGTGAGTGTTACCACCACTCCGATGATTACAGAAGTCGTGATATCTGCGGCGCGACCGGTGAAGACAGGCGCAAGAATTGTGCCGAGAGCCGCGCATGTGCCAAGCGATATCGACTGGCCGAGCGCAACACCGAGATAGCGCATGGATAGTCCGAATGTGAGGCCTCCCACACCCCAGAGAGCGCCATAGCCGATTGTGGCGAGGCTGGCTTCAGGATTGGACAGGAACAAGCCCACTAAGGATTCTCCCTCCGGCACGGCAAGCAAGGCTCCTGCCAGAGGAAAAACGAGCCATGCGAAGATTCCTTGAACAAGCCAGAATGTCTCCCAGCTCCATGACTTGATTTTATTGATGGGCACATAGCTGCTCGACTGGCAGAACGCACCCACCGCAATTATGTACAGGCCGATAAGAATCATTGGCGTTTCGATGTTGTTTCAGCTTCGTAGCGTTCGATTTCTTTGATAAAGTCATGTCCTGCCGGAATGTTGTTGCGGAGACAGAACATGTTCCATACATCTCCGAACGGCATTGCCTTGGCTTCTTCCATGAGTGCGAGCTTCTGGAAGTTGCGGTTTGTCAGTTCAAGCTCGCTAAGTGTGGCGACAGGTTCAAGAAGGCCGCGCAGAACGGATTTCTGAGTCGCACGTGCACCAATGACGTAAGCGCCAATGCGGTTGATTGAGCCATCGAAATAGTCGAGCCCGATATGGACACGGTCGAGAGCTCCGCAGCGGGTAATTTCCATGCAGAGTTCGAGTGTCGATTCGTCCATGAGAGTCACATGGTCGCTGTCCCAGCGCATCGGACGGCTTACATGCAGCATTATTTCCGGACAGAAAAGGAGTATGGACGATACCTTGTCGCCAACAACCTCTGTCGGGTGGAAGTGTCCTGTGTCGAGAGTTACTATTTTATTGTTCTGAGCGCAGTAAGCTGTGTAGAAATCGTTTGAGCCAACAGTGAATGCTTCGAGGCCTATGCCGAATACTTTCGATTCGAGACAGTCTTTCATGTGTTTGTGCTCAACCTTATAGATTGTGTCGAGGCTTTCTTTCATTATAGAGCGGTAGAGCATACGATTGACCGTCATTTCTTTCTGTCCGTCGTGTACCCACAGATTGAAGATACAGCTGTCATCGAGCTGACGGCCCATTTCGTTGGCAATAGTGCGGCAACGCTGTGTGTGCTCAATCCAGAAATCGCGTACAGCTTTGTCGGGATTGCTGAGAGTAAGGGAGCCAGACAGAGGGTGAGAGAAAGAGGTTGAGTTGAAGTCGAGTTTCAGTCCGTTTTCTTTTGCCCAGTCTATCCAGCCTTGGAAATGAGCCGGCTCAACCTCATTTCGGTCAACTTTTTTACCTCCGAATTCGCCATATATCTCGTGGAGATTCACACGGTGGCTGCCGCCAAGGAGCGAGCAGACTTTGACGAGGTCGGCGCGAACCTCATCGATATTTCGTGCTTTTCCTGGATAGTTGCCGTTTACCTGAATGCCTCCGGTGAGTTCTCCGGCAGATTCAAACCCCTGGACGTCGTCGGTCTGCCAGCAGTGGAGCGACAGCTGCACTTTCTGGAGAGTTTCGAGGGCTTTATCGGTATCTATGCCGAGTTCCGCATAGCGTTCCCGAGCTATTTCGTAGGATTTGATAATTTGATTTTCTTTCATAGTCTATTAAGGTTTATAAGTTTTAGTGTTACAGGAATCGATTGTTATCTGACGCAGACGAGCGGGAGTACATGAAGTGTCTATCGCTCCAATCTGTACAAGTATGTTGCCCAGGGCTGTACATTCTGCCGGCCCCGCGACTACAGGCAGCCCTGTTGTCTGTGCAAGCATTTTCATCAGATGTTCATTCTTGGAACCTCCGCCTATTACATGGAGGCGTTTGATGTCTTTGGGGCTTACAGAGCGTAGTTGGTCAAGAACTTCTGCTATGCGGGTAGCGAGGCTCCTGAAAATGACCCGTACGTAATCGGCACTGCTTGCCGGAGGCGTTAGCGAGTGCGAAAGACAGTAGCGTTTTATGGCTTCTGTCATTGACTCGGGATTGGCGAATGATGAGTCGTCTGGATTTATCAGGGTTTCGCAGTCGGAGTCATGACAGCTTGCTGCGAGGTCGCCCACGTTGATATGCTCCATGCCCAGTTCTTTGCGTACGCGCTCGAAAATCCACATACCGCATATATTTTTAAGGAATCGGGTCGTTCCGTTTATGCCTCCTTCGTTTGTGAAGTTGTATTTCAAGGCTTCGTCGCTTACGTTGTAGGAGTCGGATTCAATGCCGAGAAGAGCCCATGTGCCGCAACTCAGATATGCGTAGTCGTTGTCGGGGGTCGGTATGCCGGCTACGGCAGAAGCTGTGTCATGGCCGGCAACGGCAATCACAGGAACAGCGCCAAGGCCCGTAGCGCGCTGCAATTCGGCTGAGAGAATGCCAATTCTTTCGCCAGGTCTTACCATAGGGCCGAATTTATCGCGGGATAATTTCAGGTTGTCAAGAATATCGGTGTCGAAATCGCCCGTCGAGAGATTGAGCATCTGAGATGTGGACGCAACCGTAAATTCTGTAACGGCATGTCCGGTGAGCATATATGCAATAGCGTCGGGTATGAACAGAATCTTATCAGCTGCATCAATAACGGGAGCATTGGCTCGTCGGAGTGTATGGAGCTGAAAGATTGTATTGAAGTCCATAAACTGAATGCCGGTGCTGGCATAGAGCTTTTCTTTGTCGAAAGCATCGCAATATATTTTGGAGGCATCCCGTGTGTGGGGGTCTCTGTAGCAATAGGGGAGTCCGGCTATCGAACCGTCCTTATGGAAGAAGGCAACGTCGCAGCCCCAGGAATCGATTCCGATAGAGTCGAGATGCCTGCCGGATTCATCGAGCATCTCAGCTGCCAGAGTCATACTTTTTACAATCTCTTCATATATCAGAGGGAGATTCCAGAACAGATGTCCTGCAATCGGAAGCATGGGGTATTGGAAGCGGGATATTTCTTTACTTTCTATATGGTGTCCGTTGCATGTGGCGAGAATGGCTCTGCCGCTTGTGGCGCCAAGATCAATGGCAAGATGAAAGGTATTCATTAAGGCTCATTTTTTATTTATGACAAAGTTAGGAAAATTTGCAAACCACATTGTACACATGCGTGACAGAATAGTATTCGATGATGCTTTTTAGCTTGCGGCCAAAATGACATCAAGAGCACTTTTACTGAGCGAATCTTGTGATTATTAATTCAATCGGAGTATAATGTCTTTTTAATGTCATAAAAAATGCAACAAGTGCAACCTTAACTATAAAATAATTATTACCTTTGCTGAGTAAATCAGAAAAGCATACTGACAAATACACAATAAAGACAACAATTATCATGAAAACCGACTTAAGCTCGCAGATAAAGCTTGACAGGATTCCCAAACGCTATTATAATCCTGACAATGAAATTGAGCTCGCTGCTTTGCGTCGCGAAGAAAAACTTTTTACACAGATTTTTGAGACAGCTTCTGATGGCGGTGATTTCGTCGCTTCAGAAATGGCACGCTATATCAACCGCTATGTTGCCCGCAAAGGTAAATGCGTTCTTGCTCTTGGTGCCGGCTCGAGCACTCATCGCGCATACTCCAGTCTTATAAAATTATACAAAGATGGGGCTGTAAGTTTCAAAGATGTTGTGATATATATAATCGATGAATTCTTTCCGCTTCAGCCGGAAGGACCGTCGGTGCTTAAACGTCTGAGAGAGGTTCTTCTTGACCATATCGACATAAAGGAACGCAATATTCGTACCATCAATCCCGAGATTACAAAAGAGACGATGTATGAGTATTGCCAGGCATACGAGCAGGCGATAGCCGATGAGGGCGGAATTGACGTCGCAGTCTTCGAGGTTGGCCCCCACGGTTGCATCGGATTCAATGAAGCCGGTGCTCCTGAAGCAAGCTATTGCCGCCTGGTGTTGCTTGGAAATGAATTGCGCCATGCAATAGGCAAAAATTATAATTGCGACCTTGCTCCTACTACGGCAATCACTCTGGGTGTGGCAAATCTTCGCAGCGCCAAGCGAGTCCTAACTATGGCATGGGGCGAAAACAGTGCTTCAATAGTCAGAAAAGCTGTCGAAAATGATCCTACGCCTGCCGTTCCGGCTTCGTTGCTGCAGGGTCATCCGCATGTAAAACTTGTCATAGACCTTCCGGCTGCTGAAGACCTCACCAGAATAAGCCACCCCTGGAAAGTGACATCGTGTGAATGGGATGATAAATTGATTCGCCGAGCAATAGTATGGCTGTGCGACAAAACCTCAAAACCAATTCTCAAACTTACCGACAAGGACTATAATGATTGGGGCCTTGGTGAGCTTCTCGCTCTCTTCGGTTCGGCATATAATGTGAATATCAAGGTTTTCAATGAGCTGCAGCATACTATCACCGGCTGGCCCGGAGGTAAACCGGATGCCGACGATACATATCGCCCAGAGCGTGCTAAACCATATCCTAAGCGTGTGATAGTATTCTCTCCCCACCCTGACGACGATGTCATTTCTATGGGCGGAACGCTTAAACGTCTTGTCGACCAGAAACATGATGTACATGTAGCCTATGAGACTTCGGGCAATATCGCTGTGGGCGATGAAGATATGGTTCGCTATTTCCTGATGATGGACAAGATAGCTCCGGCGTTCGGTTTCGATGTTGACGGCTATAAAAAGCTGTCGGGCGAAGTCCACGAATTTCTCAAGCAGAAAAAAGCAGGCGAGACAGATACTCCTGATATTCGCGAGATTAAGACAATGATTCGCCAGGCAGAGGCGACGATAGCGTGCAACTATATCGGAGTGAAGCCTCAGAATATACATTTCCTTCGCTTGCCTTTCTATGAGACCGGCACCATTAAAAAGGGAGACCTCTCGGAGCGCGACGTCAATATTGTTAAGAAGCTTCTCGAAGACGTAAAACCGCATCAGATATTCGTCGCAGGAGACCTCGCCGACCCGCACGGCACTCATAAAGTATGCACCGATGCAGTGCTCGCTGCAATCGATGAACTCAAGGACGAGCCTTGGATGAAGGAATGCCGCATATGGATGTATCGTGGTGCGTGGGCCGAATGGGAAATCGACCATATAGAGATGGCTGTGCCTATAAGCCCGGAAGAACTTCGATTCAAACGTAATTCTATTCTCAAGCACCAGAGTCAGATGGAGAATGCACCATTCCTCGGCGATGACGACCGTCTGTTCTGGCAGCGTGCCGAAGACCGCAACCGTGCCACAGCTCAGCTTTACGAGGGTCTCGGATTAGCCTCTTATGAAGCGATAGAAGCGTTTGTGGAATACAAGCCTCTCCGCTGATTGCGACTCGGTCAATACAAAAAAATTGAGACTGTCTAACAAGTTTGGGCAGTCTCTCTTTATAGTCTAAACTGGCTAAAAA
>CAMNRO010000067.1 GCA_946553045.1 uncultured Porphyromonadaceae bacterium | reverse complement strand
TGCGCAGGTCGGTGCGGATATTGAACACGCGCTTGCCGTCGGTGATGGGCACGAGGATAAGACCGTCGTAGTCGGTGTTTTCGGCCATCTGCGATATCACCGGCATGGCAACGTCGCGGATATGGCCGCTCTTGCGGTCGAGGGCGGCTACGGCAGCGTCGTGGAGGCGGTTGATTTTCTCCTCGCGGTCGAGTTCGGCATATTCTTTTTCGGTGAAAGGAGCCTCGATGGCGAGCACCTTGAAGATTTCGGTGCAGAGGTCGTCGTACTGGGCGGCGTTCTCGTAGTTGACGATGATGTTCTCGACGGTGTCGTAGAGCATGTTGATGATGTCGACGCCAATACGTTCGCCGAGCACGGCATGGCGGCGGCGCTCGTAGATGTATGTACGCTGTTTGTTCATCACGTCGTCGAACTCGAGGAGGCGCTTACGGATACCGAAGTTGTTCTCTTCGACACGCTTCTGAGCCTTTTCGATGGCGTTGTTCACCATCTTGTGCTCAATCATTTCGTCTTCCTTGAGGCCGAGACGGTCGAGCATGCGCACTACGTTGTCGGTTGCGAACATACGCATCAAGGGGTCTTCGAACGATACGAAGAACACCGACGAACCCGGGTCGCCCTGACGGCCCGAACGGCCTCGGAGCTGACGGTCGACGCGGCGCGATTCGTGGCGCTCGGTGCCGATGATGGCAAGACCGCCTGCTGCCTTCACCTCGGGGGTGAGCTTGATGTCGGTACCGCGGCCGGCCATGTTGGTGGCGATGGTCACGCAGCCCTTGCGGCCAGCCAGGGCAACAACCTCGGCCTCGCGCTGGTGCAGCTTGGCGTTGAGCACCTGGTGGGGAATCTTCTGCATGTCGAGCATGCGGCTGAGGAGCTCGGAGATTTCAACCGAGGTGGTGCCGACGAGCACGGGGCGGCCTTCGCCCACCAGACGCACGATTTCGGCGATTACAGCCTTGTATTTCTCTTTCTTGGTGCGGTAGACGCGGTCGTTCATATCCAGGCGCGCTATGGGGCGGTTGGTGGGTATGGTGACAACGTCGAGCTTGTAGATATCCCAGAGCTCGCCTGCTTCGGTCTCGGCGGTACCGGTCATACCTGCGAGCTTGTGGTACATGCGGAAGTAGTTCTGCAGGGTGATGGTTGCGAAAGTCTGTGTCGCGGCTTCCACCTTCACGCCTTCCTTGGCTTCGATGGCCTGGTGGAGACCGTCGCTGTAGCGTCGGCCTTCCATGATACGGCCGGTCTGCTCGTCGACGATTTTCACCTTGTTCTCGTCAACCACATACTCGGTGTCGCGCTCGAATAGGGTATAGGCCTTGAGGAGCTGGTTGACGGTGTGCACGCGCTCTGCCTTGACGGCATAGTCGGCCATGAGTTCGTCCTTGCGGGCCTGACGCTCGGCCAGGTCGGGGATATGCTCGAGTTCGGAGAGCTGTGCGGCGATGTCGGGGAGCACGAAGAACTGGGGGTCCTGGGTGTGGCCCGTCAGCTCGTCGAGGCCCTTGTCGGTGAGCTCTACCGAGCGGTTCTTTTCGTCGATGACGAAGTAGAGCGGGTCGGTAGCTTCGGGCATTTCGCGGGCGTTGTCCTGCAGGTAGTGTGCTTCGGTTTCGAGAAGAATCTTGCGCATGCCTTCCTGGCTGAGGAAGCGAATCAGGGCGCTGTTCTTGGGCAGACCCTTGAAGGCGCGGAAGAGAAGGAGTGCGCCCTGCTTCTGGTCGTCCTTGTTGTCGGAGGCGAGTTTGGTCTTGGCTTCGGCCAGAATCGATGTGACGAGGCGCTGCTGAGCCTTCACAACCTTTTCTACGTTCGATTTATAGATGTCGAAGAGCTGGTCGTCGCCCTTGGGCACGGGGCCCGAGATGATGAGAGGCGTACGGGCGTCGTCGATGAGCACGGAGTCGACCTCGTCGACGATGGCGTAGTAGTGCTTGCGCTGCACGAGGTCTTCGGGCACCATTGCCATGTTGTCGCGCAGGTAGTCGAAGCCGAATTCGTTGTTGGTGCCGTATGTGATGTCGCATTCATATGCGCGGCGGCGTTCGGGAGTATTGGGCTGGTGCTTGTCGATGCAGTCAACGCTCGCGCCGTGGAACATGTAGAGCGGGCCCATCCACTCGGAGTCGCGCTTGGAGAGGTAGTCGTTGACGGTCACCACGTGCACGCCGCGGCCCGAGAGCGAGCGCAGGAACACGGGGAGGGTAGCCACAAGGGTCTTGCCTTCGCCGGTTGCCATTTCGGCGATTTTGCCTTCGTGGAGCACGATACCGCCGATGAGCTGCACGTCGTAGTGGGCCATATCCCACACCACTTCGTTGCCGCCTGCTATCCAGCGGTTCTTCCAGATGGCTTTGTCGCCGTCGATGCTCACGAATTCGCGGCCCTGGCCGGCGAGCTCGCGGTCGAAGGCGGTAGCCTTCACTACGATGGTGTCGTTTTCAGCGAAGCGCTTTGCGGTCTCGCGCACGGTAGCGAAGACTACGGGCAGATGGTCGTTGAGCTGCTTTTCGAGAATGTCGAGAATGCTCTTCTCGTGAGCGTCGATTTTATCCCAGAGGGGCTGGCGCTGGTCGAAGGGCAGTGCCTCGACCTCTTCGCGGAGTTTGTCAATCGCGGCGCGGTCTTCAGCGGTGGCCTCGGCGATGGCTGCGCGCACTTTGTCGATTTCGTTGCGGAGGCCGTCGTTGTCGAGGGCGGCCACGCGGGGCATTTCCTCTTTTATAGCCTTTAGTTTGGGTTGAATCGCCTTGAGGTCGCGCACCGATTTGTCGCCGAATATCTTTTTAAGAAATGAAGTTACGGACATATCTGTTTTTATTTAAGTTCCGCAAGCCCGGCTAAACGCTCAGGGGTATTGTCTGGTGTTTAAAACCCCTTAAGTTTCAGAAAAATGGGCTTGTGAAGTCTGAGTTTCTTAATATTTCGCAAAAATACAAAAAAATACGCTTGCCGACAAGTATTTGCGTCATTGTCAGCAATATTGGTCTTGCTCCGTATGATATTTGTGTCAGACTGGCTGCGGTCAGCAAACACCAGGCCCCAAGCTACCTTATCGGAGGCACGGCGGCGCCGTTGGGCGAGCGTATGCGCAGTATCGATGCGACAGTAGGTGCAATCGCGCGGACGTCTACGGGTGTGCCGATGGTTCTTACGGGCATTCCCGGAGCCATGATGAAGGCCGGAGACGTTGTTGCGGCAAGACGGTGGACGTCGCCTCCGCTGCTTGCCATCGGGTCGGTAAGGTCATCGACAATTTCGAATCCCGGCACGAGGTCCACAATGAGGTCGCCGGCAGTCTCCTTCACCGTATTGCGGCGCAGAGTCTCGGGTTTTTCTCCGGCGCGGCCGGCTATGATGTCGTCGATGGTATATACGCGGTCGATGCCTGTCATCTTCGACAGGAAATCGGCTGCTTCGGTGCGGACGGCGCGTATGTCGAGTCCGCGGTCTTTTATCTGTTTCTGATTGAGGTAGAACTGGCCCCGATGGAACCCGGCCACGTAGTCGCCGTTGCCATAGATAGCCATCAGATAGATGTTGAGCAGAGAGGCCGCCTTGCGGGTGGAGAACTCGCCGTACGGTATGTTCCAGCGCTCTTCGTCGCGGCGGCTGCCCGGACGGCGGGGAGTGGAGGCAAGGAATACGATGGTGCTGTCGAGCCCCACGCGCCTGTCGATGGTGTTGAAAAGCTGTTCGAGCTTGCGGTCGAGCTTCACATAGGCGTCGTATATTTCCGGGCGGTTGTCGGGATTCTTGCCGTAGGTGTATGGCTCGAGGGTATAGGCAACGTTGAGCACGTCGGTCACTCCCGGGTGCTGGCCCACTTTGAGCGAGCTGAGAATGTCGATGGCTACGTCGGTGACCTCGTTGTTGACAAGCGGCGACGATGTGAACATGTCGAGCCGCTCGCTGTTTCCGCGCGGGAATACATGGCGGAAAGGATAGCGCGTCATGTGGTCGGGCAGCATCGGGAAGTTGGCCGGAGCTATCGACGGCGTCCAGTTCATAGTGTCGAGACGAGACGACAGAGGCGCCATGCGGTTGCGGGCGGCCACGGCCACGGGCAATTCCTTGTAGAATGTCGACGAAGCCCAGTTGCCCGTCTTGGTGTCGAGCCACAGAGCGCTGTTGCCTGCATGGCCTGCCAGAGCGAGCGATACCGCCGGGTTGGCCGCAACGGCATAAACCACGTTGATGCCGCCCGATGCTATGCGCACCTCGTCGGCTATGGTGCTTACCCTCAGTGCCGAGGGCGAGTATGAGGCGTTGGTGTAGTTGCCCATCGAGGCGGCGTCGGCATATATATTTATGCCGCGGCGCGCTTCGGGGTCGTAGATGTATTCGGCGGGTATGCCGTTGACCGACGGTGAGGCTCCGGTCATCACCTCGGCTGCCGCTGCTGCCGCGTCGAGGTAGGAGCCATAGTCGGCCTGGGCTATCGTCAGACCCTTGTTTTCGAGCCTGCGGAAGCCGCCTTCGCCGAACTGGCCCCGGAGCAGCTCGAGGCAGTCGCCGTCGAGGCCTTCAACCATTATGCCGACCAGCAGCTTGGGCGACTGGGGCGAGGCCGCACTGATGCTTAGAGACGTCAGCGACGCCACTAAGGACATGAGTATGTTCAACCGGCTCAGTTTCAGCATAAGGTTCGTTTTGATATATAAATATATGAGAAGGAGCGCATGAGTTCGGCTCCGACCAGAGGGAGGAATGCAGCGTTTCCCGACTGCGGCAGGAAGGGCCACAGAGCGCAGAGCGCCAACAAGACCACAAAGTTAGTCATTTGATAGCACATGACGAACGTTCTGGCCTTTTTTATCCAGATAAAAATCGTCGGAATGAAGCAAAACGGGTTCAGCCAGGGATATAGCCAGTTTGGCGATGTCGCTTCATGCACCGACACGAAGATGAGGAACGTGAGCAGGCAGCCCGTGAGGCCGAGCAGCCCGAAGAAGGCGGCGTCGAACCAGCGGGTCACCTTGCGGCGGCGTATGTCTCTGATTGTCAGCGTGAGCGTGAGGGCAAAGAATGCCCAGCACACGAAAAGCGGGGTGAGATACCACGGGGTAGGCCCCTGGACAGCGGCGTCGGGCGCCGCGTCGTTGATGGCTATGCTGCGTGCAACGAGCGCTTTGTCGCCGGCCTTGGCATTGGGCAGCATGGCGTCGAGCTCGGCGGGAGCGAAGGCTATTTCGCGGCGCGAAAGCGTATAGTCTATGCCGCTGCCGAGGGCGAGGTCTATTCCGAACTGATACCACGGATAGTTGCGGTGATAATGGCGCATTATGCCGCGGAACGTCACCGGCCATGCCGACTGCGCTTCCGATGGCGCCGGAGCGAGTGTTATGCTGTCGCCGATAGCGGCCTCGACGGCGCCGAGAGGGCGCGTGGCGCAGTTGTCTTTCACATAGTTGTAGCGGTACACGCGGTTCTCGGGGCGTATTTTCTCGTTGAGCATGTCGATGAGCCGCTTTTTCTGGGCGGCATCGAGATTCAGCTCATGGGCCACGACGCGTCGTCCATGCCGTATGTAATGGTCAAGAAAATAGTCTCCCGGCTGTGCCACAGCCATGTAGTCGGTCTCGCCTTTTACGAAGCGATAGACGAAATTAGGCGAATCGAAGTCGAAAACGCCGAAGTTATATGCGGCAAGCCCGCGGCCTTCGATGTCGACGAGTATGGCCGAATGCCCCTCCAGCTCGTAGATGTCAGAGCCGGGGTAAATGTTTGCGAAATAGACCGTTGTGTCGGACTGCGCGAAGCAGCGCAACGCGGCGGTGAGGCATATGGCGAATATCGTCAGCAGGTGTTTCATCTGATGTCGAGCAGCTTGTGTGTCTGGAGCGATAGGCGCCAGCGCGGGTGCGAGAGTATATATTCTATTGTCTCGGCTGTATTGAGGCCCGAACACGGCTGAAGAAAACGGTTGGGGGTGTCGAAGAAGCGTGCCGTTTCTTCCACGTCCTGACCCTGAAAAACAATCTTGAGCTCGTCGACGCGGTCAATGCCCCACGGCGCCGCCTTGGGCGAGCATGTGACCCAGTCGACCTCGGGGGGCACGGGCAGCGAGCCGTTGGTCTCTATCTGCACGTAGAAGTGCTTGAGCTTGAGTTCGCGAAGAAGGGCGCTGTCGAGCTGCAGGAGGGGTTCGCCGCCGGTCACCACCAGGTGTCTTGCCGGGAAGGCGGCGCAGGCCTCGGCTATCTCGGCCGCCGTCATTTCGGTGAAGGCCTTGAAGTCGGTGTCGCAGAACTCGCACGCGCGGTTGCAGCCCGAAAAACGGAGGAATACGGCCGGAGTTCCGGCGTAGTATCCTTCGCCCTGCAGGGAGTAGAATATTTCGTTTATCTTATACTTCATAGCTTGCGGTGTTTCCTTCGCTTTCCTGCACGTCCACACGATAGCAGTGTTCTATCTGTTCGCATACCCAGCGGGCAATGTTTTCGGCAGTGGGGTTGAACGGGAGCACATCGTTGAGACAGCGGTGGTCGAGACGGTCGAGCACGGTTCGCTTTATGTCGGTGAAGTCAACCACCATGCCGTTTTCATTTAGCTTTTCGGCGCGGCAGTGCACGGTTATAATCCAGTTGTGGCCGTGAAGCGACGTGCATTTGCTCTCATAGTCGAGAGTCAGCCGGTGGGCGGCCGATATTTCGAGGCGTTTTGTTACGTAGTACAAAGTTTTAGCTTATAATTGATAGGTTTTCAATTTATTGGTTTTGTTTTCCCTGTTTGTGCGCGAAGCGCAGGGGCTGTCCGGCGGCGGTTCCGGTCAGGCTGCCGTTGGCGACAGCTATCTTGCCGTTGACCCACACGAAGGCTACCCGGTTGTAGACCGCATGGCCTTTGAAGGGCGTCCAGCCGCACGGCGATGCCACGTCGGTGTCGGCGATAATGTGACGGGAGCATTTTTCAACGAGGACGAGGTCGGCATAAAAGCCCTCCTCAATCTTTCCACGCTTCATAACACCGAAGATGGCCGCAGGGTTCACTGCCATCTTCTCGACGATGGTCTCCGGCGCGAGATATTCGAGCATTACGGGCAGCGCGAACTGCACCGACGGAGCTCCCGAGGCTGCCTTGAGGGCGCCTCCTCCCTTCTCGGAAGGGAGATGCGGGGCATGGTCGGTTGCTATGGTGTCTATAAGGCCGTCGGCGAGAGCCCGGCGCAGTTCCATGGCATCGCTCTTGACGGCCGGATTGATTTTATGGCGCCATGTGCGTTTTTCGGGGTCGCAGAATTCGCCGTCGAGGTACATCGGGGTAGTCTCGGCGGTAATCTGTTTGCCTTCGGGAGTGCCGCCTTGCAGCAGGGCCGCTTCGGCAGCTGTGCTGACGTGGGCAAGATGCAGACGCGCGCCGCTCGAAAGGGCCATGTCGATGGCCTGGCGCGCGCAGCTGAGGCATGCCTCGGCGCTGCGTATCGAGCTGTGTTCGCTCAGCGGCACAGCCTCGGCAGAGCCGTAGCGGGCAATGGCGGCGGCGGTGTTATCGGCTATTATGGCATTGTCTTCGGCGTGTACGACAACGGGTATGCCGCTGTCGGCGCAGTAGCTCAGCATTTGGTCGAGCTGGTCGGGCCGGGGCATTGCCATGCCTCCCGTCGTCGTGCCCATGAACAGTTTCACGGCTGGCAGGAGGTCGGCGCCGAGCTGCCTGTCGATATCCTCGAGAGCGGTCATCACACCGTCGGCAGCGCCGAGCATAAAGCCGTAGTTCGCGGCCGAAGTGCCTTTTGCGCGCTCCAGTTTATCGGCAAATGCGGCCTTGTCGGTGGTGGCAGGCACGGTATTGGGCATTTCTATAAACGAAGTGACGCCCCCGAGGACGGCGGCGGCGCTTTCGGAGGCTATGGTGCCTTTATGAGTCAGGCCCGGCTCGCGGAAGTGCACATGGCTGTCGATGAGGCCCGGAAGCAACATTGCTCCGGCAGCATCAATGGCGTCGGCTCCTGTGCGCATACTGTCGGCAGGGTCGCCGGCTCCGAGAGCCGCAATTCTGTCGTCTTCGACGAGAACCCAGCCCGGGGTGAGCGGCGTCAGCGACGGCGCTCCGACAATGCGGGCGTTGTATATCAGTGTCTTACTCATCGCTTTTGGAATAGTCGGGGAATTTCTTGAAGAGGCTGTTCCATTTGAGACGAATCACTCCGAAGACGGCTTCGCCGAAAATGCCGCTGTTCATCTTGCTTGTGCCGAGCACACGGTTCACAAATATGATAGGCTCTTCGCTTACCTTGAAGCCATATTTGTAGGCCGTGAATTTCATCTCTATCTGGAAGGCATAGCCCTTGAATTTGATTTTGTCGAGCGGCAGGGCCTCGAGCACGCGGCGCCGATAGCACACGAAGCCTGCTGTGGTGTCGTGCACGGGCATGCGGGTGATGAGGCGCACGTATTTCGACGCATAGTACGACATGAGCACGCGCCCCATCGGCCAGTTGACCACATTTACGCCTGTCACATAGCGGCTTCCGACAACCACATCGGCACCCTCGGCGGCTTTCTGGCGCAGGCGCACCAGGTCGGCTGGGTTGTGCGAGAAATCGGCATCCATCTCGCAGATGAAATCGTAGCCGCGGGCCACACATTCCTTGAAGCCGGTGATATAAGCTGTGCCGAGGCCGAGTTTGCCTGTGCGTTCGATGATGTCGACGCGGCCGGGGTGTTCGGCCATCTTGGCCTTGACAACGGCAGCTGTGCCATCGGGCGAGTTGTCGTCTATCACCAGAATATCGAAGGGCACGGGAAGTGCCAGCACCGCCTCGATGATAGCGGCGGCGTTCTCGATTTCGTTGTACATCGGTATTATGACTACCGAATCGCTTTTGTGTGGCATGACGTTGTGGCGTTTATTCGTCTATGGAGTAGTTGAGAAAGTCGTTCATCGGTTTGAGCACCAGAAGCATGGCTGCAATTTTCTCGGGCCAGTCGGGCGCGTCGAAGAAATCTCGGTCGAGCCTGTGCTCTTTGCCGAATTCGGTCAGGCGGAGGAGGTCTATGTCGGGGTGGTCGCGGTCGTAGCCTTTGGGGGCAGTCTTCAGTTTGCGGCCATACCAGCCCGGAAACAGCTCCTCGACCTGAGGCGCTTCCGTTATTTGGCGGAATTCCTCTATGTTGTCGACTATCGCACGGCGCAGTTTTTTCAGCATCGGAGGCTCAGGACACCATACGCCGCCGTAGATAGCGCATTCTTCGGCGCCGATGTGCACATAGTAGCAGGCGCGGTCGCAGTGTCGGCCCGTCGGCGACAGCAGAGCCGAGAAGTAGGTCTTGTATGGTGATTTGTCGTTAGAGAAACGTGTGTCGCGATATATGCGGTAGGCGCATCTCGATGCCTCCAGGCCGCGGTACAAGGGGTCGGTTTCGGCAAGGGCGTTGATAATGCGTTGTATCTTGCCGAGCCAGTCGGCGCGCAGGGTGTCGTATTCGGCGCGGTTGGCGGCGAACCAGGTGCGGTCGTTGTTTTCGGCCAGGCGTGTCAGAAAATCGAATAATTGTCTGCTCATTTTTCTATATCAACCCATTCTACATCTGTTATCTGGCTCTCGGTGCGTGTCTTGCGTCCCGAGGATGCCTGCCCGGAGTCGGCGGCGGTTTGCGATTCGTATTCTGTGAAGGCCACATATTCGCCTACATCGCGCGGTATTTTCTTGGAGCGGACGCTTTGACGCTGACGGGGCTCGCGGCCGTAGGAGTCTGTCGTGCCTCCGTATGCGTTCTGGCCGAAGGGGTCTTCCATGAAGCGGCGAACACGCCGGCGGAACGACCAGATTTTATACATGGCGCTCAACAGAGGCACCACTATAAAAAATATGAATAGTAGAAGTATGAATATCATTATTGTAGATTAAAACCGGCTTTCAGACAGATGTCCGAGCCTGCGGGAGAGTTGTTGAAAAGGAATTCCGGGAGCTCAGATACGGTCGCGGCGCAGCAGCGACAGCAGGAAGTAGAGCAGGATTGTCCACGCCAGTCCTGCCAGCCCATAGATGATAACGAATACAATCGCTGCCACGATGATGACGTAGCGGCAGAAGTTTTCGCTGAAGTCGAAATTCTTGAATTTGAGGGAGAACATTTTGAAGCGTCCTACCATGGCAAGCGACACAAGCACTATGAGTATCACCATGACGGCGGTGCCGGGGTAGCCGTAGCGGCTTATCCAGCCGTAAACGCCTATCCAGAAGATGGCGTTGGCCGGTATGGGGAGGCCCTTGAACGAGGTGGACTGTTCGGTGTCGTTGTTGAATATTGCCAGGCGCAGCGCACCGCACACCGGTATGAAGAAGGCAGCGAAGCAGAGCCAGGGAGTGGCGCTGTAGAGCAGCATTGTGTTGAGCATGAGCATGGCCGGGGCTACGCCGAAGCTGACGAGGTCGGAAAGCGAGTCGAGGTCTTTGCCGAGGTTGGAATAGGCGTGCAGCAGGCGTGCGCTGGCGCCGTCGAGGAAGTCGAACAGAGCAGCGGCGGCTATGGCAGCCATTGCCCAGACCGCACCTGTGGCGCAGCCAATCTGGCGGTCGAGATTGAATGCCATATACACGGCGACGCACCCCGACAGAAGATTGAGGCACGTCACGGTATTGGGAATATATGAACTTATAGGGCGTTTTGTGTGAGTCATGTGTTTGTGTTGGCCTTGGGATGGAGTTTCGCCACTTCGGTGACGCCTCCGGTTGTCTTGTCGCCTATTTTTACGAGTATTTCGGTGCCGAGCGGCAGATAGAGGTCTACCCTGGAGCCGAATTTGATGAAGCCCATGTGGTCTTCAATCGAAGCCTCGTCGCCGGGCCGCGCGTAGGTGACTATGCGCCTGGCCATGGCGCCCGCAATCTGGCGCATGAGTATGTCCTGGCCTTCGGGGGTGCGGATAACAACGGTGGAACGCTCGTTTTCGGTGCTCGATTTAGGCAGATAGGCTGCCATGAAGCGTCCTGAATGGTGGCGGGAAAATATTACTTCGCCGTCTACCGGAAACCAGTTGGCATGGACGTTGAGCACGCTCATGAATACCGACAACTGTATGCATCGGCATTTGAGGTATTCCGGCTCGAATGTCTCTTCGAGAGCGACAACGGTGCCGTCGGCCGCTGACACGACCATGTTGACCGGGTCGCCGGGAAATTCGCGGCGCGGCGAACGGAAGAAGTTGACCACGAGAAGATAGAAAATACCGCATAAGGCAGTCGACACAATGGCCCAGGACAAGGGTCTGACCCATATCCAGAGCGGGGCGTTAATGACTGCCAATATCGCTGCGAGCGATATCAGTATGTTGGTGCCCTCATGGTGTATTTTATACTTTAAGCGTCGCATGTTTATCTATACAAACGCAAAGATAATAAAAAAATTTCACCTCAAATATACCGTCGGACCTAAATTTAATAAATTTATACAAAGAAAAATTCCGATAAGAAGTGCAACGGGCATTTTCTCACTCCTCCTCAGGGGAA
>CAMNRO010000066.1 GCA_946553045.1 uncultured Porphyromonadaceae bacterium | reverse complement strand
GAGCAATTAACCTACGCTCATTTCCAATAAATTACACTCTTTTCGTAACTTCATGTCGCAAAATTACAAAACCGCCCCAATCCCCACCTTACACAATTCCGCCAATCCCTTGCACAATTCCGCTTCGGGTCAAGCCATAAAAAACAAGCTCCGGAGGTGAGTCCGGAGCTTGTCATAGATATTTGTGATTATGGATTCAATCCATAATTCATAATTGAATTAGTTGATGCCGTAGGCTGCGAGCTGGGCGGGATCGAAGTTGTTGATGAATTCGATGTGGCGGGCTACTTCGGCCTGGGCGAACTTGGTGTAGACTGTGGCTACGTCGGCGAAAGAGGCATCGGTCTTGGCGTCCTTGAGCAGGAGGTGTGCCATGATGATGGAACCGGCCATTTCGACGAGGCGGCGAGCCATGAAGTCGAGGTATTTGTTGTCGCCAACAGCTGTTACTTTGGCAACTGCTGCTTCATATTCGGCGGTGAGCTTGGCGAGAATGTCGGCCTGAGCCTGGAATTCTGCGGGAATGCCTTCGGCAACGTAGCTGTCGATGAGAGCCTTGTAGGTGCCGGTGGTGACGTGGCGGATAGCGGCCACTACCTGAAGCTGGGTTGTGCCTTCGTAGATAGAGGTGATGCGGGCGTCGCGATATACGCGTTCGCAGGCATAGTCCTTCATGAAGCCCGAGCCGCCGTGAACCTGAATGCAGTCGTATGCGTTCTGGTTGCAGTATTCACTGCCGAGACCTTTGGCCAGGGGAGTGAGTGCGTCGGCGAGACGGCTGTAGTGCTTCATTTCGGCGCGTTCGTCGGGTGTGAGCGAGCGTTCGCGGGCGATGTCCTCATAGAGTTTGTACATGTCGACGAAGCGAGCTGTCTCGTAGAGGAGCGAGCGCGATGCCTGAAGCTTGGCGTTCATGATGGCGAGCATTTCGGCTACGGCGGGGAACTCGATGATTGCCTTGCCGAACTGGCGGCGTTCGAGAGCATACTGGTATGCTTCGCGGTAGGCGATTTCGCTTACACCTACGCTCTGGGCGGCAATGCCGAGGCGGGCGCCGTTCATGAGGGCCATCACGTATTTGATGAGGCCCATGCGGCGGTTGCCGCAGAGTTCGGCGGGAGCGTTCTTATATACGAGTTCGCATGTGGGCGAGCCTTTGATACCCATCTTGTTTTCGATACGGCGTACGGTAACACCGCCGTTGCGCTTGTCGTAGATGAACATCGAGAGGCCGCGGCCGTCTTTGGTGCCTTCTTCAGAGCGGGCGAGCACGAGGTGAATGTCGCTGTCGCCGTTTGTGATGAAGCGTTTTACGCCGTTGAGCACCCATGTGCCGTCTTCTTTCTGGATTGCCTTGAGCATTACGCTCTGGAGGTCGGAGCCGGCGTCGGGTTCGGTGAGGTCCATAGACATTGTCTCGCCTTCGCATACACGGGGGATGTATTTGGCGCGCTGCTCTTCGTTGCCGAATTCATAGAGGGTTTCGGCACAGTCCTGAAGGCCCCAGAGGTTTTCGAAGCCGATGTCGGCGCGGCTGACGATTTCGGCAGCCATGATATAGGGTGTGATAGGCATGTTGAGGCCGCCGTAGCGACGTGGCATGGCCATACCCATGAGACCGGCCTTGCGGCAGAGGTCGAGGTTTTCAACAGTCTTGTCGGCATAGTGTGCGCGGCCGTCGGAGCAGGATGCGCCCTGATGGTCTACGTCTTCGGCGTTTTCGGCAATGCGTCCGCCGCAGATTTCGCCCACGATTTCGAGCACTTTTTCATAGCTGTCCATGGCGTCGGCATAGTCGACGGGAGCGTAGTCGAACTTTTCGGCGTCGGTGTAGTCGCGCTCGCGGAGCGCCACGATTTTCTCCATCAGGGGGTGGTGGAGGTGGTGCTTGAGGGCGGCGTTGTCGTTATAGTAATTTGCCATTATTTCGAGTTCTTTTTATAGTACTTGATGAGTTTGGGCACAATCTCTTCCATTTCGCCGGTGATAACGTAGTCGGCGATAGTGTTGATGGGTGCGTTGGGGTCGTTGTTGATGGAGATGATGATGGAGCTCTCCTGCATGCCGGCGATGTGCTGAATCTGGCCCGAGATGCCGCAGGCGATGTAGAGTTTGGGGCGTACGGTGACACCGGTCTGGCCAATCTGACGTTCGTGCTCGATGAAGCCGGCGTCGACAGCCGCGCGGGAAGCGCCTACTTCGCCGCCGAGGGTGTTGGCGAGGTCAAAGAGGAGCTGGAAGTTTTCTTTGCTGCCTACGCCGTAGCCGCCGGCCACGATGATGGGAGAGTTCTTGATGTTGACTTTCGATTTTTCGATGTGGCGGTCGATGATTTCAACAACGAAATCGGTGTCATCGACATATTTCTTGGCGTCGAGGTTGATTACCTCGCCTTTGTGCTCGGCGTTGCGGATTTCTTTCTTCATCACGCCTTCGCGCACGGTTGCCATCTGGGGACGGCAGTCGGGATTGACGATTGTAGCCACGATGTTGCCGCCGAATGCCGGACGAATCTGATAGAGCAGTTCGCTATATTCCTTGCCGGTCTTGGGGTCTTTGTGGTCGCCGATTTCGAGAGCGGTGCAGTCGGCGGTGAGGCCGCTGTGGAGGCATGAGCTCACGCGGGGACCGAGGTCGCGGCCGATGCAGGTTGCGCCCATGAGGCAGATCTGCGGTTCGATTTCGCGGAAGAGCTTGATGAGGATAGCTGCGTGGGGGTTGGAAGTATAGGGGAAGAGACGACGGTCTTCTACCTTATATACAGTGTCGGCTCCGTAGGGGAAAATCTGCTTTTCGATACCTTCGAGGTTGTCGCCGATTACGAGTGCTTCGAGTTTCACACCGAGACGGTCGGCGAGCTGACGGCCTTTGGTGAGGAGTTCGAGGCTTACATCGGCTACACGGCCTTCGTCGTATTCGCAGTAGACTATGAGGTTATTCTTGTCTGACATGGTGATAAATGATTGGAAGCGGTGTTAACCGATTGTGTGGTTTGCGATGAGTTCTTTCACGAGTTCTTCGATCTGTCCGTCGTTGTTGTCGAGACGGCGGCTTTCCTTGGCGGTGAAGACTACGTTTTCGATTGCTTTCACCTTTGTGGGCGAGCCGGGAAGACCGATTTGAGCGGGGTCTGCTTCAACGAAAGCTGCGCCCCATTCGGGAATAGTGAGCTCGGGATGTGCTGCAACGATAGCTGCTTCTGCTTCGGAAAGTTTAGTGGCTTCCGAGGTGGAAACGGCGCGTTTGTATTTCATGACGCGCTTGGCGTTGCGGGGACGGCATTCGGCAGCCGAACCGTTGACGGTAACCACGCAGGGCATGGGGCAGGCAACGGTCTCAACGCCATGTTCGAGACGGCGTTTGATTACTACTTTGCCGTTTTCTGCCGAGATGATTTCTTCGGCATATGTAACCTGGGGGAGACCCAGCTTTTCTGCAATCTGAGGGCCAACCTGGGCGGTGTCGCCGTCGATAGCCTGACGGCCGCCGAGGATAAGGTCGTAGTCGCCGATTTTCTTCACGGCCATGGCGAGGGAGTAGGAGGTTGCCAGGGTATCGGCACCGCCGAGTGCGCGGTCGGTGAGGACTATGCCTTTGTCTGCGCCGCGGTAGATAGCCTCGCGGATTACTTCGGCGGCACGGGGTAGGCCCATGGTGAGCATGGTGACGGTGCTGCCGGGATTCGCATCCTTAAGGCGGAGCGCCTGCTCGAGGGCATTAAGGTCTTCAGGATTGAAGATTGCGGGAAGGGCGGCACGGTTGATTGTGCCGTCTTCCTTCATAGCATCTTTGCCTACGTTGCGGGTGTCGGGCACCTGCTTGGCAAGCACAATGATGTTCAAACTCATAATCTTGTTTTTATGTTGTTTCGTGTGTTTATACAGGTAAAGGACTGCAAATTTAGTGTTTTTTAATCTTTTAGCAAAAGGTTTGACTTTTACGGCGGATTCTGTTGTGTTAAAATTTGCAATCCAAGACCCTATAACTTACTTAGAAGCTGCTTTTTTAGCTTTTTTGAGCCATGCGAAAGCGTTGGTGAACGCCTGGAGCCAGGGGGTAAACGCGCGCTCGCGCAACCAGTCGGGACACCATGCGCACTGCCAGGGGAAGATGGCGCGTTCGAGGTGCGGCATCAGGGCAAGATGGCGGCCGTCGGCCGAGCACATGGCGGCGACTGCGCCTTCCGAGCCGTTCGGGTTGCCGGGGTAGCCCTGGTATGCATAGCGGGCTGCCACACGCACTCCCGAAGCCTTGAAAGCATCGGTGGTGACGAAGCGGCCTTCGCCGTGAGCCACCCAAATGCCTGCGGTAAGGCCTTTGAGCGAGCCGAACATTACGCTGTTGTCGTCTACCACTTTCATCGATACGAATTCGGATTCGAACTTGCCCGAAAGGTTGTGGTGCATTTCGACGGGACGTATGTCGTTGCCGAGAGCGCCGCCGGAAAGCAGTCCGAGCTCTACCATGAGCTGGCAGCCGTTGCAGACACCGAGGCTGAGGGTATCGGGACGGCTGTAGAAGCGGCGCAGAGCTTCGCGGGCTGTCTCGTTCCAGCGGAAACCGCTTGCCCAGCCCTTGGCGGAGCCGAGAACGTCGCTGTTGGAGAAGCCGCCGCAGAATACTATCATGTCGATGTCGTCGAGTGTCTCGCGTCCGCTCATGAGGTCGGTCATGTGCACGTCTTTGACATCGAATCCGGCGCAGTAGAGCGAGTATGCCATTTCGCGGTCGCCGTTGACGCCTTTTTCGCGTATGATGGCGGCCTTGATGCCCGATGGTTTGTGGGGTGTCGCAGGAGCTTTTGTGCCGAGAGCCTTGCGTACAGCTGCCGGTACGGTGTAGCGCAGAGGCTGCTTGCCGAAGTTGGCGTGGCGTTCGTCGGCGCATGCCTTGGCTGTCTGCATGAGGTCGAAGCGGTATGACGGTTCATACCAGATTGTGCGCATTGCCGGTACGGATACGAAGAAATTCTGCTTGCCGTGCGAGATTGTAAGCACGTTTTCGCTTGCAACGGCGCCTATGGGGAAGTAGACTGCGCCGAGGCTGTCGAGGTATGCCTCTACACGGTTTTTGAATCTGTCTTCAACCTGGATTACAACGGCGGGATTTTCGGCGAAGAGAATGCGTACGAGGTCGGTCTGTTTGAGAACGGTCTCGAAGCCGTCGGTATAGAAATTGATGCCGCCGCCGGTGTTGGCGAAGCACATTTCGAGGAGGGCGGTGACAAGACCTCCGGCGCTGACGTCGTGCATGGCGGCGAGCCAGCCTTCGTGCACGAGATGCTGCACTGCGCCGAAGTGCTTGATGAGGTGGTTGGCGTCGACATCGGCTGTCTTGCTGCCTACTTTGCCCATTGCCTGAGCGAGGGCGCTGCCGCCGAGTTCGAGAGCAGAACCGCTGAAATCGATATAGTAGAGCGACGAGCGCGATGTGCGTTTGAGCACGGGCGAAACAGTGGCCTTGACGTCGGAAACTTCGCCTGCGGCCGATATGATAACGGTGCCGGGCGCTTTAACGCTTGTTCCGTCGGGATATTTCTGGGTCATCGAGAGGCTGTCCTTGCCTGTCGGAATGTTGATGCCGAGCTTGCAGACGAAGTCGCTGCATGCTTCTACCGCACGGTAGAGAGCGGCATCCTCGCCGGGGTTCTTGCAGGGCCACATCCAGTTGGCGCTGAGCGAAACGGCCGAAAGACCGCCGTTGAGGTCGGCGCCGACTATGTTGGTGAGGGCTTCGGCCACGGCGAGGCGCGAGCCTGCCGCAACATCTGCAAGTGCTGCCTGGGGTGCATGGCCTATAGAGGTGGCTATGCCGGCGCGTCCGTGGTAGTCGAGGGCTACCACACCGCAGTCGTTGAGGGGTAGCTGGAGCTGGCCGGCGCACTGCTGTGTGGCCACACGGCCTGTCACACTGCGGTCAACCTTGTTTGTGAGCCAGTCTTTGCAGGCAACGGCGTCGAGGCCGAGCACTGCTTCGATATATTGGGGTATGTCGGCGTCGGAAAGCTTGGCATCTTCAAATTCGGGAGCTGCCGTAGTGTCGCGGATAACGGTTTTGGGCGGATTGCCGAGCATGTCGGCTACAGCGAGGTCGATGGCGTGCGAGCCGTCCGACGAGCGTCCGAACGACAGGCGTTTGTCGCCGGTGGTTTTGCCAACGACATAGAGCGGGGCGCGCTCGCGGGCGGCTATGCGCTCTACCATGCCGATATTCTCGGGGTTGATGACGAAGCCCATGCGCTCCTGGCTTTCGTTGCCGATGATTTCCTTGTCGGAGAGGGTCGGGTCGCCGACGGGCAGTGCGTCGATGTCGATGAAGCCGCCGGTGCTTTCGATAAGCTCGGAGAGAGCGTTGAGGTGACCGCCTGCGCCGTGGTCGTGGATAGACACGATGGGGTTTTCGAGGCCTTCGGCAAGGGCGCGGATAAGGTTTGCCACACGCTTCTGCATTTCGGGATTGGCACGCTGCACGGCGTTGAGCTCGATGGCTCCGGCATAGCGGCCTGTATCGACACTCGATACGGCTCCGCCGCCCATGCCGATGCGGTAGTTGTCGCCACCGGCGAGCACAACGGCCTGGCCAGGTTCGGGTTCGCCCTTGATGGCATCGCGTTCGGCAGCGAAGCCTACGCCGCCGGCGAGCATTATCACTTTGTCGTAGCCCCATGTGGCGCCTTTTTCCTGATGCTCGAATGTAAGGAGCGAGCCGCAGATAAGGGGCTGGCCGAATTTATTGCCGAAGTCGGAAGCTCCGTTCGATGCCTTCACCAGAATGCGGGCAGGGTCGTGATAGAGCCAGTTGCGGGCTTTTGAAGCGCTGAGCCATGCAGGGGCATCGACGCGGTCGAAGCGGGGATACGATGTCATGTAGACAGCTGTTCCGGCAAGAGGAAGGCTGGCCTTACCGCCGCCGAGACGGTCGCGTATCTCACCGCCGCTGCCGGTGGCGGCTCCGTTGAAGGGTTCGACGGTTGTGGGGAAGTTGTGTGTCTCAGCCTTGAGCGAGAGCACCGATTTGATTTTGCGTTCGTCGAAGAAAGCGGGCTCATCGGCACGCTCGGGTGCGAACTGCCAGATGGCGGGGCCTTTGACGAAAGCCACATTGTCTTTATAAGCGCTTACAAGACGTCCGGGATTTGTCTTGCTGGTCTTCTTGATGAGGCCGAAGAGGGTTGAGGGTGTCTCTTCGCCGTCGATGATGAAGGTGCCGTTGAAGATTTTATGGCGGCAGTGCTCCGAGTTTACCTGCGAGAAGCCGAAGACTTCGCTATCGGTGAGTTTGCGGCCGAGTCTCTTTGACAAATCTGCAAGATATGCTTCTTCATCGGCGCTTAGAGCGAGACCTTCCTGAGCATTATACGATGTGATATCGTCGATTTCTACCGCAGGAGCCGGTTCGGCATCGATGGCGAATACATCGGCGCCCGGATCGGTATATATTCTTTGGAGCATGGGGTCGAATGCCTCGTCGCCTTTGCGGAGTCGGAATTCCTCTATGCGCCGAATGCCGCTGAGACCCATGTTCTGAGTAATCTCTACGGCATTCGTGCTCCAGGGAGTTATCATTTCTTTGCGGGGACCGATAAAGGTTCCGGCAGGGTTCGCGTCATTGGCCAGCGGACGTGCGCCGGCAAAAAGCCATTCCAGACGTTCGATTTCGTCGGGGCTGAAAGCGTGGTCACTGTCGACGGCGTAAAGCGTCGTATCGTCTTTGGTGAAGAATACAACCATCGTGTAAGATGTGTGATTGATTAAGTTTAGGCTGCAAAATTACGCAAAAAATCGCCTTCTGCCAAAAAAAAGCCTCGCTCTCACAATAATGTAATAAATCAATGGATAGAAAATGGTATCTTTGTACGGCTCATCATAAACAACAAAGCAAAATATGAAAAGAGGAATAGACCGGCTTTTGTCGGAAGGAAAGGGCAAACAGTTGATGTGGCTGCTTCTTCTTTCGGCGGGAGTCGTTGCCGTGGTGCTTTTTATCAGCCATGTTTTATTTGATAAACTTAAATGGCAGCAAGTGATTTCGGTGTTTCTTGACCCCGGCTGTTTCAACGGAAGCCCCGAAGGCTCCGAATGGTTGCTTCTGCCTCTGGCATTCTTCAGTCTTGTGATACTTTCTGGATTGATGGTTAGTACATTTACCAATGTGGTCGAGAATATATCCGATTCTGTGCGGGCCGGCGAGAGACGCTATAAATTCAAAAATCATGTGCTTGTCATCGGAGCCGGCAAACAGCTCGCTCCAATGCTTTCCGCTCTGGCCGGCGATGAACGCAATATTGTTGTAATGAGCGAGGCGCGCCCCGATGTTGACGGCAATTATACTTATTATTGCGGCCGACGCGATTCTGTCGCAGACCTGCGCTCGGCGCGGCCTGCGAATGCCTCGATAATCTATATCATAGGAGAGGATAACGAGCCCGACCACGATGCCAGGAATCTCCGCGCTGTCGATATCCTCAAACAGCTTACTGCTGATGCCGAGAGAGAGATTCAGTGCTATATGACTCTCGAAGACAGGACGTCGTCGGAAGTTTATGAGTATTTGCATCTGCCGGTACAGGGAAAGCTTCTGCTCGTAGATGTTATCAATGTCTATGAATATATGGCGGAGCGTCTCATGGTTGAGAGCGACTTTCTTCCGACTATAAAACAGGGTGACAGCCGCCGTTCGCATATCATGATTTACGGAACAGGGAAGGTTGCCCATAATGTCGCCAACACAGCCGCTCATATAAGCCACTATGTGAATTATGTAGAGAGCGGAGTAAAGACCTGCATAACGTTTGTGGGCTGTGGCATGAAAAGGTATATGGACTCCATAATTGCCAGCCGCCCCTCTCTTTTCGAGCTGTCCGTCTACCGTTATATCGATTCTGATGGAAAAATAGAGGAGCACAGGCCCGAAAAAGATTTCCTTGACGTGGAGTGGGAGTTTGTAGACACCTATGATACATCGAAGCTCTCGCGCGATATGTTGCGGCGAATCTGTGCTTCTTCCGACGAGATTCTTACAGTTGTGGTCGCAGAAGAAAATCCCGCTGTAGCAACCGCTACGGCACTACACTTACCCCGCGAGGTCTATGACAGTAAAATTGCGGTATATTTGGAGGAATCTGCCGAAATCCTCGAACTTTCGCGCAAGACAAAAATGTTCGGCGACATAACAATCTTCGGGGCAGCCTCTGTCCCGCTCAGCGACCCTCTTTTCAGGCTCAGGGCTCTTCGGGGCCAACGGGTCAATTTCGTTTATGACCAGGCTTATGTCAAAAGCGGCTCCATCGAAGAGGCCTGGTATAGACTATCCGAATCCGACAAATATTCGAGCATTTACTGTGCGATGGCAATGCCGATGCGCCTTCGCTGTTATGATATGGACGGCGACAGGTTGCCAATCTACGAGGCCGAACACCGCCGCTGGATGATGTCGATGTTGATAATGGGTTATAAACCAGGTGAACGCCGCGATAAGGTACGTTTCGTTCACAATGATATATGCCCCTTCGACGAGCTTGAGCCCGAGGAGCAGGATAAAGACAAAATACTCATCGACGCCATGCCCGAAATCCTCGCCTGAGTCAGACGGGGAATCCGAAGGTTACAGCTTCAGGCAATAGTTGTGTTTTATTCAACCGAGTACAAGCTCTGTTTGAAATTTAGTGATAATTTCAAACAGAGCTCAATGGGCGCAGTCGTGAAAAATTGCTAACTTCGCGCCGCCGTTATCTGTTTTCGGCCAAAAACAAAAAACATATATCTACGGTTTCAAAAGAATATAGGTAAAATAATATGTCGCATACACATCAATATAAAGGCCTCTCGCCGGAGGCTGTAGAGGAAAGCCGCAGGACGCACGGCTCAAATGTGCTTACGCCTCCGAAACAGGTGTCGGTATGGAAACGGTTTTTAGAAAAATTTCGCGACCCGCTGATTATCATATTGCTGTGTGCGGGCGTCTTGAGCGTGGCTATATCTATCTATGAATACTGCTATATCGGCCAGGGTGCTTCGGTTTTCTTCGAGCCTGCGGGAATATTTTTAGCCATAATCCTGGCTACCGGCCTGGGCTTTCTTCTTGAGCTGAAGGCCGACCGGGAATTTGCCATTCTCAATCGTGTCAACGACGACGAGGCTGTGCAGGTGGTGCGCGGGGGCCGTGTTATGGAAGTGCCGCGCCGCGATATCGTTGTGGGCGACATCGTCATGATTTCAACCGGGTCGGAGATTCCGGCAGACGGTACTTTGCTTGAGGCAGTCACTCTAAGTGTGGACGAATCTTCGCTTACAGGCGAGCCGGTGTGCTCAAAAGATGCTGACCCGGCGAAGACCGACCCGGAGGCGACTTTCCCTTCTTATGAAGTGCTTCGCGGCACGAAAGTTATGGAGGGGCATGGTGTGATGAGAGTCGATGCCGTCGGTGATGCCACTGAGAACGGCAAGGTGTTTACAGCAGCGCAGATAGACAATTCTGTCAGGACGCCGCTCGACAATCAGCTCGACCGTCTCGGGCGTCTTATAACCAGATTCGCGTACGTTGTGGGTCTTGCCGTAATCGTAGGACGTGTGCTGATGTATTTAATGAAGAATCCTACGTTTGAGTGGATGGAATTCGGCGCTTACTTCCTGCAGACCATAATGATTGCGGTGACGCTTGTTGTGTGCTCTGTGCCAGAGGGCCTGCCTATGGCGGTGACGATGAGCCTGGCTTACTCTATGCGGCGCATGCTTCGGAGCAACAATCTGGTGCGTCGAATGCATGCCTGCGAGACAATGGGTGCGGCGACAGTCATATGCACAGACAAGACCGGCACGCTGACTGAAAATCAAATGCGGGTCTACAACGCTGAGTTCTATGGAAATCCGGAGCCCAGTCTTATTGCTCTCGGTATGGCGGTCAACTCTACTGCCGAACTCGACTTCGCCGACCCAGGCAAGCCGAAAGTAATGGGCAATCCGACGGAAGGCGCCCTTTTGATATGGTTGAATTCGCAGAATCATGATTATAAGGCGTTGAGAGAAAGTGTCGAGACTGTCGCAGAAATCCCTTTCAGCACCGAGCGGAAATATATGGCAACAGAAGTCAGGACTGCCGACGGACGTACTCTTCTGTTCGTGAAAGGAGCTCCCGAAATTGTGTTCGCCATGTGCTCCAGGCGTCCTGAAGGGGTGGTTCCGGCAGCCATTGAGGAAACCTTGCTGAAATATCAGAGTCAGGGTATGCGTACACTCGGTTTCGCATGGCAGGCTGTAGCGGAAGGCAAATCTCCGATTGCCGATGGAAAACTGGTCGACCCGAACCTCTGTTTTCTTGGAATAACGGCCATTTCAGACCCTGTGCGCGCCGATGTGCCCGATGCCGTGAAAGAAGTGCTCGATGCTGGAATCAAAATCAAGATTGTCACCGGCGACACACCGGCGACAGCCCGTGAAATCGGCCGTCAGATAGGTCTCGTCGCCGGAGCTGATGAGATTATCACCGGGCCTGATTTTGCCGGAATTCCCGATTCTGAGCTGCCGGAACGAGTGAAAGACATAAAAATAATTGCCCGAGCGCGTCCGCTCGACAAGAAGCGCCTTGTAGAGGCTTTGCAGGCCGATGGAGAGGTGGTCGCGGTGACCGGCGACGGCACTAACGATGCTCCGGCCCTGAAATCGGCCCAGGTCGGTCTGTCGATGGGCGACGGCACGTCGGTGGCAAAAGAGGCTTCCGACATAACCATCATCGACAACTCTTTTGCCTCGATAGGCCGAGCCGTAATGTGGGGGCGTTCGCTATACCGCAATATACAGCGCTTTATCCTCTTTCAGATAACGGTCAACATTGTGGCCTGTATCACAGTGCTTGGCGGAGCGTTCATGGGATTGCAGTCGCCTCTTACGGTGATACAGATACTGTGGGTGAACCTTATTATGGATACATTCGCCGCCATAGCGCTTGCTTCGCTACCTCCGACAGCCTCTGTTATGTCCGAAAAGCCACGGCGGACAAGCGATTTCATTATCAGCCACCCTATGTGGCGTTTCATACTCGGTTGCGGCTGTTTGTTCTCGATATTCCTTATGGGGCTGCTGTTCTATATGCAGCATACCGACATAACATCGCTTACCCGGATTGGTTCCGCCCCCTGGGTTTCGGCAAAATATGAATTAAGTGCTTACGAACTGAGTCTGTTTTTCACAATTTTTGTATTTTTGCAGTTCTGGAACTTATTTAACGCTCGAGCTTTTGCCACAGGACGGTCTGCATTCCACTTCCGTGACTGCGGCGGATTTCTATGTATCGTGTCGCTAATCTGTATAGGTCAGGTGCTGATTGTTACATATGGAGGAGAGTGGTTCAATGTTGTTCCGCTACGTTTGTCCGACTGGCTCATCATCATAGGCGGAACTTCTGCCGTTCTTTGGCTTGGTGAAATCTGGCGGGTGTTTTCCAGAAAAAGAATAGGATAAAATGAAGATTTGAGAAGAATTGAGCATTTCAACTGACTGTCAGTAGGTTTGGGCATAGGTTGGCACAAGG
>CAMNRO010000065.1 GCA_946553045.1 uncultured Porphyromonadaceae bacterium | reverse complement strand
GAAACAGCTCGGCAAAGTTAAGACGAAAAACATTCATGTCAAAATTTTGTTCAAATTTTTAACAACTTTTAGCTTTTCAACCGCTCTCTTGCGGCTGCCCGGGCTTACTTCCCGAAAGCGAGTGCAAAGGTAGAGCCTTTTTTCATTCCCACCAAATTTTTTGAGCAAAAAATGTGTTTTAAAACATCGATTTAACTTTCATTCACAATCATACAATCGTTTAGAACAATTTATTGGTCGTTTTAGCCACAAAACCCATAACAAAGGCCGATACTCAATCTGAGTGTCGGCCCTCAAAAAAATTTCTTAAATTTTCAATTTCGATCGGTAATGGCGACCAAATCCTCGTTATAACGATCGAGTTCGGCATAGTGCTTTGCATTGTCTTCGTCGAGCAGACCATCGACATCTGCCTGATAAAGGGTCGAACCGAGAGTGAACATATAGCTGAAGCGCTCGAGATATTCCGGATCAGAAAGAAGATCGCGCCATGCCCCCGACCGAACACTATCGGGCATTTCACTGATATCGCGACTACGCTCTATTATATATTTAAGTATATCCTCATTCTGGGCAATCATAGATGCATAGTCCTCCTGCGTGAGCGGCTGCCGACTGTCTATCTTCACGGCAAGCTGATTGCAGACGGCACTGTCGTATGACCGATGCCAGTCGTAGCCAGAGCAGGCAGAAACAAGAAAAATGGCCGTTAAGGCCGGGAACAATATAGGAATTTTCATCGATGTCAGCTTATAATGTCTGATTTATTAACTTGCGAGAGGGCCTATTGGTTTTCGGCTGTCGGCATTTTTATGTAATTTTGCAGAGCAAAAATACGAAAAAGATGCGAATTGATATAATAACGGTGTTACCCGAGATGCTTGAATCTCCCCTCAACTGCTCGATTCTAAAACGCGCGCAGGACAAAGGCCTTTGCGAAATCAAGGTCCACAACCTGCGCGACTATACAACGAACCGCTACCGCAAAGTCGACGACTATCCATTCGGAGGCGACGCCGGCATGGTCATTCAGATAGAGCCGGTAGACCGCTGCATATCAGCACTGAAGGCAGAAAGAAATTACGACGAGGTGATTTTCACAGCACCCGACGGCGAAGTGTTAAACCAGCGAATGGCAAACAATCTGTCGATGCTTGAAAACATCATAATACTATGCGGCCATTACAAAGGAATCGATTACCGCATACGCGAACACCTGATAACCAAAGAAATATCAATCGGAGACTACGTACTCACCGGAGGTGAACTGCCAGCCGCCATCATCACCGACTCCATAGTGCGCCTCATACCCGGCGCCATAGGCGACGAACAGAGCGCTCTCTCCGACTCATTCCAGGACAATCTGCTCGAGCCGCCCATCTACACCCGCCCTGCAGAATACAATGGTTGGCGCGTGCCCGACATACTGCTGTCGGGCCATCAGGCAAAAATCGAGGAGTGGCGCCACGAACAGTCGCTCGAACGCACCCGGCGACTCCGCCCCGACCTATTGGATTAGCCCAAACCTATCTTTATTACAATAAGGAAGGCAGCAAGCACAACTACAAGCACCATCGCTGCTATAATAGCCGCTATGGCCAAGCGCTTCATGGCTCTTTCGCTGCCCATTGCACCCCAGAAACCGGCAGCACAGGCAAGAACGGCCAGGCCCAGAGCCACATAGCCGTTACTACACATAAGTACTATCCAGGCGACTACAGCAAGCACCAAAGCCACCCATACAAACATATGTCGCCGCGAAGCAACAGCTCCGGTATCAACCGAAGCAAACTCTTCGCGGCGTTCTATATCTTTTTCTTTATCCATATCTGTCAGATTTAACACCTGCAAATGCAAAATGGCGGTGTATAAATATGACAATATTTGTAAAAAAAAGTTTAACCCTCCTGATTATTTTTTTCGGGGCGCAAAGCGCACCGGATAATCCACCCGGACTTTTCCGGCAACGATATCCGACAACTTGCGCTTAATCAACTGCCTGCGAATACCCGAAATATGGTCGATAAACACATGGCCGTCGAGATGGTCGCACTCATGCTGCACGATTCGGGCGAGGAATCCGCTGATTTCCTCTTCGTGTGGCTGGAAATTCTCATCGAGCCAGCGCAGGCGGATATGCTCCACACGGGGCACCTTCTCAGAAATACCCGGCAGACTCAGACATCCCTCGGAGCGCGAAATCTCATCGCCATCGAGAATCTCGACTTCCGGATTTACCAGCACCAGCTTACGGCCCTCGCACTCGGGAAACGACTCGCCAACCGGGTCTGCATCTATGACAACAAGCTGAATATTTTTGCCAATCTGAGGGGCGGCCAGACCGACGCCCTCGGATTCATACATGGCCTCGAACATGAGGTCTACAAGTTCCTTGAACCCCTCGAACGGCTGTTCGACAGGCTTCGACACTTCGCGGAGCACGGGGTGACCGTAGCAATACACGGGTAGTTTCATATATTTTGGCTTTGCAGATAATCGTTAAGAAGAATGGTAGCCGAAATTTCGTCGACCAGAGCCTTGTCGCGACGCGCCATCTTCGACAGACCGCCGTCGAGCATCGCCCGGTGAGCGAGCACCGAAGTGAAACGCTCGTCGAACGGAATTACCGGCATCTCGGGCACGGCTTTTTTCAACCGGGCAAGCGCCGGCGTGATAAAACGCTGTGACTCCGACGGATTACCACGCATATCGCGCGGCTCGCCTACAATTATGGCATCGACCGGTTCGCGGCGGCAATAATCGGCTACGAATTCCGGCAAAGAGGCCGTAGGAACCGTTGTGAGGCCATTTGCGACAATGCGCAACGTATCGGTCACGGCAATGCCGCAACGCTTTCGTCCGAAGTCTATAGCCATCAATCGTCCCATTTCCCTGCAAAGTTACTAAAAAAGTGCCGAAGATTTTGCTTAACTTTGCATTTCTATGGAAAGAGAACTTCCCGAACAATTCATAGCCATGCTCCGAGAGGCTGTCGGAACCGAAGCCGCCGACGGGCTCGCGCACACTCTCGCAACCGAAGCGCCGTCCGTATCGGTGCGCATAAATGCGGCCAAAGGCGCTGCTCTCCCGGCCAATGCCGCGGCTGTGCCTTGGGAGCAAAGAGGCTTCCACCTCGCCGAGCGCCCGCTCTTTGCCGCCGACCCGGCATGGCATCAGGGCATGTACTATGTGCAGGATGCATCATCGATGGCCACAGGCGCTCTCGCAGCCATGCTCGCAGAGCGATATTTCGGCGAAAACGAGACCTTGACATATCTGGATGCCTGCGCCGCACCCGGAGGCAAGACAATCGGAGCCATCGATGCCCTCGGCAGCCGCGCTTTCGTCGTGGCCAACGAGGCCGACAAACGCCGCGCCGCCATTCTCGCCGAAAATCTGTCGAAACGCGGCTCGGCCGATACAGCCGTGCTATGCGGCCCTGCCCAGCGGTTAGGCGCGCTCACAGAAGTCTTCGACATCATTGCCGCCGACGCGCCATGCTCCGGCGAAGGAATGATGCGCAAAGAAGCCGAAGCCGTGGCCCAATGGACTCCCGGACTCGTCGACAGTTGCGCACAACTGCAGAAAGACATAGTCGGAGGCCTGTGGCCTGCACTCAAACCCGGAGGCATCTTCATCTACAGCACATGCACCTTCAACCGCCGTGAAGACGAGGAAGTGGTACGCTACATGGCCGACGAGCTCGGTGCGGAAATTCTCGACATAGATGCGTCTGCGTTCCCCGGCGCTCTCAAGGGCGATTGCGGGCTCCGTTTTCTGCCGGGCCGCATACAAGGAGAGGGCCTTTTCCTGGCCGCCCTGCGCAAAAGCGGCGAAAAAGCCGAAAAAAACTCGCGGCGCCTCCCTGCATTGCCAAAGGCCGACCCCGGCATGGCCGACTTTGCCCGCAAAGTCATCGAAAGCCCGGAGAACTACATCGTTTCAGGCAGCAGTCTGATTTCCAGACGCCATGCCGAAACCGCAGCACGCCTGACGACCGTAAAAGGCATAGTCCGCCTCGGGCTACCCCTCGGCGAGACCAAAGGACGCGACATACTGCCCTCGCATGAACTCGCCATGAGCACCGTCCTACGCCCCGGCGCCTTTCCAGCCATCGAGCTCCCCTACCGCACTGCCATGAGCTATCTCCACGGAGAGGCCATACAGGACATGCCCGAAGGCACCCCGAAAGGCTTCGTCACCCCGACATGGCTGGGACGCCCCCTCGGCTTTGCCAAAAACATAGGCCGACGCGCCAACAACCTCTACCCCGACGCGCTGCGTCTCCGCATGCAGGCCTCGCAACTACCCGACAATCCACCGACTGTAATATGAAAGATTTCATCGCTATACTTCGCCGCTTCGTGCCTCCATACAAAAAATACCTGGCACTAAACATATTTTTCAACATTCTCGCGGCAATACTCACGCTCTTCTCCTTTGCCCTGATCATTCCTATCCTCCAAATGCTCTTCAAAATCGACGAAGGCACCTACACATATATGGAATGGGACTGGAATCATGTCAACGATGTTGCCATCAACAATTTCTACTACTACGTCCAGGAATCGATAGCCCGCTTCGGCCCCGACAACACCCTCGCCCTGCTTGCCGCAGCCCTCGTGGTGATGACAGCCCTCAAGACCGGCACCTCCTACCTGAGCTCATACTTCATGGTGCCGCTGCGCTCCGGAATCGTCCGCGACCTCCGCAACTACATGTACGACAAAATCACCGTCCTCCCAATCGGATTCTTCACCAGCGAGCGCAAAGGCGACGTCATGGCCCGCATGAGCGGCGACGTTGCCGAAATCGAATTCTCCATCATGTCGTCGCTCGACATGCTCTTCAAGAACCCGGTGATGATTATCGTCTGCCTCACCACCATGTTCGCTATCTCCTGGCAGCTCACACTCTTCGTCTTCGTGCTGTTGCCTATAGCCGGCTACATCATGGGCAAGGTCAGCAAAAAACTGAAACGCACATCGTTCGAGGGCCAGACACAGTGGGGCGTACTCATGTCGACCATCGAGGAAACCCTCGGAGGCCTCCGCATAGTCAAGGCATTCAACGCCGAAGACAAAATGCGCACCCGCTTCCACGGCGAAAACCAGATATTCTACAATCTCTCCAACCGCGTGGCACGCCGCCAGGCCCTCGCCCACCCGATGAGCGAATTTCTCGGCACGGTAGCCGTAGCAATCATTCTATGGTTCGGCGGCAGTCTCATTCTTTCGGGCCACTCAAACCTCGACGCCTCGCGCTTCATATATTATATGGTGATATTCTACAACATCATCAATCCCGCCAAAGACCTCTCGAAAGCAACATACTCAATCCAGAAAGGCCTTGCTTCGATGGAGCGCGTAGATAAAATCCTGAACGCACGCAACCCCATCGCCGACCCCGACAGCCCCAAGGCCCTCCCCGCCAAGGGCGCAGGCGTGCGATTCGAGGACGTCAGCTTCAGCTACGACGGCACTGTCGACGTTCTTCGCGACATAAACCTCGACATCGCTCCGGGAGCCACCGTGGCCCTCGTAGGCCAGTCGGGCTCAGGCAAATCGACCATGGCCGACCTCATACCACGCTTCTACGACCCGACCAAGGGCCGCATATGCATCGACGGCACCGACCTGCGCGATCTGAGGGTGCACGAGCTCCGTTCGCTCATGGGCAACGTAAACCAGGAGGCGATACTCTTCAACGACACCATCTTCAACAACATAGCCTTCGGCGTCGAAAACGCCACCCTCGAGCAGGTGCGCGAAGCCGCCCGAATAGCCAACGCCGACGATTTCATCATGGCGACCGACGAAGGCTACGACACCGTCGTCGGCGACCGCGGCTGCCGTCTGTCCGGCGGACAGCGCCAGCGCCTGTCCATAGCCCGTGCTATCCTCAAAAACCCCTCGCTTCTGATTCTCGACGAAGCCACATCGGCCCTCGACAGCGAGAGCGAGACCCTTGTGCAGCAAGCCCTCGACCGCCTCATGGCCGACCGCACCACACTCGTCATCGCGCACCGCCTGTCCACAGTCCGCAACGCCGACCTCATCTGCGTGCTCCACGAAGGCCGTATCGTCGAAGCCGGCACCCACGAGCAACTCCTCGCCCCCGGCGCCGCCGGCTTCTACCGCCGACTCGTCGAAATGCAGTCGCTCGCCAAATAACAGCAAAACGCTTATCTATCAGCAAACCGGAAGCGACACGATGGTCTGCTTCCGGTTTGCTGCGTTTTTTTGTCCTATCTTTTGCCGTTTTTACAGCCTTTTGCCCCATCTTGCGACCAAAATGTTTCATTTATTGCAAATTTTACATATCTTTGCGCCATACAGAGCATACATACGTTTCCAATAGCACAAATCAATCAAAAACATCAAAAACTTACAGAATGAAAAAATTTTTACGCTCAATCTCTCTTGTTGCGGCGCTCGTGCTATGCTTGTCGGCATCTACAGCCACCGCAGCCGAAACCGTACTCGCCGAGGCCGATTTCTCTACCCTCACCAATGGCAGCGAAGACGCCCCCGAAATCTTCAAATACAACTTTAACTTCCCGATAACCGGCTGGACAATCGTAACCAACAAGACCGGCGCTGCCGGCGGCTCGCTCTACATCGGCGACGGCGGTTCTGTTAAATCGGGCTATCTGTCGGGCGTCACCACCAACGGCGGAGCCATCAAAGTTTCTGCTGTCATAAAGCTCAGAAATGCGTCAGCCGGCATTGTGCAGCTCGCATGGGGCTACAGCAACACTCAGCAGGCTGTAATCGAGAGCTCCGACTGGGAAACTGTCGAATTTTTCGTTCAGCCCACCTCCGCCTCCTCATACAGCAACCAGGCCACCATATCGCCCATGTGGCTTGCCGACGGCCTGTTTGTAAAGAGCATAAAGATTGCCCAGTCGCCCGACTTCCTCGCGGCCCCGACAGCGAACCAGCCCGCCAATGCCGACGGTACATCGTTTACCGCCACCTGGAAGGCCGTGACAGGAGCAACCAAGTACTTCGTCGACGTCTACAGCTACAATGCAGCCGGCGAGAAAGTGATGTTCATCGAAAATCAGGAATGCGCCACCACAAGCTGCAAAGTAGAGGGCCTCGACGCGGCCACCACCTACTATTACGTTGTCCGCGCCGCCAACGAAACCGGCGTTTCCGGCAATTCCAATGAAATCGAAGTAGTGAAATACATCAGCAAACTCGACGCTCCCGTCGTGAAAATCGCCTCCTGCGACGAAGACGGCAACTTCACCGCCACATGGGAATCCGTAGCCGACGCCGACAGCTATACCGTCACTGTATTCAAAGAAGAAGTCATGACCGAGGCCGGCGAGGCAAACGTTCTGGTAGAAAACTTCAACGCTTTCACTACCGGCTCTTTCACAGATGTCGAATACATATACGAACGTCATCTTGAAGCTCTCAACGAACCGGGATGGGCAGGCTACAACATGGCATGTGTGGCCGGTGCCATCGGCATAACACCCTACGGCAGCGAAGGCTACCTCACCACACCCTCACTCGACCTTTCCGGCGACGAAGGCAAAATCAGCATTCTCATCAACATGGCGTCCAATAATCTGGGCAGCTTCAAGACAGGCGACGTCGTAAGCTTCTCGACCATCGATGCCAACAACAACGAATCAACTCCCGTCGACGTCACCATCGACCAGCTCGGTTTCGCCGACTATACCGTAAACCTCACCGGCGGAACTACTGCAACCAAAATCAAAATCAGCAGCGCTTCAAGCAACAAAATCTTCATCGACGACTTCGCAGTGAAGCAGATGAAACCTGCCGGTTTTGTAAACACAACCACTTACCTCCAGGACAACACCGAAGCCACCTCCTATACCGGTAAGGTCGAATTCGCCGAGGGCGTGCAGTATAAGCTTGTCGCAGTAGCCGAAGGACGCACCGTTTCCGGCGGTCAGATCAGCGGCATTTCTTCCGCCGCCAGCGAGGCCGTGACAATATCCGGCACCTCCGGCATCGAAGACGTTGCCGGCAGCGCCGAGACAGTCACCATAGCCCGCACAGCCGCCGGTGTCATCACCGTGAGCACCCCTGCCGCCGTGACCGTTGAAATCTACGACATCGCAGGACGTCTCATCGCAGCCGCACCCGTTGCCGAAGGCTCTACAAGCCTTTCGGTCAACGCTTCCGGCCTTGTAATCGTAAAAGCAGGCAACACCGTAGCCAAAATAGCGCTCTAAGAACAAACCTGAAGGGTGAAGGCAATAGCCAACGGGCTATTATCTTCACCCTTTCATCATTCACCTCATATGAAACGACTATTACCGCTTATCATAGCACTTGCCTTACCGGCAGTCTCCTCTGCCAGAAGCATAGAGCCGGCCGAGGCCGGGGCCATAGCCGCCGACTTCATGCAGCTGCTGTCGCCCGGCGCAGCCAGGACTCTCAAAAAAGCTCCGACACGTCATGCCGCCCCCGACAGCCCTCAGGCATACTACATATATAACTCCGCCGGCGGAGGATATGTGATTGTCGCCGGCGACGACCGCCTCGGCACAGTGCTCGGCTACAGCGCCACCGGCTCCATAAACCCCGATGAGGCTCCCGACGGGCTACTCGGGCTTCTCGGACTCTACGAGCGGGCCTACGAGGCCGTCAGCGCCATGCCCGAAAATACGGCGACCGCCCTGCAGGGCACACCCTCCGTTGTCGTGAAACCTCTCCTTGGCGAAATCGAATGGGGCCAGGACTCGCCTTTCAACACCATGACGCCCACCTATACCTCGGCCGGAAAAACAGCCAACTACTACACCGGCTGCGTGGCATGCGCCGCCACACAGATAATGCGCCTCTACGGCTACCCGCAGCAGGGCACCGGCAGCAAGACATATACCGACCCTCTGTCGAAGCAGACCCTGAGCGCCGATTTCGGCAGCACCGTCTACGACTGGGCCAACATGCCCGCCGCCGTGCCCGCCTCTCCGACCGCGACCCAGACCCAGGCATACTCAACGCTCGCCGCCCACATGGGCGTAGCCCTCGAAATGCAGTATGAAGCCGCCGGCAGCGGAACCTACGACATGCTCGTGCCCTATGCCCTGCGAAACTACTTCGGCTACGACGCCGCCGTTCGCAGCCATTACCGCAGCTACTACTCGTCATCCGAATGGATTGGTATTATCAAGGACGAGCTCGAGGCCGGGCGACCCGTGTTCTACGGAGGCACAAGCGATACCGGCACTGGCGGACACGCATTCGTCATCGACGGCTACGACTCCGCCGACTACATGCACGTCAACTGGGGCTGGTACGGCCGCAGCAATGGCTACTTCATGCTCAACCACCTCGACCCGACTTCGCTCGGTGAAGGTGGCGGCGCCGGAGGCTACAACCTCAACCAGGATATGGTGACCGGCATTCAGCCCGCCCGCAGCGGCTCGGCACGCGACTATTCGCTCTACGGAGGCGTGCGTCTGAGCTTCGACGGACCCTTCGGCAACACATTCAATGCCATGACATACCTCGAGAACATCGACGTCGAGCCCTTCACAGGTCGTGTGGAGGCCCTTCTTATCGATGCCGACGGCAACATAGCCGCAACCCTCGGTGGCGAGAATGTCACCGTGCCCGGCTTTGCGAAAGGATATGCCGGCTCGCTGCTGTTTAACCCTAAAAATGTAGTTTCTGAAATTTCAGGCGTTGCCGACGGCAACTACCGTGTGCGCCTCGGCTACAAGGCCGACGGCGAGGACTCATTCACGATTCTGCGTCACCCCAAAAATCTGCCGGCATATGCCGACGTAATAGTATCGCGCGGATACATATCCATAGCAGCAAAACACACGCCCGCCCCCGACTGCGTGCTGCTCGAAGCCATCGCCACCGACGGCGACCTCTACGCCGGAGGCCACTCGCGGGTGCGTTTCACGGTCGAAAACCGCAGCGCCGACTTCGTCATATCCGACATCACCCTGCGCCTCACCAAGACCGACGACCCCGCCGCCACATTCGACGCCACCGTAAGCAAGACCGTCTACGACCAGGCGACCGAAACCGTCGACGTCCTCATGCCCGTCGCTGCCGAAGTTCCTGCAGGCGAATACACGCTCACCGCCCTTGTCAAGACCAAAGACGCCGAATACATCTTTGACGACACCGAGGCCGGGCGCCCGAAAGTGACCGTCCTCGCCGCTTCGGCAGAGCCCGTGGTGCGCGCGGCCTCCGACATGGTATGGAAAACCGCCGGCGGCGACGTAGCCGAAGGCACAATCCGCCAGGGCGACACATTCTACGGCGTAATCAGCCTCCGCAACGCCGCCTCGGCAGGAACGGCCCGCGTACTCGCCCGCTTCGTCAGCGAAAGCACCGGCGAGGCCATGCCTCTGGTGCAGCTCAACCTCCGGTTCACAGACAGCCGCGCACAGACAGCCACTTTCAGCCGCTACATACCCTTTGACCCGGGCAAATACCGCGTAGAGCTCTATCAGATAACTGACAACTACACCGAGAAACACATCGAGCCTTATGGCGAGGCTACCGTCGTCGAAGTAGTGCCCTCCGACAACATAGTTGCCGAAATGGTGTCGTTCTCCATTCCCGAACGCCTCACTCAGGGCCAGAGCCACCCCGTCGCCATGACCTACAGAGCTCTCAAGACCGTACGCCAGAACCTCTACATACGCGTGCGCCAGCTCACGAATTCAGGCGGTGAGATTGCTCATGCCAAATTCTCCAACAACTTCACCGCAGGCACCGAAGAGACCGTCAGCTTCAACTACAAGCCGGCGGCCTCCCTTGCCGACGGTCTCTACATGATTATCGCCGAGACCGGCTCCACGTCAGTTCAGGTGCCGATGGGCAACTACGGCGCGTACGGCCGCGTAATAGCCATCGGCAACGTAGACCTCAGCGGCATCGGCACCATCGAGGCTGAAGACAGCGCCGCGGCAATATGGACAGAAGGCCGCCAGCTGCACATAGTCGCAGCCGGCGACAACACCGTCGGCTCCATCGCCGTCTACAACGTCGCAGGGGCCATCGCCGCCCGCGACACATGCGACCTCTCAGCCCTCCCCGCCGGCTTCTATATAGTAGAAGTCACCCTCGGCAACGGCCATCGCGCCACAGCCAAAATCCTCCTCCGCTAAACCTGCGACTCACTCAGACAGCAGGGGTGCGTGTTCGGCCCGCCGGGAACGATTGCTATAAGTCAACGTTCAGACGCAGGCATGCCGGACACGCACCCCTGCCGTTTCCCAAACCCTCTTTGCAAAAGAATCGGAAATTTTTTTAGGATTATTATTGTTTTTTCGCGGGAAATGTTGCTATCTTTGCCGTTGACTAACTGAAACACGAAAACCTATACCAAACACACAACCTTTAACTACCAACGTTATGGACATTAACAACATCATGGCCTCTCTCGAGGCCAAGCATCCCGGCGAAAAAGAGTACTTGCAGGCAGTCCGCGAAGTGCTCATGTCGGTTCAGGACGTCTATAATCAGCATCCCGAATTCGAACGTAATAAAATTATCGAGCGCATGGTCGAGCCCGACCGTATCGTCACCTTCCGCGTGACATGGCTCGACGACAAGGGCGAAGTGCAGAACAACATCGGCTACCGCGTGCAGTTCAACAACGCCATCGGCCCGTATAAAGGCGGTATCCGCTTCCACGCTTCCGTAAACCTCTCTATCCTCAAATTCCTCGGTTTCGAGCAGACATTCAAAAACGCCCTCACCACCCTCCCCATGGGCGGCGCAAAAGGCGGCTCAGACTTCTCGCCCCGCGGCAAGAGCGACCGTGAAATCATGCGCTTCTGCCAGGCATTCATGCTCGGCCTCTGGAAGAACCTCGGTCCCGACCGCGACGTACCCGCAGGCGACATCGGTGTCGGCGGCCGCGAGGTAGGCTACATGTACGGCATGTACAAGCGCCTCGTAAACCAGCACGACGGCACATTCACCGGCAAGGCAATGGAATTCGGCGGCAGCCGCATCCGTCCCGAAGCAACCGGTTTCGGCGCCCTCTACTTCGTGCAGAACATGCTCAAGCAGCGCAACGACAGCATCGCAGGCAAGACCATCGCTATCTCCGGCTTCGGCAACGTGGCATGGGGTGCCGCCCTCAAGGCTACCGAACTCGGCGCCAAGGTGGTGACAATCTCCGGCCCCGACGGCTACATCTATGACCCCGCAGGTCTCGACGCCGAAAAAATCGACTACATGCTCGAACTCCGCGCATCGGGCAACGACGTTGTGGCTCCCTACGCCGAGCGCTTCGCAGGCTCGACATTCTTCGCAGGCCGCAAGCCCTGGGAGCAGAAGGTAGACATCGCCCTCCCCTGCGCCACACAGAACGAACTTAACGGCGACGACGCCAAGGCTCTTATCGCCAACGGCGTCGGCATGGTTGCCGAAGTATCGAACATGGGCTGTACTCCCGAAGCTATCGACGCTTTCATCGAAAGCCGCACAGTATATGCACCCGGCAAGGCAGTGAACGCCGGCGGCGTGGCAACCTCGGGCCTCGAAATGAGCCAGAACGCCATGCACCTCCAGTGGAGCGCCGAGGAAGTCGACGAAAAACTCCACACCATCATGACCGATATCCACGGCCAGTGCCTCCAGTACGGCGTAGAACCCGACGGCTACATCAACTACATGAAGGGCGCCAACATCGCCGGCTTCATGAAGGTTGCCAA
>CAMNRO010000064.1 GCA_946553045.1 uncultured Porphyromonadaceae bacterium | reverse complement strand
CTGATTGCGGGTGCAAAGTTACGCCCTTTTTCTATTCCCACCAAATATTTTCATGGAAAAGTTCACTCTAAAACATGTTTTTAACTTTTGTTTACAATTACAGGATGCCCCATTTTTAGTCAACAATCTGAGAAACAGCCGAAAAAGCTATTTTTGCTCTTTCGGCTGTTCGAGGTCTTTTTTCGAGATATTTTTATCGGAGTCGGTCGTAGCTTGTAAGAAGTTTATGATCTTTTTTCATGAACCGATATGCAAAAAGGACACATACAAGAGCCACAAGAAGCAGCAAAACTCCGCCAGTCCATATAAAAGTAGCTCCCGGATAAGCGGTATAGAGCAAAATTCCGCAAGTAACCATAGAGGCACATATAAGAATTATCGACAGAACAGTGACCGTCATCTGACGCTTGAGATTCTTGAACATGAAAATAGAAATGAAGAGCAACACGGCAATCACTATATTCAATATAAGTAACACCGGAGCCTCTGATACGAATACGGGGCTTGCTTCAGCCACACCCTCGGCCGCATGAGAAGCCCAGGGAGTGCAGCAGAACACACACATAAGCACAACCGCAATGAGAAGAAAGAGGGTCTGTAAACGTTGAATTACCATTTTATCAATTATAGGTTATTAGTTAAATAATATATTATACATCACATCTTGCCGAAACGGCTGCCATAGGTGCGGAATGCCACAATGTCGGGCACCGTGCGGAGTGCCGACTGCCTGGAGGGAGTTATAACGCCGGAAACCATCGGGAAGGACTCAGCGAACAATTCGGCAAACGATTCTTTCGTCGGAGATACCAAACCGGCTGCGCGCACATAAGCCTCAAGCGCTCCCGGAATATCATCTTTCGCCCACCTGAGATGACCCATATGGATAAAATCGCGCGGATCGGTCGACTTGTCTATAAAATCGGCAAAAGTCACTTCGGCGCCATCGAAATCGCCATTCAGCAAAAGCATCCACGCGAGCGCTGGCTTTGCCGACTCTCCACCCTCGAGATAGGCTATATTATAATATAGTTCGAGCGCGCGCGCATAATCGCCGTTGCAATAAGCCGCCTCGGCATAAAGACCGAGAAGCTCGGCATCATCGGCAATCTCGCTCTGAAGAGGCTCCAGCAGCGTTTCCAAATCGGTATATTTTTCCTCTTTCATAAGGACATTCGAAAGACGCCGCACAGTCCATATGTCGCCTGGCTTTAATCCAAGCGCCTCAATATATGCACACTCCGCAAGAGCGATATCGCCGCTAAGCTCATAGGCAAAGCCCATCTTCTGGCAGACCTGGAAATTTTCGGGTTCCTGAAGTGCAAGGAAACGGAATGCAGAAGCCGCCTGCGGATAATGCCTGAGCCTGAACAGCAGCTCGGCTACAGCCGAAAGCCTGTCGGTGCCGCTGTCCATAACCAAATCTATAGGAAAAGCCCTGTAAAGCGACTCGATGTCGAAGACCACCGGAAATTCAGCCTTTCGCCGGAACAGCGAAAAGAAGCGGTAGATATTCTTCACATACCGACTCATGACCGCTCTTCGGCCCTGCGATTTCATCTCATTAAGAGCCGCCTCGAGCATCTCGCCGTTCATCGCCGCCTGCTGGTCAACTATATTACGGAGCAGAGCCTCGCGCATTGCTGCAGGGGTCGAGGCTACCGACAAAAGCAGCGCATATTTATCGCTATCGCACAGAAAAGGCATCTTGCCGACAGTATCGGCAAACGCGAGGCCTTCTCCATCGGTCACTTCCGCCAGAGAGCTATGCCCGGCATAGAACGGAAGAAACCAATTCGGTATATTGTTGAAAAACGGGAACTGCCTCATTTTGCCGAGAGTAGCCATATAGACATCATCCCCTCTGTTCTGAGCCTCGATAAAACCCTTGATTTTCTCAAAACCAGATACATCGATAGAGTCGCCCCACTCGCCATTGCGCAGAGCCTCCTCAATCTTCTCGGGGTCATTTCCCAACCTGTCGGCCATTTTACGCCCCATATCCATCATGCCCGGCAATATATCGCGGGCAAGATCATCTGACAGCTCCCTGGTACCGCATGCCCTGAAAAGCTCAATCCACGCATCCGCTATATCTTCAGGATAGACAGCCTGTATTTCAGAAAGCGCCTTTCGCATCTCATCGTCAGCACCATAATACCGTGCAACGGCAATTACCAGCCAGACAGCCGCTATGGCCGACAACGATTCGGAAGCCCCGCTCAAGACATTGAGCAAAAGCCAGCGACGACCACCGTCATTATATTCCAGCAGCCCGAGGCCCAAGGCTCCGAGCCATAACTCACGGTCATGGTCAGGAATATCGGAATCCTCAAACATGCTTATCATAAGTTCCGTATCTTCAGAAGAAACCGGAAACTCAACCCACAGACGCATGAAAATATCGGATGCAATCTGTTCAAGAGCAGCAGCCCGACGACTGTCGGTAAGCGATGCCGAATCGGTACGCAAGCGCTCGAGCTCCGAAAGATAATCACTCACAAGAGATTGCAGATTTTCTTCCGGCCGCAGTTCCTGAAAACGCAACTGCGCGCCATACATCGACTGTGTCTCACGCGCCACTCGCGCACGCTCTATTTCCATGCATATGCTGCGGGCAGCCTCTGTCATGTCCTTAAGTTCCGATGCTATATCCGGCACAACATTTCCCGACGCTATGAAACGTAGCATATAGAAATAACGCTGCTCCAGATCATCAATCCTGGAAAGCAATCCCGCCGATGTGCCTTTGGATGCAAACAGGCGCAACATGTCGATTGACGACCGGATGCTGTCGGGTCCTATCTGCGACATTATGTCGCCATAAAAAATCTGATTATTACTGTTTGTCATATAACAGGTCTGTCAAGCGTTGGGCCAATCCCGGAGGAAGGATAGATGCCGGTAATATATAATACTCTCCATGAGAGGTAAAAGTTGGCACTTCTTCAAAGAAATAAGCGAATTTACCTCTGATTTCGAATCTTTTCAGCTTTTCGAATGCCAGTTCGGTTCTACCCAAGGGTTCCGGCTCTTCACCATAAGAATAGAATGTGACAACGGCCGATGAATCGTCGAACGACCATGTCTGAGGCCTTATCTTCAAAGCCACAGCCGGGGTGGAGACCAACGAGAGCCAAGCGAGCGACATCACACCGGGATATGCGACTAAAACGAGCATCAAGCCAACGAGAACGAAGCGATAGTCCGACAAGGCAATCCCGACGGCGAGACATGCCGCCAACGGAAGCAATCCGATGGCGACAAGCCCCGTTATCCGACGCTGTATCTCGACTGCGGCATAACGGCCCGGAGAAATTCTTACAATTTCCGAATCCAACAAATCAGTCCTTTTGAGGCTGAGCCACAGTCACATTCTTGGGCTCCATTATGCCGTCGCGTATAAGCAATGCATCAATCGACGGGTCCTGCCCACGGAAACGGCGGTAAAGCTCGGCCGGATTCTCGGTTCCGCCACGCATGAGCACATTACGGCGGAAGTTATCTGCCGTAGCCTTATCGAATATGCCGTGCTGTCTGAAAAAGTCGAATGCATCGGCGTCAAGCACCTCAGCCCACTTATAACTGTAATAACCGGCGGCATAGCCTCCCGAGAAAATATGGCTGAACTGAGGTGAAATCATAGCTCCTTCCACATCAACGGGGAAAGTGCGCACACTCTCGACCGCAGCACGCTCAAAGGCCACAGCATCCTCTACTGGAGCCTTTGCCGTGTGCCATGCCATGTCGAGATACCCGAAGCCGAGCTGACGCATGCAGGCGTAGGCGGCTCCGTAGCGCGACGAGGCAACGAGACGGTCCACAAGTTCTACGGGAATTGCCTCGCCGGTCTGATAATGGCGAGCAAAACCATCGAGAAATTCTTTTTCAGTCAGATAATTCTCATTAAACTGCGAAGGCAGTTCGACAAAGTCGCGATATACCGAAGTGCCCGACAGAGACGCATACTTGGTATTTGCAAGAAGCCCATGCAGAGCGTGTCCGAATTCATGAAGGAATGTTTCGACCTCATATGGTGTGAGCAAAGACGGCTTATCGCCCGAAGGCTTGGTGAAATTCATGACAATCGACACATGAGGACGCGAATTCTCACCTTTGACATCAACATATTGGTCCTTAAAACCAGTCATCCACGCACCCGGGCGCTTGGAGGCTCGCGGGAAGAAGTCGGTATAAAGAACGCCGACATATTCACCGTCAGGACCCGTCACATCAAAAGCTTTTACATCGGGGTGGTAGACTTCGATTTTGGCATTGGGAACAAAATTAAGGCCGTAGAGCTTGGTAGCGAGGCCAAAGACTCCCTTAATTGTATTGTCGAGTTCGAAATAAGGTCTCAAAGCCTCTTCGTCGAAAGAATATTTCTCGGCCTTGAGCTTATTCGAATAATATGAATAATCCCACGGCATTATCTGAACCTGACGGCCTTCAAGCTTCGATGCAAAATCTGTCAGTTCGGCCATTTCAGCCTCGAGAGCAGGCTTATAGGCGTCGCGGAGACGGTCGAGAAGGTCATACACAGCCTCCGGCTTGCCTGCCATGGTGCGTTTCAGCGAATGGGCGGCATATGTATCCGATCCAAGCAGCCCGGCAATCTGGCGGCGCACTTCGGCTATGCGTTTGATATTGTCGAGGTTAGAATACTCTCCCTTGGTATTGCGCGAATTATAGAGACGATACATGCGTTCACGCAGGTCGGGGCGGGATGAGTATTTCATAAACGCCATATACACCGGCTGGTCGAGTGTAAAGAGATATTCACCCGCACGACCTTTCTCGGCTGCGGCTTCTTTCGCCGCCGTCACCGAACTTTCGGGAAGCCCGGCGAGGTCATCTGCCGTAAGCCAGATTTCGTAGGTGTTCATCTCCTTGAGCACATTCTGACCGAATTCGGTTGTCAGTGACGACAATTCGGCCGACAGCTCACGATATTTATCACGGTCAGCACCCTGAAGGTCGGCACCCTGAAGTGCGAAACTGTCGTATGTCTTCTGCAGAAGCATCTGGTCCTCATGGTCGATATCGAGTCTGGCACGATTATCATAGACATGCTTTACTCGCTTCCACAAGCCTTCATTGAGCACTATAGAAGTCGAATAGTCGCTGAGTTTGCGAGAGGCATCGACAGCCACCGCCATCATGGCATCATTGCTGTGAGCCGACAAAAGCGGATAGAAAACATTGAGCACACGGTCGAGTTCAGCACCTGACCGCTCAAGAGCGACGATGGTATTTTCGAAATCAGGTTCGGCCGGATTAGCTACAATAGCGTCGATTTCGGCACGTGCGGCCTCTATGCCGCGGTCTATGGCGGGCTGCCACTGCGAATCGTCGATGAGCGAGAACGGCGGAGTGCCGTGCTCGGTTACGAACGGTGAAAAGAACGGATTTTCTGCCTGCATTACAATTGAGCTGCTTAATATGGTAGCGGCAGCCACGGCCGCTGCACTTACTCTGAACATTTTGGTGAGTTTGAATTTACAAATTAGTAGTCAGTTATTTTAATTGACAAAAATACAAAAACCATGCCGAAAATCCAAATCCCCAATTTTCCGTTAAAAATTTATCACCAGCAACAAGATAAACGCCTTAAAGCCATCTTACTTTCACCAACTTTATCTAACTTTGTAGAAAATACCAACATTTTATGAGAAAGTTTCTTGCAGTGGTGGCTGTTCTGGCCGGAGTTGCGGCTCAGGGAACAGCGGGCGTGACCGACGACGAGTGGCATGGCGCCCAGTGGATTGGTGCTGGCGATGAACTGCCGCTATACCCGCAGTATCTGCCGGTTTTCAAGCTTGAATGCTCTTTTGAGAGCAACGGATTGAAAAACACTGTATTTTTCGGAGCCAACGACGAGCGTCTCAGCAAATCGTTTCTAAACAAAGAACATGTCGAAGCAGCCGGAGGCACTTCGTATATAGCGCTCGAACTCGACGGAAAGCAGAGTAAAGCCCGTCTGCTGCGTCGTAACTATACGGGTAACGAAGACCTTGCAACCATAATATCAGAAGCCGATTATACCGAAAAAAAAGGCACTCATAAAATCGATATAAGTTGCTCTCTCGGAAATATTGAAGTCGATGTCGACGGCCACCGCCTGTTTGCCAAAGGCGTAAACCCTTACGGCAACGGAGGCGACTATATGGCCTACCCCATACTCGCCGATATAGGCCTTACGTCCGACGGTCATATCAAAGGCGATTTCACCGTCAGAAATTTCCGCTCGCCCAACGCAGTCCTTACCACAATCGAAGGCCTTGCGGCAGCACCCGGCGACACGGTCTTCACCTCGCCGGCAATCACAGGGCAGCCTCTCCTCAGAAGCAGCCTGAAGATAGAAAAAAAGCTCAGAAAAGCGACTGTAAAGTCAAGCGCCCGCGGCATATACACACTAAAAATCAACGGCAAGCGCAGTTCCGACGAATACTTCGCACCGGGAGCGTCGCAATACAACCGAACGCACTATTACGATACAGCCGACATCACCGGGCTACTCAGTCAAGGCGACAACACCCTCGAAGTGCAACTAGCCGAAGGCTGGTGGTGCGGACCGGCAACTTTCATCGGCGACAACTGGAATTTCTACGGCGACCGCCCGTCGTTTCTGTCTCTCATCGTTCTTGAATATGAAGACGGCTCTGTAGAATACGTTCCCGGCAAAGCCTCCCGGTGGGAATACAGCACCGACGGTCCGCTTGTGTGCGGCTCTTTCTTCCAGGGAGAAATATACAATGCCGGCGCAAAAGCCGACAAAATGACATGGCACCCGGCAAAAGAAATTCCGCTTGATGGCACCACCCCTAAGAAGAGCCCCGACACATGGCCTATGCCCGGCGACTACAGCGACTGGCGATTCATCGAAACCTATGGCCCCGGGGTAAGCGCCGTCGACACCATCACAGCCGTTTCCATAACCCGGCCGCGGCCTGGAGTCTTCATCTACGACATGGGGCAAAACCACGCCGGGGTACCTCTGATATGCTTCAGAAATACTGACGCAGGAAAAACAGTCAGCATGCGCTATGCCGAAGTCCTCTACCCCACAACTGAAAAATATGCGTCCAATGCCGGAGAAATGATGATGGAGAACATTCGCGCGGCGATGGCACAGGACAAATACATCGCAGCAGGCGCGCCTGTAGAGACATTTTCGCCCACAAGTACGTTCCACGGCTACCGCTACATCGAAATCACAGGCATCGACGAGGCGCTCCCCATCACCGACGTGCGCTCGGTCGCGCTCAGCTCGATACCCCGCATGACAGCGCATTTCGAATGCTCCGACAGCAGCCTCAACCGCCTGTGGAAAAACATCGAATGGTCTACCCGCAGCAACTTCATATCCGTTCCGACCGATTGCCCGCAACGCAACGAACGTATGGGCTGGTCGGGCGACATCAGCGTGTTCACTCCATCGGCCAACTATCTCGCCGACGCCGACCTCTTCCTGCGACGACACATGCAGACCATGCGCGACTGTCAGCGCCCCGACGGAAGATTCCCCGACATCGCTCCTACCGGCTTCGGATTCGGCGGCTTCCTCTGGGGCTCGGCCGGCATAGTGCTGCCATACGAGTGCTGGCGTCACTACGGCGATACCGCCATAATAGCAGAGAATTACGCCGCCATGAAGCGATATATGGATTATGTGGCCGAAAAATGCATCGATAAAACCAGCGGACTCCTTGTGCAGTCGCACCAATGGGGTGACCTCGGCGACTGGCTAAGCCCCGAGCACGACCGCAACGACAAATCGCTCATATGGGAGGCATACTATATAAACTGCCTGCGCATGATGGCAGAAATGGCAGAAAAACTCGGATATAACCACGATGCGGAGACATTCGGCAGTCTGCGCGAAAAACGCATATCATTCTTCAAAAACACCTATATCGACCCCGAGACACGAAAGACTCGCTTCTCCGCATTCGAACCGGCAAAACAAGGACGTTCGGTCGATACTCAGATATCATATGTGCTTCCTATAGCATTCGGCATTGTCGACCCTACGGCCGACAAGGGCTTTGCAGAAAATTTCCTCACGACCGTGCGGCGCACGTCCATAGCCGACGACGGACGCGAATGCCCTCCGCACTCGCTCATGACAGGCTTTATAGGTACCGCACAGATAATGAATGCCCTGAGCGCCTGCGGAGCAGTCGAAGACGCTTATGAACTGCTGACATCTCACGGATATCCATCGTGGCTCTACCCCGTAGACCAGGGCGCTACAAGCATTTGGGAACGCCTCAATTCATATACGATACACGACGGCTTCGGAACAAACAACAGCATGAACTCGTTCAATCATTACAGCTTCGGGGCAGTTGCCCAGTGGCTCATGAGCACATGCGCCGGAATACGCCGCTGCGATGAGGGCTGCGGCTTCGCCGAGTTTATTCTCGAACCGACGGCCGACCCTCGCCCCGGCGGAATATCCTATGTCTCGGCAAGCTACGACTCTCCGTGGGGAACCATATCTAGTTCCTGGAGAAAGACCGGGAGTGGTGTTATTTATGAATTCGAGATTCCGGAAGGCTGCTCGGCCCGCCTGCGCCTCCCCGACAGCTCAGAAAAAATATTGAAATCAGGAAAATACAGTTTCACTATATGAAAAACGGATTTTTCAGGGTTGCGGCAGCTTCGCCGCTTGTCACCGTGGCCGATACCGCGGCCAATACCCTGCGCATAATCGAACTCGCACAACGCGCCCATGCTGCCGGCGCCGACGCCGTCGTATTCCCGGAAATGAGCATCACGGCATATACCTGCGCCGACCTCTTCCATAACACAACGCTCCTCGAAGGCGCGGAAAAAGGCATCTCCGACATCACCGAGGCCAGCCGGTCCATGCCCGGCCTCCTTATAATGGTCGGAGCACCGCTCCGAAAAGGCTATTCGCTCTTCAATGCAGCATACGCCATCTGCGAAGGCTCTGTAGTCGCAACGGTTGAGAAAACTTACATACCGAATTACAACGAGTTCTACGAACGCCGATGGTTTCAGCCCTCTGAATCCAGTCCCGGCTCCACCATCATACGCCACAAAGGCATAGACCTCGCCATCGAGATATGTGAAGACCTCTGGGTGCCTGTTCCGCCAAGCTGCAAAGCAGCCATGGCAGGAGCAAAAATCATATTCAACCTCTCGGCAAGCCCCGACCTGATAGGAAAATACACCTATCTGACCTCGCTCGTAAAGCAGCAGTCGGCCCGCTGCATGGCCGGATACGTCTACGCCTCGGCCGGATTCGGAGAATCAAGCACAGACCTCGCCTTCGACGCAAAACTACTCATTGCGGAAAACGGCTCAATTCTGGCCCGAAACGAACGATGGCAAGCCGGCCCGCAACTTGTCGTGGCCGATATAGATACAGAAGCCATTGCCCGCGACCGCATGCACATGGGCACATTCTACGACTGCGCTCGCCGTAACGATGCCACCGCCACAATTGCGGAAACACCATCTGAAATAAAAGAGGCGAACTACGACAATCTGCTGCGCCATATCGACCCGCATCCTTTCGTACCCTCTGCCGACGACATGCTGAAGGAACGATGCGAGGAAATATTCAACATTCAGGTTTCGGGCCTGTGCCAGCGCCTCGACGCCACACACTGCAAATGCCTCGTAGTCGGCATTTCCGGCGGTCTGGACTCAACATTGGCCCTCCTTGTCGCCGTCCGGGCGTTCGACCGCCTCGGACTGGACCGCAAAGGCATTGCCGGAGTCACAATGCCTGGATTCGGCACAACCGGACGCACTCACGGAAACGCCGTCGCCCTCATGAAGGCACTCGGCGTAGACATGCGCGAAATATCCATCGTACCCGCCGTAATGCAGCACTTCGCCGACATCGGGCATAACCCCGACATACAGGACGTGACATACGAAAACTGCCAGGCACGCGAACGCACACAGATTCTTATGGACCTCGCCAACGAGCTCGGCGGCATGGTGCTCGGCACCGGCGACCTTTCCGAACTCGCCCTCGGCTGGGCAACTTACAACGGCGACCAGATGTCTATGTATGGCGTTAACGCAGGTGTTCCAAAGACACTCGTGCGCCACCTCACGGCCTACGTCGCCGCCGATACCGACGACGAAGCCGTCCGCAGTCCGCTGCTCGACATCATCGACACACCCATAAGCCCGGAACTCATTCCGGCCGCTGCCGACGGAACAATCAAGCAAAAGACCGAAGACCTCGTAGGGCCATACGAGCTACACGACTTCTTCCTCTACTATACCCTACGCTACGGCTTCAGCCCCGAAAGAATATTCCTGCTTGCGCGCCATGCATTCGAGGGAGTGTATCCCGTCGAAACCATCGAAAAATGGCTCCGCACATTCTTCCGCCGCTTCTTCGCCCAGCAGTTCAAACGCTCCTGCATGCCCGACGGCCCCAAAGTCGGCAGCGTCTGCCTCTCCCCCCGCGGCGACTGGCGCATGCCCTCCGACGCCTCCTCCGCCCTCTGGCGGCTCTGAAAAACAATAGAAAAATTTCCAAAAAATACGCTGCGCGACAGTCTCACGATTGCCGCGCAGCTTCTAAACCTTAAAAATCTAATCCTATGAAAAAACTAATTCAATACTTTACTTCTTTCTGCTGTTGCTGACTATTATACGCTTCGCAAAGACCAAATGTTGCATAAGAAGAGTCCGAAAAGCCGTTTTTTATTACTCTTTTGCATTTAAGCCGCCAATTTTGCTTATATTTGCACTATGTCGTATTTCTCCGTCACTATACTCGGCTGCGGCTCGGCGACTCCGACCCTGCGCCACAATCCCAGCGCGCAGCTGGTTACCTATCGTCAGCAGGCAATGCTCATAGACTGTGGCGAGGGTACACAGCTACAACTGCGCCGCTATGGCTGTTCTTTCGCCAAAATCACACACATATTCCTGTCGCACCTTCACGGCGACCATTTCCTCGGCCTTCCAGGTCTATTGTCGACAATGGCTCTGCACGATGTCGGAGGCACGGTGACTATACATACCTTTGCAGAAGGAGCAACCCTGATAAGAAACATTCTCGACCTCGTATGCCGCGACCGCCCCTACACTCTGAAGTTCGACATCATAGACCCCAAAAATCCGGGTATTGTCTACTCCGACTCGCAGCTTGAGGTCGAAGCCTTCCCACTATATCACCGCGTGCCATGCGTTGGCTATATATTCCGAGAAAAGCCCAAAAAGCGCCACATCAACGGCGAAGCGGCTAAATTCTATGGAGTTCCACACTACGCCATGGAGAGTCTGCGCGAAGGAGCCGACCTTGTCCTGCCCGACGGCCGCGTCATTGCCAACTCGCTTCTCACAAAAGACCCCGACAAGGCCATGAGCTATGCCTACTGCTCCGACACCACCTTCGACCCGCGTGTGGCAGAAGCCATACATGGAGTAGATGTAGTTTACCACGAAGCCACTTACGGCGACGACATGGAGCACAAGGCCAAGCCAAGAGGACACTCGACGGCCCGCCAGGCAGCCAGGATAGCAGCAATGGCCGAGGCATCCAAACTCGTCATAGGCCATTACTCAAAGACCGTAGAGAGTACCGACTCCCTTGTAGCCGAAGCGACAGAAGAATTTCCCCTCGTCATAGCCGCCAACGAAGGCCTCACCATCGAATTATAATTCTATGGATTAATTAAGTTTATGAAGTTCAAAGAGTTAAGATAGATGTTTATGCCTGAAAACGATGACCTGCAGTTCCATTATCTTCACTTTTTCAACTTTTTACACTTTCTCGACTAACATTCAGTGAATCCGATGCTTCTCAACGACGATTATTTCATGGGCCTGGCTCTGAACGAGGCCCGCGCGGCAGCTGCCGAGGGCGAGATTCCCGTCGGCGCCGTCGTCGTTGCCGCCGGAGGGCGTGTGATAGGCCGCGGCCACAACCAGACCGAATGCCTCAACGACGTCACGGCACACGCCGAAATGCTCGCAATCACAGCCGCGGCCCGCTCTCTTGGCGGCAAATATCTGCCGGGAGCCACTCTATACGTCACCGTCGAACCGTGCCCCATGTGTGCCGGTGCCATAGGCTGGAGCCAGCTCGGACGCATCGTCATAGGAGCGCCCGACACGAAACGGGGCTACACCACACTCCTGCGGGCAGGTGCCACACCATTTCACCCCCGTGCGGAGGTCGTAACAGGTGTCCGCGAAGCCGAATGCGCCGAAATCATGCAATCCTTTTTCCGCTCCAAACGCAAGAAATCGTAATGCACTACTTCATTATAGCCGGCGAAGCCTCCGGCGACCTCCACGGTTCTTTCCTCATCGAAGCCATCAAGGCCCGCGACCCCGAGACCATTATCACATTCCTCGGAGGCGACAAGATGGCCGCTGCCGCAGGCTCGGCGCCGGTCATTCACTGCAACGACATGGCATTCATGGGCTTCAGCGAAGTCCTGAGAAACATCGGCACCATCTCACGAAACATGACGAGTGCCAGACAGGCCATAGAGCTTGCCGCGCCCGACTGCCTCATACTCATCGACTACCCCTCGTTCAACCTCAAGATGGCCGCCTTCGCCCGCAAGCTCGGTATTCCGGTATATTACTATATATCACCGAAAATATGGGCATGGAAAAAATGGCGTGTGCGCGACATTCGACGCGACGTCCGCATGGTCTTCTCCATTCTTCCGTTCGAGCCGACATTCTATAAAAGCCATAAAGCAAGAGCCGTCTACGTAGGCAATCCCTCTGTAGGCGAAGTCGATGCCGAACTTTCATACCTGCAGCCGCGCCCCGAATTCTTAAAGACCAATCATCTGCCCGACAAGCCCCTCATAGCGCTTATGCCGGGAAGCCGACGTAGCGAAATCCGCAACAATCTCGAGATAATGCTCGACGCAGCAAAGCGTTTTCCGGCATCGAAAGCCGTGATTATTGGGGCCCCGGGCACCCCCGACGCCCTCTATGCCGCCTGCGGAGCGGCCGGCATACCGGTGCTGCGTGCCTCGCATGCCACTGCCATACTGGCCCACTGCCGGGCTGCCCTTGTCACCTCCGGCACCGCCACCCTCGAAACAGCGCTTGCAGGCGTTCCGCAGGTGGTGCTCTATCGTGCCAACGGCTCGCGAATCTCATACAGGCTCATGAGCGCAATCCTCGATATAAAATATGTATCTCTCCCCAACCTTATAGCAGACCGAGGCATTATCCCCGAACTCCTGCTCCACAACTGCACCGCCGACAATGCCGCCAAAGAGCTCGCACCGCTCTTGCAACCCGACTCGGCCGCACGCACCGCCCAACTCGAAGGCTATGCCGCCATGCGCGCAGCCCTCGGCACCGCCGACGCCCCCGCCAACACCGCCAAAGCCATCATCTCCGACCTCGCAAGAATCAAAAGTTCGCGATAATCTAAAAATCATTAAATATCAAAACTTTGGAGAGCGTTTCAGAGTTATTATCATCGCAAAGGGAGAGTGAATTGGTCATTTAAAGAAATTTTTCCATAATTTTTGCAAACGAGCCTCTCAATACCGATTTTTTTCGTACCTTTGCACCCGGTAAACAAGGGTCGGACCACGCATGGTCTAAGCCCGCATAACTACAGAGACAAAAACACAATTACCCAATATTTTTTCAAGCAAATCACAATGAGCAAGATTGAAGAAATCAAGAAAGCCCGTATCGCCGGCATCAAAGCCGACCTCGCTAAATACGGCATCGACGGCACTACCGAAGTAGTGTACAACCCCACCTACGAAGAACTCTTCGAACAGGAAACCCTCCCCACCCTCGAAGGCTTCGAAAAAGGCGCTGTAACCGAACTCGGCGCTGTCGACGTGATGACCGGCGTTTACACCGGCCGTTCGCCCAAAGACAAATTCATCGTCCTCGACGAAAAATCGAAAGACACCGTTTGGTGGACAACTCCCGAATACCCCAACGACAACAAGCAGGCCAGCGAAGAAGCTTGGACAGCTTGCAAGGAACTCGCCGTAAAAGAGCTCTCTAACAAGAAACTCTATGTTGTCGACGGTTTCTGCGGCGCCAACAAGGACACCCGCATGGCAGTGCGCTTCATCATGGAAGTTGCATGGCAGGCTCACTTCGTGACCAACATGTTCATCCGCCCCACCGCTGAAGAACTCGAAGACTTCACCCCCGACTTCATCGTCTACAACGCTTCCAAGGCTAAACTCACCAACTACAAGGAACTCGGCCTCAACAGCGAAACAGCTGTTGTCTTCAACATCACTTCGCGCGAACAGGTTATCATCAACACATGGTACGGCGGCGAAATGAAGAAGGGTATGTTCTCGATGATGAACTACTTCCTCCCCCTCAAGGGCATCGCTTCCATGCACTGCTCGGCCAACACCGACATGAAC
>CAMNRO010000063.1 GCA_946553045.1 uncultured Porphyromonadaceae bacterium | reverse complement strand
CCTTTTCCGTATTGCAAACATTTATGCTTATCCCCACTGATTTTCTACTGAGCCGATTTCAAGAGTCTAATCCGCTGACCTAGAAAATGCGACCATGCAAACTGTACGATAGCGGGAATTTCCGTATAAGCCCTTATAATGTGCTGGCGAAAGATCAACGCTAAAGTAATCAGTGGAATGCCTGTCGCATATCCTAAACGGATAATCTTATGGCAAAGCGGAAAAACTTGTTTTTTTCACCTGCTCCAATCAGGTTACTCACCAAAGAACCGGTGACGCCTGTCAGCGCATTGACGATAACGGAAAACAGTTCGGAAACACTTTTTCTATGAACTTATATTCTTAAATTATCAATTTCTTTCTGAAGACCATCTAAAAAGCGGGAAGCGTGTGCACCGTCCATTTGCGTGTGGTGGAACTGGAAAGAAATGGTGAGCGTCGTTTTCAGCAGGCGACGTTTGTATTTGCCCCAAATAAGAAACGGATTATTAAAAATGCCGCTATACATGCCGACAGCACCGTCTATTTCATATTGTGCTAATGCGGAAGTTCCGATAACCATGCTTTCTGTCAAGTCATGATTGACGCAACTTTCAGCCACTTGTTTAGTAAGTTTCAGATAGTGTTCGTTAAACAATGATAAATCATCACAGAAAGGAATATCACACGAACTTACCTCGCCCTCTCTGTTTGCGACAATGGTGTTTACTGCAATGGTGTCGTACTGCATCAGTTTACCGCCAACGGGCAGCATATAAAATTCTTTCACGTCCCTTGCGGCTTTGCCGATGCACCAGCACATCAACATATTAAACTTCATGCCCGATTTCCGGCTGATTTTCACAAGGCGTGACACGTTGAGTGTCTTAAAGAACGTCACCATTGGCATAGGTGCGTTCATCCACATTTCAAAGGCGTATGCCCGGCTGGTTTCTTGGGGATTTACTTCTTTCATACTTAATGCTATTTTCATTTAATGAATCAGGCAGCAAAAGTAGGAGAAGCGTTTGACCCCGGATAGAACAAACGGGACATTTATACGGGATTGGTGAACAAATCGGAATATGGATTTGATACTTTCAGCAAAGACATGGGCGTATATCCGCAGAATTTCTTGAACTCCCGGATAAAGTGCGACTGGTCGGCATAGCCACTGGCGTATGCTATTTGTGCCTGATTGATTTCTTTGCCCGCTTGATGCTGCATCTGCGCCAAAGCCTTTTGGAAGCGGACGATACGGGTATATTCTTTGGGATTGATGCCTACAAATGAATGAAACAACCGCTCAAACTGTTTTTTGCTCAGGCAGGCAATGGACGATAATTCGTTGACAGAGATTTGCGGAGTGATATATATGCGTTGTATGGCGGCGTCTATTCTTTTAATTCTATATGTGGTATTAGCTAAATTATCGGCAATTTGTGATAACAGCCAATTTTCTATATAGCTTATGCAAATGGAATTATTCTCACAGTCGAATATTTGCGCGGCCAGGTCATTCAAGCTTTTGTTTTCAAGGCTGTAACCTGATACTTCCTGATTGTAAAATAGCGATGTCGGTATGTTCAGAAACATACTCATGGCGTGAGGGTGGAATACAACCACAATCATTTCCACATTTCCGTCTGCATATAAGTGAGACGAGAAATTAACTTGTCCGCTGACAGTGAGTTTATCTTGAGTAACGTTCAGTTCCGGAATATATAACGGTGCTTGTTTATGAAAAATGATTTGAGGGCAACCGATGGGAAAAGTAAAGGCATCCTGCGGTCGATTGCTTTTGAACACCCAATAATATCTTATATAGGGTTGAAGCAATTTACATGGCTTGTAGAATTTGAACTCCTCTTGAATCATTTTACAAAGATACTTATTTTAGTTATAGCTCGTTTATTACAAGATTGTTTTTAGTGAATGGTGTTCGCATGCGGGAAACCGCATATTTTACAGGGTGCACGGATTTTTTTACTACTTTTGTGTTTGAATCGGCTCTATGTATGAGCCTCTCGCTTTAAGAGCTTGCTAAACTACCTCTAAATGAACAGCAGGACGATTGATATTATACATTCTTTTTTCTGTGTGCTTGTGATGACATTGCTTACAGGCATCTTTGCTGCGTGTTCTAATCACAGTATCGAAAAGCAACTTTCACAAGCAGAATCGCTTATCGTCAGCAGCCCGGATTCTGCTGTTGCGATATTAGCTTATATGGATACTACGAGCATGTCTGAAAAGCAAAAAGCCCGTCAGGAATTGCTGTATCTGTACACTCAACTTATTTACGGAAATCAAATTCCGATAGATTCTATGGGAGTTGTATCCGGAGACAAGTTTTTTTCAGACAAATTTAATGGTGATGGAATAAAATGGCTGATTATAAAATCGGCTGAAGCCAAACGCAACGTTGACCCGGTTGCCCGTATTGAATTGCTTAAGGACGCCGAATTTTCAGCAATACAGTTGAGCGATACCGTTGACCTTGGAATAATCTATCTTTTCCTGTCAAACGTATATAAGCAGGGCTTTAATGGAACCGTAAGCAGATATTATGCAGATAAGGCAATATCTGTATTCCGAGCTTTGAATTGGCAGAATAAAATCCGTGAAGCCCGTATGGCTGTAGCTGGAGCATATATTGCCCGGAGAGATTATAAATCTGCGCTTGATTCCATGATTGCGATGGTGCCTGAGGTAATGGCCAATGCGCACGATAGCTTCAAGATATACTTTCTTGACCAGCTGGCGAGGAGCTATGACACCGACGGACAGTCGAGAAAGGCGATTGATATATGGCATTCAATATACGATGGCAAGGATATTTCCGCCAATACTCTTGCACACTGGGCTCATGCTTATTACCATATAAATGAGCTTGACAGTGCTTATATGCTTATTCAATATGCCGAGAAACAGCCACATAATGTCACCGATGAGGCTCTTTGCCGCAATGTGGAGTATGATATTCTTGAAAAAATGGGCCGCAGATATGAGTTGGCGAGAATAGACAGTCTGCGTGATAATGCCGCAAGCGATATTATGAAAGAGCGTCGGCTTGAAGAAAGCAGTCTTGCACTTAACGTAAAATATGATTCCGCCGCAAGAAAGGCATGGGTCGAGGCTGCAGACGCCCGAAACCGCACGAATATTGCGATTTTCATTACTGTTCTGGCCATGGTATTGTGTCTGGCGATTTATATATTCTTGAGAAAAAGGAACAGAATACTTCGTCTTGAACACGAAAATGACATACTGCGAATCAAGACGATGCAGGATAATCTATTTAAAAGCAATTGCCGGAATAAAGATATTTCTGCAAAAATATCCGAGCTTTTTCAGACACGTTTTAATCTTATCGGAGGTCTTGCCGCAACATATTTTGAGTGTAAGGATACAGGGCAGGAACAGAAACGCATCTATTCAGACGTTAAGACTGCGTTGTCAAACTTTGGCACTAAGGAAGCCATAGAAGAATTGACGGAGATTGTCGACGGCTATAAAAATAATCTTATGGCGCATTTCAAGGCTGATTTCCCCAAAATATCAGCATCGCAATATAGGCTCGCACTGTATCTTTTCTGCGGTTTCTCGCTGCCTGCGATAAGTATATTTACCGATACTGAATTAAGAAACATCTACGTGTATAAATCGCGCCTGAAGTCCGCTATTACAAATAGCTCTTCCCCTCGCAAAGCCGAATATCTCCAATATTTTGAGTAAATCATACTGCTGTTAGGCAATGTAAGATTTTTTATTTTGGTACTATTGAATATCAGCGCCTTACGTCTGCAGATGTAAGGCGCTGTAGTTTGTTGCCGTCATATCTTGAGGTAATTTTGCAACCAAAATCAATACCCAACGATATGAAAAAGAATCTCATTAAAGGGCTTAAGTTCTGTCTGGAATACACCGGAGTGATTGCTGCGATTCTCATTGCTGAAATTGCCATAGATGTCGTGACTGGCTGTGGCCCCGGAAGTTATTTCAGTATGCCTTATTTCACGGTAGCCGTATCAGGTTTTGTAGTGGCTTTTATCTGCGGATATGCTTATCCTTCGCTGTTGTCGAACTCGATCAGGTCATATACAGATAAATATCCCGATGTACCGCAAAGATATGTCGAGGAGATATGTCAAGGCATAGTGATGTGCCGTTACTATACTGTCCTGTCGTGCATTTGCCTGGCCGGTTCGTTCTTTTACGATATGGATGAATATCCGCTGATTGTGTTTGCATTTACGGGTAGCGGTTTTACATTCTTTTTTCAATATCTGAGATATCGACAGAAATACAAGAATCTTTAAAATAATACGTAAAATGGCTAAGAAACTCTTATCATTGGCCTTAACGCTTATATGCGTTTTGCTTGCCAACGCACAGCAAGCTCTTCCGCTGAACCCGGAGGTCAGACACGGTGTGCTCCAGAATGGTTTGACCTACTATATTCTGCACAATGAGCGGCCGCGTAACCGGGCTAATTTCTACATCGCGCAAAAAGTCGGCTCGGCTCTCGAAACACCGGAGCAATATGGTCTGGCGCATTTCCTCGAACATATGGCATTCAACGGAACAAAGCATTATCCGGGAGACTCGATGTTGCGTTATCTTGAATCAAAAGGCATTCGCTTTGGGGCAGACGTCAACGCCTACACCGACTATGAGGAAACTGTCTATAACATTGACAATGTGCCGACCGACAATACTGTCCTCATGGATAGCGTTCTTCTTGCATTGCGCGACTGGAGCTGTGACCTCCTCCTTGAAGATGCTGAAATCGATGCAGAAAGAAAAGTGATTCAGGAGGAATGGCGAATGCGCAATGACCCTTTATTCCGTTTCCGTTCGGCAATGGCTCCAAAAATCTTTTCTGAGCAACAGTACCATCTTAGCCCCATAGGAACTATGGACGTGGTGATGAATTTCCCCTATAAGGCTCTGCGCGACTATTACCACAAATGGTATCGCCCCGACCTGCAGGGCATAATTGTCGTAGGTGATTTCAATGCCGACGATATGGAGAGGAAAGTGGTGGAAATGTTCTCAAGTATTCCAATGCCCGAAAACGCCGCTTCGCGCGAATACGTCCGTGTCAGCGATAATGAGCAGCCATTGTTCTTCGCCTTTGAAGACCCGGAATTGAAAAGAGCCAGGGTGGATTTTCAGATTAAGTTCGACAATATTCCACTGGAATATCGGAACACCGACGCGGCCTTTGTCAGCTCTATGATACAGAGTATAATTGCCGACATGATTGATACGCGTCTCTATGAGCACACTCTTGCCGCAGACTGCAAATATGCCAATGCCGGAGTATATTTTGCCGATATGTATCCGTCAAAGACAAAAGGAATCTTCAATGTTGCGGTCATTGTAAAAGATGATGTGTTTGAAAGTTTTGAAGACGCATTCCGGATTGTCGTAAGAGCCTGCCGCACAGGGTTTGTTCAGTCAGAACTCGACCGCGCTATTGATAATCTCAAATCGAGATATGACAAGAGATACAATGAACGGAACAATACCAATACGTCCGTTCTTGCCAATGAACTGGTAAATGCCTTCAAGGACAATGTGCCCGCCATAGGTATCGAGGCCGAGCGCGATTTCTTTAACAATTTCGTGACGCATATTCCTGTAGAAGCCTATAACCAGGCCATGTCGCAGATCATAACCCCGACAAATCAGGTGATTCTCATTCAGCAGCAGAAAAGGGAGGGGAGTGTCCTCCCGACTGAAGGGCAGGCACTCGCTGTGGTAAACGATGTGCTCAATCGTCAGTATGAGGCTTACGTCGATGAATCCGTCGCAGAGCCTCTTATAGCCCGACTTCCGGCTATGGGTGCGATTGTCAAGACAGAAGAAGGAAAATTCGGAACAACGGAGATAACTCTGTCAAATGGCATTAAGGTTATTGTCAAACCGACGGATTACAAGGAAGACGAGGTGTTGTTTCAGGCGTTCAGGAAAGGAGGCAAGGCCGCATATCCAATAGAGGAGGCCGCCAACGTACAGATGCTCGGCGAGGCAATCTCTCTCTCCAATATAGGACCGTTCGATAACAAGACTATTACCCGCTATCTCACGGGCAAGAACGTGCAACTTGGCTATGGGATAGGCAATTTTACCGACTATCTGGAAGGGGCATCGACCGTCAAGGACCTCCCCACGCTGTTCGAGTTGATATATACTTTCTTCACTGACATCAATCCCAATGAAGAAAACTACAGCAATTCGATTGCAAGGATTATTCCTCAGCTTGAAGCTGCCGAAAAATCACCTGAATTCATATTTGAGTGCCATAAGAACAATGCTCTCTATGCGGGCAATCCTATGGCTGCAAGCATTACAGCCGATGTGATTGGAAAAGCCGATTATAACCGAATGCTCCAGATTTACAAGGAATCTGTAGCCAATCCGGCAGACTTTACACTGCTCTTTACCGGCAATGTCGATGTCGAGAGTCTCCGACCTCTTCTGGAGCAGTATGTGGCCTCTCTGCCTTCCGGCAAAAAGGAGGCTCGCAAGACTTTTGAGGCTGTCAATACAGCCGATGGAGAAGTTATCGATAATTTCACAGTTGAAATGACCGCTCCGGCCGACTGGCTGTATGGATTCTACAGCGGAACGAATGTGGAGAATACCATTCAGAACCATGTCAAGACATCTTTGGTCGGAAATATCGTAGGGCTTCTTTACAACGAGATACTCCGTGAAAAAGAAGGCGGTGTCTACAGCCCGATGGTATATTCATACTACGACATCAATAGCAGCAAATGGAATCTTGTCTATTTCCTTCAGACAAACGAGCAACAATCCGCTCAGATATTACAGCTCGCCGATGGTATTTTTGTCAATCTTTTGAAAGAAGGAGCTACTGCCGACCAGTTCGAGCGGGTAAAAGGCGCTTTGCTTGCCCAATATGAGAATAATGTGCGGACAAATTCATACTGGCATAATAACATACGCCTCTATGAGCTTTTGGGCAAAGACCTCATCACAGAGCATCGCTCTGCTATCGAAAACCTTACACTTGATGACTTCAATGCCTTCATGCGAAATCTTTATGACGGCAAAAACCGTATTCAGGTCAATATGCACGGAGTCGCCATAAGTAGCTGATTTTTTACTGAAAGGTAGATTCTTGAGAAGTTTTTCTTTGATTTGAATCAAAAATATCTTATCTTTGCGACACACATATTATTAAAAGCATGAAAAACTTAATACTTATCGCATTTCTGTTGACTTTTGGGATTATGGCCTCAGCCCAACAGTTTGAGCCGGAATGGACAGGCGAAGTCGCAATTTTAAAAATTGATGGCGATACTATTTCTGTTCCTACAGAGAAGGCTATTCCTCAGGTGAAGACTTCCGCTTCTGCTGGCCGTCTCTTAGTTGGTATCGGCAACGTCCGTAGAAAAGCTGTAATCAAGAATGGAAGGTCTACTACCCAAATAGAACCGGGTGAAGTTGTTACGATAGTAGTTAAATGTAAGGATAACGACACCGACCCAACATCATTTATTCAAGTTGTAAAATTTGAAGAAAAAAAGAAAGAACGCAAAACAGAATTGGCTAATGTCAATTGGTTAGGAAATGTTTCAGAGGGAAACATGGAATTCCTCAACTTCAATGGTAAAAGATATGGTAAATCGTCTTATATTCTGACATTCCCGGCTGTCGAGGGTGAATATGGAGTACGAGTGCTAAATCCCAACGATGTCGACGAAAAGACAACAGTATTTTATTGCTTCGGAATCCATAGTCCTAAAGAATAATCTGAGCTAATCTAATACGCGTTTTCAGCGCACATTTAAAAGTCCATAGCTTCGTGGAAAACAACCACAGGTTATGGACTTTAAAATTACTGCCTTAAGCAATCCGAATCAGATATGCTTATTCGTTTTTTTTAGTTGCCAATTTATAGCCGATGCCTCTTACATTGAGAAGGTCAAGCCCGGTTGATTTCGACAGATACTTGCGAAGTTTGTAGATAAAACCGTGTAGACGGTTGAGGTTGTTGTAATCATCGTTCTGCCATATGCGATACATCAGAGTCTTGGCTTCAACCACCTCATTCGGATGGCGAAACAGCTCATCTATGATTACAGCCTCAGTATGCGTCAGTTCTATCGTATCGGTCCCTGCAACAAGACGTTGGGAGGCGAAATCGAGTGAGCAATCGCATATTGTAAGTTTGGTGTCTTCTGTTATTCCATGTCGGTTGCGTTTCAACAAAGCCTTTATGCGCACAACAAGTTCAAGTATCTGAAAAGGCTTGCGTATATAGTCGTTTGCACCGAGTTCAAAGCCTTTTACAACATCATCGAGAGCCGTCCTGGCTGTGAGGAAAAGTACCGGCACAGAAGATGTCTCAAAGCGTATAAGCCTCACCATCTCGAATCCATCCATTCGGGGCATCATTACGTCTGCCACAATAATGTCAGGATTAGATTCCCTGAACAATTTTAGCCCCGCTTCGCCATTTGGAGCACATACGACATCAAAACCCTCACGGACAAGTGCATCCTGAACGATGAACGAGAGTGTCGAATCATCTTCAACCAACAATACCTTATCTTTCCTCATTGTCGTTAAATTTGATTGTAAACTTTGTGCCTTGCCCCGGCTTGCTCGTAACATGGATGGTCCAACCCATCAGTTCTGAAATATGCTTCACATAGAAAAGTCCGAGTCCATAACCTCCTGCTTCGTAATGGTCGCCCGATGTTACCCTATAAAACTTGTCGAATAAAAAAGGAAGATTCTCCTTGTCTATCCCGATGCCGTTGTCTTCTATTGTCATAGAGCCGGCATCAGCCTTGATTGAGATTTTAACCGAGTTGCCCGAATATTTAATCGCATTATCAATGAGGTTTGAAAGTATATTGCCAAGATGCAATGAATCAGCCTGAATTGAAAATTTGTCAGGAATGTCTACGTCTATTTCGACCGGTTTGTCGGCCTTCAATTCCATCATTCCGGCTACCTCCTCTACAATCGGTTTTACCGCAACACTCTCAATATTGAGTTTCATGGTCTTGAACCGCTCCATACTCATGGAAAGGATATTCTCGATCATTCCCGAAAGGAAACTCAACCGCTGCAATATGATTTTGAGGAACTGTTTGTTTCGTGCTTCGTCGCTTTGGTCATAATACCGCAGCATTGAATCGGCGGCAGAGTAGGCTACCGCAACAGGGGTTTTCAGCTCATGAGTCATGTTGTGGGTAAAGTCGTCTTTCATCTGCTCAATGCTACGCAGTTTTCCAACCCAGTGCAGCAGATACCAGATAAGGAAAATCATCAGTGCGAGAATAGCGGACGATGTAGCCACAATTCCTGCCATTTGTTGTAGGACATGCTTTTGAAGGGGTGAGAAATAGACAGTATAAAGAGGCGCTTGTTCTTCCATTACAGAAAAGTCGATATGCCACATACCTTTGACTTTCCCGGCATTTTCGCCGAATGGCACGATTAACACCCGATTAAGATTAATACCATAGTTTTTGAGTTCATTTTGAAGGAGAGATGCGAGTCGACTATAATTTCGACTCGGCAGCGTGACGTCAGTTTGCTCCACCGAGTGGAATTGTTCACTCATAGTCTGGTTGACTTTATCCATCTCATGGATAAAGTCAAAGTTTCCTCCAGAATCTATTTCGCCTTTGACAACAAGTCCGACTTTTATAGAAAAATCTTCCTGTTGGTCGGACGCAAGCGCCTTTCGGTCGATGATTTCCAGCACATCCGCCCTCCGCACACATTCTTTTATGGTCTGAAGAGTCTGCATCCTGATGGATTCGTATAGGCGATGCAAATACCACGAGTTAGCCGCAACCAATATGGTAATGATTGACAAACAAATGATTGTGATAGTCCGGAAACGTTTCATAATACAAAATTAGTGAAAATTGACGATTATTTTGCCAAAACTAAGACTAACTAAGACTAAAGGAGATGCAACTAAGACTTATGGAAAAGAGTCTGCCGTAATTTTGCACTTGACTATTTAAGACAAATTATGTTCAAACGATTTAAAATACTCTTCGTCTTTGCATCTATCGCTTTTATGGCGATGGCGCAAGAAGGCTGTCCCGAATCATTGGATTCGATAGTCAGTTTGCTTGAGCTAAAGGAGGTGATTGTTTCCGCTAAGAAAATCAGACAATCCGGAGATACAATTTCGTATTCTGCCGCTACATACAGAGGCAAAAACGACAAGACCCTTGAAGACTTGTTGCGAAAGATGCCGGGTATTGAAGTAAAACCCGATGGTCAGATAACTTATAACGGACAATGGATAAATGAGTTTTATATCGAGGGGCTTGATATGCTTGGGGGAAATTATGGTGTAGCGACAAGAAATATCGATGCCAATGATATCGGTTCGGTTCAGGTCCTGCAAAATCATCAGGACGTGAAATTGCTGCAAGGAGTGAAGAGCGGAAATGCTCCTGCTATGAACATAAAACTTAAGCAAAATGCTCTCGGCATCTGGTCGTCCACATTTCAGGCAGCAATCGGAACACAAACCAATATATCATGGGATGCCTCTGCCACCCTCATGAACTTCCTTCGCAAAGCACAAAATATATCCGTTTACAAGACCAACGACATCGGCAATGACTTACGACAGGATATTGGTGCTCCCAAGACATTCAATTCATCTTATGGAACGGGGATGCTGTTTCCTGATTCTCCGAATCTTAATGACATTTATACATACCGCAACAACTCTCATAGCCTGTCGGTCAATCAACTTTTTAAGTTAAACGAAGACAAGACATTGGCTTTTAATCTCAATTACCTCTTTGACAAAGAAAAAAGAGAGGCGACAGAACAAACCACTTATCTTGCCGACAGTATCTCGCGTTTTGTAGTAGATGAGTCGAACCGAGCCGGTATGCGTCAGCAATTCATAGGGGCACACGCCGTCTATAAGCTGAACGGTAAAGAGCGCTATATCAAAAATGCTTTTACCGCAAGTGCTTCATTTCCTCGTGGCGACGGTTATATCAACGATTTGATAAGACAGCGATTCTCTGGGCATTCGTTTAATATAGATGACGTACTGAAAATTAATTATAAGAAAAAACAGGGAGGCATTGGCGAGGCAACCCTGCATGTCGGTTATATTGACAAGTACGGAATACTTCGCCTGGCAGACAGAGGTATGGATCAGATTATAAGACAAAGAAATCTTAACGCCGGCGGAGCAGCATCCATAATCGCCTTTGCAGTGCCTCATTTTATGTTCAACCTCAACGGTGGCTTCGATGCTCAATGGCAGCAGGCTAAAACGGAACTTGACCTGGCTGAAAATCTCACGGCAGGGAATCAACGAACTTGGCAGGCTGGCACCAACATCACGCCTAAATTCTTTCTGCATTACGGTCAGCGATTCCAGTGGCTGATATATGTGCCTGTCGGTTTTGAATATTATACATCGACAGACGGAGAATGGGAATACGATAAAATGTTCTTTTCTTTCAAACCATACACCAATATCACTTTCAAACCATCGGAGCGTTTGTCTTTTTCATTGACATCAACCTGCGAGGAATCTACGCCCGCGGCCCTTTCCCTCATGGTACAGAAGCGATATATCGACTATCGCACTTCTATCTCGAATCCCAACCATCTTGAGGCCCAAATCAACAGAACTGTAAAAACGGCTTTAAGTGCAAGTTACCAAAGTGTGCTCGATATGCTGTTTGGAGGCATGACTTTAACACATGCTTATTCTCGTAATAGCTTATCCAATGGATATGATGTTACTGACGATATTATCGAATATATAAGATTGCCGTATGCCACAAGTGGTAATATCTGGCAGGGAGACCAGACATTTTCCAAAGGATTTTTCAAATGGAATTCCAAGATAAGCGAATCGTTTACTATCGGCACAAGTCAGAATGAGTTTTATGTTGATGACGCAATGTATAGAGGGCGAAGCAATTATCTGCGCGCGAAGATTTCTTTCAACGCATCTTTCGCCCGATGGATTGCCTTTGAGACTTCAAACGAATTTTCACTATCCAAGACATTTACCGATGGCATATCCAATGGAAGTGCGAAACATACATTCGCCAATGCGACATCTTTCGTTATCTGGCCCTGTAAACAACTTAGCCTGACACCGTCTGTGATGTATTATTACAACGATTATTCAACGAGTTATAGAAACAATACTTTTCTCAACTGCAATATAGAATACTCCTTAGGGAACGCAATATTATCCCTCAAATGTAGCAATTTGTTGGACAGCAGAATATTTCGACGCTATAACGATAACGGAATCATACAGTATTCAAGTCAATATAGTCTGCGGGGCCGTACAATCATGCTTGGCATAAGATTCAATATAAAATAAGAAATATGAAAAAGACCCTTTTAGCATTAGCATCTATAATGATGCTCTCATGTGTGGATATCTCAGCTCAGGTGACAATCACCTATGCTATGGATACCCCGACGTTCACACTCGCCCATGAGGACACCGACAAAGCACAAACGCTCGACTCCTCATATCTCACCATCACCTATCGGTTCAGATACAAGGCAAGCGAGAAAGACGACTCTCTCAGTCATGACGACCTGATGGATCTTCAGCTCGGACGCAAGTACAATGCTTTCTTCAGCCGCAATCTCCGAGACCTTGACATTCAGAACACGAAAGAACTCAAAACCACAATGCAGTTTCAGACTGTGCCGGAGAATTATGTCGGTTTTGACCTTCTTGTCAATCATGGCGATTCGACAAACATAGTCACTAACCGCATTCCCTATACTTCCCAAGTAATTGAATACACGGAGAATACTCCCACTCCTGTCTGGACGTACGTTCTTGAAGATACAGCCACAGTGATGGGTTACCACTGCCATGCAGCCAAATGTAACTACGGAGGCCGCGAATGGAAAGTATATTACACTAATGACATTCCGTTGCCATACGGTCCGTGGAAATTAAACGGAGTCAAGGCTCTTGTTCTTAAAGCAGAGGATTCCGAGCATAATTTTGTGTTTGAAGCCGAAGGCTTAACGCAAAAACCACAGCATATAATCCGTTATGACTGGAACCGCAAGACTATGGATAAGGAAGACTGGAAACGATTTGAGCGTGAAATGTATCAAAACGCAGGAGCATTTGTCCGCAATACCGGCGCACGGATTATAATTATGGACAATAGCGAACAAGGCTTCCATCGCCTGAATGAAGATTGGTCTCAATATTACAACCCATTAGAAAAATAGTCTTACTCTCACAAGTGTAATTGACTGATTCTTTGGCAACAAACAGCTAATCTACATAGATAGCGCAGGCAGGTGATTTTGGGAATCGTCTGCCTGCGTGGTGCCAGAGGCACTAAGTGCGAAATTGTATATATGTCGAAGCTGGTAGCATTACGAAGGTCTTCAGTTTGTTAGTGTAAAGGTAAGGACATTCGCGAAGTTTGAGGCACACCGTAGCCGATTTCGTTATTGGGTGCGTGATAATTAAGGCCTGCTGTATTCAGAATGTTGATTAATTCTTTTCGGCTCATCCGCTTGTGTTCTAATAAGGCCGCACATAATCCGGCGATGGCAGGGGCAGAAAACGAAGTTCCTCTGCGAGGAGGCTGTACATAAGCACATACGTCCGGCTTTATGTAATCCGTCCCTTCCCAGCCTATGCTACTATAGTTGGCACGGGTTGTGCCGTCTTTTTCTACCGCTCCCACAGATATCTCTAAATGTGGCACGCTTAAAAATAAACTATCCCATGATTATAAAGAATAAAATTACAAAAAAATCTGTTCCACTTAAATAACTATGCAAGAAACATGAAGAGAATTATTGGAATTAGCGAAAAGTGATTTTAAAATTAGACGATTTAATACAATGAGAATCTTCTAAAATGATAGGATTCGTATCATCATTTTAGAAGATTCTACAGCCATGTTTTATCTATAGATAGCGTTCGGAGAGCTGGCGGTATTCCTCGGTCTTCTTGAATTCTTCTATCCATTGGTTGAGTCGGTTGAGGAGGGTGCTGTCGCCGGGGGCAACAGCCCATACCTGAAATTGGTTGAGCGAGATAGGTGTGCTGATGTCGAGCTGAGGATATTGGCGGGCGACGCGACGGGCGACTGCCTGGCCAACCACAGCATGTTTAATTTGCCCGAGGGCTGTCATGATGGCAAGATGCTCTGATGAATGCTCCGGGTCTACGAGCACCGTTATCGTATCGCCGAGTTCCTTGGCCATATTCTGCAGGCGCGTCTTGAATGGCTTGCCCTTGGCTATCCATAAGGTGTCGCCTCTGAGCTGTTCCTGCGAGGCGATAAATCTGTGCGAGTCTGTGCTGTCGGCCTGTTGCACGAGCACTTGTTTGTCTATATACACGTCTTCGGTAAGCGGAAAATACTCCTTGAGAGTGGTAGTAGATGGCATTGCTGCCACAAGAAGGTCATATTTGTTTTCGTATAGGTCTTCGAACGCACGGTCAAGTTGTGTGAAAGGGTGGAATTTCACCGGAACATCGTGCGCTCGAGCCATATCGCGCAGCATCAGATAGTCGAACCCCTCGATTGTATCGTTTTCGAGTATATATGTCAGCGGTGACATCTCTATGGCTACGGCAAGTGTGTCGCCTCCGGGGCGTTCGAACGGTTTGACAAGATTTGAATCGCCTTCAATATCATGGCGTCTTGATAATCCGATTGCTACTAAAGCTAGAATAATCGCACCTATTGCAATGGGAATAATATATCTTTTACTATCGTTTTTCATTTTTTTCGTAGTTCATTGCGTCCATGTCTATGGTTAAACGCTGATGGCGCGTTTTAGGTTCTTGAAATAAAAAGAGACTGTCTAACAACCAAAGTTAGGCAGTCTCTATTTTATACACAACAT
>CAMNRO010000062.1 GCA_946553045.1 uncultured Porphyromonadaceae bacterium | reverse complement strand
GAATTATGAATTATGAATTATGAATTATGAATTATGAATTATGAATTATGAATTAAAAAAAATTACCACTTTACCCCCTTATTCCCTATTCCTTATTACTCCCCTTATTGCTTATTACTTAACCCTTATCCCTTCCCCCTCCTTATTACTTAAACCTTATTACTTAACTACTTATCACACCCCCTTATTACTTATTCTTTATTACTTATTACTTATCCAAAATTCCCCCAGAAGCTCTCGCGCACATAGCCCAAAAATGCAGGCTGAGAAGGTGCCGGAGGTTCGGGCGGCTTAGGCGCGAGACCGGCCAGAAGTTCGGCCGGGTCGCCGCCGAGGGCTATGCCCGCGAGGATTTCAGATGTTTCGGGATTTGAACGGATTGCAGCCAGCAGGCGCTGAGCGTCGTCTTCGGTCAACTCTGTGGCCGGTTTGGTTGTTTCTTCCATAGCTTTGTTGTGTTTTGTGATTGACATTGCAAAGTTACGGGCGCCGCAAAGCCTTCTGTCGCATTAAACGACAGCCCATGACATTTAACTTTTCAGAAAAAATTCATTACATTTGCAACCCTATGAAAAAGATACTGTCTGCAATCCTCATATCTGCCGCGGCAACAGCCGCTTACGCCTCCGAGTCGGTCCGGTGGCTCGAGACAAACCATAACTTCGGCGCCTTCGACGAAAATATGGGCCGCGTGTCTACCGTGTTCCGATTCGTCAACACCGGCACCGAACCCGTCAGCATAGTTGCCGCTAGGGCATCGTGCGGCTGCACCGCCCCCGACTACGACCGCGCACCCGTCGCACCGGGCGACACTGCGACAGTTACCGTAACATACGACCCCGCCGGACGCCCCGGACGCTTCTCGAAATACGTTGCCGTCGATTTCAGCTACGAAGGCTCGCGACAGAAGCTTACCATCGAAGGCACCGTCGTTGGCAACTCAGCCAGCGTAGCCCAGCAGTATCCGGCCGAATGCACATCTATGCTGCGCCTGTCGCGCGGAGCAGCCATGATGGGCGACGTCGTCAAAGGACAGCTCAAGACCCTCTTCCTCAAGGCCTACAACTCGAGCCACGACACCATCGCCCCCTCGGTGTCGAATCTGCCGAAATATGTCAGCGTCACTGTAGCCCCCGAGCGCGTGGCGCCCGGCGAGCAGTGCTCTTTCATATTCTACTTCCGCTCAGACCGCTGCCCGCTCTACGGTCTTGTGTCCGACACCGTCTACGTGTCGCCCGACCCCTTATCGTCGACCATCTGCCCCCTGCCCCTCACGGCTCTTGTCAACGAAGACTTCACCAAGCTGTCGGCCAAACAGCTCGCCAAGGCCCCGGCCATACGCATCGAAAACCCCTCGGCCGACTTCGGCGCCCTCGATGCCGGCGAGTCCGCCGTCGAGCGCACCGTCGAGATTGCCAATACTGGCAAATCGAGCCTCGAAATACGCCGCGTCTACACCGCAACCCCGGGCGTAAGCGTAGCCATAGACCGCTCTTCGCTCAAACCGGGCAAAAAAGCTGTCATAACGATAAAAGTGAAGCCCGCCGAACTCACCGGCGCACTCCTCAACGCACGTATCTCGGTCATTACCAACGACCCCACACAGCCGATAGTCACAGTCAGGGCCGTCGGCACCATACGCCGCTGAACCAAGCCGCCCCCCTCGGCGTTTTGTAACTGAACATAGACAGTGGTCCAAAAACACTAACCACTAACCCCTAACCACTAACCCCCAAACACTATGTCCAGTTACACCGACCTCACCACTTCTTCGCGCGTAGTAATGATAGAATTCTACGCATCCTGGTGCCCTCACTGCCAGCGAATGATGCCCGTCATCGCCCAGATACGCGAGCTCCTCGGCAGCTCTGCCGAAATATATCAGCTTGACGTAGACAAGGATACTGAAGCCGCCGAAGCTGAAAACATCACCTCAATGCCGACGTTCATAATCTACAGCGACGGCAAACAGGTATGGCGCCACACGGGCGAACTCGACGGCAACATACTACTCCAGAAACTGCAGCAATTCATAGGCTGACACACCGATGAAGGCAGCAAGCATTTTCACCGATTTCCTTGACGGGCTCGGCGTGCCTCACACACGCCAATACAGCGACACGCGCTTCGACGACATGACATTCCGCTCGCTTTTCGGGTTCTCCAAACTCCTCGAAAGCTACGGAATACCCAACGAGGCCCTGCAGCTGACCGACAAAGCCGGAGACATCGACAAACTCCCCGTGCCGTTTCTGGCCCGTGTCGCCGACTCGTTCGTCATAGTGAGCGAAGTGGCAAGCAACTACGTGGTAATCGACGACGGCACCGGCGGCTCCTCGCGCTCTTTGACCGTCAATGATTTCCTGAAACAATGGTCGGGCGTAGTGCTTGTGGCCTATCCCGACCAGGCCTCCACCGAGCCCTCCTACTACCGCCACCACATCATCGAGATGGCCGCCCGGGCTAAACGGTGGGTGCTTCTCGCCGCCGCTGCCTTCATATTCATCTACCTCTTCCTGGCAAACGGCATATACGCGCACGCCTCAACCATCGCCCTGACACTCATCTTCGGCGCGGGCCTCTATGTGACCTACGAACTGATGCTGAAATCGCTCAACATACACTCCGACACCGGCGACAGCATCTGCGGCCTCATCGACCGCACGGGCTGCCACACTGTCCTCTCCACAAAGGCATCGTCGTTCTTCGGCCTCTTCGGCTGGAGCGAAGTCGGGCTGGCATACTTCGGCGTAAGCCTCGGATGCCTCCTTGTATTCCCCAAATACCTGCCATACCTCGCCCTCATCAACGCGTGCTGCTGCCCCTTCTCCTTCTGGAGCGTATGGTATCAGAAATACCGCGCCAAGGCCTGGTGCACACTCTGCCTCATAACGCAGGGCTGCCTGTGGGCCGCTCTATTCTGCTTCATCGCAGGCGGCTGGTTCGGAGGAGCCTTCCCTCTCTACATCGAATTCTTTGTCCTCGCCGCCACATATGTCGCCGCGCTCCTGGCCATAAACGCCATAAGCCCCCTTTTCGACCACAACATCAGAAACACCACCGAAAAATGAAAACAATCCCCAAAGTAAACATAGCCGACGCCCGGCGTCTCACCCCGCAGGAAATGAACAACCTACAGTTCAAACGCAACGACTCTCATTCTCCCCTTCCTCCAAAAAAATAAAAAAAAATCACCCGCTCATGAACCTTTTTCCATGAGCGGGTGTTTCATATATACAAAGCGAAAATTACTTTTTCCATTGCAAGAAATGTGATAATGATTGGTTTATCTACAGCGGCGACACCGTGAGGCGTCGCCGCTGTAGTTTATCCCCGACGCTGCGCCTTTCGCTTGCGAAAGACAAATAAAAGCAGTAGTTTTGCATTATGAAGAAAAAGACAATCTGGGAAATGGGGCGGCTCACAGTCGAGCAGTTCCATAACGCCGCCAAGATACCCGTCGTGGTGGTACTCGACAACGTCCGCTCGCTCAACAATATAGGCGCGATTTTCCGCACCTGCGACGCCTTTGCGGTCGCAGCCGTGGTGCCGTGCGGCATATCGGCAACCCCTCCCTCCGCCGAGATACACAAGACAGCCCTCGGAGCCGAAGAATCGGTCGACTGGCACTACTATCCCACCACCGCCGAAGCCATCGAGGCTCTCGCCGCCGACGGATATACCATCGTATGCCTCGAGCAGGTGCACGGCAGCGTGGCCCTCGACCGCTTCGAGCCCTCGCGCGAGGCCAAATACGCCCTCGTGCTCGGCAACGAAGTCGACGGCGTCGACCAGGCCATCGTAGACCGTGCCGACATCTGTCTCGAAATCCCCCAGAGCGGCACCAAGCACTCCCTCAACGTCTCAGTATCAGCCGGAGTAGCCCTCTGGCACCTCTACTCCAAATTAAGAGTTACGAATGATGAATTGTTCCGAATTCATAATTCATAATCCATAATTCATAATTTAAAAAGCCATGCCGATTTTCCCTGAGCCTCTGAAGAAAGGCGATAAAATAGCCATCTGCTCCCCAGCCGGACGCATTGACCCAAAAAAAGTGGACGGCGCCGTCCGCGAACTCGCCAGCCAGGGCTGGGAACCCGTCGTAATGCCACACGCCCTCGGCGAATACGGCAGCTACAGCGGCACTCCCGACGAAAGATACGCCGACATGGCCGCAGCCTTTAAAGACCCCGAAATACGCGCAATCCTCTGCTCTCGCGGAGGCTACGGCGTTGTCCATATCCTCGACCGCCTCGCCGAGCTGCCACTCGCCGACGACCCCAAATGGGTCATCGGATTCTCCGACATATCGGCCCTCCACGCCCTCATGACAACAAAAGGCATAGCGAGCATACACTCTCCCATGGCCGCACAGATCATGAAAGGCACCGCCGACCCCTACACCGCCTCGCTCTTCGAGATTCTGCGCGGCGAGCGACCGGCCTACACATTCCCATCACACGAATATGACCGCTTCGGCATAGCCACAGGCACACTCCTGGGCGGAAACCTTGCAGTGCTCGCCGAGCTCATCAACACCCCCTACGACATTCTCAAGCCCGACACAATCCTCTTCCTCGAAGACGTGTCGGAACCAATCTATAAAATCGAGCGAATCTTCTACCAGCTGCGGCTCAGCGGCCTTTTCGACAATATACGCGGCCTCATCGTCGGCCAGTTCACCGACTACAAGCCCGACGCCACATACGCCGACATGGAAACCATGATACGCGACGCCGTGGCCCCCTACCGCTTCCCCGTAGCCTTCAACGCCCCCGTAGGCCACGTCGACGACAACCTCCCCCTCATCGAATCCGCCAAAGTCACCCTCAAGGTAAGCCCCTCCGGCACCAACAGCCTCATCTTCCACCGCACCACCAACTGAACCCCTCCCTCCGAGCCGTGCCGGCGCCTCAGGCATCAGCCTGGGAGAGGCCGTCGAGCACCAGGCGGGCTTTGGAGGCGCCTACGACGGCGGCGATGTCGGCTTCGGAGGCCTCACGGATGCGCTTGACACTCTTGAAGTGCTGAAGGAGGGCTTCGGCGGTCTTGGGGCCTATGCCTTTTATGCCGTCTAAGGCACCCACTATCTGGCCCTTGCTGCGGCGGTTGCGGTGATGGGTTATGCCGAAGCGGTGCGCCTCGTCGCGCAGGTGCTGCACCACGCGCAGTGTCTCCGAATTTTTATCGATATACAGCGGCACGCTGTCGCCGGGGAAGTATATCTCTTCCAGGCGCTTGGCTATGCCGACAACGGCGATTGTGCCTCGCAGGCCCATCTCGTCGAGAGCTTCGACGGCCGCCGACAGCTGGCCTTTGCCGCCGTCGACCACGATGAGCTGCGGCAGCGGCTCGCCCTCCTGCACAAGGCGCGTGTAGCGGCGCGTAAGCACCTCTTTCATCGATGCGAAATCGTCGGGGCCTTCGACGGTCTTGATGTTGAAATGGCGGTAGTCGCGCTTGGCGGGCTTGCCGTCCTTGAAGACCACACAGGAGGCCACGGGGTTGGTGCCCTGTATGTTGGAGTTGTCGAAACATTCTATGTGGTGCGGCAGCTCCGAGAGCCGGAAATCGCTCTTAATGCGCTCCAGCAGGCGCTCGGTGCGCGCCTCGGGGTCGTGACGCTCCATGTGCTTGAGGTCGTCGACGCGGTTCTGGCGGGCATTGCGCTCCGACACCTCGAGGAGCTTGGCCTTGTCGCCGCGCCGCGGTATGGTGAAGCTCACGCCGGGCATCTCCACCTCGGGCGCCTCGGCAACGACCACTTCATCGTACTGTGTGCCAAGCGTCTGGCGTATTTCCTCCATGGCATATCCGAGAATCTGCGCGCGGTCTTCCTCGAGCGAGCGGCGGTAGCGCAGGGTCACGCTGCGGACCACTGCTCCGCGGCGCACGTGCATATAGTTGACATACACATCGTTGCTGCCGTCATCGTCGAAGCCGAAGACATCGATGTCGTTGATGGTCTGACTCACGATGACGCTCTTGGAGCGGTAATTTTCGAGCAGTTTGTAGCTCTCCTTGAGCTCCTGGGCCTCCTCGAATCGCATTTCGGCGGCGAGGGCGGTCATTTCGTCGCGCAGATAGTTCATGAGCTCCTGAGTCTCTCCGCGGAGTATCTGGCGAATGCGGTCGATATAGCCGCCGTAGGTCACATGGTCGATTTCGCCCGTACAGCAGCCCTTGCACTTCTTGATATGGTATTGCAGACAGAGACGCCCCTTGCCCCGGGCGAGGTATTCGGGCGTGATGGGTATGCGGCAGGTGCGCACCGGATAGAGCTTTCCGATGAGATCGAGCACGGTGCGTGCCACAGCCGTATTGGTATAGGGGCCGTAGTAGCGCGAGCCGTCGCGGATATGCTGCCTGGTGAGGAACACCCGCGGGTACATCTCGTTTGTCACCACAATCCAGGGATACGACTTATCGTCCTTGAGCAGAACGTTGTAGCGCGGCTTATACTCCTTTATCATGGAGTTTTCGAGATTGAGGGCGTCCTGCTCGGTGGGCACCACGATATACTTCATGTCGGCGATATTGCGTACCAGCAGATTGGTGCGCAGCACATCGTGCGTGCGGTTGAAATACGACGACACGCGCCTCTTGAGGTTCTTGGCCTTACCGACATAAATCACCGTTCCGGCGGCGTCGAAATACATATACACCCCCGGCGTATCCGGCAGAATGGCAATCTTCTCCCTCAGCTCCTCCGACTTCTCGTGCTTCACTCTTACAATTAAGAATTATGGATTATGGATTATGAATTGAATGTTCTCTTGACCAAGCCCCTCGTTTTTATGGAAGATGGACCATGAATTCATAATTCATAATCCATAATTCATAATTATTTCTATCCGAAGAGGCCGAGGTCGTCGGTGCGGGAGTGGCCGAGGTGCTCGTAGGCGAGCGTGGTCACCTCGCGGCCGCGGGGCGTGCGCTTGATGAAGCCCTCTTTGATGAGATATGGCTCGTAGACCTCCTCGATGGTGCCGGGGTCTTCGCCGAGCGCCGTGGCGATTGTCGTGAGGCCTACGGGGCCGCCGCGGAACTTGTCGATGATAGTGCGCAGTATCTTGTTGTCGATTTCGTCGAGGCCGTAGCGGTCGATATTGAGGGCCTCGAGGGCATAGCGGGCTATTTCGAGGTCTATACAGCCCGAGCCTTTCACCTGGGCGAAGTCGCGCACACGGCGCAGCAGGGCGTTGGCTATTCGGGGTGTGCCGCGGCTGCGCATGGCAATCTCGGTAGCGGCCTCGGTGGTGCACGGCACCCGCAGGAGCTTGGCCGAACGGGCGATAATGCGTCCGAGCACATTGTGGTCGTAGTACTCGAGATGGCATTTTATGCCGAAACGGGCGCGAAGCGGCGATGTCAGCAGACCGCTGCGGGTTGTAGCGCCCACGAGCGTGAATGGGCTGAGCGAGAGCTGCACGCTGCGCGCGCCTGGGCCCTTGTCAATCATAATATCTATGCGGTAATCCTCCATCGCCGAATATAGATATTCCTCTACCACGGGGCTGAGACGGTGGATTTCGTCGATAAAGAGCACATCATTCTCTTCGAGCGACGTAAGGATTCCGGCAAGGTCGCCTGGCTTGTCGAGCACGGGGCCCGAAGTCACCTTGAAGCCTACGCCGAGCTCGTTTGCCACGATTCCGGCAAGCGTTGTCTTGCCGAGGCCGGGAGGGCCGAAAAGAAGTATGTGGTCGAGAGCTTCGGCACGCATCCGTGCGGCCTGCACGAACACGCGCAGATTCTCTATTATTTTTTCCTGACCGTTGAAGCTCTCGAAACGACCCGGGCGGAGTGCTTTCTCAAACTCCGCCTCCGAGCCCGAAGCGAGAGCTTCGTTGCGTATATCGAAATCGTCGTCAGACATGTTTCTTTTGTGGTTAGTGCTGAGTGGTTAGCGGTTAGTGGTTAGTGCCTTACGAAATCTGACACTAACCACTAACCCCTAACCACTAAACATCAGGTCTGAAAGACCTGAATAATCTTATTATAAACATTTTCGGGTCGTATGGCGGTGAGACACAGCAAGTCGCCGCGCATACACGGCTTGTCGCCGAACACCGAACAGGGGCGGCAGCTCAGCGGCAGCTGCACAGTGCTCTCGTCGGTCTGGCGCCAGCCCTTGAAGCCGCAGTAGGGGTGCGTAGCGCCCCATATGCTTACCGTCGGGGCGCCGGCGATGGCTGCCATATGCATGTTTGCCGAGTCCATTGTCAGCATCACGTCGAGATGGTTTATGAGCGCCAGCTCGGCCGGGAAACCATAGCGCTTTCCCGCGAGCGAGGTCGCAGACGCGAAGCGGTCGGCCCAGCCTTCGAGCACGCGCTGCTCGTCGGCACCACCTCCGAAGAGGAATATGCGGAGTTTCAGACCGGCGTCGGCTCGCTGCTGCAACAGTTCGAGCACCTTTTCCATCTGTTCGGGCGGATAGACTTTGCCGGCATGGGCCGCGAAAGGCGCAATGCCGACCCAGCGCTCGCCCTCGGGCTTTGGAGCCGTGATAGCTGCGAAAAGCGAGGACTCGGCAGAGCTCCGGCTATGATAAAGACCGTCGAAACAGTCGGTTATCGGCAGACCGGCCTTGAAAAAGGCCTCGCGGTAGCGGGCCCGCTGCGACACTAGAGGGAGCATCACCTTGTTGTGCTTGCGGGTGAGCGCACGGCGCTTGGCGCGGGGCTTGAATATACGCGCCGTCGGAATGCCCGAGAAGCGCAGAAACGCGCTCATCAGCCTGGTGCGAAGCACATTGTGCAAGTCAACGAACACATCGGGCTTATACTCCTGCACAAGCTTGGCGCACAGACGACGGATACCGCCGACGCCGTCGTAGTCTTTCTTCACGTCGGCGGCGACGGTCACAAGGTTGTCGGGGCTGTTGACAAACATCGTTGTCATCGACGGGCGTGTCACCATCACGAATTTAATCTCGGGATAACAGCGGCACGCACTGTAAATCACCGGGATAGTCATCGCCACATCGCCGAGGGCCGAAAAACGCGCCATCAGCACCGTACGGTAGCCGTGCGGATTTCCCTCAGGATTTTGCGCCATAGAGCACGGGGTTGGTGTCGGCGTCGTTATACATCTTCATCTGCCTGTACACCTTCATATACTTGCGCCCGGCGGCAATATCGTCGAGGAGCTGGTCGATGGCCGCAATCAGGTCGGCACGCTGCTCGGTGAGCACGGCAAGCTTGGCCGCGCAGCGGGCGCGGTGCTCGGCAGTGGCGTCGGGGCGGTTCACCTCGGCCTCCATGTGGTATATCTTAAGTGCGAGAATCGACAGACGGTCGAAGGCCCAGGCGGGGCTTTCGGTGTTGATAGTGGCGTCGGGAGCCACATTCACATCGGCATATAGAGTGCGGAAGTAGGTGTCGAGTTCCTCCACCATGTCGGTGCGCTCCTGGTTGGAACGGTCGATGCGGCGCTTGAGGGCAAGAGCGGCCACGGGGTCGATTTCCGGGTCGCGGATTATATCCTCGAGGTGCCACTGCACGGCATCGATACGGTTTTTTGCATATAGGACGCCCTCGATGCTTTCCGGAGCATAGGGCTGGCGTGTAGGAGCATCAACATCGTCGTCGAGATGATAGTCGGCTACCGACTGCTCGAAAATCTTGTAACTTTTTTCTGCGAATTTCATAGTGTATAGTAGTATTGGAGAGTAATGTATTCAGATTTTGGAATGATTAAAGCAGCCAACAAAAAAAACACGAACCACTAATCATTAACCTCTAAGCCTCTTTTTTGCAAAATGACAAAAAAAGACTTCGGATAACAAAGTTAATATATTATTGTGTAACCACCAAATCAGTGGAGCGAACGAAGCACATCGAGCGATTTGAGCGCCGTCAGCGGCGCCAGATGTATGGCATAATAGCGCAGGAGGCGGTCGAGGATTTCGTTGCGGCCGTTATGGTCGAGGCGCCAAAGATGCATGTTGCGGTAGTTGAGACGGTCTATGCGCGCCAGCTCGGCAGCCTCGGCGGGCGTCAGAAAATCGGCATGAGCGGGAGCCGAGTGCCGGAAGACACCGTCGCGCATGTCGAACACATATCCCCGGCGCCATTCGGCCACATCGGGCGCTATGCCGAGCGGCCCCGTGAGCAGATAAAGGAACACCAGATGAAAATTGGCTGTCGCCGACGCCGAGGCAAGCTCCGAAAAGCGCTCAAGCGAGCCGAATAGAAAATCGGACAGCGTATCGTCGCGCTCGGAACGGCGCAGAAGCAGGTCGAGAGCCTCGGCAAGGAACACCGCCGCCAGACTCTTGGCCGGGTCGGAACACAGTGCGAGGCTGCCTGCCATCGGCCTCACGTCGCGCACGGTCAGCAGGTCGCGTCCGGGCCTTATGTCGCATTCTCCCTCGAAGGTCGCCAGAGGCGTCGATAAAGCCCGCCGCCGCCGCGCCTCGCGCCCCGCTCCGGCCGGCACGAGCATGGACACACGGCCGAGCTCGCGGCACCATACCGAAAGAATATTCTTGCTGTCGCTGTGCTTCACCGTGCGAAGCGCTATACAATGTACGCCTGTGTACACTTTCTTTAATTAAAAGTTAGAAATTAGGGGTTAGAAGTTGACCGGCGGTCTGGTGTGCCGCACTGCAAAAATAGCCATATTTTTGGCGTTTTTCCAAGTTTTTGAGGTCCAAACACGCGTATAATTGCAAAAAAATCTTAAAATTCACTTCAAAAAGCACAAATATTTGGTCGCACCAAAAATAGTGCCTATATTTGCACTCGCAAAAAGCGCGAGGCCCATTCGTCTATCGGCTAGGACGCAAGATTTTCATTCTTGAAAGAGGAGTTCGATTCTCCTATGGGCTACTAACACTAAGAAATTAAAAGATCAACAGCATACAATGGCAAACCACGATTCGTCTAAAAAGCGTATCCGTCAGACTGCAAGCCGCCGTCTGCACAACCGCTACTATGCCAAGACAGCTCGTAACGCAGTCCGCAACCTTCGCAAGATGACTGACAAGGCAGCCGCCGAAACTCGCTTCCGCGAAATCAGCGCCATGCTCGACCGTCTGGCTTCCAAGAACCACATCTCCAAAAACAAGGCTGCCAACCTCAAGAGCAAGCTTGCAAAGCACATCGCAAAGCTCGCTGCTTAAGTAAGCTGTAAGCACACACGACCGAAATAACGGTCGATTCGGCCCATTCGTCTATCGGCTAGGACGCAAGATTTTCATTCTTGAAAGAGGAGTTCGATTCTCCTATGGGCTACACCAACAAAGGCTTCGGTCGATTTTCGGCCGGAGCCATTTTTATTATCCCACCCCCCACTAATCACTAACCACTAACCACCAACCCAAGTGATTAAAAACCTGCTATTCGACCTCGGCGGCGTCATCATCGACATCAGACGTCAGGACTGCGTCGACGCCTTCGAAGCCATCGGCCTCGAAAACGCCGACTCATACTTCGGACTATACTCCCAGGAAGGAATCTTCATGGCAATCGAAGACGGCAGCCTCGACACCGACGGCTTCCACCACGCCATGCACAAGCTGCTCCCCGCGGGCGTTACCGACCGACAGATCGACGACGCCTTCCAGCGATTCATCACCGGCATACCCGCACACCGTCTCGAAGCGCTCCGCCAGCTCCGCAGCCAGGGCTACAGACTCTACCTGCTGAGCAACACCAACCCCGTGATGTGGAACGACATCATCGCACGCGAATTCCGCAAGGAAGGACGCGAGCGCGAAGACTACTTCGACGGCATCGTCACCTCGTTCACCGCCAAAGCGCTCAAGCCATCGCGCGAAATCTTCGAATACACATGCCGCACCCTCGACATAAAGCCCGAAGAAACCCTCTTCTTCGACGACTCAGCCGCAAACACCCGCGCCGCCGCCGAACTCGGATTCGCAACAGCAACCGTAGAACCCGGCACAGAGTTCACCGACTATCTTCCGTCAAAATAATGCCCGCACCCGAAGCACGATACATGGCCGCGACAGGCATGTTCGACGGCCTCCACGCCGGACACCTGTTCGTCCTCGCCGAGCTACGCCGGCGAGCCGCCGCCCGCGGCCTGCTGCCGATGGTGATAAGCTTCGGGAACCACCCCTCTGAAACACTCCAGCCCGACCGGCCGGTGCGCCTGCTCATGTCGGCCGACGCCAAACGGAAGGCAATCAGCACCCTCGCCGGCATAGACACCGTAGAAATCATAGATTTCACGCCGGAATTCGCGGCCATGACCGCCGCCCAATACCTTACCGCACTCAGAGAGAGAGGAATCGCCGCCCTGGCCATGGGATTCAACAACCACATCGGCTCCGACCGCCTCGACGCCGCCGGCGCCGCCGCTCTCGACATCGTAGACATCGAACAGCTACCGCCCTGTCCCGGCGACGAAGCCACCAGCAGCTCGGCCCTGCGCCGCGCCATAGCCGATGCCGACTTCAGCACCGCCGCCACCCTCCTCGGACGCCCCTACACCATCGACGGCACCGTCGTCGGCGGAAAACGCCTCGGCCGCACCATCGGCTTCCCGACAGCCAACATAGCACCCGCGCTCGGCACCCGCCAGCTTCTGCCACCCGACGGAGCCTACGCCGCCGACATCACCCTCGCCGGCGAAACCACGCCACGCCGCGCTATGGTCAACATAGGCCTGCGCCCCACCGTCGACAAATCGGCCGCCCCCGCCCGCACAATCGAAGCCCATATCCTCGACTTCGCCGCCGACATCTACGACACCCCCGTCACCCTCACCTTCCTGCGCCACCTACGCCCCGAGCGCCGCTTCCCCACCCTCGACGCCCTCCGCACCCAACTCGCCCTCGACGCCGCCGCCGCCCGCCACCTCTAATCTAAATTTGCGCATTTGCAATCTGTTGGCTAACTTTGCAAAGCCTCAACTCATATACATGTTTTTCTATGGACTGGACTATAAAAACTGTCAGCATATCCAATCTCCTCGGTCGTCACAATATACACTGGGAGCTCTCTCCGAGTGTCAATATACTGGGAGGACCGAACGGCAGCGGCAAATCCACTATACTGAGAGCCATTCACGCTGCTCTCTCGGAAAAATCCAGCCTTAGCGAAGAAATGGCCTGCAGGTTCGACTCTATTCGCCTCAATTTCCAAAACGGAAACACCGAATTTCTAAACCGAGCCTACAACCCAAATACAAAAGACATAAAAAAGGAGGAAGACAAATCCCAGAAGATGAAAGACTGGGAGGGCAAAGACTTCGAAGTCATCAAAATTCATCTTCGAGACATCGACATTCCGGCAAGACCTGACAATTTCAGAGTAATATATATAAATTCAGCCGACCAGATTGCCTCAAATGCCGCAGCTTTCATTCAGGAATCATCTCTGCAGGACAAAAGCAACCTCACATACCTCGACCTCCTCATCGAAGCCGAACTGAACAAGTACAACCAGCTGTTTACCCAACACACTCAAAAAGCCTTCCAGTCGCCCGAAGGGCTGAAAGCGACAGCACTTTTTCAGCTCCAGGAACGTTTCGACAAATTCGCCAACTCCCTTCAGCAATTCATGCCCGACTATAAAATAGCCGACATGTCATCGCTGAAATTCGAGCGCAACGACGAAGAAAACGGATTCGAACACCCGTTCGGCTTCACCAGTCTTTCGACCGGCGAAAAACAGCTTGTATATCTGCTTCTTGCCACCACCAATACCCTCGAAGCCCCAACCCTGCTGCTGCTCGACGAGGCCGACCTCGGCATGCACATCGACTGGAAAAAGATACTTCTGCGCCAACTGCGGGCAATCAATCCCAACATGCAGATAATAGCCGCCACACATTCGCCGAGCCTCATCGAGGGCTGGTACGACAACGTGCGCGAAATCAGCCAACTCTACACGTTCTAACCATCAAAACGGTACGGTATGGCATCATCTCTGCTCTCCAACACCAACAGCCAGCAGCAATATCAGGCCAACCTCCTCACCAACCGGCCCAACCTCATAAAAGTAATAGTCGAGGACGAAGAGGATATTGTTGTATGGTATAAAATCCTATCTTTGTGGCTCCCCGGCAAACAGTTTGCAGTAACTCCTTATTTCACGGCTCCATCGACAGCAAACAGCAAAGGCAAGGGCCATGTGCTCCGCATGGCAGCCCAATTCGGTCCGAACTTCTTAGGCTGCGTAGACAGCGATTACGACTATCTGCTTGAAGCACATACAGAAGACGGCAATACTATCAGGAACAATCCTTTTATACTTCAGACATTCAGCTACTCTATTGAAAATCTCGCTTGTCAGCCCTACGGTATTTCCGCCAAACTACAGGAATGCAAACGCCACTCATGCGATCTGCAGCGCAACGCAGATGCCGATTTAAGCTTTTTCATATCCGAAATATCCAAGGCCCTATATCCTGTATTGCTCTGGCAGCTGACACTAAAGAAAGAAGACCGGCAGGGAATCGAATGGACCGAAGTCCTTGGCAACGACAACTATCGCCATGTCATAAACGACAATACACTTTCCCAACCACAGAAAAGAACTGAAATACTAAATATCATCAACACACTGTCAGCGCAGGCCGAAGCAAAGCTGGCAGCATTGGCTCCAGATCTGACAAACGACAGGACATCGCTGGAAGCTCTTCTTAACAGCACATACGACCTCACACCCGAAAACGCATATCTTTTCGTTCGGGGCCACGACCTGTATGACTTTCTTGATTTCACGTTTTTCAGTCCGATAGAGGAAGTACTGCGCAAGGAACACAATAGAGACATTGCCGCTTATTTCCCGCCTCAGGAAATTCCAAATGCCTTAGGGCACTACAAGAAACTTATCAAAGGCTTCAGGAACGAGCAACTCATATCGTGCGCCTTTCTTAATGACAGCGCAAATCCAATCACAAATCTTCTTGAAAGCTCAGTAAAAGCACTATCAATCTGATTGTGTTTTGCACACAGAAGAGCGGGATTACCGTAAAAAAGAGACTGTCTAACAAGTTTGGGCAGTCTCTTTTTATAGTCTAAACTGG
>CAMNRO010000061.1 GCA_946553045.1 uncultured Porphyromonadaceae bacterium | reverse complement strand
GGAAAGGAAACGAAAGTAGGTCAGAAAACTTTCGTTTCCCGACCTACTCGATTGTGCCTGTTCCAACCCAGCCCACGCTTCTATCCGACCCGATTTGCCATCATTTTAATCCTATTGCTAATCCTATGCCTGTAATAGCAAAACCGAGAATCATTACTACCCCCCCCAAACAGTAACTAACTTTTTTATTTCTGGGCTAACAGAGCCGAATTGAAAGTTGAATATATTATGTTTTTCCAAACTGTTGGCATTTCTACTTTTTATGCCTTTAACAGCGATATAGATACCGTATAATGCGTCTAATAGCATTATGCCAAATCCTGTGTATATGAAAGTGTTTGCCATAGTAATGCTGCAATTATTTTTTATTAAAACGATATGTTAGAGAAGAATGTTGGCTTTAATATGCTCACAAACATTGCAGGCTCATAGCTGAATACGCGTTTTTTTGCTTTGTAATTCATGAATTATTGCTACCTTTGCACTATCCGCAATCCCATGTCGAAGCCCGGGAGAGGGTTTTCAGGGGTTTGAGGGTATTTGCTCTGTCATTGAGCAAGACATTATAGATGCGTTTACCGAACGCTTGATTCTTGGCTATCAGAACTTCGCAACTTCTAATATCTCTGTCAGGAATGGAGCAGCAGTAGATGCCCTTTGGTGTGTAATAATATCGCGCACGCGTCCTTGGCTTGCAATAGTCAGGTACGTGCGTGCACTATTACATAAGGCGTGGGCTTCGACGTTGCTCGTTCTACAGAGATGAGCAATGCGAAGGCCATGATAGCGGAACGAGCAGCAGGAAGAGACCTCACGCCTCTTTTTTTTCCACTATCGGCCGACACAGGGGTCGCGGCGGCCGACTTACACCATCGGATAATGCCATTGACCGAAAGCAAGCCCGTAATCGCAATCGTTCTTCCTTGCTTTAATGAGGAGGAGGTACTGCCAATCTCTATTCCAAAAATACTATCGGTTATCGACAGAATGTCGGACGAAGGAATTGCCTCCGCCGATAGTTTTATTCTGTGCTGCAATGACGGAAGCACCGACCGCACCTGGGAGGTAATCGGACGTCTCAATAAAGCCGACGCTCGGGTAAAGGGAATATCACTTGCACATAACCGCGGACATCAGAATGTGCTTCTTGCAGGCCTTCTTGCCGTAAAAGACAAATGTCAGGCCGCCGTATCTATCGACGCTGACCTGCAGGACGACCCCGACGCCATCGTGGAGATGGTCAAAGCATTTAACGACGGCAAGGAGATTGTCTATGGGGTGAGAAGCGACCGTTCGACCGATAGCTGGTTCAAGCGTTCGAGCGCACATCTTTTCTATCTGATTCAGCAGAAGATGGGTGTCGATACTATATATGACCATGCCGATTTCCGTCTGATGAGTCGGCGTGCAATCGAAATGCTCGGGCACTATGGCGAAAGCAATCTGTTTCTCAGAGGCATCATTCCGCAGATAGGTCTCGATACCGCCAAAGTAGCATATCGGCGACACCAGCGTGCTGCAGGCGAGTCGAAATATCCCTTTTTCAAAATGCTCAATTTTTCTGTCGACGGCATTACATCGTTTTCGTCAAAGCCGATACGATGGATTTTTACGACAGGCCTCATTCTTCTCGGTATCGACATTTTGGTTGCCGTATGGGTGCTGTTATCATATTTCAGCGGGCATGTAATCGGTGGCTGGGCTTCCATAATGGTGTCGCTTTGGTTCCTTGGCAGCCTTATACTGATGTCAATAGGAGTAGTAGGAGAGTATATAGGCAAGATTTTCATGGAAGTGAAGAGACGCCCTCGGTTTGAAATTGCAGACAAGATTAATTGAAAAAAACAATATGGAAATTTCTGTAAATAAACCAATCATTCAGTCGCGTACATTTAATATAGTGCTTTGGACGGCTGCCATTCTTGCAACAGTTTTTGGATTCTGGTTCGTGCGCTTCGGATTCGACGTCAACGACGAGGCATATCAGACAATGAACGCCATGGACCCTCACATCAATCCTCAGGCCATTCTGTCATCGGTGATTTCGGGTCTGGTGGGCAGTACTTGGGGTTTTAGTTTTCTGACAATGAGAATACTGACATTTCTGCTGACAGTGCTTGCCATCGGAAGTGCCGCAATTTTCTATTTTCGGCGTACAGCATCGCAGAATACGTCGCTCATACTCTATATATCCTTGCTGGCCGCAGCTCTTTGCTGCCCTGTAAAGTCGCGGCTTATCGGCTGGGATTGCTATGCGGTCTTGTTTTCCACTCTCAGTCTCATTTTCATATGCCGACTTTGGCAGAGCGGCAAGATATACGACTCTGCCGTTTTGGGATTTCTGACCGCATGTGCCACCTTGAGCCGTTTCCCCGACATCGTCATCGTGCCTTTTGCCTGTCTCAGCGTAGTGCTTGTAAACAAAACGACGGGAACTAAGCGGACGTTAGCATTGCTGGCAGTCCAGTTAAGTGTGTTTTTGCTGACAATCATTGTTTTGCTGTCAATGATTTATACCGGAGGCGTGGCTGAATGGCTCGAAGGATTGAAAGCCAACTTTGTCTCCGGCCATAGTGTGTCGAAACTCATGGCAAACTATATTCATACCGGCACCCTCGATTTGTTTGACCTCGTGCTGCTTTCTCTCTTTATTTTTCTTTTGTCTAAGGTGGCAAAACGAAAGAAATATATCATGCCCATAGGCCTAGGCATTTTGGGATTGTGCGTTTTAGGTGTGCTGATACTGAAAATAGACCGAGTGTTCTATCCAGTATTGCGATTGCTTACTTCGTGCATAATCATTCTGCTCGGCTGTTATGTTGGCTCAAAAAAAGACTTGAAGAGCGCGCTTCAGGCGCTGGTAGTCATCGGCTGCTGTGTGGCGCCTATGGCAGGCAGCGATGGTGGAACCATCAAATTCATGAATATTCCCTCTATTCCTGTTGTTTTGGCTCTGCTTGCGGGTATGAATACAGGGCTGTTCACCATTATCGCCAGAAGGGCTACATATGTCATTCTTTTTGCGGTTATGGTGATTGCTCACTTTTACACGGCCGGGCACACCGTTTTCGACGGTGGCTGGAAAAATGCTACATCTTCTGTAGAGCACCCTCTGCTCCACAATAATTTCACAACTTCGGAGCGGGCTGCCGATATAAATGATATGTTGCAGGAGGGCAGTAGGCTTATTCCGGCCGGCTCATTGATTCTCGGGTCGGATAACAGGCGTTTCTTCTCCGAATATCTCTTCGGAAGCAGAAACAGACTGTGGCCTCACTCATGGAGCAGTGATATTTTTAATGATTCCGAGAAGGTGGAATTACTGAAGAACACTATTGTCTCGGAGACACCGGAATGCATAGTCATGGCAAAGTACGGTACGATGAACGACAGCACCTACTGGGCAGCCAATGCCATGCGAAGCGCAATCGAGGATTCCGGCAAGTATAAGGTGGAAGAGCATAAGTGGTTCATAATATTTAGAAAAATCGACGGTTGCTGAATTTTTTGTTTCCGGGCGCTTGTGCGCTTGGTCAGGAATCATTATCTTTGCGGCACATACAAGAGGGGTGCCCCGGTTTCGGGGCTGAGATCATACCCTATGAACTTGATGCGGTTCGTACCGCCGAAAGGACTTGTTCATAGCCTTGACTGAGGGCACGCTCTGTTTAATTTGTTGTACTATGCAGATATATATCAACAGAGAGCCTGTCGAAGTCAATCCCAAGCTCAATCTCGCCGAAATTTTAGAATCGCAGGGCATTCTCCTGCAGGGTATAGCCGTGGCTATCAGCAATAAGGTTGTGCCCCGTGCGGCATGGACCGCCACTTATCTTGCCGAAGGCGCCAATGTCACAGTTATCAGCGCCGTCTGCGGGGGATGAGATGTATTGTCATAACCAGACCCGATTTTATCGAGGGTGAGGCTGCGGCAATCGAGACCATGCTCGCTTCGGGTGTCATAGACCGCGTGCATATCCGCAAACCGGGCGCGCAGGAGAGCGCCGTGCGTCGGCTCATAGAAGCCGTGGCGCCGTCCTTGCGCAGCAGACTGTCGCTGCACGACTGCCATGTGCTCGCTGCGGAATACGGCGCCGGGGTGCACCTTAATTCCCGCAATTCAGCTCTGCCACCAGGCTTCTCGGGTATTGTAAGCCGTAGCTGCCATAGTCTTGAAGAAGCGGAGGCGCCTGCCGATTACCGTTTTCTGAGCCCTGTGTTCGACAGTATTTCGAAAACGGGCTATCGTGCGGCATTCAATCTCGAAGAACTCATTGGAAAGGTCGATGACACCTTCGTCGCCCTTGGCGGCGTCATGCCCGAACGGCTCCCTTTGCTTGCCCGGACAGGTTTCGGTGGGGCGGCGTTCCTCGGATATATCTGGGATGGAAACCTTAATGAAAAACTTGAAAATGTTGCAGTTTATAACTCACAGACGCGGACCGTACGATGAGCTTTCCGGCGCCCGCGCCGTGCTCGAAGGCGGCTGTCGTTGGGTGCAGCTCCGCATGAAAGACGCCTCTCCCGACGAGATAATAGCCGTTGGGCGTCCGTTGGCCCGGCTATGCCGCGATTTCAGCGCCACATTCATCATCGACGACCATGTCGGACTTGTCGGTGAACTCGGTGCCGACGGCGTGCACCTCGGCAAGAACGATATGCCCCTTGCCCGGGCCAGAGAAATCCTCGGGCCCGGCAAAATAATAGGAGCTACGGCAAACACTCTCGACGACATGCTCGCCGCTGTCGCTGCCGGAGCCGATTATATCGGACTCGGGCCTTTTCGCTTCACCACAACCAAAGAGAAGCTCAGCCCCGTGCTCGGTCTCGACGGCTATCGTCGCATAATGAGCGAATTCCGCCGCAGTAGCGACCTTCCGGTCGTTGCGATAGGCGGCATCACAGCCGAAGACCTTAAAGATATAATGACAACAGGTGTGACGGGCGTGGCCGTATCAGGCGCACTGCTCAGCGCAGACAATCCCGCCGCCACCACCCGCCACTTCCTGGCCGAAATTGGTTTAACAACTCCTAACTACATGAAAGATACACTTATAATAGGTGGCCGCGAGTTCGGCTCGCGACTGTTCGTAGGCACCGGAAAATTCCGCTCCAACGATGAAATGGCCCGCGCAATAGAGGCATCGGGCACCGAAATGGTCACTCTTGCCATGAAACGAATCGATATGGCCAATCCTGCCGACGATATGCTTGCCCATGTCCGTCGTCTGGGCATACAGCTTCTTCCCAACACATCGGGCGTCCGCAATGCCGACGAGGCCGTGCTTGCCGCACAGCTCGCCCGCGAGGCCTTTGAAACCGATTTCATCAAGCTCGAGATTCACCCCGACCCCAAATACCTCCTTCCCGACCCCGTCGAGACTCTCAAGGCTACCGAGGCTCTTGCAAAGATGGGATTCGTTGTGTTGCCTTATATACAGGCCGACCCCGTGCTGTGCAAACTTCTCGAAGAGGCCGGAACAGCGGCCGTCATGCCCCTTGCCGCCCCGATTGGCACTAACAAAGGCCTCGTCACCCGCGACCTGATAGAAATAATAATAGAGCAGAGCAGGGTGCCGGTAGTTGTCGATGCCGGTCTTGGCGCGCCCTCGCACGCGGCCGAGGCCATGGAGCTTGGCGCCGATGCCGTTCTTGTCAATACAGCCATCGCTGTCGCCGGCGATCCCGCAGCCATGGCCCGCGCCTTCGCCAAAGCCACCGAAGCCGGTCGCGAGGCATATCTGGCCGGGCTCGGTGCCGTGTCGCGCCATGCAGAAGCAAGCAGCCCACTGACCTCATTCCTTGACTGACCATGTTTTCAGAAGAATTAGAAAAATACGACTGGGAGGCCACTACGGCGGCTATCGCTGCAAAGACAGCAGCCGACGTCGAGCGTGCCATTGCAGCCTCGCGCCCTGGCATAGACGATTTCATGGCTTTGATTTCGCCCGCTGCCGCTCCATATCTCGAAGCCATGGCTCGTCGTAGCCGCGAGCTTACCCGCCAGCGCTTCGGCAAGACAATGTCGATGTACATACCGCTGTATATCACCAATTCCTGCACCAATTCCTGCGTGTATTGCGGCTTCAATCGCCACAACAAAATGCCTCGCGTGGTGCTCACGGCACAGGAAATCGAAAACGAATGCAAGGCTATCCGCAGGCTCGGTCCGTTCGAAAACCTTCTGCTTGTCACGGGCGAGAATCCGCGTGTGGCCGGCGTCGAATATCTTGAGGAAGCGCTCAGAGTGTGTCGCCCCTACTTCAACAACCTCACAATCGAGGTGATGCCTCTCAAGGCAGAAGAATACGAACGCCTCACCCACAGCGGTCTGAACGGCGTCGTATGCTTTCAGGAAACCTATCGCCGCGAGAACTACAAGAAATATCATCCGGCAGGCATGAAGTCGAATTTCGAGTGGCGTGTCAACGCTTTCGATCGCATGGGGCAGGCCGGCGTCCATAAAATAGGCATGGGAGTGCTCATCGGCCTCGAAGACTGGCGCACCGATGTCACCATGATGGCGCGCCATCTCCTGTATCTCCGCAAGCACTACTGGCGCACCCGCTACAGCGTCAACTTCCCCCGCATGCGACCCTCCGAAGGCCATTTTCAGCCCAATGTCGTCATGAGCGACCGCGAACTGGCTCAGCTTACATTCGCTTTCCGCATTTTCGACCGCGACATTGATATTTCTGTATCGACCCGCGAAAGCCCCGTGTTCCGAAACAATATCGCCACCCTCGGCGCCACTTCCATGAGTGCCGGGTCAAAGACCGAACCGGGCGGCTACTATACCTATCCCCAGGCACTCGAGCAGTTTGCCGTGAGCGACGAGCGTACGCCGGCGCAGGTCGAGGCCGATTTGCGTCGGGCTGGCGTCGAAGTGGTATGGAAAGACTGGGATAAAATTTTCGACTGATGGACAGCGGACGTTACGCCCGCCAGCTCCAACTGGCGGAAATAGGCGAGGCCGGGCAGCAGAAGCTTGCCAGGGCATCTGTCCTGATTGTAGGCCTCGGAGGCCTTGGCGCACCCGTCGCCACATACCTCGTCGGTGCGGGCATTGGCCGTGTCGGCCTCTGCGACCCCGATGTGGTGAGCCTAAGCAACCTCCAGCGCCAGGTGCTCTATACCGAAGACGAGGTCGGTCTGCCGAAGACAGCATGTGCCGCCTGCCGTCTGTCGGCCATCTCAGGCCATACCGTAATCGAACAGTACCCCGACGGGCTCACTGCCTGCAATGCCGACGCCTTAATCGGCGCATACGACATCGTTGTCGATTGCTGCGATAATTTCCGCACACGCTATCTTATCGACGACGTCTGCGCTGCTGTAGGCAAGCCGTGGGTCTACGGCTCTATCGGAGCTTTTCACGGGCAGGTCGCCGTGATGAACGGACCGAGCGGCTTGCGCTACAGCACCCTGTACCCCGACCGCGCCGAGCTCGAAGCCCGTCCGGCTGCCTCGGGCGGCGTTCTGGGCGTAGTACCCGGAGTCATCGGAGCCATCGAGGCCGGAGAAGTCATCAAGCTGATAGCGGGCTTCGGCGAGCCTCTCGACGGCAGACTATTCACAATCAACCTTAAAACATTACAAACCGACATAATTGAATTTTGATGGGAAAAGGATTCGACCAATATGCGTCGCAATATGACGCCTGGTTTCTCGAAAACCGCAACGTGCTTTATTCCGAGGTCAATCTCGTGGCCTCAGTGCTTCGCGACGCCGGCCGCGTTCTGTCTGTGGGCTGTGGCAGCGGATTGTTCGAAATGATTCTGCGCGAAGAGCGCGATATCGATATCCGTAATGGCATCGAGCCCTCTGAGGCGATGGCCGAAATAGCCCGGAAGCGTGGCATGAACGTGACAATATCTACCGCCGAAGATGCCGATTTCGGTTGTGGCGACTACGATACCATACTTTTCAACGGCACTCCGAGCTATATCGACGGTCTGGACGGAGTTGTCCGCAAAGCCTACGAAGCACTGCCCGCCGGAGGCCGCATAGTCCTCATCGATGTGCCAAAGGAGAGCTCCTACGGCGTTCTCTATAACCTTGCGAAAGCTCTTGGAACATGGAACCACCCTCTGCTCGAAGGTTGTTATCCGCCCAATCCCTACCCGATTGAATTTGTCGAAGTGGCAAAATGGCGCACTACGGCAGAAAAAATAGAGATGCTCCAATCCGCCGGGTTCAGAAACCTCGCTTTCGCGCAGACGCTGACATCTCACCCGCTTTATTCCGATACTATTGAAGAACAGCCCGTAGAAGGCTACGACCGTGGCGACTATGTGGCAATAACAGCTATAAAATGAAAAAATGGAGTCAGGAGGCCTGGGAAGCAGCTGCACCGGCCTACAATAAAATACTTGAGCTGCCTTTCATCAAGGAACTTACCGACGGCAGCCTTTCGCGCGAGCGCTTTCTCTTCTATATAAGGCAGGATTCGCTCTATATTGCCGAATATTTCCGTGTGCTCGCCAATATTGCCTCGCGCCTTGGCCGAAACGACCATGCCGCCGCTTTCATCGCTTTTGCCGCCGACGGTGTCGCTGTCGAGAAAGCGCTTCACGAAGTGTATCTCCACGGCGAAAAACTCGAAGACATGCAGATGAGCACGGCGTGCAATCTCTATACATCGTGGCTGAAATCGCACTCTTATGCGCCGGTAGAAGTCGCCGCCGCCGCAATCCTGCCATGCTTCTGGGTATATAAGGAAGTCGGCGAGACAATCTACAGAAGCCAGACCGGAGGCGACAATCCCTACAAGGCTTGGATAGACTGCTACGGCGACCCCGCCTTCGAGGAGAGCAACAAGCTTGCCATATCCATATGCGACGACCTCGCCGAGGCTGCCACACCCGAAATCCGCCGCGCCATGATTGCCGCCTTCACCGAGGCCACAAACATGGAATGGCTCTTTTGGCACACTGCCTACAATCTGAATCTATGGGGGCTATGAAACACTATTTCCGCGCACTCAGCATAGCCGGCAGCGACCCCAGCGGAGGCGCCGGTCTGCAGGCCGACCTCAAGACATTTTCGGCTCTCGGCTGCTATGGCGCCACTGTCGTCGTGGCCGTTGTCGACGAGAACACAGTCGGTGTGACTGGCGTTCACCCTATTCCCGTCGATTTCGTTAAAGGACAGATACGCTCCGTGCTCGACGATATCGGCGCCGATGCCATCAAAATAGGAATGCTCCATTCTTCGGAGCTCATTCTCGCAGTCCGCGACACCCTCGCCGCCTATGATGTCAGAAACATCGTCCTCGACCCCGTGATGGTAGCCACTTCGGGCGACCCGCTCCTCGAAGCCGACGCCGTAGCCACACTCCGCACTGAACTCATTCCACGCGTGCGTGTCATCACGCCCAATATTCCTGAAGCCGAACTGCTCCTCGGCCATGAAATTGCCGCGCAGGAGGCCCTGCCCGAAGCCGCTCGCGAACTGTCGGACCGCTGTGGCGGAGTCTCGGTATTCCTGAAAGCCGGCCATCTGCACGACGACGAGCTTATCGATGTCTTCTACAACGCGGAGACCGACCGTATCACCGAGCTGAAATCACCTCGGCTCGATACTCGCAATACTCACGGCACCGGCTGCACCCTCTCATCGGCCTTTGCCGCCTCTCTGGCAAAAGGAATGGACCTCGACAGTGCCGCCCGCGCTGCCAAAGACTACATTTCTGCCGCAATCGCCGCCGGTGCCTACTACCAGATCGGTCACGGTCACGGCCCCGTCCACCACTTCCATTCCATTTGGAAATAATGCCTTTTTCTTGACCTATAATTGAGCTGAAATTAGTACTTTTGCGTATAAGTTTTAGGAATTAGGAATCAGAGATTAGTAGTTGGAAGTGGTTGAGGCAACTATTCACTACTGATTCCTCACTACTAATTCCTAACTCCTGACTACTATCTTCTAATTACTAACTCTATAACCAATGGAACTTTTCGAACAGCTCACCGCTGCCGCCAAAGCGGCTCCGCAGCGTATAGTGCTTCCCGAAGGTCTGGAACCGCGAACCCTCACGGCTGCTGACCGCATTATCGCCGAAGGACTCGCCAGCATTATCCTCATTGGAAACCCCGCCGATATCCTGGCTATGGCCAAGGAACTCAAGCTTGAGAATATCGGTAAAGCGACAATCGTCGATCCTGCCGACGAAAGCGTCATCGACCGCTACGCCCCTCTTTTCTTCGAGCTCCGCAAGAGCAAGGGCATAACCATGGAAGAAGCCCGTCTTACCACTGCAAATCCTCTATATCTCGGCTGTCTCATGGTGAAGGCCGGCGACGCCGACGGTCAGGTCGCCGGTGCCATGAACACAACCGGAAACGTGCTCCGCGCCGCATTCCAGGTCATAAAGACACTCCCCGGCATCAGTGTCGTATCGGGTGCCTTCATCATGCTCCTGCCGAAGGGTTCTAAATTCGGCACAAACGACATTCTCGTCTTCGCCGACTGCGCCGTTGTGCCAGATCCCACTGCTCCCGAACTCGCCCAGATTGCCGTTGCCGCCGCCCGCACCGCGCGCGATATCGCAGGCATCGAGCCCCGTGTGGCAATTCTCTCTTTCTCCACAAAAGGCTCTGCAAAGAGCGACCGAGTCGACAAAGTCATCGAAGCAACCGAACTTGCCCACCAGCTTGCGCCCGAGCTTATTCTCGACGGCGAACTCCAGGCCGACGCTGCCATCGTGCCCTCAGTGGCCGGCAGCAAAGCGCCCAACAGCCCTCTGAGCGGACGTGCAAACGTGCTTGTGTTCCCCAACCTCGAAGTCGGCAACATCGCATATAAGCTTGTGCAGCGCCTCGGTGGCGTACAGGCCGTAGGTCCCGTCCTCCAGGGCCTTGCTGCTCCTGTCAACGACCTTTCGCGCGGCTGTTTCCCCGAAGACATCTATAAAACAATCATAATCACCTGCAACCAGGCAATCGGACTCAAAAAATGAAAATACTCGTTCTCAACTCGGGCTCAAGCTCGGTAAAATATAAACTCATCGACCTTGAAGGCGCTGCCGCCGATGTAATGGCCGAAGGTGGCGTAGAAAAAATCGGCCTTCCCGGCGGTTTTCTCAAATATAAACGCGAAGACGGCTCCAAGGCAACCATCGAACTTGGTCTTACCGACCATCAGGGTGCAATCAAAGCTATCCTTTCCATTCTTACAGATTCCAATGAAGGCTGTATCAAGAGCTACGACGAAATCGAGGCTGTCGGTCACCGCGTGGTGCACGGAGGCGAAAAATTCAGCGCCAGCGTGCTCATCGACGAAGATGTGAAGGCTAAAATCCGCGAATGCTACGACATCGCGCCCCTCCACAACCCCGCTAACATGACAGGCATCGAGGCCATCACAGCCCTTATGCCCGGCGTGCCCCAGGTTGGCGTGTTCGACACCGCCTTCCATCAGACAATGCCCGCCAAGGCATTCATGTACGCTCTGCCATACAAATTTTACACCGAAGACGGCGTGCGTCGCTACGGTTTCCACGGCACAAGCCACCGCTATGTAAGCGGCAAAGTGTGCGAATTCCTCGGCGTAAGCCCCGAAGGCAAGAAAATAATCACCTGCCACATCGGCAACGGTGCCTCTATGGCTGCAATCGTCGACGGCAAGTGCGTTGATACTTCCATGGGCCTCACCCCCGTCGAAGGCCTCATGATGGGTACTCGTGTCGGCGACATCGACCCCGGTACCCTCACTTACCTCATGACAAAGCACGGTCTCAGCGCCGCCGAACTGCAGAACATCATCAATAAGGACAGCGGTGTCCTCGGTGTAAGCGGTATCAGCAACGACATGCGCGAAATCGAGGCTGCCGTCGCTGCCGGCAACGAGCGTGCCCGCCTTGCCCTCGACATGTACATGCTCCGTATCACCAAGTATATCGGAGCATATGCAGCCGAAATGGGCGGCGTAGACATCATCGTCTTCACCGGCGGTGTTGGCGAGAACCAGGCCGGCCTCCGTGCCGATGTCTGCGAGACTCTCGGCTTCATGGGCGTGGAAATCGACAAGGCTTTCAACGCCGGTATCCGTGGCGTTGACGCTGTCATCTCTTCCGAAAACTCACGCGTCAAAGTCTGCGTGATTCCCACCGACGAAGAGCTCATGATTGCCCGCGACACTATGGACATTGTCTCCAGGTAACAGGCCTCATGTAAAGAAATAAAACAGTGATAAAAAAGAGTGTCGAGACGATTTGTCGCCTCGACACTCTTTTTTATGTATGGCATCTTATCTCGGACTTTCGCCGAGAGATTTGTACACCGTGAAACGATCGTTTAAAATTGCGTAGATGTCGTCTCCTTTCATAGTCAGATTATCTGCCGGTATGTTTAATGGAGCGTCGGTATAATACTCATTGACACCCATCATCTTCTGTACTATCTTATATTAGAATCATCATTGTGAAAGATTATATTGAACTTCATAAGATTTGTCAGCTTAGGAAAAGTTATATATTTTTGCATTGAAATAATATCAAAACAATATCACAACATGAGAACTCACAACAGCAAACAGATTCCCTTTGGCGGCAAGGTCAAAAACGGTTTCGGCATGCTGGCTGTAGTGTTCTTGTGATATTTTGTCCATGCCCAGGCAACCAAGCAAAGCTTTCAAATAAAATGGCGGAGAGCGAATTTTTGTCGTTCTCCGCCATTGCTCCCGCCGAACAGACCAATCGGTAATGTTGTTTAAGTTAAAACAACAAAACTTTACCTTACTGCAGTCCGTTTGGTAATCTTCAATAAAACGACTATTTTTGAACATGATTGACTGGTTCGTATCCATACTGCGCGAATACCCGCCGCTGGCCCTGTTTCTCACAATAGGGCTCGGATTTCTTATCGGCAAAATCCGTATCGGCAGTTTCCGCCTTGGCAGCGTTACATCTGTTCTGCTGCTCGGCGTCCTTATCGGGCAGCTTGAAATACCGATGTCAGGTCCAATCAAAATGTTCTTCTTCATGTTGTTCCTCTTCTCGATAGGCTATTCGGTCGGCCCCGACTTCTTCAAATCGCTGCGAGGCTCCGGAGCCAGGCAAGCTCTCTTTGCCGTCCTGATGAGCGCTACATGTTTCGGAATAACCCTCCTCATATCATATCTTTTCGGCTACACCAAGGGGGAGACCGTCGGGCTGTTTTCCGGCTCGCAGACATGCTCGTCGCTTCTCGGTGTCGGCAGCGAGGCCATTCAGAAACTCGGACTGCCCGCCGAAACTGTGACCCGCGAACTCAACATCGTGCCCGTCTGCTATGCCGTGACCTACATCTTCGGCACACTCGGCACCGTCATAATCCTCGGCAATTTCGGCCCGAAACTGCTCGGTGGCCTCGACAAGGTGAAAGAACGCACTGCCGAACTCGAGCAGACACTCAACAAGACGGATAACGACGATGACCCCGCACTCATTTCCGCAAAAAGGAATGTGGCATACCGCACTTACATGATTGAAAGTAAATTCTTCGATCAGCCCCGAACCGTAAGCGAGACCGAACACTATCTCCGCGAGCATGGTCTCGAAGTATATGTCGACTGCCTCCGTCACGACAACGATATTATAATGCCACGTTTCGACGAACAGCTCCGCAAAGGCGACCATATAGTCATATGCGGCCGCTCGGAGTTCATAGTCAATGTCGAAAAATATATCGGCAAGGAAATCGACGACAAGGAGTTGCAGACCTATCCTGTAGCGAGAGTGAAAGCTCTCGTCGTCAAGAACGATTTTATCGGAAAACGCATTTCCGACCTCCGCAAGGAAGACTATATGCACGGTGTTGTGGTGCGCGACGCAAGCCGGGGCGGCAAACCCGTCGAAATCGACTACGACACCACCTTCCGCAAAGGCGACCTTCTGACTATCGTCGGACGTCAGGAAAACGTCGACGCGGCGTCAGGGCATATAGGCCATATCGACCGCCCGACCGTGTCGAGCGACCTCGTCTTCGTCGGGCTTGCCATTTTCATCGGCGGCCTCTTCGGGGCAATCACATTATGGATCGACAATATCCCCCTTAGCTTCGGCACAAGCGGAGGCGCCCTTCTTGCCGGCCTCCTTTTCGGATGGCTTCGCTCGAAAAGACCGACGTTCGGCCAGATACCCAAAGGCGCCGTTTGGGTAATGAACAATCTCGGCCTCAACGTATTCATTGCCGTGATAGGCATCGAGTCAGCCCCTTCGTTTGTATCCGGCATAAAGGCTGTCGGGCCAATGCTGTTCGTTGCCGGAGCCATCGGCACGATGGTGCCGATATTCACCGGCCTGTGGCTCGGCCATAAAGTATTCAGGTTCAATCCGGCCATAACCCTCGGCTGCTGCGCCGGCACCCGTACATGTACAGCCGCCCTTGGCGCCGTCCAGACAACTCTCGGAAGCTCTCTTCCAGCAATCGGATATACCGTCACATATGCCGTGAGCAACATTCTGCTCGTCATATGGGGCTTACTTGCAGTGCTAATGACACCACAATAAATAAACCATCAATGAAGAAACTAATTACAGCTATTTTTGTCCTTATCTCTTTTTTCGGCTCTGCTTTTGCTCAGAAAAAGCCTGAAGTGTACATTCAGACCGATCTGACCAGTGCATACCTCTGGCGTGGAGAAAAAATTGCCGGAGTCAGTATCCAGCCATCGGTCGGTCTCAAATGGCGTGGCCTCCATTTCTATGTCTGGGCAAACGAACAGCTTTCTCCTCCGTCAGACGAGCCCCTGACTCATGAAATAGACTTAGTTCTCAAATATTCTGTAACATCGGCTCTCGAGGTCGGTTTAAGAAACGTATATCTCAACACGCGTGGAGCAGGATTTTTCAGCTACGGGTCGATTCCTCATGCCGCGAACGGACTTGACATGTTCATTGCCTACGACTTCAGATACGTCAAGCTCGAGTGGAACACCTCAATCGCCGGATACGACGGCTATAATCACTCGGGCAAGCGCGCCTATGGCTCATATTTCACCGTGAGCGCGCCTTTCAGTTTCGCCAGACTCGACTGGGAAGGCCGCCTCGGCATTGTGCCGTACTATTGCTCGCGCTACACCGACGACGTCTCCGGCGGCTTCCACGTCAATATGTGCGCCCTCGAAGCCTCCCACACCTTCGCCTTCCCGAAAAGCGCCATCGACCTCACCCCCTATACACAGTTCATGCTCAACCCCTCGGCCCGCACGGCATACTTCGAAGTCGGCGCCCGCTTCCGCTTCACCCCCGCCTCCCTCCCGAGAAGCTGATTTTTATATCAAAAGGCACAAAAAAACGAGACTGTCTAACAACCAAAGTTAGGCAGTCTCTATTTTATACACAACAAC
>CAMNRO010000060.1 GCA_946553045.1 uncultured Porphyromonadaceae bacterium | reverse complement strand
TTGTTGTGTATAAAATAGAGACTGCCTAACTTTGGTTGTTAGACAGTCTCTTTTTACTTTTTCAACTCAACGCTATAGCGTTTAGTCGGCTACAGGCGCATTTTGACGTGGGAGGCGCGGGCGTCGGCTGTCACGACTGTGATGATGTAGATACCTCGGGGCAGAGCGGAGGTGTCAACGGAAAGGCTTTCAGCACCGCTTCCGGCAACAGTCTTCACTACTGCGCCCTGCATGTTCACAATCGAAACCGACTCTATGGCCGAAGCCGCGGTCACGCTTGCAATTCGGCCTTCGAGGCCCACAACAACACCACCGTTACCGCCGGCAATAGCGTCGATACCCGACGAAGCATCTTCTTTGATAGAGAGATTGTCGATTCGCAGGTTGGCATAAGTCGATTTGGTAGTAAAGTGGAAGCCAAGATGGTAAATACCGTCCTCAGGAACATCAAACTTTATCTCGACATGCTTCCAGCCTTTCGCTCCCGCCGGATTCAGGCCGGCTTCGTCATACTCGAGAACGTTGTCAATCGAGTAAATCGGGTCTGTGGACATCGGGTTTTTATTGTCGGTGCCAAGATGCACTGAATATGACTGCTTATCATAGGAGGAGCCATTGGCATAATAATCGAGCTCGTAGCGTCCTTTCTTAAACTGAATTGCAGGCGAATATAGCCAGTCGTCGCCCAGATTGGCGTTTCCGCCGGTAGAGGCATTGGCAACGCATTTGCCTTCGTAGATATAGTAGCTCGAACCAATGCTCCAGCCTTTGCTTATCGATGCGTTGGCCTCGCAGTTGATGAATGTCCACTGCGAGCCGCCGTCGCCAATCTCAAAGCTGGTGAAATATGGCACAGAAGCCACCGAAGACAGCACGAACGACTCCGAACGGGCCCGCACGCCTGTCACACCGCCGCTTACGGCTTCGACCACGTAATAGAATGTGCCGTCGGCGTCTATAGTCTCTTCAAACCGCGCCTCGGCGATTCCCGACTCAAGAAGCGTAACCTCGTCGCCAAGCCCGCGATACACATTATATGTTATGGCGTTATAGTCGGCAAAACCGCCATTCTCGGTTGTTGTCGGAGCGCTCCAGGTAAGTGTTGCAGTGCGGTCGTCGACGCTTACTTTAATATCCGTAACGGCCGACAGACGGTCGTAGCCGGCAAATACTGTGCAGAAAGCCGGGAAGCCGTCGCCATCGGCATTGAAAGGAATAACTTCATATACGACATTGCCGTTTGGAGCGGCGGCATCGCGGTATTCCGTCACATCTGCGGCAAGAGTAGCGATTGCGCCCGAAGTGCCCATGCGATATACCTTATATCCGTCGGGCGTTCCGGCAAGGCCTTCATAAGTCTGGCCCGGCGCGGTCCACGACAGCACGACAGCATTGACATCGGCGGCATCCACCGCTGCCGATAGTCCGCCGACGGCCTTGAGCGATTTCTTGCGCAGGGTCTTATCCTTGAAATAGAGCGCTGTCACCTGAGCGTCATCACCAAGTTTGCTGAGTTTTTCGTAGTCGGTCTTGAAGTCGACAAAACCGCCGGGAATTGCAGTAGCAAGGTCTATCTCGCAGAAATGACCGTAACTGGGATGCTGCTGAGCCCACCACAGGCGCCCCTCGGAGTCAAAGGCCATCGACTGAAACTGGGCGGCAGTGCCGAGATTATGACGTTCGCCCACCTGCTCCACCTGCACGGAGTGCTTGTCGAGCTTGTATAGATAGCGGTAGGCCGACATTGCATACAGCTGTCCTGCATTATCGCAGGCCAGGGTAATGAGCGCGTCGTCGGTTTCGCGATTATATCCGTCGATAGCCTTCAGCTCACCCGGCGAGCCGAGGACAATATAATCGCCCGTCGCCATATCGACGGCACAGAGACTCGTTGCGGACAGCTCACCGGTATTGAAAGCATCCTCGACGAGGGCATACATGGTATTTGTAGAATAGTCGTATGTCATGTCGACCACTCGGTTCATGGGATACATATCTCTCGACTGTGTCATCTGAAAGGTCTCCCCGTCGTAAACAGCCCAGCTGTCTGCATATATTTCGGAAAAGTCGCCGAATTCGACTCTGTAGGTATATACCTTGCCGTCAACATATTCTCCGGCCGACGGATGGACATCTCCATAATTCTTGGAACTTATGTTATTAAGCGTCTGAGATGCCTTTGTATCGAAGGACACAAAAGTATGCACACCGGTCCTGGAGCCGAATAGATAGCCGTAGGCCGTCTGCTGTGCGGCAGCAGGAGCAGCTGCCAGAGCAATAGCCGCCACAGCAAGATGAGTAAAGCTTAGATTCATACGTCGATTTTTAGAGGTTGTTTAATAAAAGAAATATATGTCGCAGATATGACACGATAGCAATAGCGCACAAAAGTAGTCAAATAAATCTCAAAATGCATAGTGCGGCGGCAAAATCATATCAATTTGCTTTGTTTTAACCTTAATTAACAATAAAAACCACCGACCAGGCAGTGGGAAACCACAAAGTAAACATGCCGTATAACATTAACTTTTAGCAAGCCGCGAGGACGTTTGATAATATTTGTGAAAACACTATAAAAAAATGCGGTGGCAATGGATTATTTTGTGTATTTTTGCAGATGGCGGCGGCTTTTGCCTGACGCCTTGCATTAAGACATGGAACAATACATCGTATCGGCTCGAAAGTATCGCCCGGCGACGTTCAGCAGCGTGGTCGGCCAGCAGGCGCTGACGGTGACGCTTAAAAACGCCATCGCCACCGACCGGCTCGCCCACGCCTACCTCTTCTGCGGCTCCCGCGGAGTGGGCAAGACCTCGTGCGCGCGTATTTTCGCCAAAACCATCAACTGCACCTCGCGCACAGCAGACGGCGAGGCCTGCAACGAGTGCGATTCCTGTCGGCAGTTCAACGAAAACCGTTCACTCAACATCATCGAGCTCGACGCCGCCTCCAACAACGGCGTCGACGATATCCGCAGCCTCATCGAGCAGGTGATGGTGCCCCCGGCCGTGGGGCGCTACCGCGTATTTATCATCGACGAGGTGCATATGCTCACACAGTCGGCCTTCAACGCCTTCCTCAAGACGCTCGAGGAGCCGCCGTCGTATGTGGTTTTCATACTCGCCACAACAGAAAAGCACAAAATCATACCCACCATTCTGTCGCGCTGCCAAATCTACGATTTCAACCGTATCGGCATTCACGACATGGTGAACCATATGCTGCACGTTGCGCAGCAGGAGGGCATCGAGGCCGATCCTGCCGCTCTCAACATCATAGCGCAGAAGGCCGACGGCGCCATGCGCGACGCCCTGTCGATTTTCGACCAGGTGGCGGCCTCGGGCTACGGCAAAGTGACATATCAGGCCACGGTCGACAATCTCAATGTGCTCGACAACAGCTACTACGGGCGTCTTGTCGACGCCTTCGTGAAGCAGGACGTGCCCTCAGCCCTACTTATCTACAAGGAGATACGCTCCAAGGGCTTCGACTCGCAATTCTTCATCAACGGTCTGGGCCTCTATTTCCGCGACCTCATGGTGGCCTCCGACCCCTCGACGCTGTCGCTGGTTGAAGCGACCGACGAAATACGCGCCGAGATGGCCGCGCGGGCGGCGAAGCTGCACCCGACCTTCATCTACAAGGCGATGGACCTGTGCAACGACGCCGATTTCAACTACAGGCAAGCTTCGAACAAACAATTCCTAATCGAGTTGACGCTCATCAAGCTATGCCAACTACTCAGCCCCTCGCCCGATGAAAGCGGAAGTGACGGGGGGCAGCTGAAACCGCTCACAGCAAGCTCCAGCCCCCAGGCTGCCGCTACGGCCCAGATTCCGCCCCGGACTCCGGCCGCCCCGGCGGCATCACCACAGCGCCCGGTTCAGGCGCCGCAGACGGCCCCGCAGGTCTCTCAGCGTCCTGCAGCCGCTGCACCGCGCCCGCCCGAGCCGCCGCGCACCATGCCGCGACAGCCGTCGACAGGCCATTCCTACCGCATGGGGGCATTCTCGCTCAACCGCCAGGCCGCGGCCACTTCGGCCGACACCTCGGCCAAGGCGGAGGCAGCTCCCGCCCGCACCGGCTCCTACTCCGACGCCGACATGGACACCGCGTGGCGCAAGTGCATCGACCGCTATTCCGCCGAGCCGGTGATTGCCAACACCATGCGCTCCATCACTCCCGAGCGCGGCAGGGGCGACGACTTCACCCTAAGGGTGACAAGCTCGATACAGGCCGACATTCTCGAGAAAGAAAAACCGGCCATGCAGGGCGCCCTGCGCGATTTGCTGGGCAACGACTATGTGACTCTCCTCATCGAACTAAGCCACGCGGAACTGCCAAGCACGCTGTGGACAAACGACAAGGTGCTGCAGTCGATTCTCGAACGCCATCCGCATGTGGCCGATTTCATTGCGAAGTACAAGCTTCGCATGATTTAAGAGCTTCTTTATAGTATCTGAATGAAAAGAAGAATTGTTGTAAAGATAGGGAGCAATGTGCTCACACGCCCCGACGGACTGCTCGACGTGACCCGTCTGAGTTCGCTCGTAGACCAGCTTGCCGAACTGCGCCGAGCAGGGTTCGAGCTGGTTGTGGTGTCGTCGGGCGCCGTTGCGGCCGGCCGCGGCGAGTTGCGCCGCCTCGAAGGCCTGGGCCGTCTCGACCCCGTATCGTCGCGCCAGCTCTTCAGCGCCGTAGGCCAGGCCAAGCTCATCAACCGCTATTACGACCTTTTCCGCGAGCACGGCATGAACTGCGGCCAGGTGCTTGCCACAAAGGAAAATTTCGACCGCCGCGGCCACTACCTCAACCAGAAGAACTGCATGGAGACCATGCTTGCCCACGGCGTGATACCTATTGTGAACGAGAACGACACCGTGTCGGTGACCGAGCTGATGTTTACCGACAACGACGAGCTTTCGGGCCTCATAGCAGCCATGATGGACGCCGAACGGCTGATAATACTGAGCAACATCGACGGCATGTACACCGGCGACCCCTCCGAACCCGGCTCGCGCCTGATAGAGCGCATCGGCCTCGACGACGACCCGACGGGCTTCGTCGCCGCGGGCAAATCGAGCCACGGACGCGGCGGCATGGCGTCGAAATGCCGCATAGCGCGCCTCGTCGCCGCCGACGGCATCGAGGTTGTCATAGCCAACGGCAAGCGCGAGGGCATTCTCACGGCACTGTGCACCGGCGCCGACGTGCCCCACACCGTCTTCGAGCCGGCAGAGCGTCCGGCATCGAGCGTCAAAAAATGGATTGCGCACAGCGGCTCTTTCGCCAAGGGCTCGCTGCGGGTCAACGACGGAGCCGCCGAGGCTCTGCTGAGACCGCGCGGAGGCGTGAGCCTCCTTGCAGTAGGCGTCGATGCCATCGACGGCGACTTCGATGCCGACGACATCGTCACCGTCATCACCGCCGCCGGCGACACCATAGGCTGGGGCCGTGTGAGCGTCGATGCCCGCACAGCCTCGGCAATGCTCGGCAAGAGCGGCGGCAGGCCGCTCATTCACGCCGATTATATCTATATAAGTTGAAACAGTCGAAAAAGTAAAGAGTCAAGACATCGGCTATTCTCTCAACTTCTTCAACTTTATCAACTCCAAAACCTTTCATGAACAGGAATATGTTTGAACAATCAAGAATAGCGGCCAGAGAAATCGCCGCACTCGGCGCCGAACGAATAGACGCCATACTGCTCTCCGCCGCCGACGCCGTAGAGGCGCACGCCGAAGAGCTCCTTGCCGCAAACGCCACCGACTGCGCGGCTCTCGACCCCTCCGACCCCCGCTACGACCGCCTGCTGCTCACCGGGCAGCGCATAGCCGACATCGCCGAGGGCATGCGCGCCGTAGCCGCCCTGCCCTCGCCCCTCGACGTCACCCTCGAAAGCATAACACGCCCCAACGGCCTGCTCATACGCAAGGTTTCGGCGCCGTTCGGCGTGATAGGCGTCATTTTCGAAGCCAGGCCCAATGTGGCTTTCGACGTCTTCGCCCTCTGCTTCAAGGCCGGAAGCGCCTGTCTGCTCAAGGGCGGTCATGAGGCCGCGGCGACCAACGCTGCCGCCGCCGCGATACTGCGCGGCGTCCTCGAGGCCAATGGCGTCAGCCCCGATGCCGTCGTTCTTCTCGACGCCGGCCACGACGCCGCTCTCGCCATGCTCCGCGCCCGCGGCGAAGTAGACCTTGTGATACCCCGCGGTTCGCGCCGGCTCATCGACTGGGTGCGCGAGAACGCTCTCGTACCCGTAATCGAGACAGGTGCCGGCGTATGCCACACATACTTCCACTCCTCGGGCGACATAGCGACCGGCCGCGACATAATATACAACGCCAAGACGCGACGCCCGGGCGTATGCAATGCCCTCGACTGCCTGGTGGTAGACCGCGCGCGCCTCGCCGACCTTCCGGCCGTGTGCTACCACATGGCCGACCGCCGGGTCGAAATCCATGCCGACGACGAGGCATATGCCGCCCTCGAAGGCGCCTATCCCTATCTGTGTCGTGCCGAAGAAGGCGATTTCGGCCGCGAATGGCTCGACTACAAGCTGAGCATCCGCACCGTCGGCAGCCTGGAAGAAGCCATGGACTTCATCAACACCCACACCTCGCACCACAGCGAATGCATCATCGCCGAAAACCGCGAGGCCACCGAGGCCTTCCTCCGCGACATCGACGCCGCATGCGTCTATGCCAACGTGTCGACCGCCTTCACCGACGGCGCCCAGTTCGGTTTCGGCGCCGAAATAGGCATCTCCACCCAGAAACTTCATGCGCGGGGCCCGATGGCTCTCCGCGAAATCTGCACTTATAAATATCTTATAACTGGCGCAGGCCAGACAAGACAATGATGAAACACACTTATCTATTTCTTGCATCTATCCTGATGGCCGGGGCGACAGCTTCGGCCGAAGCGCCCTCGGGTTACTACGACGGTTGTGAGAACCGCGGCGGCAAAAGCCTTCTCGAGGCAGTCTACACCACAATCACATCGCATACCACGGTGAGCTACGACGGTCTGTGGGATCTCTACAAGACATCCGACATAGACGAAAACGGCAAAATCTGGGATATGTACTCAACCAAGCGCTGGAACCCCGGCAAGGAACAGTGCGGAAGCTACAAAGTCATCGGCGACTGCTACAACCGCGAACACTCCATGCCCAAGAGCTGGTTCAGCAAAGCCTCGCCGATGGTGAGCGACGCCTTCCACATCTACCCCACCGACGGCAAAGTAAACGGCCAGCGCTCGAACTACCCCTTCGGCGAATGCGCCAACGGCACAAGCGTAGCCTCATCGGGCGGCGTCAAAGCCCTCGGCAAACTCGGCAAGAGCACATTCGAAGGATATTCGGGCACCGTCTTCGAACCCGACGACCAGTATAAAGGCGACTTCGCCCGAAGCTACTTCTACATGGCGGCATGCTACAACAACCGAATCGCCTCATGGTCGTCCGACATGCTCGCAAAGAACAGCTATCCCGTTTTCTCGACATGGGCCCTGAAACTCCTGCTCAAATGGCACCGCCAGGACCCTGTGAGCCAGAAAGAAATAGACCGCAACGACGCCGTCTACGCCAAGCAGCGCAACCGCAATCCCTTTATCGACCACCCCGAAATGGTCGAATACATATGGGGCGACAAGACTTCGGAGCGGTGGTCATCGCAGACGCAGGCCGACCCGAGTATCAACAGCCCCATCGACGGCTCGACCATCGACATGGGCCAGATGATTGCCGGCAAGAGCGCCGTCAAGACTGTCGCTCTTAAGACCACGGCGGCAAAAGAAGATGTAGTGCTCGAGACAGACGCCACAATCTTCACCGTCAGCCCCACCACTGTTGCGGCTTCGGAGGCTAATGCCGGCACAGCCGTGACAATCACCTACACACCCGTCAAAGCCGGCTACAACCGCGCCTCACTCATGGTGAGCACCGGCAAAACGGCCGCCATGGTAGACCTCACGGGCACGTGCGTGGACCGTCTGCCCGTCAACGGCGCCAAGAACATCACGTCGGAATCGTTTACGGCCACATGGGCCTACATCGGCGACGACAACAACGGCAAGTACACCCTCGACGTGCGTCAGGACGGCGTATCCATCGCCGGTTATCCCCGCAACGTCGACGCCATGGCCGAAAGCTACGAAGTGACCGAGCTCGACCACTCGACAACATATACATATACCGTGAGCTCGCGCTCGCTCGGGTCGGACGCCGTCAGCGTCACTACCGCCGAGCCTATTCCGGCTATCTCGTTCCTCTACGAGGGCGAACTTTCGTTCTTCACCGAGCCGGGCGTGCCGTCTGAAGCAGAAGAGATTATAGTAGACCTTGACAATATCGACGGCAACTTCACCGTATCCGTATCCGAGCCTTTCGAAATATCGCTCGACAAGGCCGCATGGGAGACCACGCTCACCCTCACGCCCGACGACACCCGCATGTACATGCGCCTCTACAGCGACAACGCCGGCACATTCCGCACCTCCATAACGGCTGTCTACGGCAGCTATATGACCGACAATGCCACTGTAGACGGCACCGTGGCCGTCGAGACCTACTTCCACGAAGACTTCGAGCCCGCCGGAAAAAGCTCATACAGCCCGCAGACATACCTCGGCACCGCATGCCGCTGGAATCTCGAAGACGCCGGTTTCTGGGACGACAATGCCTATACAGGCGAGCAGGCTCTCCGCGCCGGCAGATACAACAAGGCTCTCATCGAAATGGACGAAGACCGCACATCGGGCATAGGCACGGTTTCGTTCTACGCCCATGTATGGCCCAGTGACGAAACCCCGGTGCTCCAGGTGGAATACAGCACCGACGGCGGCGAGAGCTGGACCGGAGCCGGCTCTGTATCGATTGACTCCAAAACATACAAACAGTATAAGGTAGGTGTCAACGTGGCCGGAACCGCCCGCATGCGTCTGCGCCAGACCGCCGGCAAGCGCTTCCTCCTCGACGACATCGAGATGGACAGCCGCACCACAGGCCTCACCGACCCCGACGCGCTCCACAACCGCTGGGATGCCTTCGGCCGCAACGGCGAGCTGATGGTTGAGGTCAAAGACGCCGACGGACTCGACGTGACCGTCTACGCCATCGACGGCACCACCGTCTTCACCGGCCGCCTCGGCCAGGGCACGCACACCGTAGCCACTGCCGCCTCAGGCAAATTCTACATCGTGGCCGCCGGCGACTTCGCCCGCCCCGTGGCCGTCCGCTGACCATAAATGCAAAAATAAAGGCCTGCAGGAGCGGGTCGCACGATAATAACGCAGGGAAGAGCCGCCGCTCCTCCCTGCGTTTGCATATGAAAGCCGCGACGACAAAAGAAAATTTGCATATCAGCGGGATTTTGAGTAAGTTTGCCGTCGCTTTCCGAAGCAACCACCCAGTATTAACCAAACCTTCGATATTTTGGACATAGATCCTTTGCCGGCCACAGAGCCGCTTTCAGCAGGCATGTCTATGCTTGCGGACATCGCTGTAGTAGCTCCGACGTTCGGAGCAGGGCAGATAATAGCCCTCGTCATTGCCGTGATATGCCTTTTTTTCTCGGGATTTGTCAGCGGCAGCGAAATTTCCTATTTTTCACTCACCGAGGCCCAGTGCGAAGACCTCGACGAATCGCCCAAGGGCGCCGGAATCAGACGTCTTCTGGCGAATCCTCAGCGTCTGCTGGCAACAATCCTGATTGCCAACAATCTGGTGAACGTAACCATCGTCGTGCTGTGTAATTTTGCCCTCGGTCCGGTCTTTGCCGGCATGAGCGCCGTGCTGAGCTTCGTGCTGCAGACGGTAATACTCACCTTTCTTATTCTACTTTTCGGCGAGATTCTGCCCAAACTCTACGCCAACAACTATCCGGTGACCTGGGCCAAATTCGCCCTGCCGGGTCTGACATTCGCCTACCGCGCCCTGGGCGCTCCGGCGAGACTTCTCATGAAATCGGGCACAATCGTAAACCGCGTGGTGAGCAAGCAGGCCCACGACATCAGCACCGACGAGCTTTCGCGCGCGCTCGAAATCACTGAAGGCGCCAGCGGCGACGACAAGGAGATGCTCGAGGGTATCCTCAAGTTCGGCGACACGACGGCGTCGGAAATCATGACACCGCGCGTAGACATCACCGACCTCGACATGAGTCTGAGCTTCGAAGAGGTGATGAAGGTAGTGCTCGAAAGCGGCTATTCGCGTCTGCCAGCCTACGAAGGCACCCAGGACGAAATCAAGGGCATACTCTACTCCCGCGACCTTCTGCCGTATATCGGCAAGGAGGCTCCGGCCGATTTCCGCTGGCAGAATCTGCTTCGCAAGGCATATTTCGTGCCTGAGTCGCGCATGATCGACGACCTTCTCGAAGATTTCCGCAAGCTCAAGCTGCATATGGCAATCGTGGTGGACGAGTTCGGCGGCACGCAGGGCGTCGTTACGCTCGAAGACGTGCTCGAGGAAATAGTCGGCGATATCGACGACGAATACGACGAGCCCGAACACACATTCAAGCGCCTGCGCGACAACACATTTGTATTCGAAGGACGCACTCCGCTCACCGACTTTTTCCGCATCACCGACCTCAACGAAGAGGACTACCGGGAAGTGACCGAAGACTCCGAAACGCTTGCGGGCATGCTGCTCAATATCAAGGGCGACTTCCCCAAAGACAAGGAGCCGCTGGTCTATGGCCGCTGCCGCTTCCTGATTCTCGATATAACCGACCACCGCATTGCCGAAGTGCGTGTCATGGTGATGCCGCCCGAGCAGGCATGATGCGGACCGTCAGAATAGCCGTCCTTGCCTTAACGGCCGTCATGGCAAGCGCCTGCGGCCGCAGCGACGACAGCGCCGTACCCCGCCGCACGGCCTATCCGAGGCTGGAGCTGTATGCCGATTCCACGGTCACGGCAAGCGTAGACGGAGTATCGTTCGACATCAATGCCGGCGCCGACACCGCGGCACTGCGCGACGGCTGGCTCGACATAGCCTATCCGCGCTATAATGCCGTGATTCATGTGACGGTGCGTCGCCTGGCCTCGCCTGAAGAGCTGGAGGAGGCCATCGCCAACCGGGTGCAGCGCATGAGTCTGAACCTCGGCGAGCGCACGGCCGTGGCTTCCGATTTTGAAAATGAGGCCGGTTTCACATGCCGCACTCTGACAAGCCTCGACGGAGGCCCGACTCCCGTGCAGTTCATGGCCTACAGGGCCGACGGAAGCCTTGTGAGCGGCGTGGCCGACATCTCCGGGCCCTCCGAACCGGCCGATTCCATCGGCCCGACCGTCCGTGCCCTTGCCGCCGACGCCGAAACCCTGCTGAAATCGCTGCGATGAGTAAGAGGTTGTTTAAAAACATATGTGAAAACACAGGTTGGTGGATTTTTGATTAAATTGCACATTATGAAGAGGGAACATAGCGGTGGCTATGTGACCGATGAGTGATGGGCAAGTTAACAAAAAGACGCCAAGACTGTACTAATGTTAAAAACGCCTCATTAAAATCTTCTTAAAAAACACTGTAAGCATGAAAACAAAGGCTTCGCCTCCAAAAATTCAGAGTGTCTTTATCTCTTCGACTCAGTCACATAGCCACCGCTATGCTCCTTCGTCTCAGATATAAATCCATCTCAGACTTTTTGGCCTGTGTTTTCTCATATGTTTTTAAACAACCTCTAAGAGCCGGCAGACAGCCGCGTGTTCGGCGCGCCCCTACTTAGGATATAACCGATATGGAAATTATTATATAGATTTATGGAGGCTGATTTTGTGTTTGATGGCGTGGAGGTGTACCTTGCTTCCGTGGAGGCAGGAGCCGGGTCGCGGCAGGAGCGCGAGCGGGCGGCCGTCGGCGCCATGGTGCGCGGGCTGTTCGGCGACGGTGCGGCAATTGCGCACGACGCATCCGGCGCCCCTCGGCTCGAAGGACGCCCGGAGAGCATATCGGTGAGCCATTCGCGCAGGACCGCGGCCATAGCCGTAGACCGTCTCGGCAGAGCCATAGGCATAGATATAGAGGAGGCGCGCGCGCAGTTGCACAGAGTCGCCGCGAGAGTGCTGTCGGCCGAGGAGCTGGCTGCATACGGAGGCAGCGACGAGACGCTTGCGATGGCGTGGACGCTCAAGGAAGCCGCCTACAAGTGTGCCGGCGAGGCCGGTCTCGATTTCCGCCGCGACATATCGCTGCCATCCGTCGCGCAGCCCGGCAACACGGTAATCGCCGGGGGCAAAGCGCTCGAAATACTGCACTGCGGCGCAGTCGGCAACGAGTTCATGGCACTCGTATGTCGCTTGTGACAGTATGGTGCGACAGGGCTTAATGGGGTCATACGCCATTTTTTTCTGCCCGAAATGAAAAAAAGCTGCAAAAAAACGAGGATTTTTCGGGGAAATTTGCATATCTTTGGCGCGAAACCATAAAACACTATCTGACACCATGATTATCGGAATTCCTAAGGAAATCAAAAACAACGAAAACCGCGTGGGCATGACCCCGGCGGGCGTCCGCGAGCTTGTGGCCCACGGCCACACCGTCTATGTGCAGCACACAGCCGGCGAAGGCAGCGGTTTTGCAGACAGCGAATATACGGCGGCGGGAGCTGCCATTCTGCCGTCTATCGAAGATGTCTATGCTATAGCCGAAATGATTATCAAAGTGAAAGAGCCTATCGAGCCTGAGTATAAGCTCGTGAGAAAAGGCCAGCTGCTGTTCACTTACTTCCACTTTGCCTGCGACCTGGCCCTCACAGAGGCCATGATGGCTTCTGGCGCCACATGTATCGCCTATGAGACTGTGGTAGGACGCCAGGGCGGTCTTCCGCTGCTCGTGCCGATGAGCGAGGTCGCCGGCCGCATGTCGGTGCAGGAAGGCGCGCGTTTCCTTGAGAAGCCTCAGGGCGGACGCGGCATTCTGCTTGGAGGCGTGCCGGGCGTGAAGCCTGCCAAGGTGCTTGTGCTCGGCGCCGGTGTCGTAGGCCGCAACGCCGCTCTGATGGCCGCCGGTCTTGGCGCCGATGTCACCATCACCGACATCTCTCTGCCCACTCTGCGCCATGTCGCCGAGACAATGCCGCGCAATGTGAAGACCCTCTACTCGTCGCGCCACAACATCGAGCAGGAGCTGCCCACGACCGACCTCGTAATCGGGTCTGTGCTCATTCCCGGCGCCAAGGCTCCCCATCTGGTTACGGCCGACATGCTCAAGCTCATGCGGCCGGGCACGGTGCTGGTAGACGTAGCCATCGACCAGGGCGGCTGCTTCGAGACCTCGCACCCGACAACCCACTCCGAGCCCATATATAATGTCGACGGTATCGTTCACTATGCCGTGGCAAACATTCCGGGAGCGGTGCCCTACACCTCTACCCTCGCCCTCACCAACGCCACTCTGCCCTATGCGCTTCTGCTTGCCGACAAGGGCTGGGTAGCCGCCTGCAAGGCCGAGCCGGGCCTTGTGCCGGGCGTAAACATCGTCGACGGCAAGATTGTGTTCGAAGCCGTTGCCGAAGCATGGAACTTACCCTATACTCCGCTTGAACTATAAGCGGATTCCGATCGTTTAATAGAAAGTCAAGATAATGCGTCGCTCCAGCGGCCATTATCTTGACTTTCTGAACCTAAAAAACCTTCTAATCCTGTCATTTCGATGAAACTGTCGCACCGATTCAGCTCTCTCTGCATTGCCGTGTCAGCAGCATTCTGCGTATGGGCCGACGCCCCCGCAGGCTACTATACATCGCTCAACGGCAAAAAGGAAGGCGAACTCAAAACCGCCATCTACAACATTGTAAGCAAGTTTACCCGCATCAGCTCATACTCCGACCTGCCGCGATATTTCCAGACCACCGACGTCTATCCCGACTCGCGCCGCTGGTGGGATATGTACTCCGACATTCCGCTGTATGCTCCGTCGTTCAGCGGCCTCAACCGCGAGCATTCTTTCCCGAAGAGCTGGTGGGGCGGTTCGACATCGGTCGGCGCATATGTGGACCTCAACCACCTCTATCCGTCTGAAATGAAGGCCAACACCGCCAAGAGCAACTATCCTCTCGGCGAGGTGAACCGCTCCAGCACGGTAAAATTCGACAACGGCATTTGCGCTGTCGGCTATCCTGTTGCGGGCCAGGGCGGCGGCGCGGCACTCGTCTTCGAGCCCGACGATGAGTATAAGGGCGACTTCGCGCGCACATATTTCTATATGGCCACGTGCTATCAGGACCTGACCTGGAAATATACCTATATGGTGAGCCAGAATCTTTATCCGACCCTCAACAACTGGTCGGTCAACCTGCTGATGAAGTGGCACCGCGAAGACCCGGTGAGCCAGAAGGAGCGCGACCGCAACGAGGCTGTCTACGGCTTCCAGAACAACCGCAATCCGTTTATCGACATGCCCGAGCTCGCCGAATATCTCTGGGGCTCCAAGGTCGGAGAGACTTTCAGCCCCGGCGAGGTGGTGATACCTCCGCAGGGCGACCCCGAACTGCTGGCGCCCTCGCGCGATATGGAGCTTCAGTTCGGCCAGGTGGCGATGGGCAACTCGGCCTCGTCGCTGCTGTTCGTGCACGGCCTCAACCTGCAGGGCAAAATCGGCGTGACGGTATATGCCAACACCAAAATCGGCCAGGACAAGACGCATGCGGCGATGTTCAAGGCCGCCGACAGCAATATCGACGCCTCGGCCGTATGTTCGGAAGACGGCACATGGCTGCGTGTCAACTATACTCCGACTGCAACAGGCATGCATGAGACTACTCTCCTGCTGAGCTATGCCGGCGGGTCGCGTCCGGTGATTCTGCGCGGCGAGTGTCTGCCGGTGCCCGTGCTGTCGGCCTGCAAGGCTACAGACCCCACCGACATCGAGTCGGACCGCTATACGGCCAACTGGGAGGCTCCCGAGAATGAGGATATCGATTATTTCGTGGTGACACGCACTCGTTATGTCAACGGCTCGCAGTTTGTCGAAGAGCTTGTGGCTGAGGATACTTCGCTCGAGATTGTCGGTTTCAACGAGTCGGACAAGGAGTCGTATTCGGTGCAGAGTGTGCGCCTGGACGTGCGTTCGCCGATGTCTAACGTCATCTTCGTGGGCCACTCGGGCATAACCGGCGTCGAAACCGAACAGCCGCTTATTATCCAGACTTTCCCCGGCATTATGCGTATTGTGTGCAGCGACACTCAGACGGGCTGCCGTATCTACGACAGCGCGGGCCGCATGGTGCGCTTCATCGAGAGCGTTGACAACAATATGGATATCGACATGCCTTACGGCGTATTCTTCGTCGTCACCGACCAGCACCCGACTCCGGTCAAGGTAGCCGTTCGATAGGAGGCTATGAGGTTAAGATATTATGATGTTATGATATTATGACATTGGGCTGTTAAGCTGTTTGGCTGACGGCTGTATATAAAGAGTCGAAAGAGTCAGGAGGATTGGCATTGAGGCCGTTCTCTTGACTCTTTCGACTTTTTTGTTGTAGCAATACATTTATATCGCCTTCAGTAGGGGCGGGGGGGGGGGGGGGCCCCCCCCCCCCCGGGGGGTTGGGGGGGGGGTGTTTTTAGGGGGGGCCCCCCCCCCCCCCCCCCCGAATTTAAAAAAAAAAAAAAAAAAAAA
>CAMNRO010000059.1 GCA_946553045.1 uncultured Porphyromonadaceae bacterium | reverse complement strand
TGCCGCGGTCTACCAGCTTGGCGTTCGACAGCTGCATGTTCACCATCTTGTTGCCCTTCACGCGGCCCATCTTGATCATCACCGAAGTGGTAATCATATTGCATATCATCTTCTGGCCCGTGCCGCTCTTCATGCGCGAGCTGCCGGTCACATACTCCGGTCCTACAACCATTTCTATCGCTATGTCGGCAGCCTCGCTCACGGGGGCGTCAGGATTCGAGGTGATGGCGGCCGTCAGTATTCCGTGGCGGCGGCATTCTTCGAGCGCACCAATCACATACGGTGTCGTGCCCGAAGCTGCGATACCGATCACTGTATCCTTGTCGTTGATATCGAACGCCTCGAGGTCTTTCCAGCCCTGAGCCGTGTTATCCTCCGCGTTCTCAACCGGATTGCGAAGAGCTGTGTCGCCGCCGGCGATAAGACCGATGACCCACGACGGATCCATGCCGAATGTCGGAGGAATCTCCGAGGCGTCCAGAACGCCGAGGCGTCCCGAAGTGCCGGCGCCGATATAGAAAATGCGGCCGCCGCGCTTCATGCGGGGTACGATTTCGCTCACTAACTTCTCGATGGCTGGCAGAGCCTTTTCCACTGCCAGAGCCACCTTCTTGTCCTCATTATTGATGTCGTGCAGGATTTCGCCTACCGATTTCTTCTCAAGATCATTGTAAAGCGAAGACTGTTCGCTGATTTTGACAAAAGCCATTGTTCTATGATGAATTATATATTATTCAGAATTAATTCCTACCGGGCCGACAGTTTGCCTCAGGCCTCCGAATGATAGCTCAGCAGCCCCTCCATAGGACTCTTGATAACCTTGCCGATGGTGCAGCCCGTGTTGCGCGCAGCTTCCTCGAGCACATCGCGGAAATAATACGCTATCGAGCCCACGAAATTCACCTTATGGGCCTCATAGCCGGTGTACTGCATTATATTGCGCTTGAAGAAAGCCGTGAAAGTGCCCAGCACCATATCGTGTATTTCCTTAACATCTATATGCTTCGAAATAAACGGTGTCACAGACGCCAGGAAGCGGTTAGGCTGAGGCTCGCGGTAAACGCGGCGGATAATAGTCAGAAGGTCGAGCGAATACTCTTCGAGAAACTCGGCACGCACAGTCGCCGGAAGCTGGTTTTTCAGCACATCGCCGAGGAATAGCTTGCCCAGGACAGCGCCGCTGCCCTCATCGCCGAGTATGAAGCCAAGAGGCGACACGTTGGCAGATATGCCCGTGCCGTCGTAGAGACACGAGTTCGAGCCCGTGCCCATAATGCAAGCTATGCCGGGTTCATGGCCGCACAGTGCGCGTGCAGCAGCCAGAAGGTCGGTATAAACCTCTATTTTATCCGCTTCGGGCAGATTGGCCTTGATGGCGCATGCCACATTCGAGCACACTTCTGTCGAAATGCAGCCCGCTCCATAGAAATACACCTCTTTTATCTCGGCGGCATAGTCGGCAAGTTCAGGCATCAGTTCTGCGCCGATGCGGCCGCGCATTTCTTCTTCGGTGAGCATTACGGCATTCATGCCCATGGTGAAAACTTGCTTTTCAACCTTTTTGCCGTTGAGAAGACACCAGTCTATTTTGGTGCTTCCGCAGTCTGCTATGAGTATCATATCTTTATGTATATTTTCTTTTTATAGAGAATGTATCCTACGCACCAGTTGAACAGCACGAACAGGATTGCGAATATAAGTGAGGCGAAGGTCGCGTTTGCGTCGCACAATGGAAGCAGCACACCTTCGTAAATCCAGCCTTTGATGCTTATCATACCCGACTCATTGCCGCTATACGGCACCTTGACCGAGCCGATGACTATGCTCAGCACTGCGCCAAGGCAGTACATGAACAGAGGATTGATTCCGAAAGCCTCGAAGAAACGGCACCATTTCCGTTTGCCCTTGATGTCGATAATCCATATCAGCAACCCGAGAAACAGAGCCGCCAGGCCGCACGTGGTCAGCACAAATGTAGGCGACCAAACCTTCTTGTTTATCGGCAGACCGTAGGACAGAAGAAACCCTGCGAATGTCATTATCGTGCCGACGATAAACAGACTGTTGATTCGCTTTTCATTATCCTTGGTCTTCATTATCAGGCCGCCGCAGATAAAGCCTATCAGCATGTGGGCTATCGACGGAAGCGTGCTCAGCAACCCCTCCGGGTCGAATTTAAGCCGAACGCCGTCCATGCTCGACGTGTACATATGGTCGGGCCCGAGCACCTTGCGGTCTATTATCGAAATTATGTTGCTGTCGGCAAAATTGAAACCGTCGCCGAAAATAAGCAATACCGAGTACACGGCCAGCATCCCTGCCACTGTCCACGGCAGAGCCTTTGGCCGCACAGTCAGCGCAATCACCGACCCTATGCCATAGCAAAGCGCCAGGCGGGGCATCACGCCAAGTATGCGGATACGGTCGAAGCAAAATACAGCTTCGGTAAAAGTTTTGGTTCCTAAAATTCCTCTCAGGAATAACCCGAACCACGCTATGAACATGCCGATAAGGAAAATCACCACCGTACGGCGCACAATCTTCCATAGACATTGCCTCGTAAGGGTAAAATTATATTTTCTCAGCGAAAAATAGGTCGAAATACCCATGATAAACATGAAAAACGGAAACACCAGGTCGGTCGGTGTCAGTCCGTTCCACTCTGCATGGGCGAGCGGGGCATAGATATGCCCCCACGAACCGGGATTGTTCACCAGTATCATTCCCGCTATTGTGATACCGCGAAGAATGTCGAGGGCAAGAAGTCTCCCGTTGTTGTTTTTAGATAATGATTGGCTCATGGTTCGTTTATTTGGTAGGTTCGGTGCATTCGTCTACAAGATATACAATCGACTTGTAGGATATTCCGCTGTGGGTCGTAAGGCCGATTTCGCACGTTCGGGAGTTCGAGTATCCCTCCTTGGCGCCTGCGGCCTCTATCGCAGGCCTGAGTTTACGCAGACCCCAGCGGTTCAGTTCGGGGAACGTGAAGCCCTTGTCGCCGGCGAATCCGCAGCACCCGACTTCCGTCGGAACCGTCACATGGCGCGAGCACATCGACGCAAGTCTCACCATTTTGCCGGCTATGCCCATGCGGCGAGTGGAGCACGTTATATGCACCGCTATCGGCGTATCCGTCGGTTTGAATTTCAGATAATGCGCCAGATGGTCCAGTATGAATTCGGCCGGCTCGAAAAGAGGCATGCTCTTTATATGTTCGCGCATGCGGTGCAGACACGGACTCTGGTCGCAGACCACAGGAATCTTTCCGCCTTCCGAAGCGATGGCGAGCGCAGCCTCAAGCTCGGCCGTTTTCTTGTCGGCGATGTCGGGCATACCCTTGCTTTCCCAGATCATGCCGCAGCACAGACCGTCCATATTCTTGGGGAAAATCACCTGATAGCCCGCCTTGCGGCATAAGCGCACAAACACATCGGCCAGAGCTTCGGGGCGTCCTTTCTCCTCCTCGCCCGGGCCCATCACGCGGTTGAGACACGACGGGAAATAGACCACCTTCCGCTCTTCGGGAGCCGTGGTGGCCAGATGGCCCGGATTGAACGGAGAGGGTAGGGCAGGAGTCCAGAGCGGCAGACCGGCCTTATGAAGCACTCGGCCGACGCGCTCCACACCCTTGTCGCCTATCAGGCTGTGGGCTACCGAAGCCGCTCCGAGAGCAAGGCGCACGCCGTCGCTTACCCCTCCAAGGTGCTCGGCGGCCCATTTGCCTATTTTTCTGCCGTTGGCCGACAGGTCATTTTGTCGTATGTCGTGTATGAGATTGGCCGTATTGATTCCCATCGGGCACGAAGTGCTGCACAAGCCGTCGCCTGCGCATGTCTCGCGGCCGTAGTACACAAATCCCTTTTCAAGCGCCTTCAGACGCGCCGGGTCGGAGCAGTCGCGACGCAGACGCGATATTTCGCGCTGGGTCACAATGCGCTGGCGTGCCGACAGTGTCAGGCCGCAGCTCACGCAGTTAACCTCGCAGAAGCCACACTCTATGCACCGGTCCACATTGGCGTTGCACACCGGAAGCGGCTTCATCGACCGCACGTAGCAGTCCGGGTCATCGTTGAATATCACTCCCGGATTGAGAATCCCCTTCGGGTCGAACGCCGCTTTCACGCGCTTCATCAGCTCCCAGGCCTTCGGGCCCCATTCCGCTTCCACGAAAGGAGCCATATTGCGTCCGGTGCCGTGTTCGGCCTTGAGCGAACCGTTGAAGCGGCCTACAACAAGCGCCTCGATTTCCTTCATCAGGTGCTTGTATTTGTCTACATCGGCCTGGGTCTCGAATCCCTGCGCCAGTATGAAGTGGAAATTGCCGGCAAGGGCGTGACCGTAGATACAGGCCTCGTCATAGCCGCAGTCCTCGAGCATTTGGGCAAGGGCGACTATACCCTCGGCCAGGTCGTCGATATGGAAAGCCACATCTTCTATCAGCGCCGTCGTGCCGGCGGGGCGTGTGCCTCCTACTGCCGGGAAAATGCCCGAGCGCATCTGCCACCAGGCGGCCACCTCGGCCGGGTCGGTTGAGAAATGTGCCGGATAGGCCAGCCTGAACGGCGCTATGGCCTCCATCGTGGCGTCTATCTGCTTCTGAAGGTCCTCCTTACTATCTGCCTCGGTCGAGAGCAGCAGGGCTGTCAGGCCGTCTCCATGCGGGTCGTGCACCGAAGCGAGCGATTTCTTGTCGAGAAGCTCGCAGCTCTGCACCGTGCCTGCCTTGTGCAGTGCTATGACGGCGCGGGCCGCCTCTGCCATATCGTCGAAATAGAGCATCGCCGAAGCCGAGAACGCAACCTCGGGCGCCGTGTTGATGCTCACCTCGCTGATGAACGCAAGAGTGCCCTCGCTGCCAACCATGCAGTGGGCGAGTATATCGAACGGGTCTTCAAACAGTATGAAAGGAAGCAGATTGAGCCCCGTCACATTCTTTATCGAATATTTGTGCCGAATATGCTCGTAAAGCTCCTTGTCGGCCGCTATGGCGCGGCGGATTTGCTCAATCTCATCAAGAAGAGCCCCGTGAGTTTGCCGGAACGATTCGCGCGATTTTTCGTCAGACGTGTCCAGCACGGTGCCGTCTGCAAGCACAATGCGTATCGAACGCAGCATTCGGTCGCTGTTGGCGTGTGTGCCGCACTTCATGCCCGAGGCATTGTTGGCTACGATACCGCCGACCATCGCCGATTTTGTCGACGCCGGGTCGGGTGTGAACACACGCTTGTACGGCTTCAGAATCTCTCCCACGCGAGCCCCCACAATACCGGGCTGGAGGGCTATCGCATGTGCCTCCGGGTCGAGAATACGGTATTTCTCCCACGACTTGCCTGCAACAAGAAGCACCGAATCCGAGATAGCCTGCCCCGACAGGCTCGTGCCTGCCGCGCGGAATGTCACCGGCACCTCAAGCGCCGATGCCGCCTTAAGGGCAAGCGAGGCTTCCTCTTCATTCTCCAGACGCACCACAACCTTGGGTATGAGCCGGTAGAAACCGGCGTCGGTGCCCCAGGCGAGGGTCCGCAGAGGGTCGGTATAGATGCGCTTGCGGTCTACCAGGCGCGATATCTCATTTATATAGCTGGCGTATTTGTCCATAGTCGTGGGAGAGGGGAGTGTGGGCTGTTATTTATAGAGATAATATTTCGACGAAGCCTTGCGGAAGGCGTCGTTGTCTTTGTTCCAGTAGCCTTCAATGTCGGCAGTCTTGTAGTTCTTGGTGAAGCGCTTGCGGATTTGCTTGCTGCCGCACACCTTGTCGAACATGCCGAAACGGTCTTCCTTGGCTATATCGAAGATTTTCTTGTCGGGATACATGTCGGCAAGTTCCTCCATCACATAGAACTGGGTCAGCGAAAGCGGTGCTTTCTCAACATCGGTCACATACACCTCCACACCCTCGTAGTTCTTGCCCTGGCCGGTAGAATAGAAGGGACGGATATGAATCGGACGGAACATCATGCCCGGAAGATTGCGCGCGTTCATGCGCTTGGCAAGCTGCTGGGCGTCAATCCAGTCGGCTGCGAAAAGCTTGAACGGCTCCGTATAGCCGACGCCGATAGATATGCAGTAAAGCTCGCCGAGAATACCCGATACAGGATAGTAAATCACCGATTCGGGAACCGGCATATGCGGCGACGGAAGCACCCAGGGCATGCCTGTGGCGCGGAAATCCATAGAGCGCTCATAGCCTTCCATCGGCACCACCGTAAGATTTGCCTTCACGCCGTTCTTGAGCAGACCCTCTTCGTTGAGATAGCGGGCAAGCTCGCCGGGTGTAAGACCGTAGAGATAAGGAATCGGAAACTGGCTCACAAACGAAATGCAGTCAGGTTCTGTCAGATTGCCCTCTATCTTGTTGCCGCTGATAGGATTGGGACGGTCAAGAACCACAAACTCCTTGCCAAGTTCGGCGCATGCTTCCATTGCCACTCCCATTGTGGAGATAAACGTGTACGAGCGGCAGCCGTTGTCCTGAATGTCATACACAAGGACATCCACGTCCTTGAGCATCTCGGCCGACGGTTTGCGGTATTTGCCGTAGATGGAGTACACCGGAATGCCCGTTGCCGAGTCAACGGCGTTTTCAACCTTGTCGCCTGCATGGAAATCGCCGCGCACCCCGTGTTCGGGCGCATACAGCGCCACAACTTTCACGTCGGGGGCCTCTGCAAGAATATCCACTGTCGATTTAAGATTGTTGTCTACGCCTGTGGGATTGGTGATAAGGCCTACACGCTTGCCGCGGAGAATATCGAAGTTATTGTCGCGGAGCACTTCAACACCGGGCTTCACCTGTGCTGTAAGAGTCAGCGCCATAGTGGCTAAAAAGCCGAGAATTATATTCTTTTTCATTTTTTACGTCCGAAATTAGGGTCAATCTTGAGGAATGCGCAGACGCCGATTGTTGCGGCGCAGCAAATCATTGTCCAGATGAAGAAATGACGGTAGCCGATGGTTTCCTGGAGCCAGCCGGCAGCCATGCCGGGAAGCATCATGCCAAGAGCCATGAAACCGGTGCAGATGGCATAGTGTGCGGTCTTGTGCTTGCCCTCCGAGAAGTAGATGAGGTAAAGCATATAGGCCGTGAAGCCGAAACCGTAGCCGAACTGCTCGATAAACACACATATGTTCACCGTCAGAAGCGACGGGTCGGTGGCATAGCTCAGATATACGAATGTGAGGCAGGTGAGCGACATCGACCATGCCATCGGCCACAGCCAGCGCTTCAGGCCGCCCTTGGCTGCCACTATACCGCCGATGATACCGCCGATAGTGAGGCCGATGATGCCTACGGTGCCGTAGACAATGCCCACCTGGCCGGTGGTAAGACCCAGACCGCCTTTGTCGATGGGGTCAAGAAGGAAGGGGTTGATTAGCTTCACCAGCTGTGCCTCGGGAAGACGGTAGAGCAGCATGAATGCTATCGCCACCCAGGCCTGAGGCTTACGGAAAAACGATTTGAAAGTTTCGAAGAACTCGCTGATAATGCCCGACGCCGTTGTGCCGGCCTCGTTGTGGCCGTCCGATGCAGGGCGGGGCAGTGCCCAGCCGTGATAGATGGCTACCACGAAGAAGAATGCCGAAAGAACTGCGAATACAACCAGCCATGCCATCGGAATATTGCCCGAGGCTCCCTCGAAAGAGGCCGAGGCCGCTGCGCTGAGCTTGTGGTCTACCTCATAGAAAAGCCATGCTGTCTTGTCCCAGTTCTCATGGTTGAATACGAAGCGGGTCGAAAGCGCCGCCTGTTCCAGTTTGATGCTCTGGTCGCCGCTGCGGTGTGTCACATTGAGCACTATTTCCTCGCCCTCGGCCGGCTGCTTGTTCAGTCGCAGGCCTACGACAGTGAAATTGTTGGATATCTCCGTAAACGGTTCGCGCTCCTCGCCGAATGTTTCGCGCACCCAGCGGGTGAAAGCGCCTTCGCCATTTTCAGTGGTGGCTACGGCGGCACTGTTCGATTCTTTGGGCTGTTCGGCGGCTACAAAGCCGTTGCGCTCGTTCATGTGTTTCACAGAGTCGCGCATCATGGCGGCATATGCCTTGAATGCCATCGGATTGCCGTCAATCTCCACAATGGCCGGAACCCTTGTCGCTACTGTTGTATTACCGGCCGGTGTGAAGAACTGAAGCTCGCCTCCGAGGTCGGCTGGAGTTGAGGCTATGGCTGTCATATCAGGCGCCGACCATTCTACAGCCGGGTCGGCGTTTACATTGATTCTCAGTGGCTCAAGACCCGAATTGGTCTCTATCAGACCCGCCACAATCACAAGCAGGCCCTGGCCGGCGACGGTCGCGATTCGGTAGAAAGTCGAGCGGATTCCCACATAGAGCGATTGCTCATGCTCGCTCAGCGCCAGCATATAGAAACCGTCGGCTGCAATGTCGTGGGTCGCCGAGGTAAAGCCTACGAGCCAGAATATCGCCAGTGTCATCTGGAAGAAGAACGGCGTCGGTATCGTAAAGGCAATGCCGGCAAGCGCGAACGCTATTATCCACTGCATTGTGAGTGTCCACCAGCGTTTGGTGCGGATTATATCGACAAAGGGGCTCCAGAAAGGCTTGATGACCCATGGAAGATAGAGCCAGCCAGTATAGAGGGCTATGTCGGTGTTAGATATACCCAGGCGCTTGTACATAATCACCGAGATTGTCATCACGGCGACATACGGAAGTCCTTGCGCGAAGTAGAGCGTCGGAATCCAGGCCCAGGGGTTACGTTTGCTTGCGGTTTTCATTCAGATGGTATCAATATAAGGTTGTTAAATCTGCTCCGGGGAAGTAATGGCGGAGTATCTGTTCGTAGTCATAGCCCTGGGCACCCATGGCGGCGGCGCCTATCTGGCACAGACCCACGCCGTGACCCCAGCCCGCACCGTAGAGGGTGATTGTCGCCGGAACACCGTCTGCGTCCTTGTCTGCCGTCTCGGCCACGAAAGCCGAGCTGTAGAGATGGCTCTCCGATAGCGTGCGGCGGATTTCAAGCTCCTTGCCTATCACCATGCTGCGCTTGGTGCCTGTGATACGCAGGCGGATTATGCGGCCCGATGTACCGCGTTCAAGAGGCTCCAGAGCCGTGATATAGCCGAAATCAATACCCGAACGCTCGCGAACGATACGGCTGAGAGTTTCCTTGTCGTAAACAACCTTCCAGCGGTAGAAATCGGGCGTTTCCTGGTCATAGTTGTTCAGCACCTGGCTCAGCACCGTCTTGTCTGTCACATTGCAGAAAGCCTCGGGATTGCCTAAAATCCATTCGCGGGCATTCGACTCCTCGCGGAGGTCGGGAAACTCCATTGCGTTGCTGCTGTCGGAGCGTGCTTCCAGATAGTGGTAGTGGTGTGGCTGCCAGCAGCTTTCGAATTCCTCGAACACACCTCCGCAGCACTTCGAGAAGCGGGCGTCGGCAAGATTGCCGTCGGCGTCTGTCAGAACGGTTCCGCGTGTCGCTGCCACAGCTTCGGCCACAGCCGGGGTGGTCTGCCTGGTAATGCCCTGGTAGCGCTGGCAGTGGTCGTCGGCGCAGACATCGAAGCGCTCGTGATTGTCGCGGTCATACCACACAATACGTTCCTCCTCGGTCTCTATCATGCCCTCGGTGCTACGCTCGCCCTTCTCGCCTATTTGCGCCAGAAGCCAGCTGCGCGATATCACGGCATGGGCTTTCAGAAGCGAATCAGAGGCTGTGGCGCTCATCTCCGAGGAAATCACGCTTTCCAGATAGGCCTCTACCGGAACGATGTTCACGGCTGTCAGCTCAGTGCCTCCGAGCAATTTGAGATTTCCGCGGAATACCTGGCTCTCTTTCCGTTCCCAGTGGAAATTGACACCGATGGTAACGTCTTCGAGAAGGAAGAAACATTTGGGCGATGTGGCCTTGAAAAGAAGTTCAGGATATGATGAGTCATTCCAGAGTACAGTGCCGTCCGGGTTGATTGTGGCCGACTGACGCCCCTCTACAAGCGCGCCCTCTACCTCATAGGCTCCGTGGAAATTGAAGCGGACCTCAACGGCCGACATAATGCCGACACTGACGGTGGGTTCGGTGTTGAATTTATTCGACATCGGATGCTATTGCGTTTATTTCAGATTCAGAAAGACATAGTTCGTCGAGCAGACGCTTTACAGTCTCGGCGCCGAAACGCTCGAAATCTGCCGGACGGGGTGTGATATAGACACCGCCCATATCAACCGACGCAGGGCTGATGAGCATGCAGTCGTCGCCCTCGGTGCCGTAGAACGACGGACGGTGACGCTTGCGCGGAACTACTGCCACGCGCACTCCTGCGGGTGTGCTCCAGGCCAGTATGTTCATCATCGGCTCATATTCGCCCTCAGGCACCGGCAGCGCTTTATAGAGCCGCTCGAAAAGGCGGGCGCCGTCTTCCGCTGTTGCCGCGTCTATCACGAAGAGCTTCAGCGGAAGGCTGTCGACAAGAGCGAGTGTGCTCTCTCCCTCGGTCGAAATCACCTTCTGCTCGGCACCCTCCAGAGCGTCCTGAATTGTGAGGAAATCGGTGTTGCCGGCCTGGAAGTGCATGTGGTCGGGTGCCGAGGCGCCGCAGCGCGGTCCGTTGTAGAACACGGTGTATCCTTCGAGTTCCGACGCCAGCTTTATCATGTCGGCCATGCGGCCTTCGATTTTCTGGAGCGTGTGAGCCTTTTCAGGCACTGTCAGATGGCGCGGGAAGATAGGGAAGGGATTGATGAGCACCGTGTAGTTGTCTCCCCATTCGAGGCCGGTCTGCTCGGCCGGACGGTTCTTCTCGCACAGGAAACAGGGGCGCGCGGCCAGTGAGGCGGCATCCACCTTGGCGCCCGACGATACTATGCGCGCGGGGTTGAACTGCACCTTGAAGTGCATGCCCTCAAGGTCGAATTCCTTCGTCTCTACTCCTTTCAGAGCTTCGAAATTGCCTTTGGCCATAGGCCATGCGGCGAGCTGGGCGTCTATGAACTCCTGGATTTTCATTTCTTGGAGGCGTTAAGCTTTTTGCGGGCCGATACTTCCCATGTGCGGATACGGTCCTTGTAAAGGTTGTTGGCGTTGGTCTTGTTGATGTCGAGGGCGGCATCCGAGTTGTCCTCCCAGCGGCGGCAGTAGTACACAACATCATACACACGGCCGATCTGGTGCTTGCGCGAGAACATCAGGCCAAGCGCATAGTCCTCGCCGTACGAGGTGTTCGGAACCATGATGTCGCGCAGCATAGGTGTGTAGAATGCGCGGGGAGCTCCAAGACCGTTGATGCGCAGGGCATTGTTGCGGCCGTTTTCGGGAGTCCATTCCTTGTGGTCGATAACGCCCGGAGGAATAGGCTGCATATTGATGTCGGTGAGCATGTATGTGCCTACGACCATGCCGGCGTTGTTGTCGTAGAATGCCTTCACCATCTTAGCGAGGGTATTTTCGTCGGCATACACGTCGTCGGAGTCAAGCTGCACGCAGAATTTGCCTGCACGCGGGTCCATGGCGCCTACATTCCAGCAGCCGCCGATACCGAGGTCGCCGCGTTCGGGCACGATGTGAATCACGCGCGGGTCCGATGCGAACTCGTCGATAGCCTCGGTGGTGCCGTCGGTCGAATGGTTGTCGATGATGATGAGATTGAAATCGAAATCGGTCTTCTGGCTCAGAACGCTGCGGATAGCGTCGCGGATAGTGCGGACGCGGTTGCGCACCGGTATGATTACCGAAGCTTCCACCGGGAATTCGCCGCGGTTGAACTCGATAGGCTCGAACACCGGTTCGAGATATGCGCCGATGGCCTTGAGGTGCTCGGTGCATGCCTGTTCCATCTCAATCTGCACGCCGCGGTTCTTCGGGTCTACATAGTCGAAGATTTTTTTGCCCGACGCGCGGTTGTCTACAGTCACGTCGCTGTAGAGATACTCGTTGATATGCATTATCGGAGCTATGCGGCTCAGATGCAGACGCAGGTCATAGAGACCGGCGGCACTGTAGTCGCCCTTCATTTCGCCTGCGGCTTTCACAAAGTCGGCGGCATTGTAGAACAGCACCGAGCCGAAATCGAAGTCATCGCGCAGAGAGCCCTCCTGATAGTCGATTACGGGCGAATTGGCTCGCTTGCCATCGACCACAGTGTAGTGGTCGGCATACAGCATGGCCGCGCCGCTGTCCTTGGCTATCTCCACGAAGCGGTTCAGGGCATAGTAGCCCGGCTCGAGAGTATTCGTCTTGGTGTAAAGCAGCACATAGGCGGCATCGCCGGTGTGGGCGGCCATGGCGCGGACAGTGGCCGACGACGTCAGGCTGTCTACGTGGAGCATGTCGCATCCAAGGCAGGGCTCTGCGCCGTTGTCGGTTGCCAGAAGAGTTATTTTCGACACAAGAGCGCTGGCCTTGAGGTTGTTGACGGTAGGGGCGGCCTGCTCTTCACTTATAAAGGGGACAAAACAGTGTATCATAATTTTTGTGTGTTTGATTCGGTTTATTGTTGTTGAATTTGACATTGCAAAGTTACGGCGCGACGGGCGCTGTTGATTGTCTTAAACCGCAGCGTCCGTCATTTAACCTTTTCACTTTGCCTCGAAAAAGCGCAGAATCTGGCTCATCAGATGCTTGCGGCTGCTGCCGTCGCCCTTGATGGTCTCGAAGGGGAATCCTATTACAACTGCCTTGTGCGTAGCATCTTTCATCACCGTGCCTGCTATGAGGTTGTTCTCGCCGTAGCGCATGAAAGTGGCGCCTGTGGCATTGTCGGCAGGGTAGAACGAATCAGGCGATTCAACTGCATAAAAATCTGCGTTATATTCGTTATGGAAATCATACTGGCCTTTGCCGAACTCCTTGAAGCGCACCGGCACCTGATAGGCATCGCCTGTCACCGACGCCTGGCCTACGCGCCAGTTGAATCCAAGCACCTGCTGGGCGAATTTCTTGTCGGCCTCGGCAACCTCGGGAGTAGAGTAGGGGTTATCCCAGATGTCGGTGGCTACATACGAACCGCTCACAAAGAAATTGGTGCCCTCCTTGGCAAGTGCTGCCATACGTGTCTGAAGCTCCGAGGGGAACGCCTTGAAGCGGGTGCCGTAGGCGCCTGTGCCTGTCTTTGTCTCTTTCTGCTTTCCGAGAATGAGGTCAACGGCGGCAGGGGTGTCGGTTGCCTCGCAGAAGGCTTCGAGCGAGGTCGATACAAACGACCAGCCCGCAGCCATCGCTGCCGCTCCGTGAGAGCCCGTGTAGTCAAATGTGTTTCCGGCAATCACCTTGTCCTCATAGTTCGCGCGCGAAGCGCCGAAACCGGCTGCGTCGTCGTCCATCCAGGGTATCTGGCGGCGGAATTCAAACTGTTCGCCGATATAGGATATATCCTGCATATAGGGCACACCGCCGTCGCGCGATGTATAGAAACCTGCTATTTCTTCGGTTCCCTCGCCGGCACCGAAACGGTCGGGAGCGCTTATGCGGGTAAAGCCGTTGACAATGGTGAGAGTATTTTTTGCACCCTCGGCACGGCCGCAGGCAAGAACCTCCGACGGGAACGATACACCGCCGTCGTTGCCTGCTATGATGCGGTAAGATGTCACTGCGCCGGTCACAACCTTATTTACCGTATATTCGGGCTTTTCGGTGCGGGCTATGGTGCGGAAAGCTCCGCCGTCCTGGCGTTCCTGCACAAGGTAGTAGGTCGGGCGGGCGCTCTCTTCGTGCTTGTCGACGGTCTCTTTCCAGCTGAGCTGCCAGAAGCCGTTGGCATCCTTGATGGCGAATGCGCGCACCGGCAGGGGCTGCACCACATAGGCGCGGCCGTCGCGCTGGGCTATGTATTTGAGCATACCTTTATATATGGCGCGGCTCACGGTGAAGCGGAAAGCCGGGTCGAGGCCATACGACATGTCGGCGAAGTTCTGGTGGCTCAGGAATTCGAGAAGCATGGCGGGCACCTCGGGCGAGCGGGCTTCGTGATAGGAGCGGTCCCACATGCCGCGGCGTGTCCAGTTGGGCTCGAAATCGGCGCGTATGTCGTCCACTATTTCGGTCATTATAAGGTTGGTGAGGTCGCGCGAGGCAAGGCGGCTGCTGCCGTTGCCGAGCGTTTCGCCCTGAGTGCAGTAAATGCCCAGTGTGCCGATGATAGAATCGTTGGGCGTAGTGCCTGCGTCGGTATGGAACGCGAAGCTCAGGTCAACCGGGATATTGAGGCCTTCGCGGCCGGGGAGCATCGACGAGCCGCCCGCAAGCCAGTTCACCCACAGGCCGCGGCTGCAATAGTCGTCGGTATAGTCGTTTACGTTCTCGGTCTTGGTATATATGCTGTCGGGTGCGCCGGCCCATTGCAGGAAGTAGCGTGCGCCCTCGGTGAATCGGGGATAGCCCGAAAGCACATACTCGTAGTCGATGCTGTCGAGCGGTTCTTTCACGATACGGGCAACGTTGCCCATACCGCCGCCTATCTTCACCGCGTCGGCGCTTACAACAGTGCCCTTCGCGCCCGTATTGGCAAGCTCCACAATAGTCTTGTCATGACCGGCCTTGAGAGGGAAATGGCCCAGATATATCCATGTGCCGCCGCCCATGCGCTGGTTTACCGTGAAACTGTGCTCGCCGTCGGCCGCATACACCTTGTAGCTGGCGTTCTCGCTGCTGTTGGGCTGCGACTGGTAGCTTACATACACCGCATAGGTGTCGCTTTTGGGTATATCGGCCTTCCAGCTGTAGTTCGCCGTAGCTTTTTCCGACGCGTCGGCCACGATGGCGGTGCCGGCCTTGAAGGGATTGTCGCCGACATGCAGCTCTTTCTTGTCGTAGGCAAAACCGGGCACGGTCTTATATTTGCCTTCTGCCTCGAATTTGCCCGAAGCATAGGGTGTGGCGTCGTTGTCTATGATTATTTCGGTAGTGTTGATGTCGCGTTCGCGAGGGCTCATCACATAAGCGCCCGCATTCTCAAGCATAGGCATGAGGAAAGGCATCACATACGACTGCGGATAGAGGTCTTCAACGGTCTGGAATATTCGGGCGCGCTGCCACTCCCAGCGGTTAAGCTTCGGCTCGAAATACCAGCCGTGGCTCTGCCAGAGCGCTATGTTGGCTCCGTCAAGACCCTTGGGAGCCTTCTCGGCGTCATTGCGCACTATGAAAGGCTTTGTTTCTGTAGGGCCCGCATTCTTTTTGGGAGCGAAAAGAGCGAGTTTGTCGAGATTGCTCTTGCCGCTTTTCAGCGTTACCTTATACGTAGCGAACGATGGCCCGAGAGCTTTCTTGATATCCTCTTTGAGAGCGCTCAGTCGGGCGGCGTCGAGAGGCACATAGGCCGCGTTGCCGTTGAAATCGACAAGAATGGTTTTCTTGGCTGCGTTGACAGTGACTTTTTTCGCCTCCACGCGGCCAAAACCGGTCGTGCCGGGTAAATAATTGTTTATAGCTGCCGTGGCGGCGTTTTCTCTTTCTCCGGCTATGGCTGCAACAGGCAAAGTAGCACTCAGAAAAGCCATTAGCCCCGGAATAAGAACCTTAATCGTGTTTGTCATGTGGTTTGTAATCGTTATTGGGGCAAGGATTGTTCTCCCGATAAGGCAAAAGTAAGAAAAAAGAAAAAGCGACACAAACACACAGTCTTATAAATCGGTTATTTAAACACTATTTAATAATCATCAACATATTTTCAGAAATAGCGGCGTGTCACAATTCCGCATTTTATGGCAGTAGGGGGGGGGGGGGGGGGGGGGGGGGGGGGGGGGGGGGGGGGGGGGGGGG
>CAMNRO010000058.1 GCA_946553045.1 uncultured Porphyromonadaceae bacterium | reverse complement strand
ACAACTTCAACAAGACCGACTGGACTGCTCCCGTCGTTCCCGTTTGCCCCGAACCTGAAAACTGCGACGCCCTCCGCGCCCGTCTTGCTGCTGCCGACGCTCGTATCGCCGACCTCGAAAGCCAGCTCAAAGACTGCCTCAGCCGTCCTGTTGAAACAAAGGTTGAAGCTGCCGGTCCTCTCGCTACCGTTTACTATCCCATCGGTGTTTCTCGCCTCAGCCGCGAAAACCAGCGTGTAGTAAAGGCTATCGCCTATGTTATGACCCAGAACCCCGACAAGAAATACGTTCTTACCGGCTGGGCTGACAACTACACCGGCACAGACAACATCAACATGCGTCTTCGCAAGAACCGCGCCGAAGGTGTTGCCAAGCTCCTCGTGAAGAACGGTGTGCCCGAAAGCCAGATTTCCACTACCACCAACAACGGCAACCTGTCTGACCTTGGTGAAAAGTGCGTCGCTCTCGACCGTGCCGTTACTATCGAAGAAGCAAAATAAGCCGAATCTTCAGCAAACCATAAAAAAGAGCCGCCACCCGCGGCTCTTTTTTTCTAATTATGAAACACCCTCTTATTTCATAATTGGATATAATTCAATCAACAGCACATAATTCATAATCCATAATTCATAATTTATGACAAGGGGTAGGTTCGCGCCATCGCCGACCGGGCGCATGCATTTGGGAAACATTGCCGCGGCATTGCTGTCGTGGCTGTCGGCTCGTGCTCAGGGAGGGGTGTGGCTGCTGCGTATCGAAGACCTCGACCCGCAGCGCTCCAAGAGGGAATACTCGCGTCTTATAGAGGACGACCTGCACTGGCTCGGCCTCGACTGGGACGAGGGCGGCCTCGACGGTCGCGGAGACGCCGCCCCTTATTCGCAGAGCCTGCGAGGCGACATCTACGCCCGCTTCCTCGAACGTATCAACGCCACCGGATATACATATCCCTGCCGCTGCACACGTGCCGAAATAATGGCAACCCAGGCTCCGCATCAGTCCGACGGCCGCATTGTCTACGGAGGCCGGTGCCGTCCGGAGTCGCTGCCAGCTCACGGTGCCGACTTCGCCGGCGCTTCGACACGCATATATGTGCCCGACCGGACAATAGCCTTCACCGACGTCCTCTACGGCCCGCAGCAATTCAATCTGGCCCGCGAGGTGGGCGACTTCATACTCCGGCGTGCCGACGGGGCATGGTCCTATCAGCTTGCTGTCGTTGTCGACGACGCCCTTATGGGGGTCACTGAGGTCGTGCGCGGCTCCGACCTTCTCCTCTCGGCGGCTCAGCAGATATATCTCTACCGCCTTCTCGGCCTCGAGCCGCCCCGATTCGCCCATGTGCCCCTGCTCTGCAATGCCGAGGGGCGCCGCCTGAGCAAGCGCGACGGCTCTCTCAACATGGAGCACCTCCGCGCCTCATATACGCCCGGCCAGATAACAGGCCGCCTCGCCGCACTCCTCGGCCTCCTCCCCGATTACGCCGAAATAACACCGGCCGAGCTGATTGCGGAATTCTCCTGGCAGAAAATCACCCCGTCCGAAACGATAACAATAAGCAATTTGTCATAATACGCTTCAATAGGGAGGCGTAAAGTCCGCCTCCAACCGCCGACCGGGCATATTCAACCGCCATGCGGTTGCACGGCTTTATTCTGACCTGAATCCTATGGTATAGCCGCCGTTCGGCGTCTAAACCATAGGCTGTATGAATATAAAACCGCCAATGGCGGTTTTTTGCATCTTACGCAAATATCGCTTCTAACCGCCGCATGGCGGTTAAATATTTACATAGCCTATGGTTTGGGCGTTCGTCAGAACGTCCATACCATAGGACAATGACGCCTCCACGCACAACAACCGCAAAGCGGTTGAATAGCACCGTCGTGCGGGCACATTCAACCGCCGTTCTGGGCTTATTGCTGTTGTGGGGGTGGGGTTTCGGCGTTGCGGGGTGGGCGCTTGGGGCCGACGCGTGTCGAGGCTGGGCTGTCGGGGGCGCCGGGATCCTGGAAGAAGGGGTAGGGGATTCCATAGACGTCGTCGATGTCGCCGCCGGGGCTGAGGTAGCCGTCGATGACGGTGTCGCGGCCCGAGGGATTCTCGAAGGTGTAGAGCATGAAGTAGCGCAGCATGGCTGCGATGTGCTCGAATACACTGTCCTGAATGCCCTCGTAGGGGAACCAGCCCGAGGTCGCCGTGAAACAGTAGACCTGGAAGGGGATTCCGGCGGCTGTTTGCGGTAGTGTCGAAACGAAGCAGTCGCTGTCGTGGGCGATGTTCGGGTTTGCGTCGAGCCACATCTTCATATACGCGCGGAAGAGGCCCAGGTTGGTGTCGATTGTGCCGTTGACGAGCCCGGCGGGGTTGTTCACATCGTGCACGTCGCCGGCCGCCTGCTGGGCGAGTTTTTTTGTTATATAATCGTCCATAAAGGGCACTTTCCGTATCATGTCGAGCATTTCGGGTGTCGCGGGCAGCACGCTGTCGGCGTCTATCATGAAACTGCGGCATATGCGGCGTGTGTTGCTCCGCTGCATGGAGCGGTAGTTGGTGAAGCCGGTGCTGATGAGGCTGTAGGGAGGCAGCGTGGTTGTGGTCTTATCCCAGTTGAGCACCTTCACGGCCACGAGCGACACCTCTTCGACGGTGCCGTTGGCATTGGTGCCGGGCACGGCAATCCAGTCGCCCACGTGCAGGCTGTCGTTTTCCGACAGCTGCACTCCGGCAACCACACCGAGTATATTGTCCTTGAAAATCAGCATCAGCACCGCCGAGAAGGCGCCGAGGCCGGCCAGGAGCGAGGCCGGAGATTTATCGAGGATTATGCATACTATGATGATTGCGGCTATGACCCACACTATGATTTTCACAAGCTGAGCCAGCCCGTTGAGGGGCAGCTTGCGCTTGTTGGCGCGGGTGTCGATATGCTGCCACAGCGCATTCAGGAGGGCTGTAAGCGCCACCGTAATCACAAATACGATGTAGATAAAGGTGGCCTTGGTCAGGACGTTCGAGAGCGAATTGTGGTTCGACAGGGTAAACTGAATCAGAATCAGGAATACCAGCGGAGGAATGATACGGCATGCCTTGCTGAAGAAATTCTGGCTTCTCAGAGCCTGATAAGTGTCAGAATTCCAGTGCCGTGCTATGGTTTTTACGCATTTAAGCACTATCCACTGCACGATATAGCCCGCCACTATCGACAGGCCGAGCACAACCGAGGCATAGAGGAAGGTGACTATCGTAGTGTTGTTGTCGAGCCCGAAAACGCCGAGAATCCAGTCTACGATATTCATGATAAACCCCGCGATTGCGGCCGAAATACCGTCGCTGTCGCCGATGAAATGAGTGATGTCGACCGGCGGCCGCGCCGTGCCGGCAAGCAATATGGATAGAAGAGGAAACATGGTGGTGTGCTTGTGGTGGGTTTATCGCGATACTACCGTCGTGGGCAGTATCTCGGGTGCGGAGGCCGAAGGAATGGCTTTGAATATTTCGCCGTCGGTGGTGTAGAAAAGGTCCATGTCGGGCTGTCCGGCAGTCTCGACCTCGATTACATAAAATTCATCGGTAGTCTGGCGGAAATATACGATGTCGTCGACCGTCCATGAGCTGTACTCGCCCTTGGCAAAGGCCTCGTTGACGGCATTGTCGGGCACAAGGAAGAAATCCTTGCCGAAATCCTTCTCGGTCATTGCCCAGGCCGCCTCGGTGTCGAACCACACGTCGTAGCCCACCATGTTTTTGGTGAATTCGGCGACCCGGTATGAGCCTGCGGTTTCCCATTTCACGTTTTTGGCTTCGGGCTCCACTTTTTTCAGAGCCTCCACAAAGGCTTCGGGCACTTGGTCGACGCTCTTATCGTCGTCATCGTCGCTGCACGCAGGCAGCGAAAACGCAATCAGCGCCACAGCGGCTGCACTCGCAAAAATAGCCTTAATCTTTTTCATAGAATCGTATTGTAAATGATGATATAACGATAAGAAAACACCCCCGAGCCACAAAATGTTCCCTCGCCCGAATACGAATGGCGGTGTGTCATAATCCGGCATTTTAAGGCAGTAGGGGCGCGCGCCCGCCTAAAATGTATTATGACACACCGCCATATCGTTCAGTCATATAGATGTCATTGAGGCTCTTGGGAGGTGTAGTGTTCTTTGACGGCCTTTTTGAATTCTTCGAAGACGGGGTAGAAGTCGGAGAAGATGGCGCTGTCGTCGGCGCATTTCTTGAGCACATGATGGAGCAGGCGAATGGCCACGGCGAGCTCTTTGGCGTGTTTTTCGGAGATGTCGCCCTTGGCCGCTATCTTTTCGGCCATTCTGGCGAGGTCGTGATGGCCGCCGAAGTTAAAACTCATCACCTCTTTGATTTTGCCCTCTTCCACTTCGGTGATATTCATGTGGTAGGAGCGTTTTTCCTTGTTGCATTTACAATCCATAGTAGTTTCGTTTTTTTTGTTTTGCAAAATAATAACGCCGGAAACGGCTTACGGTTCCGATGCTTAACAATCCTTTAGAGCTTGTCGTTTTTTTTTGTAATTTTGCGGTCGCAAGCAATAACCATATCCAATGCAATCCATTACCCCTGATATAAAATTCATAGGAGCCGAAGACGACAATCTCGACCTCTTCGAGGCTCAGTATCCCATTCCTGCCGGGATATCGTATAACTCATATCTTATAGCCGACAGCCATGTTGCCGTTGTCGACGCTGTCGACAAGCGTCGTTGCTTCGACTGGCTCACGGCGGTTGCCGCTGGCTGTGCCGCCATAGGCCGTTCGCCTGAGTATCTTATCGTGCAGCATATGGAGCCGGATCATTCGGGCTGTGTGCGCGCTTTTGTCGACCGCTATCCCGATGTGACAATTGTATGCACGGCCAAGGCCGCGGCCATGTTGGCTAATTTCTTCGAAGATATTGATTTCAGCAGCCGCTGCCGCATTGTCGCCGACGGCGATACCTTGTGCCTGGGCGCGCATACGCTCAGCTTCGTCACCGCTCCGATGGTGCACTGGCCCGAGGTGATGATGACTCTCGACGAGACTGACGGCGTGCTGTTCTCGGCCGATGCCTTCGGTTCGTTTGCCATGTCGGACTCAACAGAGGCCTGGGATGCCGAAGCACGTCGCTATTATACCAATATAGTGGGGCGCTTCGGACCGAGCGTGCAGGCGGTGATGAAGAAACTGACCGGCCGCAAATTCGGCGTGGTAGCTCCGCTGCATGGTCCGGTGCTGTCTGAAAATCTCGCGCATTACTGGATGCTGTATGATAAATGGAGCCGCTATGAGCCCGAAACCCGCGGTGTGCTTGTTGCATATGCGTCGGTTTACGGCGGTACAGCCGAAGCAGCCCGTCTTGTAGCTTCTCAGCTTCGTGCCGAGGGTGCCTCCGAGGTCGTTCTTCTCGACCTTTGCCGCCATGACGTGTCGTATGCCGTGGCCGAGGCATTCCGCCTCAGTCATATGGTGCTGTGCTCCGTGACATACGACGGCGCCCTCTTCCCGGCCATGCACAATTTCCTGCACCATTTGCAGAGCAAGCGCCTGTGCGGGCGCACGGTGGCGCTTGTCGAGAATGGTTCGTGGGCGCCCGTGGCCGCGCGCCTTATGGCCGACGAGCTTGCTAAAATGAAGGATATGACCGTAGTAGAGCCTGTCCTGACAATCCGCAGCCGCCTTCACGAGGCCGATTTCGCTACTATACGCGACCTCGCGGCCTCGCTTCTGGCCTGAAGGTTATTAAAAAGGAATTAAAAAACGACGGAGCCGACAATGCAGATATTGTCGGCTCCGTCGTGTATATTGTGATGGTTGTCGTTAGTTTTTGGGCAGGAAGCTTATTGCCTGGCCTCCGGCGGGTGCCATCGCTACGGTGAGAGTGTCGGCGGCGGTGACATCGAGTGTGCTTATTACGACCTTGGTGGGGTCGGCAGGGTCGTCGGCATAGACTGTGGCGGTGTAGGTGCCCTCGCCGAGGAATGACAGCGGCACGGTGAGTGTGCGGGCCTCGCTGTCGGTGCCGGCGCCGAGGTAGAAGCAGTTGCCGGCGCGGCGCACCACGGCTATGTATTTGCCTATTTCGCCCTGGAGTGCCTGCGACCAGTCGCAGTCGGCGTTGAAGTCGCGGAAGAACTGGAATGCGGGCTGGCCTTCGTAGTTCTCGATGAGGTCGGCGGCCATCTGCAGGGGCGAGTAGATTATTACCCAGTTGGCAATCTGGCGGGCTACGGTGGTGTTGATTTTGCAGTAATCGTTGCGGCCGTTCCACTCAATGCGGCCGGGGTCGGCCTTGGCACGCTCATAGTTGATGTCGAAAATGCCTGGGGTGTAGTCCATCGGGCCCGATAGCAGGCGCACGAAAGGCAGTGTGCAGAGATACTCGGGTGTGTTGCCGGCCGACCATGCGTTCCACTCCATGCCGCGGGCACCCTCGCGGGTCATCATGTTGGGCCATGTGCGGCGTATGCCTGTTTCCTTGATAGGCTCGTGGGCATCGACCATCAGCTGGTATTTCGCCGCGGTCTCAACCACACGCTGGTAGTGCTTCACGCCATACTGCGAGTGGTGGTACTGTCCGCCGACAAAACCGCCCGCATAGCCTGTCTTGACGGTGTGGATGCCCAGCGACTGATAGTAGGCGAAGGTCGAGTCGATAGCGGCCTCATATTCGGGAATGTTGCCGCCGGTCTCGTTGTGGGCCCAGAGCTCGATTCCTTTAGCGGCGGCGTAGGCGGCTATGGAGTCGATGTCGAAGTCGGCATAGGCTTTGGCATAGTTGAAGTGCTGTTTGCCTCCCCATGTATCCCAGCCTTCGTTCCAGCCCTCGAAGAGCACGCCCTGAAGATTGTTTTCGGCGGCGAAGTCGATATAGCGGATAGCGTTTTCGGTTGTGGCGCCGTGGCGCGGACCCATGGTCCATGTCATGGTGCCGAGGTGCATGCCCCACCATATGCCGACATACTTCTGCGGCTTAATCCACGACGTGTCGGCTATTTTAGAGGGCTCGTTGAGGTTCAGAATGAGGCCCGAGTTGATGAGGTCGCAGGCCGATTTGCCGAGCTGCACCGTGCGCCAGGGAGTGGCGAAGGCCGAGGGCAGATAAGCCTTCACGCCGTCGGGCAGCGGGGCCAGATTGGCCTTGAGGGTGCGTCCGGCAGTGCGTACGAGGGTCATTTCGGGATAATCGTAGAGTGCGGCCTCGTGGATAGAGCCGAAAAGACCTGTCGAATCCACCTCGAAGGTGAAGGGAGTGTTGGCGTCGGTCACGTCGTCGACGGCTACATTGCGGTATTCGAGTTCGTAGGTGTCGAAATTGGCGGGTATCGCCCAGCTCATGGCCGGGCGGCCGAAGGCGAACTCGGTGAGCTCGTCGCGCACAATCACGGAATCGCCCGAGGCCAGATTCCACTCGTAGCGGAAAGCCACACCGTCGTCGAATGCGCGCACGCGCACCGTGTATTCGAGCGCCTCGTCGGTCAGGGTCACGGCCACCTCATTGTAGTGGTTGCGTATTTCCTTGTTTTCGCCCCAGGGCTGGGTCCAGGTCTGGTCGAACGACGAGTGCTTCACCGTCATCTTCGCGTCGGCGGCAGGAGAGAGACCTTCGGCCTCGAAACCGAGCATTGAGGGTGCTATCACGGTGTCGCCGTCAACGGTCACGGCATAGCTCAGCGATGAGCCGTCGCGGTTCACATTTACTTTTATCGAGCCGTCGGGCGAGCTTACCGACGGCGCTCCGGCGCATGCCGACAGCAGCAGCCCCGCAGCAAGAGGACATATAAATTTTTTCATTGCAGAGATTGATTTCTTAAAACACTGCGAAGATACGAAATACAGTTCAGATATATGTCTCTGTTCCTGCCAAAGGCGTATTTTCGAAGTGCTGTCTCAGAGTTCCACGCTTTGCCCCGGTTTATGCAGGCAGTGCATTGTCGTGCGGGCGCGGACGGCTTCGGGGAGACGGTAGGCATCGAAATCGCAGGCTTGCGCGTAGTTACCCTTGAAATGCATGGGGAAGAAATCGGCTACTTTTACCGTCGAGAGGAACTGCTCGGCTCCCGCGGCGCAGTTGGCGCCGAGCCGGACGTCGACAGGGAAGAATGCCACATCAACAGCCGGACACTGCGAGGCGATACGCTCTACAATGACCGTGAAAGCCTCCTTGGCCTTCTGAATCTCGCGCTCGGAGCTCTCCTGGTCCCAATGCCAGTTGTTGAGGTCGCCGGCATGGAATATACGGAAGCCGTTGGCAGCCGTCACGAGGTAGCTCACGCCTGCGTCGGTGCTTCCAAATGCCTGCACACGTATGTCGCCCGGCAGGTCCTCGACCGTGTCGCCCTTGCTCATCCAGGCTATAGGCATGGTGTCGTGAATCTCGCGGGTCGGGATATCGTTTGATAGCACATAGACACGACGGTGGCTCTGGCCGAGATTGAAAATATCGGTGTTGAAATGGTCGCGGTGGTTGTGGGTCACAAGGAAGACTACCGGCTTGTCGGGATTCTCCTCAAGGGCCTTCTTCACATCATGGGCCGGGTCGGCCATATAGTCGAATACGAGAAATACATAGGGAAGCTCAACCAGGAAGCCCGAATTCTCAAGATAAGTGATTTTCGTTGCCATATCAGTATAAATTATTTCACAGATATAACACCGTCCCTATCCCCAAAGTTGCATAAACCGCCCGTCAGCTCATTGCCGCTATGCGGCTGTTTGGACTATTGAGCGGACAGGTTGCTCAAAAGCCCATCAGCCCAGCCGCCCGTCAGACCAGCGCCGCGTAGCGGCAAAAAGCTGCGGAGCAGCGTTGACAATAATAGGCCCGCGCAAGCGCGCCTTTGGTGCGCGCAGCACGGGTATGAGGATTGCGAGAAAAAAGAAGAGCTGCGTAGCTGCGACACAATCCACGTGATATGTCGCAGCTACGCAGCTCCGATATTTTATTTTTCGTTGGAAACCTATGGCTGCGCGCGCCTGCAGCGCGCTTGCACATAGGCTATTACTCTCAGCGCTGCTACGCAGCTCATTGCCGCTATGCGGCTGTTTGGACTATTGAGCGGACAGGTTGCTCAAAAGCCTGTCAGCCCATTCGCCCGTCAGCCCAACAGCTCAGCCGACCAGCCGCCTAAACCAGCTTCATATGGTAGCCCAGCGAATTGAGCTCCATGCCCATGCCGGCAAGATAAAGCTGACGCAGAGCCGCCATATAGCAGCCGAGGGCAGCCTCCGTGCCGGGTTCGACATGAGTGTGGCGGAGCATGCTCAGAACACGCTGCGCGCATTCGGCTGCGATTGTGATGACACGCTCTGCGTCCTCGTCGCGATATTTGAGCACATCTTCCACAATCGCCTCGTCCATATTGTCGAATCCACGCAGACCGCGCAAATCCTCATAGATACCCTTTCGGGCCGAATAATTCTCCCAGTCAGTATCCCAGTAAAACGCCATTGCCATGCCCACGAACATAATCCAGCCCAGCGATACCACCGGATAATCCTGAAACTCGCGTATGCCGTCGGGCAGATAGGCGCGGCATATCTCGCCCCAGCGATCCTCTACGTCCGGGCACTCCGGCACGCGCTTGTCGAGCACGCCACGGGCCGTAAGATATGCTACCAGGTCTTCGCGCACGCGCTCCTCGAAATTCGTTATATCCATCTTATCTCACATAATGAGGCATTTCTGCCGGTATGACCATAGAAATTTCCACTAGACCGCCGACCCGGCCCTCGCCGTCGAACCATGCCGACTGGAAAATCATCTTCCGCAGCCCCTCCTTCTCGATGGTATAGGCATTGGTACCACCCTCGTCGAGAAGACGGCGGATAATGGCCTTGGACCGCTCATTGTGATACTCCATAAGGCTGTGACCGATAAGATCGGCGCCGCCGCGGGCCGCGAAAGTCTGTCGCGAACGCTCATTCATATAAATAATACGGCAGTCGGCATCGGCCACCGTCACCGCGCAATTCACGCGCATTGCCCAGTCGGGCACAAGGTCTTCAATCCGTTCCATAATACCGCAAAATTACAAAAAAGACCTGTTACTTGCTGTATGCATCGTAGATTGCCGCAGACAATTCCTTGAACAGTGCTGCCGATTGGCCGTCGGTCTCGGGCGAATCCTTGACGAGTATGGCGATATATGCTGTCGAGCCGTCGGGGCGGCGGAAGGCAGCGACATCGCCGGTGGCCATGCGTATGCCGTCGGCATTACGGTCGGACATGCCCGACTTATGCCCCATGAAAGCCTCGGGAGCGATGCCCGAAGCAATCTTGTCGAGACCGGTGCTGCTCTTGCCGAGAAGACCGGCAAGATATTGTGTCGATTCGGGAGAGAGAGCTCGGCCGCTGAACACGGCCTCGATAACACGGCACAAATCCTCGGGAGTACTGCGGTTGTTGTAGCTGCGCACGATATCCTCGTGCATCGAGTTTTCGGTTTCGGTAAGGGAGAAATCGTCTATCCCGAGTCGGCGGATGCAACGGTCGACTTCGCCGATGCCGCCCGCGAGCTCAATCAGGAAGTCGCAGGCATTGTTGTCGCTGCGGCACACCGAGTAGTACATCAGACTATCGACCGTTATGTCGAAACGGCGCCTCCCTTTTTCGTCGCGCATGGGGCTGTATGTATTCTCGCGCACTGTCGACGGGTCGAGCGATACCACCGAGTCTAAAGCGATGCCCTTGTCGAGTACGGCAATAGCAATGTGCATTTTGAATACGCTCATCAGCGGCAGCTGAGAGGTCTCTCCGGCCACTAAAAGCGAATCGCCCGAAAGCACGGCCACGCCTGTCATGCCCTTATGGGAGCCGATTATCGAGTCGAGAGTCTCGCCCAGGTCCGCGCGAGGTTCCTGCTCTGCCACTTTCCGACCCGAGCATGATATGCCGATTAATGCTATAATAAGACTGTAAAGGAGCTGATTGATTCTATTGCTTTGCATAGTGATTTTTTAGAGTTGCGAAATAAGTTCAGAGCCGGTCATTATTTCCATTTTGGAGAACGCAAACAGTTTCTTGCCGAGGTCTTTGAGCGAATGTCCGATATGATACACCTCTTCGTCGATTATCAGAAAACGGTCGTGAGCCTTGTTGTAATTATGCAGTGTCACCCCCGGATACTGTGCGTTGTGGCGCTCTATATCCTGGCGGAGCTGTCGCGAGACATGGCCGTCGTAAATATCCACGGTCACACCCGCCCTGCGTTTAGACAGCTGTACCAGCACGGACTCATCAATATAACTGTCGATTACAACAATCCTCTTCTCAGCCTTTCTGATAAGCCCCGCCACAAACGCATACGCATCAAATATCTGCCCGTCGAAAAACACCCCCTGAGTTATATCTTCAAAATGGTTCAATCGATCAAGTATTTTATCGATTTTTTCATCCGTCCTCAGTTGTTTCATTTCAAGGCGGTCAATCCTTTGGAATAATAAGCCCTGCTTCTTTATGAAATTTCGCATCAGTGTAAATGCACGCATGATGCGGATATTGACCTCGATGGCTCTTTCAGAGCGTAGTACGCTGCTAAGCATTGCTACTCCATTTTCGGTAAAAGCATACGGCATATATCTTGCTCCACCTCTTCCTCCGTTTGAGGTCACAATCTGTGACCTCAAACATTCCTCTTTAGTAAGTTGGAACATGAAGTCCTCCGGGAAACGTTCGATATTGCGTTTGACAGCTTGGTTAAGGGCTTTGGTCTCAACTCCGTATAGCTTTGCTAAATCGCTGTCAAGCATAATCTGTTCGTCTCTTATTGTGTATATAAGAGATTCGATATTTATGATTGCAGGCTGATTATAGTCCTCAAATTCGAGTTTTGTAGGGCTCTCGGGGTGCAGGCAGTCTTGATGTCTTTTGTTGTCTTGCGTATCTTCCATACGCAAAGATACTCAAAAAATATCGAAATATCAGGCCGATATGCACGTCTGCAAAAAATGAATCTCAGCAAAAACTGTAGCCCGGCAAATTGCACCCCAGGCGGCCATAAAACACCAATGGCCAAACAAACGGATTTTGCCTGGCCATTGGTTGTTCGATATTTGTGCTAAAGACTCTGTTTAGTACTCGTCCTCGTTGAAGAACAGTTTTAACACTGTATTTCAGTTGTTTAACCATTGTTGACCGACCTAAATACAAACATATTTCGCCATTTGAGGCCTTAAAACACCATTCAAGAATATTCCCATACAAACAAATTTAGGCATACAAACAAAAATACAAACATATTTTTGTTCCTCAAATATTCCCGAAAGAAGATGAGTGGTAATATTCTTTTAGAGAAGATGAGTATCTATTGCAGTAACGGTGTTGATGCTTATTTATTGTTTTATGGAAAGCGGTGAGAGACGGGACGGTCTTCCGTGTCTGCGGCGATATGCCGTCAACAAGTGACGGTGGACAAGTCCACTGACACCAGTTGACCGCATCACGCCTATGGGCAATGCTGAACACCGACAACGGCCATCGCCTTATGGAATGGCATCGGGGACGCTGCCGTCACCATAAGACTGAATGGCTGTCGTCCGTGTTCCGGGACGCATTGCCGGATAAGGACTTTTACGACCGCCCCCTCACTCACCGCTTGAACAGCATCCACCGAAAAGAACTGTGTCGCAATGACGGGACTTTCAGATCCGCGTCATTGCGGCACACTTCTTTTTATCGGGGCTGCACCGATTTTTTTTCCAGTGTTCCAGTCCATCGCCGCCACCGTCGGGTCGGCGACGATTTATGTTTTCATGGGCTTTCATCCGGGGGAGCCTTTTCAACAAAACGTACCATCAACAAGTGGGTCAGTACGAGTTGCTTGCCTTAACCTAACGTGTGGCGAAGGGATATTCTTTTGGCTTTGGCATAAAAAATCTCCAGACCTCCTGCGTCGGCTCGTATTTTTTATGTCAAGGCCCGAACATCCCTCTTTTGCGCCCCACGCCTTTCAGGTGTCAAGCAACTCATACAACCACACTGTCTTTGGACGCATGGTTAAAAAAAAGCTCCCACCGATATGAAAGCCACAGGAAAACATAAAGATATTAGGTCAAGGCAAGCTCACCAATCCTCCTATCATTACCGCATAATCACAAAGGCGGTCAAGGCGGTGGCAATCATCATCGGGGCGGTTATCGGGATAGCGTTGTGGGCGATAGCGAAACCCATACTGAGGGGAATAGGCTGGCTCATTTCAATCCTTACCGCAATCGGAGTAATCTATTGGATTTTAACACTCTGAAAATATTTACGACTATGGCAACCACAAGAGAAAACCGAGGCACACGAGCCTTCAACGACACAATCAAGGCTTATCTTGAAAAGAGAGCCGACAATGACGCTCTGTTCGCTATCCGCTTTGCGAACCCCTCTAAATCGGTAGAGGACTGCGTTACATACATCATCAACCAAGTGCAGAAAAGCGGTTGCAACGGCTTTGCCGATGATGAAATCTTCGGAATGGCAGTCCATTATTGGGAGGAAAGCGAGATTGAGGTCGGCAGCCCAATAAACTGCAAAGTGGTGGTAAACCATACGGTAGAACTCACCGAGGAAGAAAAGGAACAGGCACGGCAGGACGCCATCAACAAACTCCGTGATGAGGAAATGGCTAAAATGCGCAGACCCAAGACCACCGAAAAGAAAACCACCGAGAACAATCCCCAAATCGCACAACCCAGTCTTTTTGACCTCTAAAACATTACGGCTATGAAACCCAAGACAGCATTACAAAAGCAAGTGGCAGCGCTATCCGCCACACTGCGCCCCATAACCGCGACACAAGAGAAATGGGCATACCGCCACTGCTTTGAGCATTTCGCCTACCGCACCAATAGCGGAACAATGACCTGCTCCGACTGCGGACACGTTTGGAAAGGCGAGAAAGGCAATCTTTGCGACACTGTCGCAGGTTGCAAATGCCCTCACTGCGGAACTGAACTGAAAGTGAAGGACACCCGCAAACGCACCCATAAGGAAACCGCATATTTCAGCGTCATAACAGCACACAAGGGTTTTCAAGTAATCCGTGTGTCGCAGATAACGAGCGAAAGCCGTAAGGGAGAGGTCAGACAACTCTATTGTCAGGAGGTCGTGCAAAGGTGGATTTCTCCGGAAGGCAAAGTTGCCGACATGGCTCTGTTCCGTGGATTTACCTTCCATTACTGCGATTGCTGGTCTTATTGGAGCGACATGGAGATACGCCCGCGCAACCCTCTGTATGATGATGTTGTCGCATGGAGCGAGGTCTATCCGAGAATGTCGGTCATACCCCAACTCAAACGCAACGGCTTCAAGGGTGATTTCTATGGATTATCCCCCGTCCGACTTTTCAAGGCTCTCCTTGCCGACCCAAGAATGGAGACGCTGATGAAAGCCGGAGAGATTGAGGAAATGAAATACTTTCTCGCCAATCCCGACAATGCGAATGAATTTTGGGCATCGTACCTTATCGCCAAACGCCACCGCTACCATATCAACAACATCGGAATGTGGTGCGACTATCTGCGGATGCTGAAGAACATCGGCAAAGACCTCCGCAATCCCAAGAACATCTGCCCCGAAGATTTCATAGAGGCGCACGACAGATTGAGCCGAATGATAGAGGACAGACGCAGACGGGAGCGTGAGGAAGCCGAGCGCAGAAGAACTGAGGAAAGACTGCTCCGGGAGAAAGAGAACGAAGAACAGTTCAAGGCTCTAAAATCCAAGTTCTTCGGTCTGGTCATTTCCGACAATGAAATATCGGTGAAGGTGCTTGAGAGCATAGAGGAATACTGCCAAGAGGGTAACACACAGCACATCTGCGTATTCTCATCTTCCTACTACCTTAAAAAGAACACGCTGGTATTGTCGGCAAGGATTGGCGATGCCATAATAGAGACGGTAGAGGTTGACTTGCAGACCCTCAAAGTGGTGCAGTGCCACGGCAAATATAACAAGGACACCGAGTACCACGACCGCATCATCAATCTCGTGAACTCTAACTCCCGACTAATCAAGGAGAGAATGACCGCCTAATGTTTAATCAGACCTGCGTCAGCAATGGCGCAGGTCATAAACCCCACCTATTATGAACGTAATAATTGAAAGTCTGATATTTGATTTTGACAACAAGGTGCGTGAAACAGTCCTTGAACTGATAAACCGCATAGTGCTTACGAAAGACGAAAAGGAATTGCGGGAAACAATATCGGCATATGCCCTTCGTAGCGACCTTGACAAATACTTCGTCTATGGCTTCGGCAAACACCACTTTTGGGTAAAACAACGCAAGGTCAGCGACCCTGAACAGACTTTTGAACAACGTATGATATTTGTAAAATTCTAAAACTTGAAGATATGGCAACCAAAATGACCGCCAACGGAGTAAGCACAACCACCACTCCCGGCACTGAACAATACGAGGTGTTCTACACCGGATATGGTACAAGACGAAAAAAGCACTGCCAATACGACTATCGCCACACCGATGGGGAATTGTTCTCCTGCGTGGCTGGTACACTCAAAGAGTGCAGACAACGCCGTGATGAATGGCTCAACAAGAAGAAATAATTTAGCCAAGTCGTAATATAGCAGGCGGAGCGACCTCGTGATGAAGTCGCTCCGTTGATTTCGCTAAAAATTTCGGCCGCCACAGGCGGCATTGGGCGGATTGCTGTATCTGTTTAGGATTATATGAGATATTTTTGCTAATTTTGCGGAAATAAAAAACCCGGATTCTTCACCTGCATCTGAAAACAGGGAGAGGAATTACCGGGACTGCGATGCAAAATTAGTCATTATATGTCATATAACAAAGCTTTTTTCAATAAAGTTTTTTCAGACAAGCGGATGGAAAGGTATTTTACCTTGTATCCGCACGACGAGAAACGGGCTATAACACATTATAGGTGTAACCTGCAACTGTCAGAGGCAATGTATGTTTCTTTATCTGTTTTTGAGGTTACCTTGCGTAACGCCCTTTGTCGTGAGCTAAGACAGATGACCGGTAGAGATGATTGGTACGCCGTATTCCCGAATACACCCGGATTATCTAATTTGAACAGGTATATTACGCAAGCAGCAAAACAGATATCCGGAAGGCATGAACAAATAACACCTTCAAAAATTGTTGCCGAACTTACGTTAGGTTTTTGGGTGTCATTGCTTAATAGTGAATACGAGCGTATTTTGTGGAAAGATTTGCGCAGGGCATTTCCTTTTATGCCTAAAGCTAAAAGACAACGTAAGAATGTCTCAGCTCCACTAAACCGTTTCCGTGCATTTCGCAATCGCGTTTTTCATAACGAATCAATATGCTGGAACATCAATCGGGTCAGGGATATCCATTCTGAAATGATGGAAGTATTGGGGTGGATGAACCGTGACGTTCCTGGATGGCTATCGCAGTATGACAGATTTCCATCTGTTACTTCTGATATATGCGCAACTATGAATTGGCAATAAACTTAAATTGCAAATTTTCAGCTCCGTTGAAATAACACTTTATGTTATTGCAACGGAGTTTCATTATTTTACGAACAATACAATCCACTCAGTCAGGCGGCGTTTGTGGTGTAAAAAATAATCGAGAAGTGCGCCGGATTCTAATCGAGAAGTGCGCCATA
>CAMNRO010000057.1 GCA_946553045.1 uncultured Porphyromonadaceae bacterium | reverse complement strand
GTAACTACTTCCTATTTTTATTTTTGCCCAAAACGTTTAGGACAATATTGGGTTTTGCTACTTAACAACGCCAACAAAATAATAGGCTACACAACCATATCAGAGGGCGGACTGACTTCTACAATTGTCGACGTGCGTGTTGTAATGCAGACGGCTCTTGTCTCAAATGCTACGGCAATAATCCTTACTCACAACCACCCATCAGGTAAGATAAATCCAAGTTCGCAGGACGATACACTTACGAAAAAAATCAAGGCGGCTTGCGAGCTGATGGATATTCGGCTCCTTGACCATATAATCGTTACACCATATGGCAATTACTACTCATACTGCGATGATGGAAGACTCTGAATTATGTTCTAAAACAACTTTCAGCATTTTTCTTTATTGATAGCCCCACCAATAACACTTTTTTGATTATATTTGCACACGATTCAGGACGACTATAGAGATAGCCAACCCTGAATCATCTTTTTAATCAAAAAGGTGTTATTGAAATTTTATCTTCTAAAGTCAAACTTCGCAACTTTGAAATTCCACGGAGATAAGGTTGGCAATAGCACCTACATCGGTAGCTCGTACGCGTCCGAAAGGACTTCATGTAGCTTTATCGGTGTGGGGCTATTGTTTTATCCGTGGAATAGGTAATGCGAAGACCTGACTTTAGGATAAAACAAGATACAGTCCTCACACCTTTTTTATGTCCAATCCTAAATGTTTCAACGGAGGCTGAGAAACAATACAAGTTATAATGTACTTTTCACGTGAAGAAAAGATAGCCATTCAGCGAATGATTACAGCCATGGCTGCTGCTGATGGCAGAATTGACGCCAAAGAGGTTGTGCTTAACACAGTTGTTAATGCAAAAATAGGAATAACGCAAGAACATAATGCGGCCTCTGTAAATATGAGTCTGCAAGAAGCTGTAGAAATCGTTAGACAGATGACTATGGAAGAAAAAAGATTCGTATGTGCATATTTAGGTACAATGATGTCTATTGATAGTGATGTGGACGCTAATGAAATGCTGCTTTGGTCTCTCCTGACCTCAAATTGCGGCTTCCCTCAGATGACAATAGCAGAGGCTGCAACAATCATAGCTAATATGGAATAATTGATATGGCATTCATAAATGACCTCTTGACGGGCTGTCCTTTTCCTGGAGAAGGACAGTGCGTCTTTATATCGAATGACCATATTCGTTTCCAGAATGGCGCAGATGTCTCTGGACATAATTATGGCTGTAACAGAACACTAATATTTCAGAAAAATATTTCTGGTGGAGATGGATATACTGTTTCCATCAGAATTGACGACGCCTGCCATCCTTTGTGGGGTGACAATTACGCGATGGCACCTAAACAAATGAAACCTATATTTGTAAATGACAAAATAGTTAAATTACAAGGTTTCGGATATGATATTATGGGAGCCAGTTTTTCTGATTATGCAGTTTCCATACATCATAATGGTTCAGAAATCCTGAAATGCACACTCCATATGATTAATAGAGGTGTCGAAATAGAGTACTACAATGACTCTATTTCTTCAAGTAGGAAACTTCCGTTAAGCTATAGCAGTATAAAAAGTATATACAATATTTCCGACTGTCTCAAATCACATCCGCTTTATTCGGATTATGAGATAAACACATATTGTTATGATGAGAGTGTGAATGCCTATGCGATTGAAGTAAAAAGAAATGGCGAAAACATAAATCTTTTTTTGTTCTATCCAGACGCTAAATCTACAGGACAGATTGGCTCAATCGCCATTTATGGAATCTGTTTGGAAGACCATCTCAATGCTATTCTTTCATCACATAATATCTTTGGCTTCAGAGTCGCTTCTGCACATATTGACAGGAGTGGGGTCTCAAATTATGTTGATGTTTATTTGGCATAGTCAATCTGATTGTTATTTTATTCCATATATCAAACTTAAATAAATTCGTCACTAAATGGCACGAATGCTTTCTGATATTGATATGTTGACATATTGTACTTCGGCTGAAATAGCCGTCGCTTATAATAGACCAAATACTGTTCGGCAGATTGAGGAACTATCAAAGGTATGGCGAAATAATTTTGTTGGCATGTCTAAAGAATCCTTATGCGATAAGGCCGTTCAACTAACATCTGAGAATATTCAGGATATGAATTGGGACCCTAATGATATCGATGGAGCGACATGGTTTCTTGGCATATATACAAGAGTTATTCTAAAATCAGGCTTAATAAATGCTACATTCCATGATATAATGTCGAATTGCATGATGAGATATTTCAATGGACTGTAGCCATGTTTTCGATAGATTGTCCGCACAACCATTGAAAATATCACACGAGCGTTACCTCTTATCACGATTCAAGGTAGGCACACTCTTGCCTATCTTGAATTTTATTCGCACCTTTGTAATCTGATTTACAAACCAATGAGAGTAGATAGAACAAGCCCCAAAATGAAATTCCGCTATCGTGGACTTCGCTCCTGGAGGTACTATTTCTGGAATTACATAGCAATCATTTCTTCAGTTCTATACATAGGCTTTGTATCCATTGACCTTATATACGTCTCTTCTATAGATTAGAGAAGAAATTATCTTTATGACATTAAACAAGGACATGGATATGACGGTTCTTTTCAAGAATATGTCAACTGTCTATATTGTAACAGTTGGTTTTCCGCACTGGGAACTACCATATTCTTTCTTCTGCTCCTAGTTGTCGTAATGCTTATTATATTCTCTAACATCAAACTCATAGACAAATGTCTCAAAATACACACTACATTTCACACCAAATGAAAACTCTATATGTCTTGATTTTGGCATGCACCCTTTATGGTTGTCAGAACCATAATAACAGAGAATCATCTATCGACCCAACTTCTGACATGGAGATGGCAGACTTGATTGACTTATGTGATACATATGATTATCTTATGAATTCAGTATCCGGACATGATGAAACAGACACAATTATAGGAAATTTTACGGGCCGTGGAATTGATACAATCTACGTTGAGACCTTAGAAAATGCTGATAATGATCCGGAGGGGAATTTTATTGCAAAATCAAACAATCCTGATATTCCTGCGATACAGATTTTCGGTTGGGTGAAAGTTCCTCCGAAACTGGTTTTTGAGGGCGATGTAGATGGCGATGGTAAAGATGAATGGGGCTATCTCCATACATGGATGAATAGCCAATGGCGCTATTACAGAGTATATAATTACGATAGCAAGAGAAAAGAATGGAGATTTCTATATTACGACGCAGGTGGCGATGGTCAATCTCTATTAGACACTTCAGAATACTTCAGGGCAAGTGGCTATGACATCGTGGAAAAAGGCCCTAAACCAGGTCTTATAAAGATAAATTATGGAACCTGGGGTGCCGAATGTGAACTGCTGGATACAATAGTAAAACCGACATATACCCCGATTACCGAAGAAAACAGTTAATACATCTAATGCAATAATGACAATATGAATATTGCGATATCAACTCAGATGGTTGTCTCTCAATCAAAAATACTATAAAATAGCCGACAATAATCTTTATACAGAGTGTGAAACCATGTTCTCTGAAAACTCAGATACCGCGATAGTCGAAATAATCACTCCCTAAAAACGAAACAATTATTTATTAACCCTACTCTTGCATTAGCCACAAAGTAAACCGTGAGGTAAACCAAAAAGGTGTCAGAGAAACAAGCTCTAAAAGATTATCGATATAAGCGACAGTAGCTCAGTTGGTTGCCGTAGGCTGCGCAGCAGTCTGCGGTCGTAGAAGTCATCAGCTTCCCAAGCTGAGGGTCGCGGGTTCGACCCCCGTCTGTCGCTCCACACACACAACAAGCCGCAGAGACACCCCTGCGGCTTGTTGTATTATAGTGGCATATCGCGAAGATATATCGCAGCTACGCAGTTCCTTTGCCGCCCGTCAGCCTAAAAAAGCCCGTCAGCCCAGCAGCCCAACAGCCTGTCAGCCTAAAAAAAGCCCAGCATCATTCCGCTTCGAAGCGGTCGCCGGCGAGCTTCATATTGTTGTCGCGCACGAACTTCAGAATCTCGGCGCGCACCGGGCTGTCGTCGATGTCGGTTTCGATGCGCTTGAGAGCATTGAAGACCGATGTAGAGCACTGATAGATATGGCGGTAAGCCTTTGCGATATCGTCGATTTGCTCCTCGGTGAAACCGGCATGCTTCTGCATAACTATCGAGTTGACGCCGTAGTAAGTCACAGGATTGTGTGCCATGATAGTATAAGGAGGCACATTAGAACTGATTCGCGTGCCGCCCTTGATGAGCACAAACTTGCCCAGGCGAGACTTCTCGTGAATCACAACGCCGCTCGACAGAATCGAACCGGTGTCGATATGCACATCGCCCGCGATGGTCACACTGTTGCCCACCACGCAATTATCCTCTATCCGGGTATCATGGCCGATATGGCTGTCGGCAAACACATAGCACCCCGAACCGATTGATGTGCCGCCCTGCGAATAAATGCCACGGTTCACAATCACATGCTCGCGAACAATAGTATTGTCGCCTATAAAGCAACACGACGGATTACCCTTCCAGCGGAAATCCTGCGGCTCAGCGCCGACGATGGCACCCTGGAACACACGCACACCCTTGCCGAGCGTCGTGCCGCGCATCACACTCGCATAAGGCATTATCTCACAGCCGTCGCCTATCACGACGTCGGCATCTACAAACGCAAAAGGATGAATCGTAACGTCCTTGCCTAAAGAGGCCTTGGGATCTACATGAGCTAAAGGACTTATCATGGTAAAATGTATTTTTAGGTGATATATGGCAAATTTAAAAAAAGAATTTCAATATAAACAAACGCCGCCCCCTTTTTTCTCCAAATAATCCCAAAATCCGCCAAACAGCCCAACAGCAACTCATAATTCATAATTCACCAAGCCCCCGCCGCAGGCAGCTCCCCTGCCTTCGACAAACGCCGCGAAGCCCCGACAAACAGCCCTATCGCGCGGCTCATCACAATATCGTCGTGAAAACCGCGCCGCGCCCCGTAGCCTCCCCCGGGGCAATGCTCATAGGTAGCAAGCTCATTGCAGGCCTCATTGTCGCGCTCGACATACGCCCCCTCGCGCACCAGACCCTGCATATTGATGATAAGCATCGCCTTGGTCGAGCGATTGGTATGGAATCCGATGCGGGTGCTCCGTTCGCCCGTCACAGTGTCGAAACTCTCGCGCCGGTAAAGATTGCCGTAGCTCCGCGCAAGACGGTTCACGATAAACTCGGCCGAATCCTCCATCAGCGCGTCGCGGCTCTCCAGCGTATTACTCTCCACCACAAGCAACGCCATATTATAATACCGCGCCAAATCGGCAAGAACGCGCACCAGGCAGTCGTGCGGCACATGGCCACGCCACTGCGCCACCACCTCAGGCAGCCCCCGGTCGGGAAACGCCAACACCGACGCCACCGACCAGTCGCTGCCCGCACGGGTGCCCCCGATGTCGGCCGACACCACATAGCGCATCCCCGCCACAGGCTCCCGCCATATCTTCAGACACCCCGACGGATCGGCCACAGGGCTGCCGGCACACAGCTCGCCGCAGAACGACGGCTTCTCCACCCCGGCACGGAGAGCGTCGACATCGGCGGCGTCGAACACTCCGGCCCCTGTAGTCACAAACGCCTCATTGTCATCGGCCGGATACTCCGACTGCATCTGCCTGTCGCTCGCATACTCCGCCCGCTTCAGCCGCCGCCAGTATAGACGGTCGAGCGTCAGACCCGCCTCCCACAGCCGCAGCTCCTCCTTGCCCAGAGAACGCGCAAAGCCCTCAGGGTCGGGAGGCTCGAGGCGGTAAATATCGATTTCGAACCACGGCACGAACACGGCATGCTTGTCGCCCTCGCTGCTGCGGCACCGCAGCCACTCGGAGTGGAAATAATTGCCCACGCCGTTAGCCGTAGACTCCACCGCGATAAGAGAATACGGTACCAGGGCCACACCGCCACACACGGCCCGTATCACATCGTCGGGCTGGCGCGAAGGCGTGTCGGCCCAGTAGGCCATCTCGCTCAGATGAGCCATGGCATAGTCGCCCCCGCGCACGCTGTCGGGCCGCTCGGCCGACGCCAGCGTCACCACACAGTCGCGCCCTGCTATCATGCGCATGTTCTGACTCCCCTCGTAGGCCTTGAAACACGGCTCGGCGTCGCCCTCCCACAGCTCGGGCGGATAGAACTCAAGCAGACGGCTGTACATGCCCCTTATCGAAGCCGACGTATCCTTCAGATGAGCGCAGATGAGCGAATACCAGCTCCGGCGGTGACAGCACTGTATCCATGCCATATACATCTGCACGAGCGTAGACCCGCCCCACTGGCGCGCCTTCAGTAGAATTATGCGTATCGGGCGGCCGGCCGTGCGGTCGTCCTCGAGCACCGACAGCACACGCCGCTGAGGACGGTTGAGCACGAATGGGACCGTCGTGCCCAGCGTCTTGTGCTTTATTTTGACACACTCCGCACACCAGTACTCGAAATCGTGGCGGCAGCGCAGACGCCGCCAGCCGTCGGGGTCGTGCCTCACCTTGCCATACTCGCCGTCCTTGGTCATACTCAGCGGTATAAGCGCCTTGTAGAGACCCGAAACAGGTGTCACGCACTTGCGCCGCTCTCCATAGCAACCTATGCCGCGCACAGGGTCGTAGGGCGCCTCCAGACGCCGCCGCATGGCGTCGACAGCCAGCATCACCTTTGCATCCATGACAGTCTCAACATAAACGAACGCAACACCGTGGCAGCCTCGGCCATGGCTACCAGCCTCACACTCACCGAGCGGGCAGGCGCACCCGCCACCCTCATCTCCATCGGACTTCTGACCGGCCCGGCAAAAGTACGCTCCACAAACGGCCGCACAGCCACGCCCGACCCGTCGGCGGCGCTCACGGCCAGCGTGCCCCCGGCGCCCGTACTTTCAATATCGGCACGAAGCGAATGCAGCCCGAAGGCGCCGCGCCCGGCCGGACTGAACGCATCGTCATATTCCACAAGCACACGCCCCGACTCCGCCGGAAGCCCCACGCGGTCTATACCGCCCTCATGCACACAGTAATACTCGCCCGACACCTCTGCCGCCTCGCTGTAGGCCGGACAGCTCCGCGAATACATGCCGGCGGCGGTGAAGACATCGGCGCCGCCCTGCGTCTTGACGGCCCAGAGCTCGCCCAGGCGACTGTCGTAGACCAGCATACTGTAGTCGGCTCCCGAAGCAAGCTCGCGCACGGCTCCACGAGCCGACAGCACCACAGGCACGCGCCGGGGCCGCTCGCCCACAAGAGCACAGACACCGCCCGCTGTCACCGCAAAATCCTCGCGACGCCACACTCCACGCCCGTCTACCACACGCGCCGTGCACGCCCCCGACCGAGCCACGGCAAACGACACCACGCCGCCCTCGCAACCCGCGAAAAAACGGCTGCTGCCGCGCTCCCAGGCCTGCTCCGAGCCCCCGACAGCCGCCAGCGCATGCACCTCCCCCGCTCCATGACGCACCGTGCCCGCTATCCGCAGCGGATTGTCGGCCGGAGCCGTCGCTATTATATCGGAGAAGACCTCATCGGCATTCTCAACATCGATAATAGCGGCCGCCGACACCGTCTTCAGCCGCACAGGCTGCATATCGGGCGCCACATAGACCGCCCGCCGTCCGCTTTCGTCGGGCGTAAGCTCACAGTCGAAACGTTTCATCACCCCTCCGGCCGACAGAAGCACCGTCATCGAACGCGCATCGGGCGCCGGATAGCTCAGCACCGCATTGAGCGACGCCGGGCACGCCCCGTTCCCTTCGATATACTCCGACACACCCCGTCGGCCGTCGAAACGCACCGTCACCGTGGCATGCCATGCCCCCTCGCCAACCGAAGCCGCAAACACAGGCAGAGGATAGCCGCCGTAGCGCATGACCTGAGGGGCGCCCCAGGCCACAAGAACACCGTCCGACGCCACCGACGACGCCCTGAAGCGATGAGGGGCCGACAGAAGGGCATCGGCGAAGTCCGCACGATTCACCTTTGCTCTCAAAGCCTTCGCCAGGCCGCGCATGGCCTCGGCGGCATCACCCTCGGGCGAATGCACAATCACCTCAGTGCGTTCCGAGCCGCCGAAGGGGCTGTTGATACGCCCCGCGCAAGCCTCTATGGCCTCCATGCGTGCAATGGCCTTCATCACCGTCGACACCGACCCGCCGCGGTCAGCTCCCAGGCCGGCATTAGCGCCGGGCAGCCCCACACGCACCCGATAGCCGCCCGAGTCGCGCACCGCCACCGCCGTGCCACGCAAGCCGCTCCGATAGGGGTGGAACTGAGGCGACACAAGAACCTCCAGCGCCGCAACCTCCGGCACTGCCGCCGCAGGGATACTCGCTTCTATCCGCCATGCTTTCAGCTGCACGTCGTAGGCAGAGGTATTGCGGCCCTCATCGCAGCGCACATCGACCGTACCGGCACACTGGCTTCCTTCAGGCAGAGCGAGCAGCACCGCCGGCGACTCGAAGAGCACCTCGCCGCGACGCCCCAGCAGGCGATAACGCGCCAGAGCAGGCTGCACCATACAGCCCTGCGCCGACGCCTTCGACACAGCATCGACATATGCCGCTTCAAGGTCGCCTACGAGCGCGCTTCGGTCAGCCGCCGTAAGACGGTGCTCGTCGCCATAGGTCGCAGACAGCACTCGGGCAGCCACAGTCGAACTCGCCAGCGACACCTGCACCGCACGCAGCGTCACCGGCGGATAGTCATATCCGCACGCCTTGGCCACAGGCATACCGCCCTCGTCGGTAACCCTGGCCGGCCCACCGTCGGTCATCACAATAGATTCACCGGCAGCGACCGCCAACGCGCACAAAGGCTCTCCCGGCAAGGCCGAAAGACCCGCCGAAGGCATAGCCGACGGCACAGAATCGTCGACAGCCGCCAGCACCTTGCCTGCGGCCACGACAAGCTTACGCCCCAGACGACACACCGCCCGGCGTCCTCGGAGCGAGGCAAAAGTCGACGGCGGCATCGCCGCAACAAGCTCCATGCGACCGTCGATACCCTTGCGCGGACGCAGATTCACAACACGACGCCCGGGCGCACCGCCCAAAGCCTCAACCAAACGCGGAAAAAGAGAAACTTCCTTCATAACATTGCACTCTGTAGATTCAACAGTGCAAAGTTACGCCCCCGCCCCTCCCGCCTGTCGCATTAAATGCCCACGCCGCCCATTTAACCCCGCCCCCCAGCCCAGCAGCCCGTCAGCCCAACAGCCCAGCATATTGCCGTATCTCGGGCGATTTCACGTCGACGCCATACTCGGCCGCGCGGGCAAGGATAGCGCGGGCAAGCTTCGGTCTCAGCTCTTCGGGGCAATAACGGAAATAAGCCTCGGCAGCACGCACGTGTGCGGCGTCGGGCATAGGATACTCCCTCCGTTCGGGCAACCCGAAAACCGAATCGGGAAGCTCCTTCTTCTCTTCATATGAAAGACGGTCTGTCATATCTGCATATTTTACTGTTAATGAAAAAACAGAGGGCACGCCACATGGCAAACCCTCACCATAATCAACAATCCCCCGCCACTCATAGTTTGAAATCCCCGACTCCGGTCAAAAACTTGCCGATATCGGCAAGTTTTGCTACCTTTGTCATAGATTCCCGACACAAAACTTGCCGATAACATGAAATTTATATCTGTAAAAGAATGGGCCGAAAGCCACGGCGTTTCCGAGCGTACAGCCCGCAACTATTGCGCGCAAGGCAAAATAGAAGGGACATACCTCGTCGGCAAGACCTGGAATATCCCGGCCGACGCAGAACTTCCCGCCCGAAAAAAAGAATCAAAAATATCGCCCCTCCTGTCTGCATTGCGTCAGCAGAAAGCCGGGAAAGTAAAAGGTGGCATATATCATCGCGTTCAGATAGACCTGACATACAATTCAAACCATATTGAAGGCAGTCGGCTGACACAGGACCAGACACGATTCATTTTCGAGACCAATACTATAGGCATTACCGACAAAGCCATAAATGTCGATGATATCATCGAAACTGCAAACCATTTCCGCGCAATCGACTATATCATCGACCAGACCGACAAAAAACTCACCGAAGCTTACATCAAGCACATTCATTTTCTTCTGAAATCAGGAACTTCCGACGAGCGCAAAGACTGGTTCAAAGTCGGCGATTATAAACAACTCCCCAACGAAGTCGGAGGCAACGACACCACCGAACCGGAAAACGTACACAAAGAAATAAAAGCTCTCCTGAAAGAATATAACTCTCTGAAACGCCCATCGTTTGAAGACATCATCGATTTTCACCAACGCTTTGAGGCCATACATCCTTTTCAGGACGGCAACGGTCGCGTCGGGCGACTGATAATGTTCCGAGAATGCCTTCGCAACGGACATGTGCCGTTCATTATCAGTGACGAACTGAAAATGTACTATTACAACGGTCTTCGCAACTGGCCCGTAATTAAAGGCTACCTGATGGACACATGCCTCACAGCCCAGGATTACTTCAAGCTGCTCCTCGACAAATTCAGAATAAAATACTCCTAAACAGGACTATACTGTGAAAATTTGTCTATCTTTGCGAAGATATATACCTTACGGAATCTGATTTTATGAAAAAACCGTTTTTTGCCCTTTGCGCGGCGGCAATGCTGGCAGCCTGCTCGTCGTTCTCGAACCGTGGCGAACTTGACCGACCCTTTATCGAGACGGCCAACCAGAACTACTTCAGCATCGAGAAAATCGCAGTCACCGATTCATCGACAACTCTCTACGCCATTGTGCACTACATGCCCGGGCAGTGGGTAAGCATCGCCGATTCGAGCTTCATCACCGCCGACGGCATCGATTATACCCTTGCCTCGACCGAAGGCATTGAGGCCGGCGAACGTGTGACAATGCCCGATTCGGGTGTGATACATTTCGCACTGCACTTCCCCGCCGTGCCCGCCGATATCGAAAGTATAGACTTTGCCGAAAGCAAGGGCTCGGGCTGGAAACTCTGGGGCATAGACCTCACCGGCAAGGCCGACCATAGAATAAACATAGGCAAAGTACCCGCCGAATTGCGCAGAACAGACCCGGACGCCACTCTTCCGCAGCCCGTTACGGCTTTCGGCGACAGCACCACCATAAACGTGCATATTCTCGGCTACCGACCCGAAATGGGCGATAAATTCATGTGGGTGATCAACACCCTGCACGGCCAGATCGGCGCCGACAATGCCGTAGACGTCGACGCGCAGGGCAATGCCACCGTCAAGGTCGCCATCTCGGCTCCCGCGCAGTTTATGGGAATCGGCTTCTATCCCAGAACCCAGCTCTCGGGCAGCGCGCTCCTGTCGCCGGGCGAAACCGTAGACCTCTATCTCGACAGCCATGTGGCGGGCGAATGGAACATGTCCGTGCGCGACAGCAGTAACTTCGGAATGCCGAAAGACTACTATCCCTACTTCGTCTCAGGAACTTACGCAAATTCCGGCCACCACACCGGCCGCACGAACTACGGCATGCAGTTCTACAGCGGCGAATTCGGCGACTACCGAATGAACGGCGACGAATACACCGAATACGTCATCAACCTGTACAAGACACTCGGCGACTCCCTCGCCGCCGACAGTTCGCTAAGCCCTATGGGCCGCGAAATCAACCGCATAAACCTTCAGAGCGACCTCATTTATGCCGCAGTCGACGCCTGGAATATACTGCGCCGAAACTACTACAGCACACACAGAAACTGGGGCTCTAAAGTGCACCCCGACACCGTGCCGGTGAAATTGTCGGCCGAAAATGTCAAAGCCTTCGCCGACCTCATCGACTTCAACGACACCAAGCTGCTGATTTCGCACAATGCTCGCGACATTTACGATACCCGCCTATGGAAAGACGCCGGCATCGACCCCGGTATTCTTGAATCGCTGAACCTCTACAACCAGGCATATGAAGCAGCCGACGACGCCCGCCTCGACACCGCCGCCATCGACGCACTGCGCAAGCTTTCAGCACCGATGGCCGACGAAGCCGAAGCCCACTACCGCGCCCGCAAGGCCGCCCTCGAAGCCCTCGACCTCAAGATGCTCACCCCCACACCCGATGTCGCTCCCGACAAGCTCTTCGAAGCCATCGTCGCACCCCACAGAGGCAAGGTCGTGATGGTAGATTTCTGGAATACATGGTGCGCGCCCTGCCGTGCGGCCATCGCGCAGAACGAGCCCGAGAAAGCCGGCGACCTCGCTTCCGACGACATCGTGTGGATATACATCGCCGATGAATCATCGCCCATGCCCACCTACATGAGCATGATTAAGGATATCAGAGGCATACACTACCGCCTCGCGCCCGACCAGATTGCCGTGCTGCGCAATCAGTTCGACGTCGACGGCATACCCTACTACGTCCTCGTAGACCGTCAGGGCCACGCCGCCGGACGCCCCGACCTCCGCAACCACGCCGCATTCAAAAAAGCCCTGAAAGCCCTCCTCTAAAAAGCCCGTACCGACGATAAATATATTATTTTTGCTATTTTTGCAAAAACAAGCGATTTATGTGTACCCGACAACAATGCATATCACTACTCACTGAAGCCGCCCCATTTATCAGAAATGAATTCGGGGTACGTTCGCTGAAGCTTTTCGGGTCTATGGCCCGAGGCGACAATCACGCTGGAAGCGATATCGATCTTTGTGTAGACATGCCTCCGAAGGCGTTCAAGTTGTTATCGTTAAAAACTTACCTTCAGGATTTGCTTGGAACTGCAGTCGATCTGGTGCGTATGAATCCTCATCTTGACAAATTTCTTATTTCCGAAATCGAACGCGATGGAATCTGCATCATCTCATAGCAAAAGTGTCGCAGTCAACATCATCTGCCAGCTTGTCTCGGCATGCGATTTGATTATGGAATGGAACAAAAATGTCATTTCATCGGATTCGTATTTATGCTCACCGGAAGGTATGCAGAAAATGGCAGCCAGCTGCATGCTCATCGAAACTATCGGGGAAGGCATAAAGAAGATTGACCGCCTGCTTCCCGGATTTCTTATGGAAATATCGCCCGATATTCCATGGAGAAGCATCATGGAGCTACGCAACCATATAGCTCATGGTTATTTCAACCTCGATGCTGAAATAATATATGACGTAGCAGTCAATGAAATTCCCGGTCTGAAAGCTGAATTTATCAGAATTCTTTCTGTTGACTTCTTTTCCATGTAGGAGAGGGCGAAGGCATCCCGGCATTCACCCGCGGCCTCAAACAGCCCGTCAGCCCAACTGCCCGTCAGCCCGTCAGCCCAGCCGCCTGTCAGCCCGTCAGCCCAGCCGCCCGTCAGCCCAGCCGCCCATCAGCCCGTCAGCCTGTCAGCCCAGCAGCCCATCGGCCCATCAGCCCGTCAGCCCAGCCGCCCGTCAGCCCAGCCGCCCATCAGCCCGTCAGCCTGTCAGCCCAGCAGCCCATCGGCCATATGCCCGGAAATTTTTGTTATCTTTGTAGGCGCCTAATGGCGAATGCAGATTTATGGAAGAGAAGAAACTTTTTTTGCTCGACGCTTATGCGTTGATATACAGGGCTTACTATGCGCTAATGCGCTCGCCCCGCACTACATCGGCCGGAATGAATACATCGGCTATTTTCGGTTTCCTGCTCGCGCTCGACGATGTGATGCGCAAGGAGAACCCGACGCACATAGCCGTGTGCTTCGACCCGGCGCACGGACGCACGTTCCGGCATGAGCAATACCCTGAGTATAAGGCCGGCCGCGACAAGCAGCCCGAGGACATCACCCTCGCCATTCCGTATATCAAGTCTCTTCTGGAGGCATACCGCATACCGGCGCTCGAAGCCGAGGGCTACGAGGCCGACGACCTCATCGGCACCCTCTCGCGCCGGGCCGAGGCCGAAGGCTTCGTCACATATATGATGACCCCCGACAAGGACTACGGCCAGCTCGTGACCGACCGCGTTTTCATGTACCGCCCCGCCCTCAAGGGCCAGGGCTTCGAAATCCGCGGCCCGCAGCAGGTGTGCGAGCGCTACGGCATTCAGACGCCCGCACAGGTAATCGATCTGCTTGCCCTCGAGGGCGATGCGTCCGACAACGTGCCCGGCTGCCCCGGCGTCGGCGAGAAAACCGCCGTAAAACTCATTCAGCAGTTCGGTTCGGTCGAGAACATGCTCGGGCACACTGCCGAAATCAAGGGCGCCCTTCGCACCAAGATAGAAAACAATATCGAGCAGATACGCATGTCGAAAGAGCTGGTGACAATCTGCACCGACGCCCCCGTGCCCTTCGACCCCGAGGCCCTGCGCCGCAGCGAACCCGATGTTCCTGCCTTGCTCGCGCTCTTCAAAGAGCTCGAATTCAAGAGTTTCGCCGCAAAATTCGCCTCTGCGGCCGAGCCTGAGCCTGCACCCGTTGCCGCAGCCCCCGAGCCAGGCTCCATGGGCTCGCTTTTCGACATACCCGAAGAGGAAGCTCCGACGGTGAAATACGAGGCACCCTCCACCCCTGTGGAAGAGCTCGAATCGGCCGAAGAAATCGGCAGCTTCATCGCCGCGGCCATCGCCGCGCGCGAGGTCGGCATAGCGCTCAACGCCGAGGGCGCCGAGGCCATGACAGCACAGCCCTACGGCATAGCCCTGGCCTACGACAACGAAAACGGAGGCCGCACGGCATATATCCATTTCAGCTCCGACGCCGCGCGCCGCGCCGCCCAGGCCGAGCTGCTTGCGCCCCTCTTCGCCAGCCCGGCAGTGACGCTCGTCGGCGAGGACATTAAGCGCACCATGCTTGTTCTCAAGCGCATGAACGTGGAGTTTGCGGGCGCGGGCTGGTTCGACACCGGCGTAGCCCACTATCTGTGCAACCCCGAAACGAAGCACGACACCGCGACCATCGCCATGGTATATCTCGGCTTCCATACCTACGACGCCGACTACTCCGCCGCCGAGCGCAAACGGCCTCCCCTCGACGCCGCCGCGGCAATGGGCGAGACAGCCTCCGTGTCGCTGCGCCTGCGCGCTCCTCTGCTCGCCGAACTGAGCGAAAAGGGCCATCTCAAGCTTTTCGAGGAGGTGGAGACGCCGATGGTGAGCGTGCTCGCCGGCATGGAATGGTGCGGAGCACGCATAGATGTCGCCGAGCTGCAGCGCCTTTCCGTCGAGCTCAGCAAACGTCTTGCCAACCTCGAGCAAGAGGCATATAAGCTTGCCGGACGCCCCTTCAACGTCAGTTCGCCGCTCCAGGTGGGCACTATCCTCTTCGAGGAAATGCAAATCGACCCCAAGGCCAAGCGCACCAAGGGCGGCGCATGGTCAACCGCCGAGGATATACTCGAAAAATATGCCAAAGACGTGCCACTGGTGCGCCTCATTCTCGATATCCGCGCTCTCAAGAAGCTGCTGGCCACATATGTGGATTCCCTGCCCAAGCTTATCAATCCGCGCACGGGCAAGCTGCACACCACCTACAATCAGACAGCCACGGCCACGGGGCGCCTCTCGTCAACCAATCCGAACCTCCAGAACATACCTATCCGCACGGCCGACGGCCGCGACATTCGCCGCGCGTTCGTGCCCGAGCCGGGCGATATAATGCTCTCGGCCGACTACTCGCAGATTGAGTTGCGCCTCATGGCCGATATGAGCGGCGACGAGGAGATGGTAGGCGCATTCCTGTCGGGCGCCGACATTCACCGGGCCACTGCAGCCAAGATTTATCACGAAAGTCTCGACGAGGTCACCGACGACCAGCGCCGCAAAGCCAAAACGGCCAATTTCGGCATCATATACGGCATTTCGGCCTTCGGCCTGTCGGAACGCCTCGGCATACCGCGCGCCGAGGCCAAGGCGCTCATCGAGGGCTATCTGACGACATATCCGAAAGTGGCCGAATACATGCAGCAGTCTATCGAAGACGCCCGCCGCGACGGCTTCGTAAGCACCATCATGGGCCGCAAGCGCTATCTGCCCGACATTGCCTCGCGCAGCGCCGCCGTGCGCGGTTATGCCGAGCGAAATGCCATCAACGCGCCCCTGCAGGGCTCTGCCGCCGACATCATCAAGGTTGCCATGGTGGCGGTAGACGCCGAGATTCGCCGCCGTGGCCTGCGCTCGCGCATGATTATGCAGGTGCACGACGAACTTGTTTTCAACGTCGTGCCCGAAGAACTTGCCGAAATGCAGGAGCTCGTGGTGCGCCTCATGGAGAACGCCTACAAAGGCCGCGTGCCAATGGAAGTATCGGCCGGCATCGGCGCCAACTGGCTCGAAGCCCATTAAAAAGTCGTTCCCAACCGGCATTTAGAAGCGCCATAATTCAGTTGACACCCAGACATTGACACGCGGGCGCGCCGAACGCGCGCCCCTACCGCTACAGAGACACATCAGCCCAACAGCGTTTCAGCCCGTCTGCCCAATAGCAGCGTAGCTGTGACACAATCTTCACGATATGTCGCAGCTACGCAGCTCTTTGTCTTTGATGGCGGCTTCGGAAACCTATGGCCGCGCGCACCTTACGGCGCGCTTGCCATAGGCTATTACTCTAAGCGCTGCTCCGCAGCTCATCTGCCGCTACGCGGCCCAACAGCCCGTCTGCCCGTCAGCCCAAAAAAGCCTGTCAGCCCAAAAGTGAACTGCACCCCAAAAGTTAGACACAAAACTTTTGGGGTGCATTATGTATAGA
>CAMNRO010000056.1 GCA_946553045.1 uncultured Porphyromonadaceae bacterium | reverse complement strand
ACGCCCCGTGTGGAATTTCACCACAGATGTATGGCATGCCCGCCATACAAAAAATACGGTCGTGGCTCCCTGCAGGAGTCACGACCGTTATATGTCGGATAGGATTGTTATTCTGCTTTACCAGCGCTTCCGAGTACGTTTACGATTTTGTGACGGTAGAGTTTTTCCATGTTGTCACGAGCCGGACCGAGGTACTTGCGGGGGTCGAATTCAGCAGGCTTCTCAGCGAATACACGACGTACGGCTGCAGTCATTGCGAGACGGCTGTCGGAGTCGATGTTGATTTTGCAAACAGCGCTCTTAGCAGCCTTGCGGAGCTGCTCTTCAGGGATACCGATTGCGTCGGGCAGCTTGCCACCAAACATGTTGATTGTATCTACTTCTTCCTGAGGAACAGACGAAGAGCCGTGGAGTACGATGGGGAAACCGGGGAGTTTTTCCATCACAGCGTCGAGCACGTCGAATGCCAGCGGCGGGGGAACGAGCTTACCTTCCTCGTTGCGGGTGCACTGTTCGGGTGTGAACTTGTATGCGCCGTGGCTTGTGCCGATTGAGATTGCGAGTGAATCGCAGCCTGTGCGCTCAGCGAAATCAATTACTTCTTCGGGGTCAGTGTAGGTATGGTGGTCGGAAGAAACCTCGTCTTCAACACCGGCAAGAACGCCAAGTTCACCTTCTACAGTCACGTCGAACTGGTGAGCGTAGTCAACAACCTTCTTTGTGAGGGCTACGTTCTCTTCATAGGGAAGATGAGAACCGTCAATCATGACGCTCGAGAAGCCGCTGTCGATGCAGCTCTTGCAGATTTCGAAGCTGTCGCCGTGGTCGAGGTGAAGCACAATCTGAGGATTAGCCCAACCGAGTTCTTTAGCATACTCAACAGCGCCTTCTGCCATGTAGCGGAGAAGTGTTGCGTTAGCATAGTTGCGGGCACCCTTAGACACCTGAAGGATTACGGGAGACTTTTCTTCAGCTGCAGCCTTGATGATGGCCTGAAGCTGCTCCATATTGTTGAAGTTGAACGCGGGGATGGCATATCCGCCTTCGATGGCCTTCTTGAACATTTCGCGAGTGTTTACAAGGCCGAGTTCTTTATAATTAACCATAATATATAGTATATATGAGTTTTACGTGTTGTCGTCAGTCACATTTGAAATAAAAAAAGCGGCATGCGCTTTTTGCAAGCGCAAAGTTAGTAATTTTTTTTGTGAAGCAATGCAATTATCCCTATTTTTCGCTTCCTTTTTTGCGGGTCTCATTCTTTTTTGTACATTTGTAGTATATTAAATAATACATTTTAGATATCGATTATTTCAGTCATGAACTATATTATTGACCAAAGCTATGATTTTCCAGTGGCGCCAGCCGACTCACCACAAGATGATTTTTTCAATCTAAAAGTTGACACACCCTCCGGGCCCTCTATTTTCAAACTTAATAAATTACCATTTCAACGTCAGGAAAACTATAGCATACCGCATAGCATATGTTGCCGTGTGAAGAGTTTTACAGATGATGGAGTTCCGGTTTTGACGCATGTGATAGGCCCGTATGTTTACGAATTATATAAATCCACGTTTGAGAAAAACGAATCCTTTGAATGTGAAGTGATGACAGTTCCAGCCGACCCGGCCGAAGAGCCATATACACTTCGCGACCGCCATGGCATTTTTTACAGGCTGAATGACACCGAAGGTCTGCTGGTGAAAGGCCAGATTGTGCGCTGCAAATTCACGAAACTTACTCAACGGTATTTTGTAATGGCCCGAGTGGACGAAGGCGCGAAAATGCCTTATTTTTCGCCGGAATTACTGTTCGATGCTGTGGAAATGCCCGGAATTATCCGATGCTTCATTCGCCGGCATATTTTTTCATTGCCAGAACTCAGAGCGGCATGCGATGAAATCAGAGCAAAACAGCCACGCTGGGTACTTTCGGCAAGCAATGCTATCCTCGGACATCTTTCGGAATGGCTCCGATTCACAGTTCTTACCAAACATGGAGGATTATACCGCAAGTTTATAAATTTTATGAGGGAAATCATACTTTTTCTCCTTGAAGGGTCGAATTTCCTCAATGCCATCTCTCCTGAAGAACGGATTGCACTGCAAGATCGCCTGACAAAAGCCGTAGAAGCGCTCCAGCCCTTCGACCGCATGATTGAATTAGTGCTCAACGAGAGTCAGGACGAGTTTGTAGAGAAGCTTTTCGACAAATTGAGCAAATCAGGTTATTTATATCATCCATCAAGGCAGTTCGCAATCCTGATGCTCATTTTCAAGCTCCAGCCCGACAAGGTCGGCTATTATCTCAGCCGCATATTCGAAAGCATATTCAGCCGCGACCTCGAAAACTGGAAACGAGAACCTTTCAGAAGTGCTTTTGTAGAGCAGTTCCGCATATACGTAGCCCAGGCACGCAAAGAAATCGACTATTTTCCCCAGGCTGCCAACCGCGACCAGAAGACAAAGGTAGAGACAATCATCATAGCTATGGCCCTGGAACTGCTGCTGTCGAAGCGCGGAGCGGATTTAAGCAAAATCTATTCTCTGTTTTTCAGATACATCTCATTGCTCCGTCCGCTGAACACAGAGGCATTGCTGTCTAAATCGTTCTTATCGCTGATGGGAGCGACACCCTATATGCATTTGGACTACAATCAGCTCAAAGAGCCGATGATGATGATGACCAAAGCCACCATTTTCCCGGCCTCCGGTGTTCTGTCTCAGATTTCGGGGTCTCATCGATTCAGCAATGGCACGGTCGACATTACAATATCACAAAACGGAATCACACTAAGCCGCGCGGGCGAGAACGTGACAGAACGAGTAATTCCTGACGGGCTGATGACATGGCTCAGACCACAGATTCTTCTCAATGGAATCATCGGAATGTCCGGGCCCAAGCTAAGGAAGTTATCCGAACACCGCAGCTGGTGGCAGAATATTGAAAACGGCCTGTTCGAGCAGAAGATAGCCCAGACTCGTATTGAGAATGACGAAAATCGCCCAAAACGGAAGGCGGAAATCGGCGACGAAGTCTATATTGTCATAGATTCGACCGACGATTATTTCACAAGCAATCCAACGTTCAACTGCCATATAGAGGACACCGAGTTTCTTGACGGCTCCGGCACTCTGAAACGCGACATGATTGTAGGCTACAACCTTAAGCAGCCTTCCGAGAAATCTTACAAAGACGCCGACGGCACGCAGTTCGGCTTCCTCGCCACAGTGATTGGCGTGAAAAACGATGGAACATATATATTCTCGCTACGCGATGAGATAGACCGTATGCTCGAAGACAAAATAGAATTCGAGACCGACTATCTTGCTGTAATAACCGGAATCAACGAGCGCGACTATAGCGCCATTGCACTCGACGGCTTCGGTCTGTTTGTCGAAAAAAACGCATCGCAACCACTTTCAATAGGCGACATAGTCCGCTGCCGCATAAACCAAAAGGGCAAACAAGGCAATATACGGGCCTATGCAATTGAAATAACCGAAGACCCCGCCGATAAATTCGACAAGTCGATGGCTTTTATAAATATCATGAGCGACCTTAGGGTCAGCACGCCCGACGAAAACGAAACTTCTGTTTCCGAAGGCGAACTCATGCGAGACATCGACGAAATACTCAACCCGGATGACATTCGCGAAATCATAGAGATTCTACGTTTTAAAGCCTTGGCCGAATCGGATCTCATCACCGCCTACGACTATCTCAGATTCGCACGCCTCTGCGCGCTCGCAATATCCGACAAAAGGCTGGCCGAACGTCTTGGGACTCATGCGGCGCTGCTGACTCTGCATCAATATTTTGCAAAAAACAACCGTATAGACGCCGACGAGCTTGAAAACCTCCGCGAAGCGACGACCGGCGACCCGTTGCTGTCCATGATATTCCGCAGACTCGAACTCGTATCATGGCTCGGACGCTCCGAACGTAATAGCGAGCTCTATTCCAACTGCAATGCCGCCGCCAACGAACTTGAAGGCAGCATAGCCTCCATGGTCCTTTCGTATAACCTCGTCCAAGCCTCCGACAGCAACAACGGCGACTTATCATCGTCTATCCGCGGCAAAATAATGGAAAAACTCAATGTAAACAACGAGACCAAACGCGGCAAATATTACGGCTCCGAATCTAAGTATCTTGAATTCAAAACATCGCTCGTATATCTCGCAGGTGGGCCGGGCGAAGAAATACGCGAGAATCCGACCGAGCAGCAATTCCACATTCTGAGCAGGATAGCCGGCATGCTCAACGCCACAGGAGGACGCCTCTACCTCGGAGTGAACAACGAAGGATACGAAGTTGGTCTACATGATGACTTCAAGTATTATGAACGCCATCGCGCCCAAGCCGGAAGCTATCAGTTCAAAATCAGCAATGTAGACAATCTATGTGTATTTATCGAAAATCTTATCGATGTTACATTCGGTTCTACCATAGCCAGGAAAATCACAGTCGAAGCCGACGACGAAGCGGAAAAAGAAGTCATACTCATTACCATAGAAGAGTCGCTTGAACCCGTTTTTCTTGACCATCGGCTATTTGTGCGTCAGAGCGGTCAGTCCACACGCGAATATCATGGCAAAGACATCGAGGATTTCACCAAAGAACGAGCCGACCTCCTCGCCGAAAAGACACATAGATTATCACTGGCAAACAAACCGGAGGAACCAGAATCAGCCCAACCGGTTCCGATGACCACCGCCGCCGCAAGCACTCATATCGAAGAAGAAATCACGACACCCGCTGTCCCTGTGATATCCACCTCGCAATGGCGTCCAAACATGCTTCATAGCTGGGAATACGGCTTCGTACAACCTTCCGGTTACTTATATTTCGTGGACAATGGGCGCCTTCTCTACTCCACCAAAGACCTATACAAGGAAACTGGCGAGGACAACTGCAATCTTGCCCTTGTGATACCACACGAACTTGCCGATGCATATCTCATTCTGGGCTTTGCCGGCGAAAAAGCCTCCCGTATTCCGCTTTCCGAAATATATGAAAAAGGCGAGAACATATCTGTAGACTACTACTCTTCAGAAAAGCCTATGTTTGCCGCACTGGCCGCCAAAGACGATGCTTTGATTTGCATAGTAGCCGATAGCGGAAATTCTCTCTGGAGGCGGGGCATCTCAGTCGCCCAGATGGAAAACTCGCACCTTACAAGCAATCCGCGACGAATACATGATTCCGTCACAGACCATACTGCTATGTGGGAAATCGCAGATTCAAGAGCGGTCCCTGCAGTAAGCGACTGTCTAGCTGAAAATCTTCCCGGCCGTAGAATCGGCGTCACCCTCAGGGTTAAAGAAGGCACAGAAGGCGCACCTTCAAAAATAAACGAAATTATAAACAAATGCAAGGCCCCGGGCTTATAAAATGGAACCTCTTTTCTCAATAATTACAATCACATACAACGCCGAAAGCACCGTCGAAAGGACACTCGAAAGCGTCGACAGCCAGTCGTTTACCGATTATGAGCATCTCATAGTCGACGGAGCGTCGTCAGACAACACCTTACAGATAATCTCCAGGCATAAAAACCTTAGACGCACTCTTATAAGCGAACCTGACAAAGGCATTTACGACGCAATGAACAAGGGACTAAGCAACACCTCCGGGAGGTACCTCATATTCCTCAACGCCGGCGATAAATTTCATGCTCCCGACACCCTTGCAACGATTGCGAAGGCCATAGAAAACAATGAATTGCCAGGCATTGTCTACGGCCAGACCGACATTGTAGACAACGATGGACACAGACTTGGCCCGAGACATCTTACAGCCCCGCAAAACCTGACACTGAAAAGCTTCTCTCAGGGAATGCTCGTTTGCCACCAGGCATTTATCGCTCTGAGACGCATAACAGGAAAATACAATCTGAAATATAGATTTTCAGCAGATTTCGACTGGTGTGTGCAATGTTTGCAGCACTCCCGCAAAAACATAGGACTTCACGACACCGTTCTTATCGACTATCTCAACGAAGGCGCCACAACTCGGAACAGATTTCGTTCGCTGGTAGAGCGTTTTAAAATCATGTGTTTTTACTATGGACTGCTGCCGACAGCCGCCCGTCATATCGCCTTTGCCGCAAGAGCTTTAAAAAGAAAATTATGATACTATATAACACTACATTCTGCATCGATGAGCCTCTTGAAAAAGAATTCATCGATTTCACCAAGGACATATATATCCCAGCGGCCAATGCCTGTGGCCTTTATAAAGGACTTCTCTCAAAGATCAGGGCTCCGAAAGAAATGAATGGCCTCAACGGCCGTTCAACGGTCAATTACGCGCTTCAGTTCCGCTCTCCATCCGACAGTGTATGCGTCGAATTCACCGACGAAGTTCTCCCTCGCCTTTTTGAGGCTATGGGGAAAAATCTGCAACAAGGCATTAATATTTATTGCACCCTGCTTGATGTAGTCCACGATTCTGATAAAAATGGAGAGTAAAGTAAAAGAATCCGACCGCATTATAATCGGCATTGACCCGGGCACAAACATAATGGGCTATGGCATTCTTGGCGTAAAAGAAAAGAAGCCATTCCTAATTGCCCTCGGAGTCATTGACCTGCATAAATTCGGAGACCACTATCTGAGACTTGGCCGTATCTATGACCGTGTCAGTATGCTCGTCGAGCAATACTGCCCTGACGAAATGGCTATAGAGGCGCCGTTCTTCGGCAAAAATGTGCAGTCAATGCTCAAACTCGGCCGTGCGCAAGGCGTGGCAATGGCCGCAGCACTGTCTAAGCAGGTGCCTATAACAGAATATGAGCCAAGAAAAATAAAACAGGCCATCACCGGAAGCGGTGCGGCCTCTAAAGAACAAGTTAAAGAAATGCTGCGGCGCATTCTCGATATTCCGGCAGAATCTCTTGACACAAAACTCGACGCCACCGATGCGCTTGGCGCCGCCCTCTGTCATTTCTACGAATCCTCCAGACCCATAGTACAGAAAGGAGCGTCTTCCTGGAAAGACTTCATTGCACAGAACCCTGGCAGAGTTAAAACCTGAGAGGCCGCAATGCGACGGCCTTATCGCGTCAGAATGAGAGCACGCTCTTTTGCCATACGTCGAAGATTGAGGATTGCATAGCGCATACGGCCAAGCGATGTATTTATGCTCACGCCGGTCTGCTCTGCAATTTCCTTGAACGACATATCTTTATAATACCTCATGGTAAGAACTTCTTTCTGAGACTCAGGAAGCTCATCTATGAGAGCGCGCACATCGCTTTCAATCTGCAAATCTATAATTACGTCTTCGATAGTATCTTCCGACAACTCCCGGCGATTCAATATGTCGTAATCGGAAGTATCGGCAGATATGCCGCCTTCGCTTTTTTCTGCACGGAAAGAGTCGATGGCAAGATTGCGCGCAATTCTCGAAAGCCACGCTGAAAACTTGCCAAAATCCTTGTAGCGACCCTGTCGTATAGTTATGATAACTTTAACGAACGTTTCCTGAAAAATATCATCGGCAAGGTCGCGATCGCGGACAATCTGAAGTATGTAGTTAAACAGTTTTGTCTTATGCCGGGAGAGGAGGACGTCGAATGCATTGTTTTCGCCCTTTGCATAAGCTGCCACCAACTGCTCGTCGGTAAGCATAGTATAAGTCTGCATTTTTCTATTCCTGTTTTTTGATTAGAGTAGAAATCGGTCTATAGGCAGATTGGTTTTAATGGATAATCATATTTGTATCTGCAAAAATACAAAAACTTCAGTAAAATGACAACGTTTTTGTGTCTCACTTCGCATTATTTAACCATTCGAAGACAATAAATGACAAATTTCCGAGTTGAATTCTATTTTTTAACAGTATTTGCAATCAATTATAATACAATAAATTTATAGATCCGGACGTTATACCAATAAACCTAATACCTTCCTGCCTATGGATAAAAGTTCTACTCTATCCTCCCGAGGCGAAAGCTTCAAAGCCTGCCGCCCACGTCCGGCCATGCGCAATTCAATTTCGGCGCCGAAATCGCCAAAGCCAGAAACCATTGCTTTTATCAAACAATTTGCCCGTGCGTTTTATCCGGGCACAGACTCACGGCCTTTAAGCATGGTTCTGAACTGAAGTACTATTACAATCGCGTCCTTTTGTGGAATATTCCATATGGGGCGCGATAGTTTTTTCGATAGTTTTTGCTATTTCGAAATCATTTCATATATTTGCGCAAAGAACTCGTCAATAACTAATATTAATTATGAAGAAACACAACTTTTATGCCGGACCGTCGATTCTGAGCGAATATACCATTCGCAATACAGCTGACGCAATAATCAACTTTGCGGATATGGGCCTGTCCATTCTGGAAGTATCACACCGCAGTAAACAGTTTCAGGCTGTGATTGATGAAGCGAGCGCTATGGTTAAAGAACTTCTCGAAATACCCGAAGGCTTCCATGTGCTTTGGCTTGGCGGAGGCGCTTCCATGCAGTTCTGCATGATTCCATTCAACTTCCTTGCCAAAAAAGCCGCATACATCGATACCGGCACATGGGCTTCAAACGCAATCAAAGAAGCCCGTCTCTTTGGCGACGTCGACGTAGTAGCCTCTTCCAAAGAAGCTGGCTACACCTTTATCCCCAAGGGATTTGAGGTTCCTGCCGACGCAGACTACTTCCACTACACAACAAACAACACCATCTACGGCACAGAAATACGCAAGGACCCAGTCGTACCCTGCCGCATTATTGCCGATATGAGTTCCGACATTTTCTCTCGTAAGATTGACTTCTCCAACTACGATGCCATCTACGCCGGAGCTCAGAAAAACCTCGCCCCGGCCGGTGTTACTCTTGTCATCGTCCGCGAAGATGCGCTTGGCAAAGTAGATCGCCAGATTCCTACCATGCTGGACTACCGCACCCACATCAAGAAGGGTTCGATGTTCAACACTCCTCCCGTGCTGCCCATATTCTCCGCTCTCCAGACCCTCCGCTACTACAAACAGCTTGGCGGAATAGCAGAACTCGAACGCCGCGACCTCGAAAAAGCCGCATATCTCTACGATGCGATTGACTCTTCGAATATGTTCGAAGGCACAGTCACAGACCCGGCAGACCGCTCTATTATGAACGTATGCTTTGTCATGACTCCTGAATACAAGAATCTTGAGGCTGATTTCATAGAATTCTGCGCACAGCGTGGCATTGTAGGCATCAAGGGTCACCGCTCTGTTGGCGGCTTCCGCGCTTCCCTGTACAATGCTCTGCCTATAGAGAGTGTGAAGGTGCTTGTTGATGCAATGCACGATTTCGAATCCACACACAAATAATCCGCCGTCATGAAAGTTCTTATAGCCACCGAAAAACCATTCTCAAAGAAGGCTGTCGACAGCATGCGGGCCGTCATCGAAGGCGCAGGACATGAATTTGCCCTTCTCGAGAAATATTCATCTCCCGACGAACTGCGCGCTGCAGCCTCCGACGCCCAAGCACTTATCGTCAGAAGCGACATTGTCGACGAAGCGCTCTTTGCGGCTGCGCCTCAGCTGAAAATTGTTGTGCGCGCCGGTGCCGGCTACGATAATATCGACCTAAAAGCAGCTACAGCCGCTGGCGTGATTGTTGAAAACACTCCCGGACAGAACTCCAATGCTGTTGCAGAACTTGTGATAGGCATGGCCATAATGGCTGCCCGAAACAGCTATGACGGCACCACAGGCTTCGAAATTTCCGGCAAGCGTCTTGGTCTTCAAGCATTCGGACAAGTGAGCAGGCACGTAGCCGCAATTGCTAAAGGCTTCGGAATGGAAGTGAAGGCCATCGACCCTTATTGTCCGGCAGACGTAATGGCCACCAATGGTGTAGGTATGGCAGAATCGCTTGTTGATTTATATTCTCAAAGCGACATTGTCTCTATTCATATTCCGGCAACACCCGAGACTATCGGGTCTATCGGAAAAGACCTTATCGGGCAACTTCCCAAAGGCGCAGTCCTCATCAACACAGCCCGCAAAGAAGTGATAAACGAGGCCGAACTCGCTCAGATTCTTGAAGAGCGTCCGGATCTGAAGTATTTCGCCGATGTCAAGCCCAAGAATGCCGAAGAACTTCAGGCCCGCTTCGGCAACCGCGTTTTCTTCACACCGAAGAAATCGGGAGCCCAGACAGCAGAAGCAAATATGAATGCAGGTGTTGCCGCCGCCACTCAGACAGTAGCATATTTTACAGACGGTACTGATCGATTCCGCGTAAATTGACCGGCAACCATCAATTACAACAATGGCCGGAACCGCTCTGGAATCCGGCCATTGTCACGTAATGACCATTTATTACTTTTTCACCTTTTTTACCACACATTTTTTCAATTAGCGCCTCAAAAAAAGACACGAAATTGGAATTAATGCTTAACTTTGCATACGCTAACCCCCTAAAAACACGTTTTTGATGGACATGCAAATTGACTGGGCAAATCTGCCTTTCGGATACTTCCCGACCGACTATAATATACGTTGTGAATTCCGCGACGGCAAATGGGGACCAATAGAAGTCTCTCAATCCGATACAATAAATATCCATATGGCCGCAACCTCTCTTCATTACGGCCAGGAACTCTTCGAAGGCCTCAAAGCATTCAGAGGCGTCGATGGCAAAATCAGAATATTCCGTCTTGAAGAAAACGCCAAGCGTCTGATCGAATCAGCCAAAGGCATTCTTATGGAGCCAGTGCCTATTGAACTTTTCAAAGAGATGTGTATTAAAGCCGTAAAGCTGAACGAGCGCTTCATTCCGCCATATGGCAGCGGTGCATCTCTGTATATCAGGCCTCTCGAAATCGGGCTCAGCCCCCGCATCGGCGTTAAAGAAGCCGATGAATACCTTTTCATCATAATGGTAACTCCGGTAGGTCCTTATTTCAAAGGCGGATTCAAGAACACCAACATCTGCATCATGCGCGACTTCGACCGTGTGGCACCCCATGGAACCGGACGATGGAAAGTGGGCGGCAACTACGCCGCATCTCTTGGCGCAGGCCATAAGGCTCATGAAATGGGCTACTCGGCAGTGCTCTATCTGGACCCGAAAGAGAAAAAATACCTTGACGAATGCGGCCCGGCTAATTTCTACGCAATCAAGGACGGCAAATATATAACTCCGAAATCAGATTCGATTCTTCCGTCGATAACAAACATGAGCCTTATGACTCTTGCGCGAGACATGGGCATTGAAGTTGAACAGCGTCATATCGCAGTGGAAGAACTGGCGGACTGCTCCGAAGCTGCAGCCTGCGGCACTGCGGCCGTATGTTCTCCGATTGGAGAAATCGATGATATCGATACAGGAACGAAATACATTCTGTCGAAAGACGGCAAACCGGGCCCCGTGACAACAAAACTCTACAATGCTCTCAATGCCATCAGACTTGGCGAAACGCCCGATATCTATGGCTGGAACACTATAGTTGAATGAAAGCCTGCGATTGGAAAACAATCATAGACAACATATATCCCGCTGACAGAAAAGTCCGCGGGATTTTGTTGTCTCATAGCGAGGCGGTGTCTGAGCTTGCCATAAATATTGCGGCAAATCTCAATCTTGACATCAGCAATGACGAAATAGAATGTGCCGCAATGCTTCATGATATCGGCATCATCAAGACCAACGCTCCTGGGATTGACTGTTTCGGGCAAGCGCCTTATTTGTGTCATGGAGCTATCGGAGCCGACATGCTTCGGTCATCAGGGGCTCCAGAGGAAATAGCACGCGTGGCAGAGCGGCACACCGGAGCCGGGCTGACGATTCCTGAAATAATAAATGCAGGTCTCCCTCTGCCCACAGACCGCTCATATATGCCGGAAACCACGCTTGAACGGCTCATATGCTATGCTGACTGCTTTTACTCCAAGGGGGGCGACGGTTGCAAAAAAAGTATTGAAAGAGTACGCGCATCGATGGATAAGTTCGGACCTGCCATACGGGAGCGTTTCGAGAGTCTGCACAACGAATTCGGGCAGGGCAATATTTAGCTTTTGGTTACGTTTATTAAACATAATCATTACAGCCGACAATCAGATTATTTCAAGAACCTCGGCCCTGTAATTTTACAGACTATATAAACCGACAAAAAAGAGCATAATAACAATAATGAAACTACCATATCTCCCGATTATTTTTGCTGCATTAATCAGTCTGGCTTCATGCTCGTCGCCCAAGAATGTGCTTCCATATTTTGTAGATATCAAGGAAATTAAAACAGGAGAGCTCGACACCCTCGACTATCTGCCGACTATCCGGCCTGACGATGAACTGTCTATCACCGTAAATTCCATCAATCCTGAAGCGACCGCGATCTATCAGATGCCCCTCATTAATCCGGCGACAACATCGACACTGGCCTCTTCTTCTTCACCCCGTATCCAGACATACATAGTAAACAGTCAGGGCGATATTAATTTCCCCGTCATAGGCACCATTCACGTCAGCGGAATGACAACCGAACAACTCTCCGAATATCTCACAAAAGAAATATCAAAAGACGTGAAGGACCCTGTAGTCGATGTCAGAATTCTGAATTTCATGGTGTCGGTCGGCGGTGAAGTCAGATCACCCTCGCGCATCCCTCTGACAAGACAGCGTATGACTGTGCTTGACGCACTCGTACAGGCAGGAGACCTCACGGAATACGGCGAGCGTTCCAATGTACTCGTAATACGTGAAGAAAACGGCAACCGCACTTACGCACATCTGGACCTTAACAAGGCTGAGACTCTTAATTCGCCATACTTCTATCTGAAGCAGAACGACTATGTCTACGTGTCTCCGAACAATATCAAACAATCAAATTCAAGGTACAACACGAATAACTCATTCAAACTGTCGGTTATATCGACAATTGTAAGTGCCACATCTGTTGTAGCATCATTAGTGATAGCACTCGTCGTTAAATAACCCAACAAAGTTTTCAGCTGATGGCTTCTAATAAATCAGACTTTATCGACATATCCGAGCTTCTGCGCCAATACATAAGCAAGTGGTGGCTTTTCTTAATCTCCTTCATAGCATGCGCAGGCCTCGCTTTTGTTTACTGCAAGATTCACAAGCCCGAATATGCCGTACGCGCGAATGTGCTCATAAATCAAGAAGAAGAATCGAGCAGTCCTACGTCGATGGCAATGGGCATGACCGGGCTGAGCGGTCTTTTCGGCAATAACGGTTTCGTATATGATGAAATCTTTATAATTTCATCGCATTCATTGTACAAGGACGTTGCCAAGGATTTGTCTTTAGGCACTAAGTATTTTGTCAAAAAAGGATTCCTTAACACCACATTTGCCTACGACGACTATCCCATCGAGATTACCCCGTCGGCAGGAATGCTCGACACTCTTTCTGTCTCTCTCGCATTCAAACTGAATGTGAAAAAAAACGGCAAAATAGATATTGAAGGTAAAGCCCGCAAAGAAGTCTTTGTTGAGGTTGATGAAATCGAACTCCCCTACACTCTCCAGTCTGACTTCGGCACCTTCACATTCACAAAGACCGATAACTTTATCGCCAATAAGGATTTTAAAGAAGTCATAACCGTTCAGGGATACGACAGCGCGGCCGAAGAACTTGATGTGGCCGTAACAAGCGAGATTGCATCCAAGCGAAGCAATGTTGTCCAGATGGGCATTAACACTCCATATCCCGACTATGGGAAGAACATACTCAACAAAATCATTGAGCTCTATAACAAACGGACAATTGTCCAGAAGAATGAAAAAAACGACCTGACATCTCAATTCATCGACGGACGTCTCAAGATTCTCACAAAAGACCTCAACGACATCGAAACTGAAATTCAGAATTACAAGCAGAAGCGTGGAATTATCGACGTCGGACTTGAGGCCGGAAAACAGTTCCAGAAACAGACTGAGCTCGAAAATGCGCTTCTCCTTCTGCGCACACAGCAGGAAATTATCCGTATGGCAAGCGACTTCCTTGCTGATCCGGCCAATGAATATAGCCTTGTTCCCATAACCTCGGAGGCAGAAGACGTTCCCGGAGGTCTCGAGGCGTACAATGCCCTCCTGTTGCAGCGACAGGATCTTCTGACAAGTGCACGGGCCGATAACACGGCATTGAAACTCCTCGATGAAAAAATTAAGACTCTCCGAGACAATATCAAGGCTTCCTTTGCCAAAACCCTTGATAATGTCAACCTTAGAATCCGTGATGTTCAGAATAATATAGCGCAGGCCACTGCCAAACTCGGCACAGCGCCATTGAATGAGCGCGAGTTCCTCAATCTCAAGCGTCAGCAGGAACTTAAACAAAGTCTTTATCTTTTCCTGCTTCAGCGCAAAGAAGAAGTATCGATGGCACTTGCCAATTCATTCCCCAAAGGCACTGTGGTAGACTCCGCGTTCACTCTGAGCGAACCGTTGGGCATGAGCAACAAACTCGTGTTTATTCTTGCCATACTCTTCTCGTTCATGCTGCCGCCCATTGCCTTGTTCTTGCGGCGCCTCATCTCCAATGTCATTGAAAGCCGGAGCGATGTCGAAAAAGTTACAGACATACCGCTTCTGGGAGAAATGTGCGAAGACAAGTCGGGCGACAAAATTGTAGCAGTCAATGGCAACAAAACATCAGCTGCAGAATTGTTCCGCATGCTTCGCTCAAGCCTTCTGTTTGTGCTTAATAATTCGACAGACAAGGTTGTGCTGCTCACATCTTCCGTTCCGGGAGAAGGCAAGAGTTTCATATCGCTGAATATGGCCGCATCGCTTGCCGCCCTGGGCAAAAAAGTGATAATTGTAGGCATGGATATCCGCAAACCTACATTGGCTCAATACATCGGCATATCGCCGAAATATGGCGCAACCCAGTATCTGTCGTCGCAGTCGCTCTCCATAAGCCAGATTGTTGAGAAAGTGCCGGGTGTAGACAATCTCGACACTATTGTAGCGGGGCCGGTGCCTCCAAACCCTGCTGAACTTCTTGCGTCTGAAAAAGTAGATGAGCTCTTTGCCGAACTCCGCGACATGTACGACTATATAATAGTCGACACTGCCCCGCTCGGACTTGTAAGCGATACATTCACCCTCGACCGTATTGCCGATGCCACCATTTGTGTCTGCCGTCTCAACCGGACTAAGACAACGGCGTTCAAAGAGCTTAACGACATATATGAGCACAACCGTCTTAAAAAGCTCTCGATTATAATCAACGGTTCGAAATCCCGCAAAGAATACGGCTACGGAAACTAAGCTTGCACTATCAGCCGAAGTCTCTGCCGGCAGCAAGCCGGTCTTGACGCGTGTCTACCCTCTGATACAGCGCCGAGACTGGCTTACGGCACTTGGTTTCATGCTCTCGCTGTCGCTGACAGGCTTGTCGTTCTACCCTGCCATCATAATCTCTCTGGCCATGATGTTCAAAGCCTACAGAGAGAATCCTTACGACTTTATCATAATGTGCCTGCTCTTTCTGGGCAACTACGGGCTCACACAGGAGAACACACTTCCGGTAAAGACATACGACATATGCGTGGTGGCGAGTCTTGTACTATTCTTCACCTACATAAAACCGCCGATAGTAAAGCGCACACTCTTTGTAATCGTTGCCTACGGAATAGCATTGCTTTGCATAGCATGGTTTTCGCTCGAGACAATGACTGTGCAGCTATATACATGGCGCAACTATCTGGCTTTTATCTTTTTCATAATACCTATTGTAACTTTTTCCCGCAGACAGTTCGCAATAACTGAATTCTGGAACCGGCTTTTTCCATATGTCCTCCTTGCCTGCATCTTCTATATAATCGACGGTTTCATATTATGCGGAAACATTCTAATGCCTTGTACGGCAGCCTACCGCGACTCAACTTTCTTCGATCCGCTGATGTCACCGCTGTCCTTCAGCTTTTTCAGGAAGTACCCTCCCGGCCTTTTCCCGATGGCATTGCTGGTATATCCTGTCGCCAGGTATTATAAACTTCGATTCTGGCAATGGGCTGTCGTTTCGCTTGCCCTGTTTGCCAGTCAGACTTTCTCTGTTCTATCAGGTTTTATAGCTGCATATATATTCTTCCGTTTTGGTATTCGCAAATTGTTCCTGGCTATATTTCTGGGGCTGCTTTCTCTTGTCGCATTATACTATGTCGACGGTTTACTGCCTGAAAGGAAAAGCGAATATATCATCCAAAGCCGTCTCCGAATAAAATCGTCGGTAGACCAGTTATCTATTCTTATGGAAGCGGCCGATGATGAAGACCTTGCCGATTTCGCGTCAGGCCGCATGGCACAGATACTCCCGAAACTCGACCTTGTCAATGAAGAAGGGCGCCAGTGGACCGGTTTAGGATTTCTCCACCCGGAAAAGAATACTGTGGCCAAATATGTGATTGTCAATGAACTTTATACCGATGTGTCAGAAAATGAGGAGGTCGCAGCATTGGTTGAAGTAATACCGGTACAGATTTACATCGCAACCGGCTGGTGCGGGCTCATTGTGCACGTCTTGTTCCTTACAGCAGTCTTTCTCATTGTCAGACGACTCAAATACTCAACATATCTGCTTTCCGTATATTTCTGTTGCATATGGTTTGGCCTCAGCGGATTTTGTGGTCTGATTTCAGCACATGGACTCTTCCTTGCAGCAATATCTTTCTCCGCCATAATTCTAAATTCCAGAAGTAAGCTGAAAGGATTTCCGTTATTATCAAAAGCTTAAAAAACACAGAATAAAAAAATTGAGGCTGTCTAACAACCAAAGTTAGGCAGCCTCTATTTTATACACAAAATCTGAA
>CAMNRO010000055.1 GCA_946553045.1 uncultured Porphyromonadaceae bacterium | reverse complement strand
CCTCCCCCTCAAGGGCATCGCTTCCATGCACTGCTCGGCCAACACCGACATGAACGGCGAAAACACCGCTATCTTCTTCGGTCTCTCCGGCACAGGCAAGACCACCCTCTCGACCGACCCCAAACGTCTCCTCATCGGTGACGACGAACACGGCTGGGACGACAGCGGCGTATTCAACTTCGAAGGCGGCTGCTATGCAAAGGTTATCAACCTCGACAAAGAAAGCGAACCCGACATCTACAACGCTATCCGTCGCAACGCTCTCCTCGAGAACGTTACCGTTGACGCTGAAGGCAAAATCGACTTCGCCGACAAGAGCGTGACAGAAAACACCCGCGTAAGCTACCCCATTGACTTCATCGAGAAAATCGTGAAGCCCATCAGCCACGGCCCCGCTGCGAAGAACGTTATCTTCCTCAGCGCCGACGCATTCGGTGTTCTTCCTCCCGTAAGCATCCTCACCCCCGAGCAGACCAAGTACTACTTCCTCAGCGGCTTCACCGCCAAGCTCGCCGGTACAGAACGCGGCATCACCGAGCCTACCCCCACTTTCTCGGCTTGCTTCGGCCAGGCATTCCTTGAACTCCACCCCACCAAATACGCTGAAGAACTCGTTAAGCGTATGCAGCAGAGCGGTGCCAAGGCATACCTCGTGAACACCGGCTGGAACGGTACAGGCAAGCGTATCTCGATCCGCGACACCCGCGGTATCATCGACGCTATCCTCGACGGTGCTATCCTCACAGCTCCCACCAAGAAGCTCCCCATCTTCGACTTCGAAATTCCTACCGAACTTCCCGGCGTAGATACCAATATTCTCGATCCCCGCGACACCTACGCTAACGCCGAAGAATGGACTGTTAAGGCTAAAGACCTCGCAGAACGTTTCATCAAGAACTTCAAGAAGTACGAAAACAACGAAGCCGGCAAGGCCCTTGTTGCAGCTGGTCCTCAGCTCTAATTCGTAGAAATACAGCAAAAAGAATCCCGAGCCGCTCAGCGGTCCGGGATTTTTTTGCCATAAAAAACAAAAAAGTCAAGATTACAGTTTTCAGGGAAACACGCCCAAACTATTAATCCTGACTTTATTCTCTATACCCGAGGTCCAGGGATGACTCACCCTTCAGGAGCCTCGGAGCGATAGCTGTATTCGTTGCGCTGCTTCTCGAAAGTCTCGGGAGAAGCCTTGAGAGCCTCCGACACCGGAGTCGGGTCGAAACTATTCATAAGCCCTCCAAACGACACCGTGCGCGCCGGAGCAGGAGGCAGAGGCGCATCTATTGTCACCCGAGGCAACATGAAAAACGTAGTAATGGCATCGAGCACAGTCTGAGAGGCGCGAATCTTGCCCTCGCGCGAATAACCCGCTATATGCGGCGTGGCAATCGCCGTGCGCTCAAGCAACGCGGCATCTATCCGCGGTTCATTCTCCCAGCAGTCGATGATGAGCGGACCGACCTTGCCGGCGTCCTTGGCGGCGACAACCGCCTCTGTGTCGAAAATCTCGCCGCGGGCACTGTTTATCATTATCGGAGCACGACGCAGACGGCTCAAGAAAGCCTCGTCTACCATATGGTAGGTCTTGTCTTCTCCCTCACGCGTCAGCGGCGTGTGGAAAGTGATGATATCGGCCTGGCGGGCAATTGTTTCGAGGTCGGCCCAGTCTTCGCCGCCTTCAGCACGCTGCCTCGGCGGGTCATATCGGAGCACCTTCATATCGAAGCCCTTCGCCCAGCGCTCAACAATACTGCCGACATGACCGACACCGATTACGGCTATCGTGTAGTCGGCAAGCGGACGGTTGATGACATGCATTATCGAAGCCATCACGTACTGTGCGACCGCAGCGGCATTGCATCCGGGGGCGTTGACAACCGTCACACCCGTGCGGCGGCAGTAATCGAGGTTGATATGGTCGAGCCCGATTGTAGCAGTCGCCACCATCTTGCACTTCGAGCGCACAAGCAAGCCCTCGTCGCAGCGGGTACGGGTGCGGATTATCATGCCGTCGCAGTCGCGCACCTCAGCCGGGGTAATCTCCTCCGGATTGAGATAGCGCACACTGGCATATGAATCGAGGAGACCGCGCACAAAAGGCACATTAGCCTCCACAATAAGATTTATATCACTCTTTGACATATGTAAAGTGCTATATATGCGCCCATAATAAGCAGAATGGCTATACACGTTTTTTCGGCTCTGTGAACGGCGAAATAGTGCGACACCTGCAATGCGGCGCAAAAGTTGAGAAGAGGTATGTATGATATTATATTCCTGAAATCAAGGCAGCATGCCGCCAGAGTAGCCAGCGAAAGCACCGTGAACACTCCGTTGACGGCGCGGGCCCGAGCATTGTACGCAATCGTGCGGAAAACATTCAGAACCAGCGACAGCACTATCAGAAACGCCGTGAACCCTACCGATATAAGCAGCAGAAAGGTATCGTTCAGGTTGATGACCGAAAATATGCTCGTAATCACGGGCATGTGAATGTCGGCGGGCGATATAATGCCGAAGCCGAGCAATATCCACCACGGAGTTATGATGCCGATGAGCGCCGCAACGAGAGTACGGCCGTTGAACACCTGCATCTGCGCACATGCCAGCAGAAACACAAGCATATAAACGACATAGCTATACTGGGTTGTCGTAAACAGCGAAAGCAGGAAAAATATCAGGAACACATGCCCCGACGCCCGCACCTCCCTGTAGGAGCCGAGCATCAGCAGCACACAGACCTGCACGACAATCAGAAGCATGTCGCCAGTAAAGAACTGCACGGCAAGGTCGGGTGTAGCGCCCTGCATGAGCCCGAAAAGCGCCACATGCAGCCATGTCATCGAGCGCAAGACATTGAAAATCTTGCAAATCGATATCATCAGGAATATAGCTATGCCATAAGAAGCAATCGCAGCCAGAAAATCAGGCAAGCCTGGCGCCATCCATTCGTTGGCCGAAGGAAAGGCGACACCCTTGTCGCCGGTTATATGCACCATGCGGCCGGCCGCATAGCACATGCAGAAGGCTATGAGCGACCATACAGCCATCACGGCAGCCGTGCCGCGGCTATGAAGCACACGAGTGATTATCGCAGCTTTCGACGCCATTGTTTTACCTGAATCACCAAATTATTTGAGCAAGTCCTTGCCGATATCGCGACGGAAATACATGCCGTCGAAGTGAATATCGGCAAGCGAGGCATACGACTGAGCTACAGCCGAAGGAATGTCGCTGCCATATGATGTCACGGCAATAACACGACCACCGGCTGTCACGACTTCCGGCGCGGCCTTGGTTCCGGCATGGAATACGATAGACTTCTCCGGAGTGAGATTTCCTGTGATAGGCAGACCCTTGGCATAGTCGCCGGGATAACCGCCCGACACAGCCATCACTGTAACGGCCGTACGCGGATCGGCTTCGAGAGTGCAGCCTTCAAGATTGCCTTTCGCAGCAGCCACCGCCACGGGAAGGAGGTCGGAAGCTATGCGGGGCATCACAACCTCTGTCTCAGGATCACCCATGCGCACGTTGTATTCAATCACAAAAGGCTCGCCGGCACAATCGATAAGGCCGAGGAATATGAAACCACGGTAATCTATATTATCATTTTTCAAGCCCTGTACAGTAGGCTCGACAATGCGTGTGCGTATCTTCTCCATGAAGTCGGGAGTGCAGAAAGGCACAGGGCTTACAGCGCCCATACCGCCGGTATTGAGGCCGGTATCGCCTTCACCGACACGTTTGTAGTCCTTTGCTTCGGGAAGGATTATGTATCGGCCGGAGCCATCGGTAAGCACGAATACCGAACATTCTATGCCCGAAAGGAATTCCTCTATTACGACAGTGGCCGAAGCCTTGCCGAACTGACCGGCAAGCATGGTGCGAAGGTCGGCCTTGGCTTCTTCGAGGTTCGGAACGATAAGCACGCCTTTGCCGGCTGCGAGTCCGTCGGCCTTGAGGACGTATGGCGCCTTGAGACTTTCAAGGAACTTATCGCCTTCCTCAACGTTTTCGGCAGTAACGGTGAAGTAGCGCGCGGTCGGGATACCGTGGCGAGCCATGAAACCCTTTGCGAAGTCTTTGGAACCCTCGAGAGCAGCACCTTCGCTGCCAGGGCCAAGCATAAGCACCGACGACACCTTCGGATCGGGGTATGAGGCGAGGAATTCGCGGATTCCGAGCACCAGCGGGTCTTCATTACCGGCAATCACGAGGTCTATATCGTTATCGGCCACTGCTTTTGCCACCGCAGGAAAATCGGTCGGCTTGATATCAAGGTTAGTGCCATAGGCAGAAGTGCCAGCATTACCGGGGGCAATGAAGAATTTGCCCATCAGCGGGCTTTGGCTAAGTTTCCAGGCCAGGGCGCATTCACGACCGCCGCTGCCGAGCAAAAGAACGTTCATCGTTTATTCAAATTATGAATTATGGATTATGAATTATGAATTCAGAGTTTGATTATGAATCATGACTATCAGAATTACAATCGACTGCTGCAAAAAGAGCTTTCAATTCATAATTCATTAATTCATAATTCATAATTGCAGGAAAAAGATTAGTCTTTTTTCTTGCGGGCGCGCCATGCGGGGCGGTTTATCACGATTTCTTTGTCGGCAGAAATCGATGGGGTGCGGCCGAGGCGCTTGAGGTCGAGGGGGCGGCGTTCTTTCTGTACCGGCGACTCCTCATCTGTGCGAGGCTTGCGGTCGAAAGGCTTCTTGCGGTCGTCGCGTCGCGGCTTGCGGTCGAACGGACGGCGTTCACCGTCTTTTTTGCTCTTGGGAGCGCCCTTGCGCTCAGCCGGACGGCGTTCTTCCTTTATTTTGCCGCCTCCGGCGCGGAAACTGCGCTTGGAGCCTTCAAAAATCACATACTCGCGCAGTTCGCAGTCGAGACCGCCGTTGTTGAGGGCTATTTTCTGCGAAGGAGCCAGACCGATTTCATGGAAATACTCGTCCTGATAGCCGATTATCCATGCATGATAGCCCTGGAACACATGTTTGAGCTTTGTGCCGATAGTAGAATAGAGAGCGTTCATGTCGTCGGCTGCAATACGCTTGCCGTAAGGCGGATTAGTTATGAGTACGCCGGCGGGCTGAGGAGCTTCCGTCCAGTCTTCCATCGGTTTCTTTTCGAAGGTGATATAGCGGTCCACGCCTGCGCTCTTGGCGTTTTCAAGCGAAATCTCGAGCGCTCTGCGCTGTATGTCGGCGCCGATGATAGGAACAGTCACCTCACGTTCGGCAGAATCGTCGTTGTATATGCTTTCGAGAAGCTCGGCGTCGAAATCGGGCCATGTCTCGAAGGCGAAATGCTTGCGGTAAATACCCGGAGCAATGCCTGCGGCAATAAGAGCGGCCTCGATTACGAATGTGCCGGAACCGCACATGGGGTCTACAAACGGTGTCTCGCCTCGCCAGCCGCTCATCAGAATCATGCCTGCGGCAAGAACTTCATTGATGGGAGCTTCCGTCTGAGCCTTGCGCCAGCCTCGCTTGTGGAGCGACTCGCCCGAGGAATCAAGCGAAATAGTGACATCGCGGCCCGAGATATGCACATTGAGCATAATGTCGGCACCTTCGATACGCACGCCCGGACGGCGGCCGTCATCGTTATGGTCGCGGAACCAGTCGACAATGGCATCTTTCACGCGGTAGGTCACGAACTGAGAATTACGGAACTCATCGCTGAACACAGTGGCATCGATGGCAAAAGTCTTCGATTCGTCCATCAGCGAGCTCCAGTCGAAACCCTTTACGGCCTCGTAGAGGCTGTCGGGGTCTGAAGCGCGGAATGTATATATAGGCTTCAGTATTCTCAATGCCGTGCGGCAACACATATTGGCCTTATAAAGCATGGCCTTGTCGCCTGAGAAGCTTACCATGCGCTTGCCGGGCATCACATTTTCTGCCCCGAGACCGCGGAGCTCTTCGGCCAGCACATCTTCCAGACCCTGGAAGGTTTTGGCCACCATATCGAAAGTATCGTTCATATCTGCATTATTTTCCGACTGCAAAGTTACTGCATTATTTCCGCATATCAAAAGAAGAAGACCGACGAAAAATTCTTTTCAGTAATTATTCAGCCTACCTGGCGCACGTGTAATTTCTGCGACATACGCATTCATCTCCAATAGATTGCAGACAGATATGTCGAAACACTATCCAATAGACAATTGAGTGCGACTCCGGTTTTCACCGTATATTTACATAAACCAATAGAATCATGAGATTAGCAACTGCCATTCTTCTTCTCATTGCGACACTCCCTGTTTTTGCCATAGATTTCAACAGAACAGTCAGCTTCGACTATGTCTGCGGCGAGGACGGCTCCAAAGCCTGTCTGCGGCTGCCGCGAGGGGCTGCCGAGGTTCAGGCCGTGCTCTACTGCCATCAGAATATGACCGAGGAAGTGCTGTTCCGCAGCGAGGAATTCTGCCGTAAGATGGATAGCCTGGGTGTTGCCATGGCGTTTATTCAGAACGGCTCGCAGAACTGGGATGTGAGCAAGGGTTGCCAGGAGCGTTTCGAGCAGATTATGGCCGATTTCGCCGCAGGCACCGAACATCCGGAAATCGCCACAGCTCCGATAATACCATTCGGACATTCGGCCCAGGCCACTTTCCCCTGGAATTTCGCCGCGTGGAACAATGACCGCACCCTCTGCATAATATCCTTTCACGGCGATGCCCCGCGCACCAATCTGTGCGGTTATGGACGCGAAAACATCGAGTGGGGGCGCACAAGGAATATCGACCGTATTCCGGGCCTCATGATCGAGGGCGAATACGAATGGTGGGAGGCGCGCGTCCGTCCGGCCCTCGCGTTCCGCATGATGTATCCCGACAGCCGCATATCTTTCCTCTGCGATGCCGGCAAAGGGCACTTCGACCTCTCGCCGGAAACCCAGGACTACATTGCCCGCTTCATAGCCAAGGCTCTCGCCGACCCGCGCCCGGAAGGCGGAGTCTATCTTTCGCGCTGGCTCGAGGACGGAACTGAAAGCACCGACCCGCACGATATGTTCTGGTATCAGGACGAGGAGATGGCTCAACTCACCCGAGCTCGCTACCGCCAGTCGCACGGCAAGAAAATGCAATATCTATCAGCCAAAATCAACGGCGAACTGCTGGTCTATAATCCCGACAGCCACATAAAGCTCAACGCTCCGCGTCCGGGCGACGAGTTTACGGTCGAACCGGTATTCACCGACTCTACCCGCCGCGAGATTTCATCGGAGCACGCCGCGGTGCGTCCTCGCGTAGTCATCTTGTCGGGGCCGGTAATCCAGACAGGCGAATACACCTTCCGCTACGACCCCGACTATTTCGGCAAAGACCCGCGCCGTCTCTGGAGTGGCATAACCCTCTGCCTCGAAGCCGACGGCGACGACACCTACAAATCCGCCGTCCAGGAACTGAATCTGCGTTGAGACAGGGTTTATAAAGTATTAAGTTGAAAAAGTTAAGGTAATAGTACGGCCTCAGAAACCATTATCTTGACTTTTTTGACTTTTTAAACCCTCCATACCCCTATTTTACTGCCATAATTAGTAATTTTGCGGTGCTTATGACACTCAATGAAATCAGCGCCGCACTCCTCGGTAACGCACGGCGCAAAGCCCTGGCCAATCTGGCCTCCAAGAAACATTCGCAGATAGTAGGCGCGGCCGGTTCGTCGGCCGCTGTAATGCTTTGCGGGCTACCGGCACCTGCCGACGGCGCGCCCATACTCGTCGTAGGCGATTCGCTCGACGATGCAGGTTATCTCTATTTCGACCTCTGCCGCCTTGCAGGAGAAGAAACCGTGGCAATGCTGCCGTCGGGCTTCAAACGCGACATCAAATACGGCCAGGCCGACGCTCCCAACCGCATACTGCGCACCGAAGCCCTCAACCGAGTGAAGGCGGGCGGGCTGCGCTTTCTCGTCACATATCCTGAAGCCATGGCCGAGGGAGTAGCCTCGCGCGAAGACCTCGACACGGCCACCATTCACCTCGCGAAGAGCACGTCAACAGACATGAGGGAGCTGCAGAAATGGCTGAAAGAAAAAGGTTTCAAAGAAGTTGACTACGTATTCGAACCGGGCCAGTTCGCCGTCCGCGGCTCTATATTCGACATCTTCGGCTACAGCGAGGAACTGCCAGTGCGCCTCGATTTCTTCGGCGACGAAATCGACTCCATACGCTCCTTCAACATTGAGACACAGCTGTCGGAGAAGAAGCTCGACAGCGTAGCCATTACAGCCGACGTAAGCGGCGGCGAAGGCATGCTGTCGATACTCCATTTCGTATCGTCCAAGACACTCGTTGCCATGCGCAACGAGCACTACACCCTCGAACGGGTGCGTGCCGTCGCCTCAACCGAAATCTCGGCGTTCACCCTCCTGACCGAAGAGGGCGAGGCCGACGCCCCGGCAAGCCTCGTCGATGCCGACGAATTTACCGATAAGCTTCTCTCCTTCCGACGCCTCGAATTCACTGCCGCCGCCACAAAACCCGATAACGGAGCCGCTGCAACGCTCGACTTCGACTGCTCTCCGCAGGGGATATATCACAAAAACTTCGACCTCATAAGCGACTCCTTCACCCGTTTTCTCGGCGAAGGATACCGTCTTTGCATACTGTCGGACAATCCCCGTCAGTTCGAACGACTTAAGGCCATCTTCGCCGACCGGGGCGACAAAATCGATTTCGAAAGCGTGGACGGCACCCTCCACGAAGGCTTCGTAGACCACGAAACGAAAATATGCGTCTTCACCGACCATCAGATTTTCGACCGTTTCCACAAATACACCCTAAAGAGCGAACGGGCCCGCTCCGGCAAACTCGCCCTCTCGCTCAAAGAACTGGGTGCTATCGAGCCCGGCGACTATATCGTGCACATCGACCACGGCGTCGGCAAATTCGCCGGCCTGCTGCGCACAAACATCAACGGTCGCATGCAGGAGGTAATAAAACTCGTATATCAGAACAACGACATACTCTTCGTGTCAATCCACTCGCTCCATAAACTCGCCAAATACCGCGGCAAGGAGGGCGTTCCGCCCAAAATAAACCGCATTGGCTCGGGCCAGTGGGAGAAGATGAAAAACAAGACCAAGAGCAAGCTCAAGGACATAGCCCGCGACCTCATAAAGCTATATGCCGAACGTCGCGACCAGAAGGGCTTCGCATTCTCGCCCGACACATATATGCAGAACGAGCTCGAGGCATCTTTCATATACGAAGACACCCCCGACCAGCTGACGGCAACTCAGGCCGTGAAAGCCGACATGGAAAGCGAGCGCCCGATGGACCGCCTGATATGCGGCGACGTAGGCTTCGGAAAGACCGAAATCGCTATCCGCGCGGCCTTCAAAGCCGCAACCGACGGCAAGCAGGTAGCCGTGCTCGTGCCGACGACCGTGCTGGCCTATCAGCATTACCACACATTCAAGAACCGTCTGGCCGAATTCCCCGTCCGCGTGGAATACCTCTCCCGCGCACGCTCGGCTAAAGACGTAAAAGCGATTCTCACCGACCTCGAGGCCGGAAAAATCGACATCATCATAGGCACACACAAACTCATCGGCAAGGGCGTGAAGTTCAAAGACCTCGGCCTGCTCGTAATCGACGAGGAGCAGAAGTTCGGCGTCGCCGTAAAGGAGAAGCTCAAACAGATGAAGGTCAACATCGACACCCTCACCATGAGCGCCACACCGATACCCCGCACACTGCAGTTCTCGCTCATGGGAGCCCGCGACCTCTCTACCATAGCCACTCCGCCGCCAAACCGCTACCCTATCATCACATCGGTCGACGTGCTCAGCGACGAGACCGTGGCCGAGGCCATTAACTTCGAGCTCGCCCGAGGCGGCCAGGTATTCTTCGTGAACCACCGCATCGAAGGTCTCTACGACCTCGAGGCCATGATAAAGCGCCTCGTGCCCGACGCCCGCACCATCGTGGCCCACGGCCAGATGTCGCCCGAAAAGCTTGAGAAAGCCATAAACGACTTCACCGCGCACGACTACGACATACTCCTCGCCACAACCATCATCGAGAGCGGTATCGACATGCCAAATGTCAACACAATCATAATCAACAACGCCCAGAACTTCGGTCTCAGCGAACTGCACCAGCTGCGCGGACGCGTGGGCCGTTCGTCGCGCAAGGCATTCTGCTATCTGATGGTGCCATACGAAAAGACCCTGTCGTCCGACGCGCGCCGTCGCCTCCAGGCTATCGAAAGCTTCTCGGACCTCGGCTCGGGAATACACATCGCCATGCAGGACCTCGACATACGCGGCGCCGGAAACCTCCTCGGCGCCGAGCAAAGCGGCTTCATAGCCGACCTTGGCTACGAGACATACCAGAAAGTGCTGCGCGAGGCTGTGACAGAACTACGCACCGAGGAATTCCCCGACATCAAGGACGCAAGCGCCAACGAGGCCAGCGAAGGTGAGGATTTCGTTGCCGACTGTGTGATAGAAAGCGACCTGGAGCTGCTCCTGCCGGCCCTGTATGTGCCTCAGGAAAGCGAGCGAATAGCCCTATACCAGGAGCTCGACAGCATCGAGCGTCCGGCAGACCTCAAAGCCTTCGAGGCTCGCCTCGAAGACCGCTTCGGCCGCATTCCCGACGTGACCCGCGAGCTACTCCGTGTGCCTACCCTACGCCGCCTCGCCCGCAAGCTCGGCATCGAGAAAGTGGTGATGAAACAGGGTTCTATGTACATATTCTTTGTCGGAGACTCCAACAAGGCCTACTACCAGAGTCCTATGTTCGGACGCCTGCTGAACTATCTGCAGGCCAACCCCGGCAGGGTTGAAATCCGCGAGCGCAACGGGCGCCGAAGCTTCGCCATAGCCCGCGTTGCCACCGTGACCCAGGCAGTAGACATACTCCAGACCGTCCTCAGCCTCCCCGCCATCTGAAATCATGAATCAAAAAAAGCGCCCCGGCCTTGTGCGAGGACGGAGCGCTCGGGGAGAGTATATATAACATTCAACCATAAAAGTCTCATGTCGTTCGAATATTAAACGCACCGCAAAGACTACAGGTTTTAGCGATGCGCGTTAAGAGCGTGTTAAAAACGGGGTCAGAATGAATACTGGAGCATGGCCTCGAAACGGTTTGCCTTGCCCGAGACTCCGGAAATATTCTTACGGGTACCATGCAGATACTCTACACCGACACGTAAATCGCCCCACAGATTGTAAAACACATTGGCAGCGATATATTGCGCATAACGGTAAGTGTCGGCCCCCATTCCGGCCGTATCATAGAGCTGAGCCCGGCTGTAAGAAGCCGTAGCGAACAACTTTGACGAAAAATTATACTGCAAACCGGCAGTCCAGCCCGCAACACCGGGAGCCTTGAGTTTGCCCGCCGCAGAGGCCGGAACAAGGTCGTAGCCGAGGTCTGCAAGGTCATTTACATAAGAGGCGATTCCCTTGCCATAGGTATAGTGGCCGAAGAAATTGAAATCAGGCGTAAAAAAGGCGATTGTACTGAGCTGCACACCGTAGCCGGTAACAAAGTGATTTGACTGCGTCTCAAGGTTTCTGTAGCTCAGTTGCCTCATAATTCCCGACAGGCGTATATGGGAACCGCCCTTATCCCATGCATACTGTATATAGGCCGGAATGTCGGGAAAACGCTGGGCGATAGAGCCGGCCTGAGTTCCCGCCGTGAACGATACATCGGGCACCTCGGCCGAGGCTGCGAAGGAGAAACCGCTCCACGACGGCGAGACATACTGCACCAGCAGATTCTTAGCCGACACCTGACCCGACGGGCCCTGATCGTCTACCGTAGGAGCCATAGCCGGGCCATCGGCGAATGTACTTCGTGCCTTGCCGAGAGTGACGTGCCCGACCGTGACATAAGCCTGCTTCAGTCGTAGGCCATAGGACGGCCCTGTAAAATTAGTCTGCATATACACTATCACGCGTCCGACTTTGGTCGGCCTTGTCACCATCTTAAGGAAGATGGTGGAGTGAGCGGCCGTTGCGCCGAAACGTTGCCGCTGCGCCGGATTGAGCGGCACAGGTATCATGTTTGTGCAAAAATCATTGTTGTCTACAGCTCCGTCCACATCGTATTCGCCGACGGCTTTAAGATAGCCTCCGATACCCAGCGCTACCTCTCCTTTCTTGTCAAGAAAGAGAAAGCGGGGCGCGGCAGGGTCCTCGAACGCAAGATTCTCGCGCGAGTACATAAGAGCGATGTTGCTCCGATGGTCGGGGTGCGACTTATCGCCGGCCACTATTATGGCACGTGTCGGAACAGAGTCTTCATCGAGTTCCTGAGCCCATAAAGGTGCTGCAAGGACAGCAGCCACAGCCGCAAGAATTAATCGTTTCATAGATTTCCAATTTTTTGAGGTTCTGAGGGATTATATCCATGAAAAGAACACCAACCAACCTGCGAATGTTCATAAAAAAGCAGAAGCGCCGGAGCAATGCTCTGACGCTTCCTGTATTTGGCGGGGGCCTACGGCCGTCAATAGCCGTATCCGTACGTTTTCTTGCTTCCGGCCCGGTAATGACCGTAACGCTGATAGGAATAAGCTCCCGAGTCGATGTCCACATCGTTTACGACCAGATAGGCACTCGCAAGTTTTCCTGAATCCACAGCCTCATGGAGCAGTTTGAGAGACGATTTCGACGATTTATCCGCACGCACAACGAAAATCTGGATATCAGACAGTCGGCTGATAAGGAACGTGTCGGAAACAAGACCGACGGGAGCCGAGTCTATAATCACGTAGTCGAAATTCTCACGGGCTGTATTGATGAGAGCGGTCATATTGTCGCTCATAAGAAGCTCGTTGGGATTCGGGGGCACAGGACCGGCGGGAAGAACATAGAGGTTGGGATTCTGGGCCGACTGCACAATAATTTTCTTCAGGTCTTCTTCTTTGCCGGCAAGATAAGTGCTGACACCAACATTATTTTTGATTCCGAAAACAGTGGGAAGCACCGGACGGCGAAGGTCCATGCCGATGACAAGCACCTTCTTGTTCATCAGGGCATATGTCATGGCAAGATTGGAAGCCACAAAAGTTTTGCCTTCACCGGACACGGCCGAAGTTATCAATATGACGCAACTGTCGCCGGCCTTACGGATAAACGATAGATTGTTGCGGAACAGACGGAACAGCTCGGCAATAGGCGTAGAAGCGCCCTCGGCGACCACAATAGGCGATTTCTCTTCTTTGGGTGCCTTGCAAAGCTCACCGATTACAGGCACTTTGGTAAGGCGCTCGAGTTCGTCTTTGTTGCTGAATGTCGGGAACAGAGAACGACGCGCGAATATATAACCACCGGGGATAAGCAGACCCAGCAGGAACGCGGCCGCCAGAATGAGAGTCTTACGCGGTGCCACGGGGCTGTCGCTGATAGGATTGTCGATAAGACGAGCGGTGCTGGTGGCGATTGTCTTCTGCAGGGCAATTTCCTCGCGGCGCTGCAGGAGGAAGGTATATATATTGACCTTGACCTGCTGCTCGCGGAATATTTCCTGAAGGCCTTTGTCGACAGAGGGCTGCGATGCGAGTTCGGCGCCGGCAGCACGGTCGAGTTTCTGCACATTCGAGCGTATATTCATCAGATTGCGGCGCGCTGCGGCCATCGACTGCATGATTCGCACACGGTCGGTGTTGAGTTCGCCAAGCATCTGGACAACCAGCGGATTGTCGGTAGTACTGCCCTCTATAGTACGGTTAAACTGGTTTACCTTGCGGTTGTAAGTCTCGATGATGGTAGTCAGTCCGGGCTGGCTCACAACCGTAGGCAGCGTCTGATGAGTCTCCGATGTCTGGATAATTTTCTCTATATCATCGAAAAGCGCCAATTCGGCGTCCACCTCGGCGAGCTGGCTGTCGTAGTTGGTCTGCTGTGTGAGATTGATATGCGACTGGGTCTGAAGGTCAGATATGTTATGCTGCTGACGATAGGTCTGAAGACGGTTTTCGACATCTTTCAGCTCGTCGTTTATCATCACAAGACGGTCAAGAATAAACGCTTCGGTCTGCATAGCCGAGCGGTTCTTATCTTCGAGAATATCGCGGTTATAGAATGCGAGCAATGCCTCGATGATATCGACACCTCGCTGGGGCACCTGATCGCGCACCGAAAGGCGGATAATCTTTTCGGAGTTCTTTGCAAACTCAATGTTAAGCTTCTTCGAAAGGTTTTTGGCCTGGGCTCGCGGGCTTACAATGACAATTCGCTCTGTACCCTCGAACTCAGGAATAAGATTCGAGCGCGTTAGAGTAAGCGTGCCGTGCGACAGCTGTATATCGGCGGGAAACTCGAGATTGTCAAATTCCTTTTCCTCCTTTACGTCCTGAAACTTTGTCGACACCTTTACATTATATCTATCTCCATCGGCCGGAGTTACATCGACATAGACAGGAGACTTCAGATTATTAAGTGATACGGTATCGAACGCAGCATCGACCGGATTGTTGCGGTAAAGAGGCTTATCGCGCAGGCCTCCCTTGTAATAATATGTGTACGACAGATTGAGCGAATCCACAATCTTCACAAGATTGTTTCGGCTCTTCATCACCTCAAGCTCTGTCTCGTCAATATAATCCTTGAAAGCGAGCATAGGGTCTGCCGCCGTCATGCTGAAGGCATTACCGTTGGCCTGGGCTATATCGTTGAGATATATGGAGGCTTCGACATTATATGTCGGTATGACAGACATTATATATAGAACGCCTGCTGCCAGACATAATACTACGCTCACTGCAAACCATTTCCAATGCACAAGGTAATCGAGGACCAATCCCTTGACATCGAATTCGGTTTCGGCAGAGCTCTGCTGGCCTAAGATGTTATCGTTATCCATATCAGTTCTTGCTCAGATTAATAATGCCGACCACAAGGGATGCAAGCGACGACATGCCGCCGACAACTGTAATTGTGGCTGTAACAGCCGGATTCATCTGCCATGCCGAAGCCCGCATAGACGAGTTTGGCTGAACATATATATAATCGTTCTGCTGGAGTGTGAAATAGGGCGACATCAGGAAATCCTTGTCGTGTATGTCGAGCTTCACGACCTCGCGCTTTCCGTCGGGGTTGATACGGTACAACATTATATTCTCGCGGTCACCCTTGATGTCAAGGTCGCCGGCCATGGATATGGCTTCGAGGAAGGTCATACGCTCGTTCTTGCTCTGATATACACCCGGATTTTTGACGGCTCCGGCCACAGTCACACGGAAGTTCATCAGTCGGATATCGACAATGGGCCTTTCTGTGACATATTTGGGGTAAATACAGTCGGCTATTTTTTCAGCTACCTCTTTCTTGGTAAGCCCTACGACTTCGATGCTTCCGATAATCGGAAAATCGATGGATCCGTCGGCATTTACAAGATAATACTCGGTCGACACCTCAAGGCCTACATTATTATATTGGGTCTGCGGCCGGGTGTAGGTATTCACCCTGCCTTCGGGGTCAATGTAGCGCCCGCGGTTAAATGGTGCGAGTGCATTGACATTCGCACCGGTGACTTCTATGTTGAGAAGGTCGCCCACACTGATTACAGGATCAGCGTTTACAGGCAATTGAGAAAGAGTTTCCGTACTGATTGTCTCGGCATCAACAAAATAAGGCACTTTTTTAGGAGCTGAGCATGAGGTGAACAGCAAAAGAGCAGTGACACCGGACAAAAATTTGGTTCTAACTGTAAACATATTTTAGCGTTTCAGACAGCTTAAGAACGAGTCGTTTAGGTTTGTTATGAATTATTATAGCGCCGCAAAGGTAGACAAAATCCGACACATATCCAAATCAGCCGGGAAGAGCTTCCCGATAGCTGAAAAGCAGAAAGAATCAGTTTTTTATAGCAACGTGATTTCTTAACAGACAACAACCTTGATTTGTTCATATCCTCAGACATAATGACGCTCAAAATTATGGCGATGGTCGCTAAAAAACGCGACCATCGCCAATATCAGGAGGGTGTCTGACGGTATCTTAGACCGATGTCACAAAACGCCCTGCGCCATCATGGCATCTGCCACCTTTATAAAACCGGCGATATTGGCGCCGCGGACATAGTTCACGTAAGAACTGTCGACCCGTCCGTATTCTACACATTTGGCATGAATGTCGGTCATGATAGATTTGAGCTTGGCATCGACCTCTTCGGCTGTCCACGACAGTTTTTGTGAATTCTGCGCCATTTCGAGGCCCGAAGTCGCCACACCGCCGGCATTGGCCGCTTTACCGGGCGCATAAAGAATGCGTGCCTCTATGAATTTATGAACGGCTCCGGGGGTAGAAGGCATATTGGCACCCTCGCTAACGGCAAAGCATCCGCCCGCAAGCAGAGCGGCGGCATCGTCTTCGTCGAGCTCGTTCTGGGTAGCCGAAGGCATGGCGATATCGCACTGCACCAGCTGCCAGGGGCGCTTCCCGGAGTGATATTGAATGTCGGGGAACTGCTCGGGAACCTCAGAGAGGCGTCCTGCCTGATATGTCTTGAGGTCGAAGATAAATTCGAACTGTTCCGGCGTGAGACCATCGGGAGCTATAATACAGCCATTCGAATCGCTCATCGACACCACCTTTGCTCCGAGTTCGAGGAGCTTCTTAGCAGTGTAGTTGGCGACATTGCCTGAACCCGACACTGCCACACGCTTGTCCTTGATGTCGATGCCGCGCGTGGCGAGCATATTGAGAAGGAAGTAACAGTTGCCATAGCCAGTAGCCTCGGGACGCATGAGCGAACCACCGAACGACATGCCCTTGCCGGTAAATGCGCCGGTGAATTCGCGGGCCATCTTCTTATAATAACCATACATATAGCCGACCTCGCGCGCACCTACGCCTATATCGCCCGCAGGGACATCGGTATCGGCCCCCAACTGACGCCACAGTTCGGCGACAAAAGCCTGGCAGAAACGCATGATTTCCATATTGCTCTTGCCCTTGGGCGAAAAATCGCTACCGCCCTTGGCACCACCCATGGCGAGCGTGGTAAGCGAGTTCTTAAACGTCTGCTCGAAAGCCAGGAACTTGAGAATGGAAAGGTTTACCGACGAGTGAAAGCGGATTCCGCCTTTATATGGGCCGATAGCGTTGCTGTGCTGCACTCGATAACCCATATTGCTGCGCACACGACCTTTGTCATCTACCCACGACACCCTGAATGCAAATATACGGTCGGGAATACAAAGCCGTTCGATAAGTCCGAGACGCTCATACTCGGGTCGCTCGTTGCAAATTTCTTCAATTGAGGAGAGGACTTCCTCCACTGCCTGATGATATTCCGGCTCATTGGGGAAACGCAGACGCAGGTCTGCCAACAATTCTGATATTTTCATCTAATTTACCTAAATTTGGAAATGACGCGCAAAAGTACGCACTTTCACCACAACTCGCAACTTTTTGTCACATTTTATAGCGCTTTAATTTCACAAAGCACTCACACAAACAGCCCCGATAATTTGATTTCATAATTTTTTTACAAAAAAGTGCCGGAAAAATTTTGCAGTTACAAAAATAGTTCATAACTTTGCATCGCTTTTGACAAGAAAGGGCGCTTAGCTCAGCTGGTTCAGAGCA
>CAMNRO010000054.1 GCA_946553045.1 uncultured Porphyromonadaceae bacterium | reverse complement strand
TTTAGCCAGTTTAGACTATAAAAAGAGACTGCCCAAACTTGTTAGACAGTCTCGTTGTTATTGTGTTTATCGGATTTTTCAATATTCCTGCCAGGGGGTGATGCCGATAGAGTCGACGGGGCGCGATACGAAGGCTTTCACGAAGGCCAGCGCGAGGCGGGCGTTGGTGAGAAGCGGTGTATTGTGGTCGATGGCATGGCGGCGTATGCGGTAGCCGTTTGTCAGCTCGCGCTTGGTGTGATTCTTGGGTATATTGATGACCAGGTCGACAGTGTGGTCGCCGATTACGTCGAGCACCGACTGGCCTTCCTCGTCGGGCCAGCATACCTGTGTTGCCTTCACGCCGTTTGAGGTGAGGAACGCGGCTGTGCCGGGGGTGGCGTAGATGGTGTAGCCGCGGGAATCGAGCAGACGGCAGGCTTCGAGCATGTCTACCTTGGCGCGGGCGTCGCCCGAACTTACGAGCACACCCTTGGTGGGCACCTGATGGCCGACCGAAATCATGGCATTGAGCAGAGCCTCGTCGAAGTCGCGGCCGAGACAGCCTACCTCGCCGGTCGAGGCCATGTCGACGCCGAGCACGGGGTCGGCCTTGTGCAGACGCGCGAAGGAGAACTGCGATGCCTTAATGCCGATATAGTCGATGTCGAATGTCGATGTGTCGGCAACTTCAGGCTTCTCGCCAAGCATAATGCGGGTTGCGGTCTCGATGAAGTTCTTCTTGAGTACCTTGCTCACGAAGGGGAACGAACGCGAGGCACGGAGGTTGCACTCGATTACCTTCACATAGTTGTCCTTGGCGAGATACTGGATATTGAACGGGCCCGAGATGTTCAGGGCCTCGGCAATGCGGGCACTTATGCGCTTGATGCGGCGCGCGGTAGCCATATATATCTTCTGTGCGGGGAAGACGAGGGTAGCGTCGCCCGAGTGTACGCCGGCATATTCGACGTGCTCTGAGATTGCGTATTCCACAATCTGGCCGTTGCGGGCCACGGCGTCGAATTCGATTTCCTTGGCGTTCTGCAGGAATTCGGATACAACCACGGGATATTCCTTCGAAACCTTGGCGGCCTGGCTGAGGAAGCGGTGCATCTGCTCGTAGTCGTAGCATACGTTCATTGCGGCGCCCGAAAGCACATAGCTCGGACGAATCAGAACCGGGAAGCCGACCTCCTCGACGAATGCGTGGATTTCGTCTTCGGTCGTGAGCTCCTTCCAGCGCGGCTGGTCGATGCCCAGCTGGTCGAGCATGGCCGAGAATTTATGGCGGTTTTCGGCGCGGTCAATCGATACGGGCGAGGTGCCGAGCACGGGCACATGACGGCGGTGGAGCTTCATGGCCAGGTTGTTCGGAATCTGGCCGCCTACGCTCACAATTACGCCGCGGGGAGTCTCGAGGTCGATGATGTCCATCACGCGCTCGAAGCTCAGCTCGTCGAAATAGAGGCGGTCGCACATATCGTAGTCGGTCGATACGGTCTCGGGGTTGTAGTTGATCATCACAGCCTTGTAGCCGAGTTTGCGGCAAGTTGTGGCGGCGTTGACCGAGCACCAGTCGAACTCAACCGAACTACCGATGCGGTAAGCGCCCGAACCGAGTACGATTATATTGTTGCGCGAGTTAAGGTCGTAGGGAATGGAGTTTTCTGTCGCGCCATAAGTCACATAAAGATAATTTGTGAGTTCGGGATATTCCGAAGCGATGGTCGTGATACGGCGCACGCGCGGAGTCACGTCGAGTTCTTTGCGGCGATTGCGCACGCGCAGCACTTCAGCCTCCATGTTGCCTTCCGGATTCTCTACCAGACGCGAAATCTGGAAGTCGGAGAAGCCGAGGCGTTTGGCCTCCATGAGGGTCTCGCGGTCGAGTTCCTCGACGGTTCCGCCGATTTTGCGGAGCTTTTCGGCAAAGCGCACGATGTTGGCAAGACGCTCGATGAACCAGATGTCGATTTTGGTGAGGTCGGCAACCTTTTCGGGTGTGTAGCCTTCTTCAAGAGCTTGTGCGATAGCGAAAATACGTGTGTCGGTTGGGTGGGTGAGCGCATATTCGAGGTCATCGACGTGAAGGTCGGAGTTGCCCACGAAGCCGTGCATGCCCTGGCCTATCATACGGAGGCCTTTCTGAATGATTTCCTCGAACGATTTGCCTATCGACATGATTTCGCCTACCGACTTCATCGACGAGCCAATTTCGCGGTCTACGCCCACGAACTTCGAGAGGTCCCAGCGCGGAATCTTCACAATCATATAGTCGACCTCGGGAGCTTTGGCGGCAGAGTAGGGTGTTCCCGGTTCGCCAATCTGGTCGAGGGTATAGCCCAGAGCGAGTTTGGCGGCCACGAAAGCCAGAGGATAGCCCGAAGCTTTCGAGGCGAGCGCCGACGAACGGCTCAGACGGGCGTTGATTTCGATGATACGGTAGTCGTTTGTCTCGGCGTTGAAGGCATACTGTATGTTACATTCGCCCACGATGCCGATATGGCGCACCACGCGGGTGGCGATGTCCTGGAGCATCTTGATTTGCTCCTGGCTGAGCGACACGATTGGTGCCACTACAATACTTTCGCCGGTGTGGATACCCAGCGGGTCGAAGTTTTCCATCGGAACGACGGTGAAGCACAGGTCGGAAGCGTCGCGGATAACCTCGAATTCGATTTCCTTCCAGCCTTTGAGCGACTCTTCAACAAGAATCTGGCGCGAATAGGCAAGGGCGCTCTCGCAGTGTGTCACAAATTCTTCGTCGTTGTTGCAGATGCCCGAGCCAAGACCGCCCAGGGCATAGCCCGAACGGACCATCACGGGGTAGCCGATACGGTGAGCGACCTCGAGAGCATCTTCGATATTCTCCACAGCCTGCGACACCGGTGTCTTCACCTCGATTTCATCAAGCTTCTTCACGAACAGATCGCGGTCTTCAGTTATCATGATGGCTTCGACTGAAGTGCCGAGCACTTTCACGCCATACTTGTCGAGTGTTCCGTCGAGATAAAGCTGGGTTCCGCAGTTGAGTGCTGTCTGACCGCCGAAAGCAAGCAAAATGCCGTCGGGGCGCTCTTTCTTGATAACCTCTTCTACAAAATACGGGGTTATAGGCAGGAAATAGACGCGGTCGGCGACACCTTCTGATGTTTGGATTGTAGCGATGTTCGGATTGATGAGCACTGATTCGATTCCTTCTTCACGTAAGGCTTTGAGAGCCTGGGAACCGGAGTAGTCGAACTCGCCCGCCTGGCCGATTTTCAAGGCACCCGAGCCGAGCAATAATACTTTTTTCATCGTTCTATAATAACTTTTGGCTTATGAAATCGATTGGAGAGACACTGCAAAATTACGAAATTAGCCTCATTTAATACCAATCCTACGCCAAAAAACACATCTTTAGCCACAAAAAAACTTAAAGACGCCGCTTCAGCTTCACTAAAGAGAATATCAGCGAAAAGATAATCAGTGGTGTTATAATGAGATAACCGTATTGCTCCGAATAGCTTGCCAGGAATGCTGTCGCAACCATTGCGAACATCACTGACAGCAGCACCTTATTCACTCCGCTCAGACGGAATCTGTAGTATTTGCAGACTATGCCGAACGCAATGCCGTCGCCAATCAGCGAGCGGACAACAAGGCTGATGCCAAGCCCGATAAGGCCGTATGACCGGTAGAATAACACGCTGCACACAAGCCAGAGTATATTGGTGATGACAATTTCGTTCCAGATATAAAGCCGGTTATTGTTCTGGGCTATAAATGCATACCCTATGGGAAACGCAACTGCCTGCATCATCACTCCAAGCCCGAGCCATCGTATCAGCGACGAACTGGCAAGAAAATCGTCGGTGAGCAGAATCCGTATCACCAGCGGTGCCGTAAGTATCAGTATCAGAAGCAGAGGCGTAATGATAAGACTCACAATCTCTATCTGGCGGTTGATTATTTCTCCGAATTTGCCGAGGTCGTCTTTCGCTGCGGCAAGACGTGGAAAATAATCGAGGGCAAGAGCGCTGAATATCAAGCCCACATACTGGTTGGTGAGTGAATTGGCCGCCTGAAACAGACCAACGTCCTCGACAGAACCGGTGTGTCGGATAAAGGCATTGATTATATAATTGGTGAGCGTACCCGAAAGCGAGCCGAGCATCAGAACAAGGCCTACGGTCAGAAGACGCTTCACAAGCGGTTTATGCCGCTGCCAGTCGAACGATGCCGGCCTGAGAGAAACACAGCGTCTGAACGAAATGAAATAGAAAAGAAAGCTTGTCGCCGAAAGTATTATCATACCGGGCACAATGCCGTCGTAGCCGAACAGATAATAAAGCGGCACTCCGCAGCAAAGTCCCGTAAGGCCGCCTACGAGAGAGGCCTTGGCCAGTCTTCTGACCTCGCCCATGCCCTGCAGCAGCGACAGATAGCCCGCTCCGGCTATCGACAGCGATATGCTCAGAGACAGCAGCACGAATCCGACGGTGTAGTCGGTGTTTCCGAAAGTCCACATGCTCAGCAGCGGCGACAGCAGTATGCAGACAATCCCGCCGAGCAAGGCCGTAAATGTAATCAACCGTATGGCGACAGAAAATATATGTGGCAGCCGTTCCCTGTCGTCTTTGCCGGCCGCGGCTTCCTTGACAAGCGCCAGATTGAGGCCGAGGCTCGAAATCTGCTGCACAGAGTTGGTCGCCGAAGTATAGAGCGAGGAGATGCCCATGCCTTCCGGCCCCAGGAACATAGCCACGAATTTGCCGCGCACCAGAGATATCAGTATGCTGAACAGCTGCACACCCCCGAACGCCGATATGCGCTTGAGGATATTGCGGTAGCTGTTTTCTTCTGTTACGTCCGACATTAGAAACGGTGTATGGAATATTGTGCCCCCCCGACCTCGGCGGCGAACCGTGGGAAGCCCGAGTTATACATTTTTCCGGTTATCATCAGCGTCACATGGCTCGCATGCATCAGCAATTGCTGGTCTATGAAAGTTTTCATCCACGCATCCGGATATTCGCCTTTCAGCAAATCAATGTTTTTTACTTCGCCCGGAACTATATATATACGTGAATCTATTTCCGCTGCCATGTCGAGAAATCTCCTGCTGTCGCTCGTCACAAGAATTTTAACATCATCGCCAAGCATGTCGATCCGCGACTTGAACTCGCCGATTACTCTGCCCGCGAAGTCCTCCAGGGCTTTTCCCGAAAGCGTGTCTTTCTGGAAATCCGTGAAGTCGCCCAGAAGTTCGAGAAACCTGAACGTATAGGCATGATAATTTCTCCCGAGTTTTTCCAGATGATAGTCTACATGTTTCTGCAGTGCCGACGACGGCCTGAACAATTCATGAAACAGAGACGCATACTCACCTATGGCATTGTCGGCGTTCGAATACACATGAGTCTGAAGTTTGGCGTCATGCAGGGCCATATCGAGCCGGTGCTTGTTGTTGAAAAAAGACAAATCCTGAATGATGAGCGGAAAAGCCTCCTCCCGGGCATACGATATTTCCGATTCGTCAATCCGCCAGTCTACTTCGGCCGGTTCAAGATATGCCGACAGTTCGAAGGGCGAGTTCCAGAGTATATAGAACGGAATGCCCCTCTTTTTTGCTTCGCGATAAGTGGTGAGCAATCCTCTCAGCCTGTCGGTAAGCCCTCCGTGAATGATTCGTCCGTCGTACATGCATATTATGCCGCCTTTGGACGTCTTGCCGGGGCTCTCTGTGTAATATTGGTTGTAGAATTGTTCCTCTTCCGAATCCTTAGGATAGCGCTTCCGTCTGATATCCATGATTTCAGATACGTCCTGGACGAAATCTGCCGTGTCGTAGCAGATTTTACGGATAATCCGGAATGGCTTTCCTCCATACCGTCGCCCAAAATATCCTATTATCTTTTTCGGACTCTTCATGAAAGACTTTTCAATAATTTGTCGCCAAATTTTACAATCATGCCGACAGCCCCGATGTGCCTGCGCAAAATTTTGAGCAGATAGAAATATTTTTTTGTCTCATAAGGGCGAATCAAATCCCAGTCTATCAGATTGATATTCTGATAGAACAGAGGCACTATCTCTTCATCGTATATTTTTTTGTCGAAGTCGTAGCTGTTTTTAAGACGCAGAGCGTCGTAAACGCCATGAAAAACTTGCCTCTGCATTCTCAGATAGGTCTCGCTGTCGTGTGCATAGCGCTTTCCGATAAAGTCGTGCAGCATTCTGTCGTTTATCAGGAAATGAAACAGTTTAATCGATTTCTTGCGCGATACCGACTCAGTATTTATGAAGTACAAATATTTTTCCGGCGAAAAACTGACTTTGTCGGCATAGTATAGCAATTGCCGCGTCAGGAACTCGTCTGAATAGCCGTGGGAAATCGTAGAGTCGAAATTCTCGAAGATTTCCATATAGAGCCGACGGTCTATCAGACCTCCGTTGCAGTTTATTCTCCAGCCGTCAAGAGTATATTTGACAGCTTCTTTCCCTGCCATCGATGAACCTATGATATTTTCGTCGGTAGGAGCGAATTGGCGGTAGCCGCCGTTCGAATCGGAAACATACATAGTCGGATAAACAATGTTTGCCCCCGTTTTTTGCCTCATGCACAGCATCTGTTCAAAATACGACGGTGCGATGGTGTCGTCGGCGTCCAAAGGCGACACTATGGCGGCCAAAGCCGCTGATATCGCCGCCTTTCGTGGCTGATAAGGGCTTCCCGATGGAGCCGCCGTTTTCAGCACTCGGATTCGGCTGTCTTTTGCTGCATAGGCCTTTGCGATTTCGTCGGTACTGTCAGTAGAGCAGTCGTCGGCTATTATCAGCTCCCAATCAGAGAATGTCTGATTGAGAACCGATTCGATTGCCGCTCCTATATACTTCTCGGCATTGTAAGCCGGCATTATAACCGATATCTTTGGCTGATGGCTCATTCAATTAAATCTGTGTCCGCTACAAAGATACGAAAATAGTTTCAGTCTGGAAGCGATGCCGGGTCCAGGCGGTCTGTGGTGATGAAGTCGCAGCCCCACGATACGTATTTCATGTAGTCGACGGGCTTGTTGGTGGTCCACATGTTCACTTTCAGGCCATTCTCGTGAAATTTATCTACTGTCTCCTTGTCGAAGCAGCCGGCCATGATGTCGGCATCGATTTTCCATTTCACGCACCAGTCGAAGTGGTTGGCCCAGTACTGCGCCGTGAGAAACTGCAGCTCTATGTCGGGGTAGTTGGTGCGTATATATTCCAGGCATGGCTTCATCGATGTCAGTATGAGACAGCGTTCGCGCATTCCGGCTGCATCTATCTCATTGATAAGCAACGGAATCTTCGACGTATCTTTGGAGTTTATGCCATCGGTCCATTTCAGCTCTATGAGCGGGCGTACGCCGCCCTCCTTGCATATCTCGAGGAACTCGCGCAGCGTGCATATCTCGCCGTTCCAGTCGGTGCCCGCACGGCGCTGGCGCAGTTTTTCCGATTTCAGTTCATCGACTGTCGACGAAGCAATCGCCTTTGTGCCGCCGAGGCGTTTGGTCGAATCGTCGTGTGTGCACACAAGAATGTCGCCCTTGGCGAATTTCACGTCGGTTTCGAGCAAATCATATCCGAGCTCAATACCCGTGCGGAAAGACAACTCTGTATTTTCCACACCGTAACCGCTCCCGCGGTGACCCACAAAAAGAGGTTTGGCCGCAATCAGCGGCAGCGCCGCCAGAGCCAGCATTCCGAATATTACCTTTTTCATTTTATTTTCTCATAGATATATAGTTCGTGAATCTCGGCGGTATATCCTTCTTCGGCGATAGGCCCCTGGCTCATGCCGAGGACTATGGTCGTGCCGTGGTTGTTGAGCACGACGAGGTCGTCGTTCATGGGGTCGATGGCGAGGCCCTCTATTTCGCCCGCGCGGCGGAAGTCGGTCATGGCACGCAGAGGCTTCACGTCGCCGCGCATGGCGCCTCCCGCTATGAGCCCGCGCCGTGTCTCAGGCTTGCCGTCGGCGCCGAGTTTCACGCTGAAAGGAGTATCTTTCACCACCTCCTCGCCTTCAACGAGCCCGGTATAGGGCACCTCGGCGATGTCGGCCATATATATATTGTCGGGCAGATTGTAGGCCGCCTCGCCGTCGTCGGCCGAGAAGAGAATCTTGCCGTCGGCAATGAAAATGCCCTGGCACCAGTAAGGCGTCGGCACACACTGCATCTTGGTGTGATAGCGGCCTGTGGCGAGGTCGTAGCAGTAGGCATAGCGGCTGTCTACCCAGTCCGACATCCACACCAGATTCCGCTCGCGGTCTACGGCAATGCCCGATACCTCCACCTGGCCGCTCTCGGGCGCCCACGGCAGGTCGCGCTTCCATTCGAGGGTCTCGGCGTCGTAGATAGACACGGCTATGTTGTAGCCGCGGCCATACTCGAAGCGCTCTATTCCGCAGTATATTTCGCCGTTCCACACATCGATGTCGCCGAAATGGTTGGCTATTTCAGGGTGCTGGAATGGCTGGTCGTTCTTTTGCACAAGCACCCCCTTCTTATCATATTTATATAGCGCGCGGGTGTCCGACACGTAGTAGTAAGCGCTGTCGATGGCAATTCCCTGCCGTCCTTCAACCGGAAGAACGGTTTTCAGGCGATATTCCGACCCGATATGCTGGGCCGATGCCGTTGCCGAGGCAAATAAGGCAATAGATGTGATGATGTGTATTGGTCTCATGGTTCTGCAAAGTTAGTTAATTCTATGAAAACGGACAAGTGTTCGGAAATGGACACTTGTCTCAAACTTAAATATCTGGGATACAGAAGAAATGAATATTATGCAAATTTCCATATTAATTTTGCAGGTGTAAAAACAGATAGATAGTATGGATAAGGAAATACCAAAAAGCGAACAGAGGCGCGAGAGCCTCAGGCGCATTGCCAAGGTGGCTGTGCCGACGGCCATAGCGGGCGGCGCTCTGCTGTGGTTTCTGCTTGCGGCAGGCTCTCGGAGTGTCAGCGCATCGCATCTGCGTTTCTCCGAGGCCGAAATAGGCGACATCGACGCTACCGTCAGCGCCTCGGGCCGCATTGCTCCCGCTTTCGAGGAAATCATAAACTCGCCGGTGACATCGCGTGTGCTCGAGGTGCGCCATCGTGCCGGCGATATCGTTGATGCCGGCACGCCTCTGCTGGTGCTCGACCTTCACGCCGCACGCGTCGCAGCCGAAAAGCAGGCGGACCAGCTCAATATGAAGCGTCTCGAACTCAAACAGCAGCTTGCCAACGATAACACCGCCCTCAGCGCCCTCGAAATGCAGATTAAAGTCGGCGACATGAAAGTGCACCGCCTCGAAGCCGAACTCAGCAACGAGCGCTACCTCGACAGCATTGGCAGCGGCACCACCGACAAGGTGCGCGAGGCCGAGTTTGCCCTCCGCTCGGCGCGCCTTGAGCAGGAACAGCTTCGCCAGCAGCTCGCCAACGAGCGCGAGGTCCGCTCTGCCGCCGCCGATGTCAAGCGCCTCGAGATAGAGATAATGGCCAAGGAGGCCGATCTTGCCGGCCGCACACTCGGCGAGGCCGAAATCCGCGCTCCACGCCGGGCCACGGTCACAAGCATTTCCGATAAAATCGGCGCCCAGGTGTCGCAAGGCCAGGAAGTGGCAAAAATCGCCGACCTCGGCCACTACAAGGTCGAGGCCGAAGCCGCCGACAGCTACGGAAGCCGCATAGCCACCGGAAACCGCGCCACCGTCCGTTTCGGCACCAACTCGCTCGAAGGCACTGTCAGCGGCGTAACCCCGACAGCCTCCAACGGCCTTGTGACATTCACCGTAACCCTCGACAACGACAGCGCCGCAAGCCTCCGCTCCGGCCTTCGCCCCGACGTCTATGTGAGCCAGGGCGTGAAAAGCGGCGTGCTCCGCATTGCAAACGGCCAGTTCTACACCAAGCCCGGCAAATACAAGCTCTACGTCCGCTCTGCCGACGGCAAGACGCTGGTGCAGCGCGAAGTGCAGCTCGGCGTCGCCAATATGGACTATGTCGAAGTCATCGCCGGCCTCGAACCGGGCGAAACCATAGTAACCAACGACATGAACGAATACATGAAGCACCCCTCCCTGAATTTAAAGTGAATAAAGTTTAGAAAGTGAAAAAAAAGTCAAGAGAATAGCAAAGGTACCGATATCTTAACTTCTTAAGCTTCATAAACTTTTTCAACCCTACATCAACAGCTAAAAGAAATGAAAACAATAGAACACGTGTGGCGCCTCATCTGCCACAATAAACTATTCTCGGCCATCTACATCTTCGGCACGGCTCTGGCACTGGCCACGGTCACCATGTTCGCCGTGGTGATGTGGAACAAGGTCGCCCCTGTCTATCCCGAGTACAACCGCTCGGAGACCGCATATATTCAGACTCTACAGATGTCGAGGGTCAGCAACAGAGGCTATTCTCAGGCCCGCATGAGTCTCGAAGCCGCCCGCGACTATTTCGGCAAGCTTCCGTCGGCAAAAAAGACAAGCGTCATGGTCGACGTATGGAGCGACTTCTTCGTTCAGCCCGAAAACGGCGACCCCGACATAAAAGTACGCACCAAGCCCACCGACCCGGCCTTCTTCGAAATATACACTTTGAAATTTCTCGCAGGCAAGCCTTTCAGCGAGGCCGATTTCGAGAGTGGACTGCGCTCGACTGTAATCAGCGACGGCCTCGCACGCAAGGCCTTCGGCAATATCGACTATGAGGAAGTGATTGGCCGCGAAATATCGCTCGATTTCAAAAAATATAAAGTCTGCGGCGTTGTGAAAGAAGGAACTCCCACAGAAATATGGAGCTACGCCCACATCTTCTTCCCATACACCTCAGGCGACTATAAAGACAATGGTAATTTTCCGCTTCTTGGCAGCTTTAAATCGGTAATGCTGACCGACGACATGGAATCCTTGAAAGCCGAGGCCAAGGCCGTGGTAGACCGCTACAACAGCTCGCAGGACGAATATGAACTCAGCCTGCTTCAATATCCCATAGACCATATATATTATTCTCTTGGCGACCAGGGCTTCGACGATGAATTTACCATCGGAAACTTCCTTCTCGGAGTCGGCATGATTCTGCTCGTGCTTCTGCTCGTTCCCGCCCTCAACCTCAGCGGCATGATAAGCGGCCGAATGGAAGAGCGTCTCGCCGAGATGGGTGTCCGCAAGTCGTTCGGCGCCACTCGCGGCCGCCTCCTTGGCGAAGTGCTGTGGGAGAATTTGCTTCTTACAGTCGTCGGTGGTATCGCCGGCTTCATTCTGGCGTGGGTGCTGCTCAACGCAGGCATAGCAAATCTGCTCGCCGAGGGCGATTATGGCGTGGACGCCGTCGTCACCTCCGAAATGATTCTCTCGCCTGTCATATTCCTCTTCGCCTTCATTATTTGCTGCGTGCTCAATATCATGTCGGCACTGGTGCCTGCATGGCGCTCGCTCCGCCGTCCCATCGTTCAATCGCTTAAAGAATGCTGATATGCTTAAGATAATATTTAAAAACCTCTGGAACCGTCGTGGCCGCTGTGCCTGGATTTTCATAGAACTTATAGTGGTCACATGCCTGGCATGGTATATTCTCGACCCCGCTATAGTCAGCTGGTACGATGCCTCCATTCCGCTCGGCTACGACGCCGACCGCCTTGTTGTGGTCGAAGTTTCCACTCTGCCGTCATCAGACCCGCGATATGACTCTGACACGACCCGCGTACTGGCCGATGACATGCACAGCCTGCTTACAAAACTCAAAAGCTTCGGCGGTGTCGAGAACCTGTCGGCTCATGTAAGCGGCAACAATCTCAACTCGCAGAATGTAAGTGTAGACCAGCTTAAAGCCGGAATTCCCCGCGATACTCTTGCAAATTGTGTCAATTCGGTCACCTTCATTCCCGGCCAGCACTTTCTCGAGACGTATGGCATCGAATCGGTGCCCGGAAGCCCCACTGTCGAGGAACTCTCGGCAAGAAGCTATGCCGACATGGACGAAGTGCTCGTTACAAAAGATTTTGCCGACGTATATTGGCCCGGCGAGAATGCCGTCGGAAAGAAGTTCATCCGAGGCGAAGGTGAGAATCAGGAGTATATAACTGTTGTCGGAGTCGTGGGTAATTTCCGATACCAGACATTCAACCGCACCAATTGCGCCGTCTTTTACTTCTGGAATCCCACATTCCCGAAAGAAGACTTTGCGGTCACCGTGCGTCTCGCTCCCGGCGAATCACCCCGCGACTGGGCCGACCGCTTCCGCCCCTGGGCCGTTAAGGAAATGCTCACAGGCAACTACTACGTGAAATCCGTCACTCCCTTCGAAAATATCATCGCCGAGACAGAGTATGGTTATGGTATCACACCTGAGCGCCGCACGGCATGGCTTCTCGCAGCATTTTTCCTCGTCAACCTCGTGCTTGGCGTACTCGGCTCGTTCTATCTTCAGACACGCCGCCGTATCGGCGAAATGGGCATACACCGTGCCTTCGGCGCACGCCGCGGCAACATCTTCGGCATGCTCATGGGCGAAAGTGTGCTCCTTGCCACCATCGCATTCATCATCGGCGATATCCTATACCTGCAGTATGCCCTGAAGACTGGCCTTAACGGAGGTCATGGCAACAACGGCATGTACACCGTCATCGACACGTGGGTGACGCACTTCGGCGAACACTTCGCCCTCATCTCCGCAATAGTCTACATCATCATTATAATATGTGTCGTCATCGGCACCTGGCTCCCCGCAGCCCGCGTCAGCCGCATGAACACCGTCGACACCCTCCGCGACGAATAATTACAAATTAGAAGTTAGTAGTTAGAAGTTGCAACTACTAACTCCTAACTACTAACTTGTAACTTGTAACTCCTAACTCCTAACTTCTAATTACTAACTTCTAACTATCCCCATGATTACCCTAAAGAACATCAATAAAGTTTACCGCACAAAGACCGTCGAGACCCAGGCTCTCGAAAACGTTAACCTCGAAGTAGCCAAAGGCGAATTTCTGTCCATCATGGGCCCCTCGGGTTGTGGAAAGTCGACACTCCTCAACATCATAGGCCTCCTCGACAACCCGACCTCAGGCACCGTCGAACTCGACGGCCGCAGCACCGAAGGCATGAGCGACAAAGAACTCGCCCGCTTCCGCAACGAGACCCTCGGCTTCGTCTTCCAGAGCTTCCACCTCATACCCACCCTCAGCGTGCTCGACAACGTCATCGTGCCCCTGCTGTACCGCCGCGGTTTCAAGGGCGACAAGAAAGCCCTCGCTCGCCAGGCACTCGAGAAAGTCGGCCTCTCGCACCGTATGAACCACTTCCCCTCGCAGCTCTCCGGCGGCCAGGCCCAGCGTGTGGCAATAGCCCGCGCCATCGTCGGCAACCCGGCCATTATCCTCGCCGACGAACCCTGCGGCAACCTCGACTCCAAGATGAGCGCCGAAATCATGGGCATACTCCACGACCTCAACAAAAAAGACGGACGCACCATCGTCATGGTGACACACAACGAAGCCCAGGCCGCCGAAACCGACCGCACCGTCCACTTCTTCGACGGCCACCAGGTAACCGAGTAAGTTAGAAATTAGAAGTTAGAAGTTTTGTCTGGATCCCTAACTTCTAACTCATAACTTCTAATTTCTAATTATTTAAACTCAATACTCTTTAACTACAGAAACATGCGAATCTGGCAAACGATAAGGCATAACAAGCTCTTCGCCGCTATCTACATATTCGGAACAGCGCTCGCCCTGGCCTCCACTACCGTCGCGGTGGTTGTGCTCAACTCCATGATAGCGCCCGTATATCCCGAATACGACCGTCTGAGCAGCGCCTTCATACAGCGTCTGTCGATGGAGCTGCCCGAAGGTGGCAATATGGGGTACTCCATGTCATACGACCTTGTACGCGACCATATGTACACTCTGCGTAACGCCCGCAAGGTTTCGGCATATATGGAGCCGTGGGAAAGCGCCTATGCCTCGCGTTCCGACGGCGGACTCGACTTCCCGGTGAAGATTAAATACACCGACCCGGCGTTTTTCGACGTATATTCCTTCCGTTTCCTCGCAGGCAAGCGCTACTCCGATGCCGAGTTTGAGTCCGGAATGCCGGTGGCCGTTGTCGGCGAGAAAACAGCGCGCGAAGCATTCGGTGCGGGCGATGCGGAGCAATATATCGGCAAGGATATACGGGTCAACTTCACCGATTACCGCGTGGTCGGCGTGGTGAAGGAATCGACTCCCGCTCAGACCGATTCCTACGCCGGAGTATACGTGCCCTACACCTCCAAGCAGGACTACGACCAGGCCGTCAACGGTATTCCGTGGATCGGACAGCTCAAACTGGTCACTGTCACCGACAGTCTCGACGCTCTTCAGGCCGAGATCGCCGAGCTTGAGGCTCGTTTCAACGCCTCGCACGAAGGCTATCAGGTGCATTTCTTCGGCCAGCCCGTGAGCCATGCCGTCAAGACTTTCCGCCCCGGGATTCAGGACACCGAATTCCGCCTGTCGGGCGTATTCCTCGTATTCGCGTTGGTTATCATGGCCCTGCTGATCATACCCTCGCTCAATCTCAGCGGCATCATATCGGGCCATATGGAAAGCAGAATGGCCGAGATGGGACTGCGGAAATCGTTCGGCGCCACCCGCGTACGTCTGCTTCGCGAAGTGCTCCGCGAAAACCTGTGGCTCACATTCCTGGGAGGCATCGTCGGCTATTTCTTTGCCTACATGATGCTCAAAGCCGGTGTGGCCGATCTCTTCATGAGCTACGGCGTGGCCACCGACTTCACCAACGAAATGATATTCTCGCCTGTGGTTTTCCTGTCGGTTTTCCTTATCTGTGCCGTGCTCAATACCCTGTCGGGGCTTCTGCCCGTGTACCGCTCGCTCGGGCGCCCTGTCGTCGAATCCTTAAACGAAAAATAGTGCTATGCTGAGAGTGATATTCAAAAATCTTTGGAACCGTCGCAGCCGCTACGCATGGCTGTTTATGGAACTTGTGCTCGTCACTGTCATAGCATGGCAGCTTATCGACCGCTCGGTGGTGCTTATGTACGACCGTTCGCTGCCGATGGGCTATGATATTGACCGTCTTGTGAAAATCGATGTGAGCACCCTGCCGGAGAAAAATGCCGATTTCAAGCCCGAATACGATACTGAGGAAGGCCGCATCAATTCCATCCATGCCTTTCTCGGCAAAGTGCGGGCCTTCGACGGCGTGGAAGCCGCAATGGCTTCGGGAGCATATGCCTACATGGGCAGCCCGCAGCTCAACACGTATTATACCTATGACGGAAGCACGGATACTGTCATGGTCTCCGGCCAGTTTTTCTGGACCGGTACCGATTTCTTCCGTACCATCGGGCTTGAGCCTGCTGACGGAACGCCGGCCGAGGTGTTCGACAATGTCGCTCCCGGCGAGGTGATACTGACCGAAACCCTCGCAAGGCAGTTCTCGCCCGACGGAGGTGTGCCGACGGCAAAGCTTTTCAACCCCAATACCGGGGAGGGTGTCAGGGCTGTCGGAGTGGTCAAAGACGTACGCCGTTCGCCTTTGCGCCGCAGCTATTCGCTTGCATTTGTGGCCTTGGCCCCTGTGCCTTACGATAATTTCGCATGTACGGCGCGGCTGAAAGATGGTGTCGATATGAAAACATTTATCGACGAATTCCGTAGCCGTGCGTCCCGCGAACTTACCGCCGGCAACTACGCCGTAAAAGCCGTCACGCCCTACACCGAGCTTTTCGCCGGCATGGCCCGTGAAGGCGGCATCACCAACAGCTATCGCCGCGGCATGGCTCTGACGGTCTTCTTCATGCTCAATCTCCTGCTTGGCGTCGTCGGCTCGTTCTATCTTCAGACACGCCGCCGCACCGGCGAGATTGGCGTGCACCGCGCATTCGGCGCCACTCGCGGCAAAATCCGGACTATATTACTCGGCGAGAGTTTCGTGCTGATGACGGTAGCTTTCATCGTCGGCATATTCCTTTATCTCCAGTACGGTCTCGCTGCCGGACTCGACTTCGGCTATGAGGAACCTGGCGACACCACCGTGGCCGACACATGGGTCAGTTCTTTCGGCATACACTTCGCCGCAATATCGGCCATTGTATATGTCGTCATGCTTGTCTGCGTGGCTGTCGGCACATATTTTCCCGCGCGCGAGGCCTCGCGCGTAAACCCCATAGACGCTCTCAGAAATGAATAGACTATTAGCCTTCGTCAGTTGCGCCCTCCTGTCTCTGAGCCTGATGGCTCAGACCGATACACTGCGCCTATCCCTCGCCGAGACAATTGCCCGTGCCCGCACGCACAGTGTCGATGCCTCGGCCGCCCTCAACGAGCTGCGCTCCGCCTACTGGCAGTACCGCACCTACCGCGCAGAACTCTTGCCCGAAATCACATTCAAGGGCACCATTCCGGCATACTCCAAGCGCTACAGCAGCTACCAGGAGTCCGACGGCTCCTATCGCTTCGTGCCCAACGACAATCTGCAGCTCAGCGGCGAACTCAGCCTCTCGCAGCGCATATGGTTTACTGGCGGTACAATCTCGCTCCGCTCATCGCTCGACTATATGCGCCAGCTAAGCGGCGACAAATACAATAACTTCATGTCGATACCAGTGGCGCTCACCCTCGAGCAGCCCCTTTTCGCCGCCAACGACATCAAGTGGAAGCGCCGAATCGAGCCGGTGCGATATGCCGAGGCCCGCGCACGCTTCATGAGCGAGACCGAGGAGGTTGCCATGGAGGCAATTCGCCTGTTTTTCAACGTTCTCATGGCCCGCGACGAACTTGCATGCTCCCGTCAGAACATGGCCAACGCCGAAAAACTCTACGAAGTGGCGCAGGCCAAGCGCCGCATGGGTCAGATAAGCGAAAACGACCTCCTGCAGATTGAGCTCACCCTTCTCCAGGCCCGCAGCAATGTCAGCAACGACGAGAGCGATCTCAAAAGTGCTTCTTTTCGTCTGGCCTCCTTTCTCGATTTCGACGAGGGAACGGTCATAGAGCCTCTTGAGCCCGAACGGATAGATAATGTGAGTGTGGACTATGCCAAGGCCCTCGACATGGCTACGGAAAACAATCCGTTCATGCAGAACGTGCAGCGCCGCCAGCTCGAGGCCGACTATAAGGTTGCCCAGGCCAAAGGCGCCATGCGCGAGGTGACTCTTTTCGCCCAGGTGGGCTACACAGGCGCCGACCGCACATTCGGCCGGAGCTACCGCGACCTACGCGACAATCAGGTGGTCGAAGTCGGCGTAAGCATACCCCTTGTCGACTGGGGCAAGCGCCGCGCCGCTGTCAAGGTGGCCGAAAGCGAGCGTCAGCTTGCCGAAAACACCCTCCGCAAGGAAACACTCGATTTCAACAGCAATCTATTTATCCTCGTGGAGCGTTTCAACAATCAGGCCGAGCAGCTGCGACTCGCCGACCGCGCTTCCGAAATCGCCGGCAAACGCTACGATACCAACGTCGAGACCTTTATGGTTGGCCGTATCTCCACCCTCGACCTCAGCGACTCTCAGGCCAACAAGGACAGCGCCCGCTCCAAGCAGCTCGAAGAACTATTCTACTACTGGTACTACTTCTACCAGCTGCGCTCCATCACCCTCTGGGATTTCTCCCGCAACAACCCCATCGACGCCGATATCGAAAGCCTCCTCCGCAATTAGCAGAAACTCCTAACTTCTA
>CAMNRO010000053.1 GCA_946553045.1 uncultured Porphyromonadaceae bacterium | reverse complement strand
ACTCTTTCTCAAATCGGATAGTTAATAACCTGTCCAACCTTTTGGGGGCACTTCAGACATTAAGTCGGAGGCCGATTCTATTTTTTGATTTTCTATGTCGTTGCAGATTGACGTAATCGGATGGGTTTATTTGAATGCTTCTTTGAGTTCTTTGTTGGAAATTTCAATTTCTATTGATTCACCAGTGGGTGTTGTATAATTGTAAACCAACTTGCTGCCGGCTTCAATCAGAATAGAAAAGTTATCTTTTTCATAATAGACGGATGTTTTATCGGAAGAGGCGGGCGACGATCTGGGCGATGGCGCCGTCGCCGGTGATGTTGCAGGCGGTGCCGAAGCTGTCCATGGCTATGTAGAGGGCTATCATCATGGCGTTGTCGGCGTCGGAGAAGCCGAGGATTGAGGTCAGGAGGCCGAGAGAGGCCATGATTGCTCCTCCGGGAACGCCCGGGGCGGCTATGATGGTGATGCCGAGCATGGCTATGAAGCCGGCGAACATGCCGAAGTCGTATGGCATTCCGTGGAGTATCATCAGGGCGAGTGCGCACGATACTATCTTGAGGGTTGAGCCCGACATGTGTATGGTTGCGCAGAGGGGTACGGTGAAGCCTGCTATGTCGCGGTCTACACCCATGGCGACGGTGCGCTCGAGCGTCACGGGAATGGTGGCTGCCGACGATTGTGTGCCCAGGGCGGTGAAGTAGGCCGGCATCATCGTCCAGAGGCATTTGAAGGGGTTCTTGCCCGAGAAGAGCGCCGCTATGCAGTATTGCAGCACGAGCACGCCTACGTGGAGGCAGAATATTACGGCTATAATTTTGACGAATGTGAGCAGCACGGGGCCTACTTTGCCGCTGGCGGTCATGTCGAGGAAGATACCGAATATGTAAATCGGCAGGAGTGGTATGATGGCTTTGTCAATTACGAGTTTTATTATGTCGCGGAAGCCGTCGAGGCCTTTTTTGAGTGCCTGTGCCGAGGTCAGCATGGCGCAGCCGAAGCCGAGCACAAAAGCGAGCACGAGGGCCGAGGTGACGCTCATCAGCGGCGGCACATCGACGGTGAAGAATGGAGCCGGGCTTCCGGAGGCGGCCGTTTCGGCGGCGATATAGCTGTCGGGGGCTATCATCGAGGGGAAGAATGTGACCGAGGTGAGGTAGGCGAGGGCGCCTGAGCCGAATGTCATGAGGTATGCTATGGCAACGGTGGTGAGGAGCATGGCGCCGGCGCGTCGTCCGATTTCGGCGATGGCCGGGGCTACGAAGCCGACAATGAGCAGCGGAATGATGAATCCCAGGAATGAACTGAAGAGAGTGTTGAAGGTGGCGAAACAGCGTGCGGCCCATTCGGGGAGCACGAAGCCTGCGCCTATGCCGAGCGCTATGGCGACGGCAATTCGGGGCAGAAGGCCGATGCGGCGGAGTTTAGTCATGGTTTTTCAGGTGTGGCTGCGGGAACGAGGCGTGCGCTGGCTTCCCACAGTGCGTAGATGGGTATGAATACTAAAAAGAGGGTGAAGGGGTCGCCGGTAGGGGTTATGAGTGCGGCTATTATCAGAAGCGCCACGATGGCGTGGCGGCGGTAGCGGCTGAAGAATCCGCGTGTGAGCATGCCCATTTTTCCGAGTATCCATGCGAGGAGCGGAAGTTCGAACACGGCGCCCATCATCAGCAGGATAGTGAAGAAGTTGTCCATATAGGAGTCGAGCGATACGACCGGGCGTATTGCCTCGCTCAGGCGGTAGTCGGCAAGGAAACGGACGGCGAGAGGAAATACGAGGTAGTATCCTACGGCCATGCCGAGATAGAACATTATGTTGCCGAATATGAATGCTTTGGTGACGCCTCGGCGTTCATGCTCGTATAGTCCGGGGGCGATGAAGCCCCAGAGCAGGTAGATTATGACGGGAAATCCGACTACAAAAGCCACCCAGCAGGAGGCCGACATGTGGACGAAGAACTGCGAGGCGAGTTCGAGGCTCACAACGTCGACGTTGAAGCCTTCGGCGGTCGATGTGCCGGCGATGGAGTCGAAAATGCGGTAGGTGGGAAAGTCGGGGTTGCATGGAGCCATGATGACGTTCTGGAATATCCAGGGCATTGCGGTGAATGCCCCGACTCCGAGCACGGCTACGACTATGAACACGCGGAAGAGCACCCGACGGAGGTCGTCGAGGTGGTCCCAGAATGACATTTCGGCTTCCTGCATCGTTTTTTGGCTGACGGGCTGATGGGCTGGCAGGCTGACGCGGGGTCAGTCGCGGTCTTTTCCGCGTGGCGTTTCTTTAGTTTCGGGCTCGTCGAGAGGTTTTTCCATCTCGTTGCGTGCTTCCTGCATGCCTTTCTTGAACGAGTGCACGCCTTTGCCGAGACCGCGCATCAGTTCGGGTATTTTTTTGCCTCCGAAGAGGAGCAGAATCACCAGAAATATGATAATCCATTCCCAACCTCTGAGATTGCCGAGAAAAAGGGGCATAATGAGCAAGGTATTCATGTGATAGTGTGTATTTGAATTGTAAAGTTAGTGATAATTCGGCGAAATTTCCTAACTTTGCGCTGTTTTTAAGGTAATTTATAAACCAGTCTGAAATGAAAGCATATGTATTCCCGGGTCAGGGTGCGCAGTTTGTCGGCATGGGCAAGGAGCTCTACGACAATAACGCCGAAGCCCGCGCACTCTTTGAAAAAGCCAACGAAATACTTGGGTTCAATATAACCGACCTTATGTTCGCCGGAACCGACGAAGACCTTCGTCAGACCGCCGTGACACAGCCTGCTATCTTTATCCATAGCGTGCTTCTGGCCAAGAGCCTGGGCGACGAGTTCCGTCCCGACATGGTGGCCGGTCACTCGCTCGGCGAATTTTCGGCTCTGGTAGCCGCCGGCGCTCTCAGCTTCGAAGACGGTCTTCGTCTTGTCAGCGCCCGTGCCCAGGCCATGCAGAAAGCCTGCGAGCTTACCGAATCGACCATGGCCGCAGTGCTCGCTCTTCCCGACGAGAAGGTAGAGGAGATTTGCGCCGGTATCGAAGGTGTCGTTGTGTGCGCTAACTATAACTGCCCCGGCCAGCTCGTAATCTCGGGCGAGGTTGCCGCTATCGACGCAGCCTGCGAGGCTCTCAAGGCAGCCGGCGCCAAGCGTGCCCTCAAGCTCAAGGTAGGCGGTGCGTTCCACTCGCCCTGCATGGAGCCCGCCCGTGCCGAACTCGCCGCAGCTATCGAGGCTACCGAGTTCCACGTGCCTGTGTGCCCCGTTTACCAGAACGTAGACGCTCTTCCCCACACCGACCCCATTGAAATCAAGGCCAATCTCGTGGCTCAGCTCACCGCTCCGGTACGCTGGACACAGACCGTTCGCAACATGATTGCCGACGGCGCCACCGAATTCGTAGAGCTCGGCCCGGGTAAGGTTCTCCAGGGTCTCGTAGCCAAAATCGACTCTTCGGTAGCTGTAAGCGGCATGCAGTAATAGCTCCGCTCAGCGACTGCAACAGAACAGCGCGTTTGTGCTTCTTCCTTCGTGAAGACATGCACAAACGCGCTTTTTTTATTATCCGGTATTTATCGGAATAATGATATTATGCGGGCCGCGATGAAGACTCCTACCATCGTGAGCACTATCAGGGCCGAGCAGGGAACGTCTATGACGGTGGAAAGGAACAGCCCCGCAACCGATGATATGAGCGATATGACGGCTGAAGCGGCCATGACGGTTGCAAATCGGCGGAAAAAGATTTCGGCGCTTATGATGGGGAGCGAGAGCATCGACATCAGCAGCATTATGCCTACCAGCCGAATCGTCAGGACGATACATACTGCTGTCAGCACGGTCATTACTATCGTTATCATGCGCACGGGGAGGCCTATTACGGCTGCGAAATCGCGGTCGAAGGCTGTTGCGACGATGTTGCGGTATTGCCATGTGAAGAAAATGCCCAGCACGACGGCGAAACCGGCGAAAGACCATAGGTCGGCAACCGAAACGGTGAGTATGTTTCCGAACAGAAACGAGTTGAGCTCAGGCACGTAGCCCGGTGTGAGGAATACGAACAGCACGCCCAGGGCCATGCCGAGAGCCCAGACCACGGCTATGGCCGAGTCTTCGCGCACGCGGAAGCGGCGCGAAAGCCAGTCGACGCCCAGGGCCGACCCGACGGCAAACACGGCCGCCATCAGCACCGGGCTTACGCCCAGGAAGTAGCCCAGGCCGAGGCCTCCGAAGCAGGAATGTGTGATGCCGCCGGATATTGCCACCATGCGGCGCGATATTATGTATGTTCCTATGATTGCGGCGCAAATGCTTATAAGCGCCACTCCGGCCAGTGCCTGGCGGAAGAAAGAATAGTCGAAATATTCAAGCATTGCGGGTTGTGGCCGAGCGGGCCTCGGCAACTATCATGATGAGTTCGTCGCGCACTTCCTGCGGGAGAGCGATGTTTCTCAGTTGCAGGCTGCGCGCCCAGCCGGCTATGTCGGCCGGCTGCATGGTGAGCAGAATGTCGCGGAATTCCTCTGTTTCGGCCTCCGAATAGCTTTCGGGCGAGCGTCCGGCGTGGCGGTCGAGCTCTTCGTCGTCGTAGTATTCTATTTTTTCCGACACAGCGGCAAGTAGCGAGTCGCGTTCGCATGTAATGTGCATGCCGCAGCATTCCTCGTCGTTCTCTTCGGGCTGTACGGCCTGTTCGGCTGTCTCTTCTGGCTCTTTTTCAGCCTTTTTGCGAAGGTAGTTGCGGTGCTCGAGGTATAGAATCGCTCCGACGCCGATTATTGCTGCAAGAAGATATAGCGATAACATTATTCAGCGGGTTCGGGCATTGGTTCGGAGGGGTCGAGAAGGGTGAATCCGGCCTCTTGGAGGTGTTTCCAGAAATCGGGGTAGGACTTGCCGACGACATCGGCGTCGCGCACCACGATTCCGGGCACGAATATGGCCGTCGGGGCGAGAGCCATTGCCATGCGGTGGTCGTTGTAGGTGTCGAATACGGGCAGCTCGCGAACGGGCTGGCGGCGGCCATCCCATGCCAGGACCGTGCCATATGCTTCGATGTCGAGAGGGAATCCGAGCTTTGCGAGTTCGGCGGCAAGTGCTTCGAGGCGGTCGCATTCCTTATGGTGAAGAGCGCCGACACCGCTGAAGCGGAACGGCACGCCGACCATGCATGCCGTTACGGCGAGTGCCGGCACGGCGTCGGGCATGCCCGACATGTCTGCGTCGAGACTGTTGAAAAGTTCGGGCGTTGCCGACAGTTCGGCGCCTTCGTCGGTAAATTCGGTCGTTACGCCGAGTTTTTCGAAGAGAGCGGCTTCTTCGCTGTCGCCCTGAATGGAATCGGCGCGCATGCTTTCGAGAGAGACCCAGCCGGCGCTCAGAGCCGCTATCTCATACCAGAAGGCAGCCGCGCTCCAGTCGGGCTCGGCGTCGTCGACATCGGTTTTGCGGTATGGAGAGTTGTCTATCCATATTCTGAGAGGCTCCACGTCGGTGTTCACTCCGCGGCGGCGCATCATTTCGGCCGTCATCTTTATATATGGCAGAGACCCGACGATTCCCTTGAGTTCGATTTCGAGCGGTGACTCCATAAGTGGTGCCACCATCATTAGTGCCGATATAAACTGAGAGCTTACAGAAGCGTCGATGGCTATTGTTCCGCCGGAGAGCCGGCGTCCTTCGACGCGCAGGGGAGGGTAGCCTTCCATGCCTTCGTATGCAATATCGGCGCCGAGTTCCCGCAGTGCGTCGACAAGGGGCGCTATCGGGCGCCGGAGCATGCGCTCGGAACCGGTGAGAGTGCACGATGTGCCCGGAGTGGCGGCGGCAAGTGCCGTGAGGAAGCGCATTGCGGTGCCGGCGGGGCCGACATCGACTGTGCCGTCGAGTTTCGGGGCGGCGAGAATGGCGGCGAGTGTCTGCGTGTCGGCGCAGTCTACGGGCGCTTCGCTCTTGCCGGCAAGGTGCGCCATGACTATGGCGCGGGCATTTATGCTTTTGCTCAGCGGCAGGGCGACTGTAGTCTCCAGAATGCCGTCGGGCGGAAGAATTCGAAAATCCATTTTGGTCAAATTATGAATTATGGATTATGAATTATGAATTGAGTCTAATTCGCCATTCATAATTCATAATTGAGTCAAATCGTTTATGATTTGACGGTCGAGCACACTGCCATTTCGAGGCTTTCGAGAGCCTGGACGAGGACAGAGCGCGGGGTGCCGACGTTGAGACGGGCGAAGTTTTCGCCCTGCGGGCCGAACATTATGCCGTCGTTGAGGGCCAGGTGTGCTTTGTCGAGCAGCAGATTCATCACTTCGCGGTGGCACAGATGGAGGCCGCTGAAGTCGAGCCAGAGCAGGAATGACGCCTGCGGGCGGATTACCTTGAGTCCGGGAATGCGGCGGGCGGCGAAGTCGATTACGAACTCGATATTGTCCTGCACATAGGCGAGCATCTGGTCGAGCCAGGCTTCGCCGTTACGGTAAGCGGCTTCGGCGCCGATGGCCGAAATCATGACCGGCGCGCTGAATTCGTTTACTTCGAGCCATTTGTAGTAAGGCTCGCGCAGTGCCTGGTTTTTGATTACCATCCATGAGCTTACAAGGCCGGGTATGTTGAAGGTCTTCGAGGGGGCTCCGAGCATTATGCCTACAGCCTCGGCATCGGGGCCTGCGGCCAGGAAGGGTATGTGGCTGCGGCCTTCGAGCATCAGGTCACCGTGTATTTCATCGCTCACAACCACCATGCCGGCCTCGCGGGCTATGGCGCCGACTTCTGCCAGGGTGTCGATGTCCCATTGTATGCCTATCGGGTTATGAGGATTGCACAGAATCATCATCTTCGGTTTGTGCTCGGCAACTACTCGACGCAGTCCTTCGAGGTCCATGCGGTAGGTTTCGCCATCGAAAAGGAGTGGATTTTCGATTGCTTTTCGGCCGTTGCCTTCTACGACGGTGCGGAAAGGCGTGTAGACCGGCGGCTGAATTACAACACCGTCGCCTTCGCTGGTGAAATAGTTGACAGCAAGGGCTATGCCTTTGACAACTCCGGGGACGAAAGCAAGCTCGCGGCGCTCGATGCCGAAGTTATGGCGGCGTTTGTTCCAGTCGATGATGGCTTGCCAGTAGCCGTCGGAGGCCTCGAAGTATCCCAGAACCGGGTGTGAAAGACGTCGGCTGAGTGCAGCCGTGATTTCCGGACATACTGCGAAGTCGAGGTCGGCAATCCACAGGGGAGTGAGGTCGTGGCGTCCGAAAACGGCATCGAGACGGTCTATTTTGACTGCCGCTGTGCCGTGGCGGTCGATGATGGCGTCGAAGTTATACTGTGTCATGGTAAATCTATGGTATTTTGCGCAAAAATAAGGATTTTCATTGAAATGTGTGCGATGCAGCTCATGATTCTTGCGTTAATTAACTATCTTTGCGCCGAAATTATTTATAGTCCATGAAACATTTTTCACTACTGCTGTTTTTATCTTTTTGTTTATTTGTTCAGGCTCAGGATTTTGCAACATGCGATGTGCGTGATCTTGCGCTTATATATCAAGGAGGGGCTCATCGCTGCGACTGGGCGGCGGACGATATCGAGCCGTATGTCGCACACCGTTTTGCCGACGGAACCGAAGATTGGCTTTTCGATGGCTTTCTCTTTCTGGAATTCAAGGACGGACGCGGACGCCAGTTTTCTCCCGGATATGACAAGGAAAATGCAACCCGCGCAGACTGGGAATGGTATATAGAGCGTCTGTTTGAGAGAGGCAAGTCGCTCCATGCCCTCGACTCCGTGATTGGAGCCAAGAAAAAGAGCTTGGGAGACCCCGGGTTCCGTCATAAGATAGTCCTCACCCTTATGGTGCCCATAGGTGGGCAGACCGACTGGGGCGAAATAGGAGGCGAGGCTATGGATTTCAATGACGCAGCCGACCGCAAGGCTGCCATCTGTTGGTTTGCCGACCGTCTGGCCGACCGTTTTGCCGCCGAGTCTTTCGAAAATCTCGAATTATATGGTTTTTACTGGATTGATGAAGACATGGTTTCGAGTCGTGACCTGTTGCCGGAAATTTCGTCGTATGTTCATGGCAAGGGCATGAAGTTTATCTGGATTCCATATTATAATGCGCCCGGTCATGAGCGCTGGCGCGAATTGGGTTTCGATATTGCTTATCATCAGCCCAATCACTTCTTTCAAACCGAAATACCCGACGAACGTCTCGATAGTGCTATAGACGAAGCCCTGACATATGGCATGGCTATGGAGTTTGAATGCGACGAGCGGGCCCTTTCGCAGAGTTCCCAGGCATTTGCTCCGCGTATGACGGCCTATATGGACGCTTTTGAGCGTCGTGGGGTGTTTGCGCGCTCAGCTCTCGCCTATTATACCGGGAACCATCTTCTCACTGATTTCGTTCGAAATCCATCTGCCGGCAATGCCATGCTCGCAGATCGGCTTGCCCGCTTCATACAGCAGCGCAGGCGGCGTTGATGTGTGGTTTTGCGGTGTAGCACCGAAGATACTATGTGTTGTAAGGAGGCGTAAAGCCTCCTTTTTCGTCTGTGCTTTCGTTCTTTTGCTTTGAAATTTACACTTTTTCACTAAAAAATCGTGTAATAAAATGTAATGCAATGATTTTCAGTAATATATAAATCAACAATTTATTGTTAAAAAATTCGTAAATATTAAACTTGAGAGTTTTCTACGAAATTTTTTTGTTTTATTGCGAAAAAAGAAGTAATTTAACGCCCTGAAATCATATCACAAATAAAATCTAAATACTCAATTATCACAAAAGTCCATGGAATCATTGAAAAGCATTAAGGCTTGTTTGAAGCGGAATTGTCTTTCAGTCTTTATCCTATGGATTTTGGTGTGATTTTGTTTTCGCCTTAATTTCATATAGTTAACCTCGTAGTCTGAAAAAGTGTCTCTCTGATGCCATGCCAAAAATATCGTGAGACAACATATTGTTCGAAATTAGTATTTAACACCAGTTTTATGAAAATTCCTAAATTTTTAATCGGGCTGATGCTGACTGCGGCTTCGGGTCTTTTTGTGGTCTCCTGCGGCGACAGTAAGGACGAGCCTGAAGTCCCGTCGACCGGCGGCATCAAGATTGAGCTTACGCTGCCGTCTACGGTCGAGCTGACCAAAGACGAACCGTGCACTCTTTCGATGGGCGCCGGAAGCGAAATCTACACTACCGATATTATCCAGCTGCAGGGCAGCGACGGAAAACTTATCGATTGCCGGATAACAGCTGTAAATTCCGATTCGTTTACATTTGTCATTCCCGAAGGAACATCCGAGGGCAGCTACCGTGTTTACATCAAACGCGGCACAGAGCGCAAGCAACTTGGCTCGATGTCTATAAAATTTGTAGCTGACCGTTGGGAACTGAAGGAAGGAACTACCGTATTCGGTACTGTCAGCAGCGACCAGGGTCCGGTTGCCAATGTAGTGATCAGCGACGGTGTGGACTTCGCCGTTACCAATGCCGAAGGTCGCTACGAACTGAAGTCGAAGAAGGCATATAAATATGTGTTTATGTCTGTTCCTTCAGGATATGAACCTAAGACAGCGGGTGTTCTTCCGATTAACTACTTCTCGCTGTCGGCTCCTGCTACAACTCCCGAAAACGTCGACTTCAAGCTTACCAAGGTCGATCAGAGCAGCTACCGCGTGCTGTTCTTCGGCGATATGCATCTTGCCAACCGCAACGATGACTTGAAGCAGTTCGCAAAATTTGCCTCTGATGTGAATACAAACGGCGTGAAAGGCCGTACTTATGCCATCACTCTCGGCGACATGACATGGGATATATACTGGTATGACAATAACTTCCAGTTCTCCCATTATCTCGACCTGATGAACAGCTCGTTCAAGAATCTCATTGTATATAATACCATCGGTAACCATGACAATGACTATAAGGCGAAAAACAATTTCGATGCCAAAAACGATTTTATCCTTTCGATAGCTCCGAACTACTACTCGTTCAATATCGGCGACGTCCACTATGTGGTTCTCGACAATATTGACTGCAGCACTTACGACGGAACGACTTCGCGTATCTATAAAGAACGTGTTTTTGTTCCTCAGCTTCAGTGGCTTGCAAAAGACTTGAGCTATGTCGACAAATCAACACCCGTTGTCCTCACGATGCATGCGCCTCTATTCTATGCCAACGGAGCCTCTTCGTTCAAGAATGGACTTGATAATGTTGCAGAGCTGCTGCTCGTGCTTAAAGACTATAAGGTGCACTATGTGACCGGCCATACCCACAAAAGCTATAACGTAACTTCAGTTCACAGCGTGCTTAAGGATTATCCTGACTTCATGGAGCACAACCAGACAGCAGTATGCGGCGACTGGTGGTGGAGCGGCAAGCTTACACCCGGCGCGCTCACCGCACACGACGGTTCTCCCGCCGGATATTCAATCTGGGATATTACCGGCAAGGATTTCAAGTGGATTTATAAGGGTACGAATCTTGATGAGAACATTCAGTTCCGCGCCTATGATCTGAATGACGTGAAATTCACACAGGCCGATATCCCCGGCATTACCGGCTCGGCTGTGGCTTCGTGGCAACGCTACTGCGACGCATATAAGGGAACACCCGACAACAAGGTGCTGATCAATGTGTGGAACTATGACCCCGAGTGGACCGTCACAGTCACCACCGAAAACGGACAGGCCCTTGAAGCCAAGCCAGTGATGGCTTACGACCCGCTTCACATTGAGGCAATGAGCAAGAAGCGTTTCCAAAGTACCAAGAACTCGGCACCCAACTTTATAACTCAGAACTGGTGCCATTTCTTCGAGGTTACCGCACCCGATGCCGATACCGACCTTACCATTACCGTGAAAGACCGCTTTGGCCGTACATTCACCGAAAAGATGGAGCGCCCCCGCGCCTTCAACGTCGATTCGTACAAGTGGTAATTCATCATTACTAAGAAATTATTTTTCCAATCACACATTTCTTTATTCTATGAAACTATTCACAAGACTGATGCTCGTGCTTGCGATTCTACTGTCGACGACCTCGGCAGCGTTCGCACGCGAGGTGAAAGGCAACGTCGTCGACACCGCCGACGAGCCTTTGATCGGCGTCTCTGTGGTAGCCGGGCAAAGCAAGACCGGCGTCTCCACCGACATCGACGGCAATTTCACCATTACAGTTCCCAACGGCCCTGTGACTCTTAAGTTCTCGTATGTTGGATACACTGAAAAGACTGTCAATGTAGCCGCAGACCAGAGCGAGGTAAAAGTTGTCCTTGAGGAAAGCTCCACCATGCTCGAAGAAACCGTAGTCATCGGCTATGGTACACAGAAGAAGGTGAACCTCACCGGTGCTGTCGCCACTGTCGACGGTGCAAAATTCGAAGACCGTACAGGCGGCTCCGTGACAAATATGCTCCAGGGTGCCGTGGCAGGTCTTAACGTTAGCGTGACCAACGGTCGCCCCGGTACCTCGGGCTCTCTCAATATCCGTGGTACCACCTCTATCAACTCCGCCGAGCCTCTGGTGCTTATCGACGGTTCTGTAGGTGAAATCAACGACCTTAACCCCAACGATATCGACAATATCTCTGTTATCAAGGACGCATCTGCTGCCGCCGTCTACGGTGCCCGTGCGGCTTTCGGTGTGGTTCTTATCACAACCAAGAGCGGACAGGAGAAAGAAGGCAAGGCTACCGTGCGCTACAGCGGTCGCTTCGGCTGGACATCGCCCACAACCTCTACCGAGTATGAAACCCGCGGCTACTGGTCGGTCTACACCACCAACGAGTTCTTCATGGCCGATTCGGGCAAGCCTTACTGGGATTACTCCGACTACGACATGCAGCAGCTCCTTGCCCGTGTCAACGACAAGACCGAACACCCCGACCGCCCCTGGGTTGTTACTGAAAACCGCAATGGCCGCAACCAGTGGTACTACTACGCAAACCACGACTGGTATCACTCGCTCTTCCGCGACACCAAACCCAGCCAGCAGCACAATATCTCTGTTTCCGGCGGCAACAAGGCTGTGAAATACTTCCTCTCAGGCGGCTTCGACCGTCAGGAAGGTATGCTCAAGGTTATCCCCGACGTATATAAGAAGTATAACATGCGAAGCAAAATCGACTTCAACGTCAACAAGTGGATTACGATGAGCAACAATACATCGTTCTTCGGTTCGACCTACGACTATCAGGGCCGTTCCGGTATCGATGCCACCCTCGGATATATGGGCCGTCACGCCCTCGCCTGTGTGCCCCTGAAGAACCCCGACGGCACACAGATCCGCACAACTCCCTACTCTGGATATGCTGTGGGCAACAGCCGCCACTCTCAGATTATCGACGGCAAGCACCCCAATATCGACCGTAAGACCGACTTTACAACCACATTCCGTCTTAACGCCAATCCTATCAAGCAGCTCTCTGTTACCGCCGACTTCACATACCGTTTCTATCAGGCTCGCAACCAGAACCGCGGTAACAATGTCGAATTCCGCGAATATCCCGACCAGGATATACAGATCTGGAACACCGGCGCCGGTCTCAATGACCTCCGTGAGAGCATCAACACCCGCCACTACTACGCAGTGAACGCTTTCGCGACATATAAGGAAACTTTCGCCGAAAACCACAACCTGCAGGTTATGGCCGGTTACAACTATGAGCGCCTCAACATCATCAACCGCGGCATGTCGGCCGAAAACCTCATCTCCGAGGACCTCACCGACTTCAACCTCGTGGGCGTGAACTCCAACGGCGACAAGATTTCCGACGTCACCGGCAGCCAGAACCAGTATGCTCTCCAGGGTATCTTCGGCCGTGTCAACTACGACTACAAAGGCAAGTACCTCCTGGAATTCTCCGGCCGCTACGACGGCACCTCGCGCTTCGGCAGAGGCCACCGCTGGGGCTTCTTCCCCTCGGGCTCTGCAGGCTGGCGCTTCTCGGAGGAAGAATTCTTTGCTTCGCTGCGCAATCTTTTCAACAACGCCAAGCTCCGTGTATCGTATGGCGAACTCGGCAACCAGAATGTATCGTCGTACTATACCTTCCTCCGCATGGTGACAACCAACAAGTTCGACAGCTTCACATTCGACGGCGCCAACAAGGCTGTCTACAGCTCGCTGGGCGCGCCTATCGCTTCCGACATGACCTGGGAGACTTCAAAGCAGTGGGACCTTGGTCTTGACTTCTCGATGCTCAACAACCGCCTCTCGTTTACCGGCGACCTCTATATCCGCGACACCCACGACATGCTCACCGACGGTATCGCACTTCCCTCGGTTTACGGCGCAGATCCCCCACAGATGAACACCGCCGACCTCCGCACCAAAGGTTATGAGGCTGCCATTACCTGGAACGACAACTTCCAGCTCTTCGGCCACCCCTTCACCTACAGCGTAGGCTTCAACATCAGCGACTACCGTTCGCACATCACCCGCTACGACAACCCCGACAAATCATTTGCAAAGGACTACTACGTAGGCCAGCGCATCGGCGAAATCTGGGGCTACAAGGTCGACGGCTACTTCAAGACCACCGAAGAAGCTCAGGAATATGCCAAGCACGTAGACCTCGGCACAGTCACCAAGCGTGTGACCGGCGGATGGCAGGCAGGCGACATCAAGTTCCTCGACCTCGACGGCGACCGTAAGATCGGTGTAGGCTCCAACACTGCCGACAACCCCGGCGACCGTACTATCCTCGGCAACTCGCTTGCCTCGCTGCAGTATGGTATCAATGCCTCTATCCGCTACTTCGGATTCGACGTATCGGCCTTCTTCCAGGGCACCGGCAACCACTACTGGTATCCCACAGGTCAGTGTATGCCTTTCTGGGGCGCATACTCCTACTCGTATGTATCGTTCCTCCGCAGCGACTTCCGCGACCTTATCTGGAGCGAAGACAACCCCGACGCATACTTCCCCCGTCCGATGGCTTATGCCGCTACTTCGGGTACTCTCAGCTTCGTAAACGACCGCTATCTGCAGAACCTGCGCTACCTCCGCTTCAAAAACCTCACCGTAGGCTACTCGCTGCCCCAGAAATGGATTCGCAAGGCTTACCTCGAGAAGGTTCGCGTATATTTCACCGGCGAAAACCTCTGCTACTGGTCGCCTCTTAAGAAAAACACCAGGTGGCTCGACCCCGAAAGCGCTTACAACCGCTCGGAACAGAACAACAACCTGGCTTACACCTTCCCGAAAACCTACATGGTAGGTATCGACATCACCTTCTAATCCTTAGCCGTTACGACAATGAAAAAAATAATATTAGGACTTTCGGTGGCGCTGGTAGCTCTCACTTCCTGCGAGGATGCCATTGACCTCAACCCTCAGGATCGCGTGACAGAGTCTGACTATTTCAAGACTGCCGGCGACCTGGAGATGTTCTCCAATCCGTTCTATAACAATCTTCTCGACAAGGAACCCGAACGCGAGAAAAGCGACTTCTACCTCACCCAGACCCTCTCCGACGTAATGCTCGGAGGCTCCAAGCGCGTCACCCCCACCAAAGCAGGCTCAGGCGGCTGGAGCTGGGGACAGCTTCGCCGTATCAACTCGCTGCTCGACCGCGTGGACCGCTGCCCCGACAAGGAAGCTGTGGCAAAATACAGCGGTGTAACCCGTTTCTTCCGCGCGCTGTTCTATTTTGAGAAGGTAATGCGCTTCGGCGATGTGCCCTGGTATGAGCACGAAATCGGTTCTGCCGACCCCGACCTCTACAAGCCCCGCGATTCGCGCGAGCTCGTTATGGCAAACGTTGTGGCCGACCTCGACTTTGCTATCGAGAACTGCCCCGCCAAGGCCGGAGAGCCCAACAATCCTTTCCGTGTCACCAAGGGTGCCGCTCTCGCTCTCAAGGCCCGCATATGCCTCTTCGAGGGTACTTTCCGCAAGTATCACAACATCAACCTCGAAGGTCACGACTACAACTGGTATCTGGCCCAGGCTGCCGACGCTGCCGAAAAGCTCATGGCCCGCAGCGAGTACAAGCTCTATTCAACCGGCAAGCCCGCCGAGGACTACCTCAACCTCTTCACATTTGAAGATGCCAACCCCGATGAGTATATCCTCGCTATCCGTTTCACCGGCGCTACCGGCGCATATCACGAAGCTGCCTCGTCAACCCTTCAGCCCACCGGCGGACAGCCCGGCTTTCCCCGCAAGCTCGTCTACCAGTATCTGATGAAAGACGGCAGCCGCTACACCGACCAGGCCGGCTACGCTACAAAGAGTTTCGTAGACCTGGTTAAAGACCGCGACCCGCGTCTTGCCCAGAGCATACGTACCACCGGCTATCACCGTATCGGCAAAACCGATATCCTCGCGCCCGACTTCACCGCTACCACCACAGGCTTCCAGCCCATCAAGTTTGTCCAGAGCCCCCTCCTCGAAAGCGGCCAGCTCGACAACAAGCGCTCTACCTGCGACATGCCTGTGCTCCGCTATGGCGAAGTGCTCCTCAACTATGCCGAGGCTAAAGCCGAAGCCGGCACTCTTACCCAGGCCGACCTCGACAAGAGTATCAATCTGCTCCGCGACCGCGTCGGTATGCCTCATCTCAACCTCGCGTCGGCAAACAGCAACCCCGACCCCTTCCTTGAAGACCCGAAATTCGGCTATACCAACGTCACCGGCTCCAACAAGGGTGTTATCCTCGAAATCCGCCGCGAGCGTGCTGTCGAATTCGTCATGGAAGGCAGCCGCATGATGGACCTCCTCCGCTGGCGCGCCGGCTACTGCCTCGACCAGGATATCTACGGCATGTACTTCCCCGGCCCCGGTGAATACGACCTTACCGGCGACGGCAAGCCCGACGTATATCTCTATACCGCTTCTCAGGCCAAACCCAACGTGAAAGACGCTCAGGTTTACCGTATCGGTTCCGAAATCCTTCTGTCGGAAGGCGAATCGGGCTATACCAACTACCATAAATCGCAGCCCCGCAACGGTTGGAACAATAACCGCGATTACTACTACGGTCTGCCTATCGACGATCTTTCGCTCAACAAGAATCTGACACAGAATCCCGGTTGGGAAGATATCGACCGCAAATAATGTATAAATCTCCATTCTTAGAATCATGAAGAAACTCAATATTTATATATTCGCGCTTCTCGGCATCATCGGCTGTGCTCTCGCTGCCTGCGATGACGACGATAACGTGACCGTTGCCAAGGCCGTGCTCGCAAGTGCGCCAAGCCTTACATTCGAGGGCGTTTCGGCCCAGCCCCAGTCGATACTTATCTATGCCGACGCCGACTGGTATTCGGAAGCCCCTGAATATATCACAATCACGCCCGCTACAGGCCATGGCGGCACAACCGAAGTGTCGGTCAGCATTGCCGACAATATGCGCGATGGCGCTCTCGACAATCCCCGCCAGGTCGACATTCTCTTCCGCGGTACAACCAAAAAGAGTATCGCTACTGTAACCGTGTTCCAGAGCGGCGACACATACCGCGGAGTGGCCGACTATGCCATCTATGAAATCGCCACCGCTCCCGACAAGACCGCCATGGTCGTGCCCGGAGTCACCGTGGCCGAGAATTTCGTCAAAGGCCAGGTCGTGACCGACGGTACCGACTTTGCATATGTCACCGGTTTCCCCGAAGGCATGACTCTCGGAGCTGTCGGCACTCTTCAGGGTGTGAAAGCTTCCGACGATGCGGGCTATCCCTATGTGCAGGGTGAAGTTTTCAAGGCTACATCTACCGCCGAGTTTACCCGCGGCGAGGCTGCCGACATTACCGCCAATCTCGACTCCTATTCGCCCGACGCGATGAAATATGTGTCTGTAACCGGCCATATCGACGGCAACAACCTGCTCGTCGACGGTCAGGCATGCTCTGTAGTTGCAGTTGACGCTGTCGAAGGTCTTTCGTTCGGCGACCTCAGCAATCACAATGTGAAGGTCGAAGGCTACTTCGCAGGCAAGTCGGGCAAGACAATCCGTCTGCTCGCTACCACCATCGAAGACCTCGGCATGTACCAGATTGTTTACTGGAGCGAAGACTGGGAATGGCTCGAACCTGTATCTGTTGCTGCCGGTGTCGGCGACCACGTCGGAACCGACAATATGGATGCGTCGGCTGTTGCTCTTACCTCTATCAAGATACCTGTAGAAGGCGGTGAAATGACATGCTTCGATTACATCGAATCGCGCGGCTACAAGTTTATCTACGACAAGGGCGACAAAAAGCGTACATATCTCCAACGCAACTACCTCAAATTCGGTAAGACCGGTAACCACAGCGGTATTATCCTGCCGTCGATTACCACCGTACCCGAAGGCGAGAACGTGCTCTTCACATTCGACTGGTCTGTGATGCGCCAGGGCTCAGGCAAAATCGACCCTGTGACACTCTACGTGGAAGTGAAGAACGGCGATGACGTTGTCCGTTACGATATTCCTACCCACGGCTGGGAGAATGGCCATAAACTTGAATGGATCAAGGCTACTGTTGACCTCAGTGGCGTGAAAATCGACAAGGATACCAGAATAACCATTTCTCAGAACGAATGGGAAGTCGGTACCGCAAACCGCTGGATGCTCGATAACATCAAGATTATCCCCAAGGAATAAACCCTGTTAAATACTAATCCTGAAAAGGGTGCGCCGAGTTCGCTCGACGCACCCTTTTTTGTATGGCGGGCATGCCATACATCTGTGGTGAAATTCCACACGGGGCG
>CAMNRO010000052.1 GCA_946553045.1 uncultured Porphyromonadaceae bacterium | reverse complement strand
ATATCGAAAGCCTCCTCCGCAATTAGCAGAAACTCCTAACTTCTAATTTCTAACTATTCTACTACTTCTACCAGCTGCGCTCCATCACTCTCTGGGATTTCTCCCGCAGCAACCCTATCGACGCCGATATCGAAAGCCTCCTCCGCAATTAGCAGAAACTCCTAACTTCTAATTTCTAACTTCTAATTTTTCACTACCTTTGCACCATGTCTGAGATTCTCATTGTTGACGACGATACGATGCTGCTGGCCTCGCTGCGCGGTCTGCTCACAAGAGCGGGCTATGCCGTGGTGGCTGTGCCTTCCCCGGCCGAAGCCATCGACTATGTTCGGGCACAGCGCCCGGACCTCGTGCTCATGGACATGAATTTCACGCGCGGAACATCGGGCATCGAAGGCATCACACTGCTGAAACAAGTGAAGATATTCCGCCCCGAAGTGCCTGTCATTCTCATGACGGCCTGGGGCAGCATAGACCTTGCGGTCGAAGGCATGCGTGCGGGAGCGTTCGACTTCATCACCAAGCCATGGGATAACGCCGTGCTGCTCGAACGCATTTCGACGGCTCTCAGCCTGCACCGCGCCTCCGACGCCGACGGCGTTTTCGACCGCGGCGCCATCTCCGGCACAAGCGCGTCGATAGAGAGCATACTCTCGGCCGCCGCGCGCGTGGCTCCTACCGACGCACCCGTCCTCATCACTGGCGAGAGCGGTACCGGGAAGGCCCTTCTGGCCGAAACGATACACCGCAACAGCCGTCGTGCGGGCCGCCCGTTTGTAAAAGTGAAACTCGGCGGTATGCCACCGGCCATGTTTGAGAGCGAGATGTTCGGCCATGTGCGCGGGGCATTCTCCGGTGCGCTTACCGACCGCAAAGGCAGCTTCGAGCTTGCCGATGGCGGCACGCTTTTCCTCGACGAGATAGACACGCTCGAAGCCGTATCGCAGATGAAACTCATGCGCGTGCTTCAGGAACAGTCGTTCGAGCCCTTGGGGAGCAACCGTTCGCGCAGGTTGGATGTCCGTGTGGTCTGCGCCACCTCTGCCGACCTTGGCGCCATGGTCGCCGACCGCCGCTTTCGCGAGGACCTGTTCTATCGTATCAATCTGGTGACGCTCCATGTGCCCTCGCTCCGCGAGCGTCGCTCCGACATACCCGCAATCGTGCGCGCCTTCGCTCGCGCCTATGCCAGAAATACTCCCGGCGCCGAGCTTGCCGCCTTTACCGACGAAGCCATGGCCTATCTTGCCACCCTGCCTTTTCCCGGAAATATCCGCGAACTGCGCAACATCGTCGAGAGGGCTATTCTAATGAGCGGCCATCGGATGATAAGCGATGACGATTTGCGCGCCGCTGCCGCCAACGTGTCGCCGCAGGCCGCTCCCGACACCCTCGAAGGCCTCGAGCGCCGCAAGATTGCCGAGGCCCTCTCTATGGCCGGCGGAAATGTGTCGCGTGCGGCTGCCTCCCTTGGCATTTCCCGCGGGGCATTGTATCGTAGAATGGAAAAATACGGTCTGTCGTGAATCTGCGCCTGCTCTTTTTATTATTCCTGCTCTTCCAGCTGCCGGTCTATGCCGCGCTGATGTGGCTCACATTCGGCCGCTGCCCATGGCTTTTCTATGGAGCCGAAATCATGCTTGCCGTCGACATTGCCGCTTGCATATTCTTATACCGCAAGGTGCTTGTGCCAGTCGAGACTCTCGCCAACGGCATGGACCTCCTCAAAGGGCAGGACTGGAACGTTGCCCTGCGCCCGCTCGGTCTGCCCGAAGTAGACTCTCTCGTGGCCGTCTTCAACGAAATGATGGGCCGCATGCATGCCCAGCGTCTCTCGCTCGAAGAGCAGCGTCACTTCCTCACCCTTCTCGTTGCCGAAGCACCCGTCGGAGTCGTCGTCAAAGGCTTCGGTGGGGTAGAGCGCATGGTCAACCCGGCGGCCAAAGCCATTTTTGACGCCTTCCCCGATGTCGCCTCGCGCCTCGACACCGTGCCCGACGGTGCCGAAGAAACACACCATGCCGACAGCACTCACCTTTTCAGAATCATACGCCGCCATTTCATCGACAACGGCGTTCGCTCCACATTCTATCTCATAGAAAACGTGGCGCCTATGGTCGCCGCCGCCGAGCGAGCCGCCTATGTAAAACTTATCCGCATCATGGCCCACGAAGTAAACAACACCGTCGCCGCCATGAGCACCGCCCTCGGAGCCATCGATGCCGACGACCCCGACGGACTCCTCGACGCATGCCGCCACAGAGCCCTTGCACTCAGCGAGTTCATAGGCCGCTTTGCCGACCTCGTCCGAATGCCCGAACCGGTTCTCGCCCCGACCGATACTGTAAGCCTCGTGAGCTACTGCGCTCCATTTCTCGAAAGCCTGTGCACCCAGCATGGCGTCCGTTTCTGCATCTATGCAGGGCAGAGCGCCGGTGTGATGGCCGATGCAGCCCAGATGGAGCAAGTATTTGTAAACATAGTCAAAAACGCGTGCGAGAGTACCGGCAACGGGGGCCTGGTGTCTGTTTCTGTCTCCGGCTCCAGGATAACCGTCACCGACAACGGCCCCGGCATCACGCCCGAAAAAGCCGAACAGATGGCAACGCCATTCTTCACCGACAAGCCCACTGGCCAGGGCATAGGCCTCACCTTCGTCCGCGAAGTCCTCGCCCGCCACAACTGCGACTACTCCCTCGCGACTTCCCCGGCCGACCGCCTCACACGCTTCACCATCACCTTCCGGTAGGGCTATTCGTTGTCATCGGAGGCGGTGGAGGGTTCGCCGTCTTCGCGGTTGGTGATGTAGAGGTCGTAGTAGGCCAGAATCAGGGTGGTCAGAGGCAGGGCTATGATAAGGCCGATGAAGCCCAGAAGGGTGCCCCATACAGATAGCGAAAAGAGAATGATTGCCGGGTTGAGACCCATCGCCTTGCCCATGATTTTAGGCGTGAGAATGAGGTCCTGTATGCACTGCACGATGATATAGACAGCCATGCACGACCACCACACATGCCAGAAATCGGCGCCCGTGTCGGCCGAATAGACCAGACATATCAGTGTCGCCGGCACCAGCGATATGAGCTGCAGGTAAGGCACCATATTGAGCACCCCGATAAAAAGACCCAGGACTATCGCCATCGGCAGGCCGATGATGCTGAAACCGATGCAGAACATGATTCCGACCAGAAATGCCACCAGGGCCTGGCCGCGGAAATAGAGGTTCATCGAATTTTTCACATCGTTGGCTATGCGGAAGGTCGTTGGCCGGTATTTTGGGGGCACAAGACGCTTGAATCCTTTCAGAAGGCGCTCATAGTCAAGCATTATAAAGACCACATAGAGAAGCACCACAAACCAGTTGAATATCCCCATCACAAGATTGTATCCTCCGGTGATAAATGTGCCGATAGTGTCGAAAATTGTGCGCAGGTCCTGGTTTGTCAGCTCGTGCGACAGGCGGTTGAAATCTATGTTGGTGCGAAGATAGTCGTGCAGCCAGTCGGGTATGAAGGCAATCTGCGCGCCTGCCGCGGCATATCCGCTGATGAAGTGCGCCACCTGGTGGACTTCGTCCATCATCGACGGAACTATGAAAACACCGATGGCCGAAAGCACCAGAACACTCTCGAACAGCGTCATAAGTATCGGCAGCCAGCGTTTTCTTACACGGAGCAGCCGCTTGTTATACTGCACGAAAGGCTCCAGCAGATATGCTATCAGCCAAGCCACCAGAAACGGCAGCAGAACAGACTTCAGTATGCCGATGAGCCACACTGCGCCCAGTATGGCCGCAAGCGTGAGTACCATACGCACTACGCGGTCGAATGTGTACTGCCGCGAGCGATGTGAATTTTGGGTAGTCGTATTTTCTGACATTTTGGTCTGGACGGATACAAAATTTTTTTCAAAGTTAATGAAAAATCGGTAAATTTGTGGCAAATTTTGGAAAAAGTAAATAACGCTATTATGACAGAAACAATCAAGCAGACGCTCAACGACAAGGCGTGGGCGCGCTGGCTGGCACTGATCCTTGTGGCGTCGATGATGTTCTTCGCATACATGTTCGTCGACGTGATGGCTCCTCTCAAGAGTATGCTCGATCCCCAGCTCGGCTGGAATTCGACGGCTTACGGCACATATCGTTCCGCCGAATATATCCTCAACGTATGCGGATTCCTCATCATCGCCGGTTTCATTCTCGACAAGACCGGCATACGCTTCACTGGCCTCCTCTCGGCCTCGCTCATGCTTGTGGGCGCTCTCATAAAGCTCTACGGCATCAGCGACTGGATGACAGGCACAGGCCTCGAGACATGGCTCAATTCGTGGTGGACATCGATGCCCGCAAGTGCAAAGATGGCCTCGCTCGGTTTCATGATTTTCGGTTGCGGCTGCGAAATGGCAGGCACAACCGTCTCGAAGGCAATCGCAAAATGGTTTAAAGGCAAGGAAATGGCCCTCGCCATGGGCCTTGAGATGGCTATTGCCCGTGTGGGCGTCTTCGCCATCTTCTCCATTTCGCCTCTGATTGCCGACTCTTTCGGCTCGGTTGTAGCTCCTGTGGCATTCTGCACAGTGCTTCTGTTCATCGGTCTTATCTCTTACGCCGTATTCTCGGTTATGGATACGAAGCTCGACCACCAGCTCGGCAAAGGTAAAGCCGACGGAGAGGCCTCCGACGAAGAATTCAAGGCTTCCGACATCAAGAATATCTTCTCAAGCCATATTTTCTGGGTTGTAGCCTTGCTCTGTGTGCTTTACTACTCGGCCATCTTCCCCTTCCAGGCTTACGGCGCCGAAATGCTCCAGTGTAACATCGGCGACATCTCCGCCCAGGAGGCTTCGAACATTTTCCGCTGGTTCCCCATCGGCGCGGCTGTTGTCACCGTCTTCCTCGGCAACTTCCTCGACCGTCGCGGCAAAGGCGCAACAATGCTCATCTACGGCGCAATGCTTCTCATCGCCTGCCACCTCATCTTCGCATTCCTCCTTCCCGCCACACACAGCAAAGTGCTCGCATACTGCACAATCGTCGTGCTCGGTATCTCATTTGCCCTTGTGCCGGCCGCTCTCTGGCCCTCCGTGCCCAAGATTATAGAGGAAAAAGTGCTCGGCAGCGCCTACTGTCTCATCTTCTGGGTGCAGAACATCGGCCTCTGCCTCGTGCCCCTGCTTATCGGATACGTCCTCGACTCGGTCAATGCGTCAAATCCGCTTGTGCAGAGCGAAATGGCTCAGCTCGAACAGTGGAAGGAACTCGGTCAGGAACCCGCCGAAGGTTTCTTTATCCACTACGACTACACCATTCCCATGATTATCTTCGCCGGATTCGGTGTCCTCGCCCTTCTCCTTGCCATCTACCTCAAAGCTCTCGACAAGAAGAAACACTACGGTCTCGAGGCCCCCAATATCAAGCCCTCTGCTGAAGCTCTCGAAGCCGAAAGCCGCTCGGCCGAAGAATAATTCCGTCAAAGCAGGTTCAGCCTGTTGAACCTATAAAAAGCGAACCGGCCTGGTGGTCGGTTCGCTTTTTCTGTTTCAGATAGCTGGCTGTCAGTTCAGGAGGTCCTTAACCTTGTCGGCGCCTTTCTGGGCAGCGTCGACGGTTGCGTCCTTGGCCTTGTTGGCTGCATCGACAGTGGCATCCTTAGCCTTGTTGTATGTGTCGGTAGCGGCCTCTTTCACACCTTCGACGGCATTGGAGGCGGCTGAGCCTACGCTGTCTGTCGCTGCCGAAGCGGCATCCTTGGCCTGGTCGAATTTGTCGCCTGCAGCATCTTTCACCCTGCCGAGAGCAGTGTTGACTGCGTCGAATGCCCCGCTGAGAGCAGGAGCTTTCTCTTTCACGACTGGTTCAATCTGGTCGAGATATTTTTCAGCTTCGTCAATCTTACCTTCGTCAACCAGTTTCTTTGCATAGTCTTTTGCCTGGTCGACATATATCTTGAGGCTGTCCGGATTTGAGCAGTTCTCGATTTTTGTCTTGATGTCGGATGCCGAAACTCCCTGAGTCGACTTTGTGCCGCACGATGTAGCAGCGAGAGCAAGTGCCACAATGGCTGTCAAAACTAACTTTTTCATTTCTTTGTAATTTTCGTAGTTACTCATTCTGTAACATGTGAGGAAACCGAAAAGTTGGGGCGTTTATGTTAACATAGGTTAAAACTTGGGCGGAAGTGGAAATTGTCAATGTCAGAATGCTTACATTTGTGCGCTACTAACCGAACAAATCCACAAAATATGAGAAAACTCTTACTTTTTGCTTTGTTGGCGGCTATAATCGTGCCTTCGCAGGCCGAGACCCCGCAGCGCGGCGTAGCGCCGTCGTTCAAAAAACTGATGGCTCCGCAGGAGCGTGCTGCATGGCAGCCCCAAGCCGCGAAGACGCCTGCCCTCAGAGCCGCCGAAGCCCCGGCAAACGTCGTTGAAGTGCCGTTCACGCATGCTGTCGGCAAAAGTCAGTCCGATATCTATCCGAAATTCGACCGCAACGGCGACGGCAAGGGCTGGAGTCATATGACAGGATACGCCGCTTGTACTGGTCCGGCGGCAGGAAAGGCCGAAGTCAACGACGACTGGATAATATCTCCGCCTGTTCATCTCTATGCCGGTAAAAGTTACACGGCAAGCTTCGGCGAAGGTGTCAATACTCCCAACGGAACAAAAACCGGTGTCCTGGCGCTGTATATGGGCGCTGAGCAGGCTCCTGAATCTATGCTTACTGAGCTCGTGGCACCTCATCCTATAACCGAGAAGTACAACACGACCACAGGGCTGCCGTGCCAGGAGCAGGAATTTACCGTCCAGGCCGACGGATACTATTATTTCGGTTTCCACAGCACCACCACTCTCGCGAAAACGGCAATCACCACCCTATATAACTTTTCGATAGTCGAAACCGGCACCAAGGTCATTCCGCCCGCTGCCGGCGAGCTCAGCTACGTTCTGGCTCCGAAAGGCGAGCTCAAGGCAAGCGTCCGTTACGTCGCTCCTCTGAAAGACATCGAAGGCAATGACCTCGAAAAAATCACCAAGGTCGAGATAAAGACAAACTGGGTCGTGACTCATACTTTCGAAGATGTCGCACCCGGTCAGACCTTCGATTTCGAGACAGAGCTGCTCCATAGCCCCTATAATATCATCGAGGCCATTGCCTATATCGAAGACACCCCGGGCGAATCGGCCAAAGTGAAAGATTTCTATGCCGGCGCGGACAATCCTTTGCCCGTAGAAAACGTCGTTGCCACTCTTTCCGACGATTTCAAGCATGTCATAATCAGCTGGGAGCCTGTTGGCGAGGTGGGCGAGAGCGGCGGATATGTAGACACCGAAAAGGTTGTTTACTATATTTTCGACGCATTCGGCTCATACTATGACCCTGCAATAGCCCAGACCGACAAGACCGAGATAACTCTCGACTATTCCGATGTTGCCGGACAGGACTTCGTCGCATTCCAGGTTACCGCCGGTATCGACGAGACGTACTATTCGCTCGGAACAAATTCGAACATTGTCACAGTAGGCGCTCCCGACGCCCTTCCCTGGCACGAAAGCTTCTCCAACGGATTCTATTCGCAGGCCTGGGTGATAGACCCGCTTTCCGACAACTCTATGATGACCGGAATAATATTCGACAATGAACTCCAGACAAATATGGACGATGAAGAGGCCGAACCCGAATACCTCAACTCGCACGACGGCGACAACGGTTTCTTCTTCTTCATGCCCATGGAAAAGAACGGTGTCTACGGTTTCTATTCGCTTAAGATAGATGTGTCCAAAGCAGCCAACCCCGTCTTCGAATTCTGGTATCAGGGTAAAGGCAGTGTGCTCGAAGCCCTTGTCGGAGCCGACGGCTCCGAGCCTGCCCCCGCAAAAACCATCGACCTCAAGGCCGAGCCTACCGGCGACTGGACTCTGTGCCGCATCGACCTCGCACAATACAAGACCGCGCGATACATTCAGATCGGTGTGCGTCTGCGCGCCGTGCACAACGACGATGAGACCACCTGGAGCGTGCCCCTCGACAATATCCGTGTAATCGACCTCGTCGATACCGATGTGCGTGTAGCGGCCATTGGCGGACAAAGCACTGTCAGGAGCGGCTCTTCGGCAAACGTCACCGTTTCCGTTGAAAACCTTGGCCGGAAGGATTGCGAATCTGTCGTTGCCGAAATTTATAAGAACGGTGTTCTCGGAGCGCAGAAAAACATCGGCTCTCTCGCTGCCGGCGCGGTCGTTTCGGCACAGTTTGCAGTCGCTGCCACACCTGTCGACGACGATATGGCCGTTTCCGTCAAGCTTATCGCCGAAAACGACATGAACCCCGACAACAACACCGCCGAAGCCAAAATATCGGTTGAGCATCCCGTCCACCCCGGTGTCGCCGGGCTCGATGGCAAAGATGCCGGTGCCGGTGTCGTAGACCTCAGCTGGACTGCGCCCTCTCTGGCCGGTCTCACCGAACCACGCGCCGTATTCGAAGATTTTGAAAATCCCGAATATCCTGCTCTTACCATCAGCGATTTCGGCGGCTGGACCATGGTCGATATCGATAAGAAGAAAACATATACCTTCCTCGACGATGCCTCCAACCCCTACCGCACCATGCCTATGGCCTTCCAGCTCTACGACCCCGTCAAAGCAGGTGTGCCCGACCGCTATCTTATCGATGCACAGCCTTACAGCGGCAACACCATGCTTGTGGCATGGAGCGCCCAGGGCCTCAACGACAACTGGCTCGTATCGCCAGAACTGAGTGGCAGAGCACAGACCGTCAGCTTCTATGCCAAGAGCTTCTCGATTGCTTATCCCGAATCTTTCGAAGTCCTCTATACTACCACCGATATCGACGGTGAATTCTTCAAGGTCAGCGTTGAGAACTATCCCGAAAACGGTCAGGTGCCCGAGGACTGGACCGAATTCAAGGCTGCACTTCCCGAAGGCGCCAAGCACTTCGTGATTCGTCACACCGCCTACGACACATATGCTCTCTATATCGACGACATCAGTTTCGAGGCTGCCGCCGAACTGCCCGTCGATACCCGTCTGGAGGGCTACAACGTATATCGCGACGGAGCTGCGCTTACTGTCGCACCGGTTGCCGGCACTGAATTTGCCGATACCCCCGCCGGCGAAGGCGAATACACATACCGCGTCAGCGCCGTCTACAACAACGGCGAGTCCAGAGCCTCCGACCCCGTGACCGTTGCCCTTGCCTCAAGCGGTATCGGAAACATCGACGCCTCGTCAATCGCCATCAGCGGCGGCGACTGCATCACTGTCGCCGGTGCCGATGGACTCTGCGTGTGGGTGGCTGCCGTCGACGGCAAGACCGTCTACCGAACCGACTCGGCTCCTGCCGCCTTTGAGGTGAATCTGCCCTCCGGCATATACCTCGTCAAGGCCGGCGAGCGCATTGCAAAAGTGATAGTACGCTGAAAATAGGGCGGCGTGTCATAAATCAGCTTTTCAAGGCATTCTCGGCGCGCCCGCCGAGAATGCCTTGCGCAATTCACTGAAAGCCGGACTATTATTATGAATATAAAACAGCCGGGCTCTGCGGAGTCCGGCTGTTCTTGTTTTGTTCTGTATGTATCAGAAATAGAAATTCATCGATTTGGGGTAGTAGAGCATTGCCGACCCAACCTGCTGGGCCACACTGTCGCCGAGCGAATTGGCCACGATGGCAAGAGCGAAGCGCAGCGACGAGCTCGGTCCGTTACCGGTGATGAGAGTGTCGAGCGTCATCACGGGAACATCGCGCATCGTGGCGCCATATTTCTTGCATTCGGCCTCGAAACCGGGATAGCATGTGGCTTCACGGCCGTCGAGCAGCCCAAGCGGAGCGAGGACGACGGCAGGAGAAGCGCATATGGCCGCAATCTTGCCCTTGTGCACTTTCAGGAGGTCGCCGAGAGCTTCGAATTCATGCAGATTGGTGGCGCCGGGCATGCCGCCGGGCAGAATGAGCCATTCTGAGTCCGAAAAATCAGCTTCCTTGAATGTTATGTCGGTTTCTACAGTTATGCCGTGGGCTCCTGCTACCTTTTTGGAGTCGGTGATAGAAACAGTTTTGATGTCCATGCCGGCGCGACGCATTACATCGACAACGGTGAGAGCCTCGATTTCTTCGAAACCTTCGGCAAGGAAAATAAATGAACGGTGCATGGTAGGTTTTCTTTGAAAATGGATAGACTAAACAGTTTTAGGTCAAGGTGAAAGGTGATCGATTGGGTCGTCCGACGCATTCGCCTCTGTGACATAAACAAGCGGAACAGAAAGATTGTTCGGAGCTTTGAAAATTTTTTTAGTAATTTTGAAGAATTAAATGGTGTTTGATATGAAACGTAGAGTTATGTTAATGCCGCTAATATCGGCAATTATTTTGATATTTGCAAGCTGTAGCCGCAGTTTTGTGACAAATAACGGTGAGGCCTGGGCAACGACCTACCATATAGTATATTCTTCCGATACAGACCTGGCCGATTCTGTCAAAGCCTGCATAGAGCTGATAGACCGGGAATTGTCCATGTTCAATCCTTCGTCGGCGCTTTCTGCGGTAAACTCAGGAAACACCGATACCGTCGACATGCATTTCCGCAAAGTTTTCGGCTGCGCCTCCTATGTTTCGGCAATCTCGGGTGGACGCTACGACCCCACGGTGGCACCTCTGGTCGATATCTGGGGCTTCGGTCGGAAAGAGGTTCTTGCCGAACCCTCCGACTCGGCGATAGCGGCAGTGCTCGCGTCTGTCGGCATTGCCGGCTGCAGCATAGACAGCGCCGGGCGACTCAGCCGCAAAAGCGATTCTACCCAGTTCGATTTTTCGTCGCTTGCCAAGGGCTATGGCGTCGACTGTGTAGCCGACATGCTCGAGCGAAACGGCGTGTCCGACTATATGGTCGAAATCGGTGGCGAAATCCGTGTCCTCGGCCACAACCCCAGAGGCAATAAATGGCGCATACAGATCGATGAGCCCACCGTAGGCGCGGCTCACACGCGCTTTACCGTGCTTGAGCTCGGGCCGGAGCCTATGGCGGTGGCTACAAGCGGCAATTACCGCAATTACCGTGCCGATTCCCTCGGGCGCGTCTATGGCCACACCATTTCGCCTCTCGACGGACGCCCCGCACAGACCGAAGTCCTTTCGGCTACCGTGCTGGCCTCTACCTGCATGTTTGCCGACGCTCTCGCAACCGCCTGTATGGCCGGTTCGGTGACGCAGGCCGAGTCGGTGCTGCAATTCGCCAAAGCCGATGCACTCCTTATCATGGCAGGAGAAGACGGTGCATTGGGCACAAAAAAAATCGGCTGTCTCCCGACAACCGAAAATCCTTAACCTTAAATCTAATACCATGAAAAACACAGTGCAAATTAGCAATTGTAATATTTAAACGGCCGGGAAGGGCAAAGGTTCGGCGTCGATATTGTGTTTAACATATTTTAACCCGATTTTTGCCAAAAAAATACTAATTTCGAGACCGATTACAAGGCTCCCGCAGGTGTTTTGCGCTGTTTTCGAGCCTTTATAACAAGATATATTTATGAGTATAAAGATATTAGTCATAGACGATGAGGAAGCTCTCTGCGAGATTCTGAAATTCAATCTTGAGAAAGAAGGCTATGAGGTTGACTGTGCCTACAGCGCTGAGGAAGCCCTCGAAATGAATCTGAAGGAATATTCGCTCTTCATGGTCGACATAATGATGGACAAACTCAGCGGATACGATTTCGCAAAGGCTATCCGCAACGAGGAGGCGACCGAAACAACCCCGATTCTGTTCTGTTCGGCTCTCTCGGGCGAGGATTTTGTGGTCAAAGGCCTCAATATCGGTGCCGACGACTATGTAACCAAGCCATTTGTCATCGGCGAGGTGCTAGCCCGCGTCCGTGCCGTCCTCCGTCGCGCAGGCACTGCCCGCAAAAACGACGCCGTTGCCAAAAACGACTCCATCTACGAAAGCGACATCACGTTCCACGACCTCCGCATTGACCGCAACGACAAAGTCTGCCTGCTCGGCGGAGAGCGCCTGCAGCTCACACGCACCGAATTCGACATACTTCTCTTCTTCCTCACACATCAGAACCGCATTTACTCCCGCGAGGAAATAATTCAGAACGTATGGGGCGACGACGTTGTCGTGACAGAGCGTACCATCGACACAAATATAACCAGGCTTCGCAAAAAACTTGGCTCATACGACAAATACATAGTCACACGCCAGGGCTTCGGTTATGGATTTAAGGAGAAAGATTAGTTATCAGTGGCAGCTGTTCCTCCCCCTGACACTCACACTGTGGGTCGTCATTCTGGGCATGGGATACCTCCAGTTTCATAACGAGGCAGAGCTGCGCCGCGAGAAAATACGCGAGCAGCTCGACCTCGTAAACGCCCGTGTGATTGCCGCATACGAGAAAGACCTCAACCCCGACGACTTTCTCGACTTCGTCGCACGCTATTATATCGAGAACCCGCTCTACGATAAAATCCGCATTTCTCTTTTCACCGACGGTGTTCTCACCAAGGCATATGGACGCCCCATAACCCTCACCGACGCTGAAAAAGCCGGAGACTACTCCGGCATGGGCGCAACGACTTCGGAAGGCGACTACTTCTACCGCCAGCCGCACCACAGCGCCGACGGCAGGGTAGTGGTATGTACCATTCTGCCTTATAACAAGACCGTAAGCATGGCCGCCACGCCCTCGGCGCGAATCATGTATATAGTCATCGCTATCGGCCTGGCGGTGACGGTGCTGTCGTTCTTTTCAACACGCTATTTTGGCCGGAACATCAAGATTCTGCGCACCATTGCCGAGCGTGCCGCCTCCGACCCCAACTTCATTCCGGCAATGGATTATCCTCACGATGAGCTCGGCGACATAAGCCGCCAGATAATCCATATGTACAACGAGCGCTCGCAGGCCATGTGCCGTATCAAAAGAGAGCACAATGTGGCCATGCACGCAATCGAGGAAAAGGCCCGCGCGAAGCGACAGCTCACAAACAATATCAACCACGAGCTCCGCACCCCTATCGGTGTCATCAAGGGCTATCTCGACACTATTCTCGACAATCCCGACATGGACGACGCCTCGCGCACACACTTCCTCATGAAGGCGCGCGAGCATGTCAACCGCCTCGTTAATCTCATTGCCGATGTCTCGGCGATAACACGTCTTGAAGAGGGCGGAAACATGATAAGCACCGAAGAGCTCGATTTCCACGACACCGTATATACCCTCGCAAGCGATATCGAGGAATCCGGCTCGCTCGGAAATATGACCTTCAATTTCGATGTGCCTTTCGACTGCAAGATTCAGGGAAACTACAATCTGCTGACAGGCATGGTTCTGAACCTCTTGAAAAACGCCGCCGCATACTCCAAGGGCACAGAGTGCAATCTCACGTGCACCGGCGAAGACGAGAATTTCTACTACTTCCTCTTCCGCGACAACGGTACCGGCGTCGGCGAGGAGCATCTGCCCCACATATTCGAGCGCTTCTACCGTATCGATTCCGGCCGTTCGCGCAAAGCCGGCGGCACAGGCCTCGGCCTGCCTATCGTGCAGAACACCGTGCTTGCCCACGGCGGAAAAATAACCGTCGAGAACTGCCCCGACGGCGGACTCGGCTTCCGTTTCAGCCTTCCAAGATACAAAGGCCGCTGATTTTCCCCTGTAGGGGCGATCATTTGGCGCAACGGTTGGCAATCAACGGACTTTTTCCTAAATTTGCAACGGAATCCCCCGAGTGTCCCTGTCTTTGGACAAACCTCGGGGTTTAGTTTTTTAAGCCGCCCATGATTTTTTCGGGCGGCTTTTCTTGTGCCTTTGTCTATATTCCTGCGCCTATGTTATTTGCGTATGGTCGGCGATGCTGCCCTATCCGACGGACGTCCGCCCTCTACTGTCGGCCAGCCGTCGGGTGCCCATATGATTTTATCAAGATACACCTTGCGGCCTTCGTGTGGGGCTGCGGCGTCGAAACCGTGATATAGCATCCAGTAGTCGCCAGCGTCGTCGGTCACGAAGTTGGCGTTATGACCCGGCCCGACAACCTTGTCGCTGCGTTCCATCATCAGCGAGAAGCCGTTTTCGAGAGCCGGGTTGCCATAGCGGTCCTCATAGGGGCCGAAGAGCTCTTTCGAACGGGCCATCACCACACGGTAGGTGCTTCGCTCGCCCTCGCAGCAAGTGCCGGCCGACCCTACAAGATAGTAATAGCCGTCGTGCCATATTATATTGGTTCCTTCCGTGAGAGTGCCTGCAATCTGGTGCGGTTTAGCTCCCGGGAGCACGCCGAGCCCGTCGCCCGTCAGCTCGATACCGTATATGCCGCGGAAGCTGCCCCAGAACAGATATTTATGGCCCTTTTCTTCAAAATAGAAGGGGTCTATGCTGTTCTGAACTCCTATTTCGTTGCTGATAAAGAGCTTGCCGTGGTCCGTAAAAGGTCCGGCGGGGCTGTCGGCCGTCGCAACGCCAACGCCGCATTCCCATTCGCCGCCCCAGCGCGATTTCGAGTAATAGAGCACATACTTAGAGCCTATTTTCTGAATGTCGGGAGCCCATATATTACCGTCGGGCACCATCTGCGGGCGGCTCTCGTCGGTAAAGGCCGTGCCCGTCAGAGTCCACTCCACAAGGTCGGCCGAGCGGAAAATAGGCACGTTGCGGGTGTTTTCGGTTGCATAGAGATAGTAGTAACCGTCGTCAGCGCGTATCACCGTCGGGTCGGGAGCGCTCTGGTTGATTACCGGATTCGAGTATGTGGCGTCGTTTGCCGCGCCTGCTATGTGGGCACCCAGCAAAAGGGCTGCCAGAAGGATTTTCGGATTGCTCATAATATATGCGAATTTTTCATTGCAAAATTACGAATAAACATGAACCCGCTCCCCATCATATTTGTTACCATCTTAGAATAATTTGTATCACATTATGCAAAAACGCTGTGCTATATTTCTTGCCTCGGCCCTGATGACCTCCGTTCATCTCTGTGCCGCCACATCTTTAGCCGACATCGCCCGTGCCTTGTCGGCTACGACCTTTTACGCCGATTCGTGCACATACGAAGTGCTGCTTCCCTCATTGCCCGACCCGGTGACATATTCGATAGCCCTCATGCAGGCCCCCGCTGAGCCGGCCGACACTCTCGCGCCGGCGGCATATCTCATCGACTGGAGCCTCCCGGCCCCCTCGGGCATATCGCAGGGCTTTTCGGCATATACCCGCGGGGCGCACTACCGCTTCCGCGACAGCCGTCTCCAGGAATACCATGCCGAATGGGATTCCGCGCCCTTTGCTCCCTCGGGCGACGTCGGCCGAGGCGTGCAGAATCTCGTCCAGTTCGCCGACCTCCTGCCCGCCTATCTCGGAGCGCACTTCGCCGCCATGGCATGCGATTCCTCCTATATATATAATGTGTCGCCCGACAGCATTGTCGGCGGAGAGCGCGCAGCCGTGGTCGAAGGCATACGCCGCATCGACGGCTACGACGCCGCCGAATACACATATATCCTCGACCCCGCTACATTTCTGCCCCGTAAAATAGAACTCGAAAACAATCCCGGCCAGCTCGGCGAGCAGAGCATCACCATACGCTACGCCGCCAATGCCGCGGCTGAACCGTCTGCCATCGACGACGACATGCTCGCCGCCCGCTATCCCGATGCCTTCGGACGCTACAGAGGAAGCTCGTTCTCGCTCGAAAACCTTCCCGGCAAAGCATTGCCCCGCTTCGTGGCGCCGACAACAACCGGCGAGCGCTATCTCCATGAGAAGGGCGACCCTCTTGCCGCCACAACCGTCTATGCCTTTGTCGATGCCGGCGTAGGCTCTACCGCGGCGCTGGTCGACGATGTCCGCGCCGCCGCCGACTATCTTCCCTTCAATGTCGACGTGGTATGGGCGTTTATCAACCATCGGGCCGACGACATCGAGGCTGTGATACCCTCGATACGTCCAGGCGAACATCTGCTCATGAACGCCCGCGGAGCCGCCACCGACTGCGGTGTCGGAGCCGATACACCTGTTCTCATTTTCGTCGGAACCGACGGTGTCGTGAAAGATTTCCTCAGGGGCTACAACCAGGACTTCCGTTCGCTTGTTATTCAGAAAGCAAGTCTAAGCAATTAAAACAATATGGAAACAATCTATTTCAAAGGCACTCCGGTGCACACATACGGCGACATTCCCGCAGTAGGAAGCACAGCTCACGACTTCACCCTCACCGGCAACTCTCTCCAGGACATAAAACTGTCCGATTACAAGGGCAAACGCGTGGTGCTCAACGTCTTCCCCAGTCTCGACACCCCCGTCTGCGCCATGTCGGTGCGTAAATTCAACCAGGAGGCCGCAAAACTCGACAACACACAGATAATCTGCATATCCATGGACCTCCCCTTCGCCCAGAGCCGTTTCTGCTCTGCCGAAGGTATCGATAAACTCGTAGTGGCATCGGCATTCCGCGCCCCCGGGTTTGTGAAGAACTACGGCCTCGAAATGGTCGACGGCCCTATTGCCGGCCTTCTGGCCCGTGCCGTCATCATTGTCGACGAAAGCGGCAAGGTGATATACTCCGACCTTGTCAGCGAAGTCACCGACGAGCCCGACTACAAAGCCGCAATCTCTGTCCTCAAATAATCAGGATAGACACCATCTAAAAATCCCGGGTGAATGGCTGTTAGCTGATTCACCCGGGATTTTTATCGTAAACTGCGTTTACTCGGAGGGAGTCCGGCTGATATTATTCAACGCCCGCTTATCCCACGACGGGTGTGCCGGGTCTTCGGCCGTCAGAGCCTCATCGAGGTCTATCGCAAGAGCCTTGGCAAGCATCGTGCCATATTCCCTGTCGGCATTATGGCAGGCGCGCACATGGCGTTGCTTGATGAACAGAGGCACACCTTTCATCTGAGCCGCCGTATTCTCGCACGTGGCAAGTTTGTCGGCATCGCTCATCAGCCGCCATAATTTTCCGGGCTGGGTGTAATAGTCATCGTCATATTGGCGCTCGTCGTAGTTATACACATCGCCTTCGATTTCCATCGGCGGTTCTTTCATCGACGGCGTGTCGTGCCACTCGCCATAGCTGTTCGGCTCATAGGTCACGGTGTCGCCGTAATTGTCGTCGGTCCTCATCTGGCCGTCGCGGTGGTATGAATGGAACGGACACTTCGGTCGGTTGACAGGAATCAGATTGTGGTTCACCCCGAGGCGGTAGCGCTGAGCGTCGCCGTAAGAGAACAGACGGCCCTGGAGCATCTTGTCGGGCGAAAAACCAATGCCGTCCACTATATTGGTCGGGTTGAACGCCGCCTGCTCGATTTCGGCAAAGAAATTCTCGGGATTGCGGTTGAGTTCGAGTATGCCTACGTCGCGCAGGGGGAAGTCGGCGTGATACCACACCTTTGTGAGGTCAAACGGATTGATATGGTATTTTTTAGCCTCCTCTTCGGTCATGAGCTGCACCTGAAGCTTCCAGCGCGGGAAATCGCCGCGCTCGATGGCCTCGAAAAGGTCGCGCTGGTGCGATTCTCTGTCCTTCGATATGATGGCCTCGGCTTCGGCGTCGGTGAGATTCTTGATACCCTGCAGGGTCCTGAAATGGAATTTGACCCATGTGCGCTTGTTGTCCTTGTTGATGAAGCTGTATGTGTGGCTTCCGAAACCGTGCATATTGCGGAACGATGCCGGAATGCCGCGGGGCGACATCGTTATGGTAATCTGATGCAGCGCCTCGGGGAGGAGAGTCCAGAAATCCCAGTTGGCGGTCGGGTTGCGCATTCCCGTGCGGGGGTCGCGTTTGATGGCATGATTGAGGTCCGGGAACTTCAGCGGGTCGCGAAGGAAGAATATCGGCGTATTGTTGCCGACGAGATCCCAGTTGCCCTGGTCGGTATAGAATTTCATGGCAAAACCGCGTATATCGCGTTCGGCGTCGGCCGCACCCCTTTCGCCGGCTACGGTCGAGAACCGCACAAGACACGGGGTCTGCTTGCCGACTTCGGCAAAAATGGAGGCACGGGTAAATTCGGTGATGTCGTTGGTGACGGTAAACGTTCCGAATGCCCCCGAGCCCTTGGCGTGCATTCGTCGTTCGGGTATGACCTCGCGGTCGAAATGTGCTATTTTCTCAAGATACCATGGGTCTTGAGCCGAGAACGGACCGCGTAAACCTGCCGTCTGGACATTCTGGTTGTCTGCAATCGGGCGGCCATTGTCTGAGGTAAGTCGTTTCTTGTCCATAAAATAGAACGGTATGATATAATCGTTAATAAGTCATTAACTAAAACAACAGCTACACAAAATAGTTTTCTCCGTCCGCACAGCCTCCGGCTCTTCGACACCGCCATCATTCCCTGCGGCTTGTCGCCAAACTGAAAAAAACGAACCCTGAAAGCCGTGTTCGAAAGGCTTTCAGGGTTCGTTTATATGGTGGATTCAGGGAGTGGAATCAGTGGCTGTCGCTTTCGGGAGCGATGAGCTTGTAGCCCTTGCCGTGGATATTGATGATTTCGATTGAAGGATCGTCTTTGAGGTGCTTGCGCAGCTTGGTGATATAGACGTCCATCGAGCGGGCGTTGAAGTAGTTGTCGTCAATCCAGATGGTCTTGAG
>CAMNRO010000051.1 GCA_946553045.1 uncultured Porphyromonadaceae bacterium | reverse complement strand
TCTTTCTCAAATCGGATAGTTAATAACCTGTCCAACCTTTTGGGGGCACTTCAAATACGCCGGCGTTTTTTATACTATCTATATTTTCTTCAGGCTGTGGCAATAGGTTTTGCCTCCCAGCCGAGGGCGCTTGCGCCAAGAACGGCGGCATCGGCCTCCTTGAGTTCGCTGAGTATGATTTTGGCTTTGCCTTTGAAGACAGATATCACGCTGCGGTCGAGAGCCTCGCGCAGGGGGCGAAGCAGCAATTCGCCGCTTTTTGAGAGACCGCCGAAAAGAATGAATGCTTCAGGCGACGAGAAAACTGTCATATCGGCCATGGCTTCGCCAAGGAGTGTGCCGGTGTAGGTGAAGATGTCTTTCGCAATCTGGTCGCCCTTGCTTGCTGCTTCGTACACGTCTTTGGACGTGATTTCTTCTATCGGAATATTGCGAAGCAGAGAGGGCTCGGTTCTGATTTCGAGGAATTCGCGTGCGCTGCGGGCAACGCCTGTTGCAGAGCAGTATGCCTCGAGACAGCCGGTGCGGCCACAGCCGCAGAGACGGCCGTTGTTGCGCTTTATAATCATGTGTCCGAGTTCGCCGGCGAGACCGTCGTGGCCATAGACAACTTGGCCGTTGATGACAATACCCGATCCGACGCCTGTGCCAAGCGTAATCATGATGAAGTCCTTAAGGCCGCGAGCGGCGCCGTATGTCATCTCGCCAAGGGCGGCTGCGTTGGCGTCGTTGGTGACAGCAACGGGGATGCCGAATTTTTCGCTTACCAGCTGGGCAAGTTTTACATCTTTCCAGGGAAGATTGGCGGCATTATTGATTTCGCCGGTATAGTAGTTTGCATTGGGCGCGCCGATACCGATACCCTGAATCTTGTCGACGGCATCGTTGGCTTCGATAAGACGGGTGGCTTCGGTGTATAATTCATCGAGATAGTCAGCAAATTCGGCATGTTTACCAGTTTTGATAGAAGAACTTGCAATGACATTGCCGCGGGCGTCAACAATACCGAAGACTGTATTGGTTCCGCCTATATCAATACCTAAGACGTAAGGTTTCATGGTTATTATTTTTCTGTTTAAATATTACTATGCGAAGATAAGGAAAATATTTGGCATGTAATATTAAAAATGTGAAAATTATTCTCCGATGACCGTCGCCACAATTTTTCTTGGACCTCCGTAATTGCGGAATTCGCACAGATATATTCCCTGCCATGTGCCGAGGTTGAGTCTGCCGCCGGTAACAGGAAGGGTGAGTGTTGCTCCTACAAGGACGGCCTTGGCATGAGCGGGCATGTCGTCGGGCCCTTCGTCGGTGTGCATGTAATAGGGCGCGTTTTCGGGCACCATGCGGTCGAGGATAGCTGCCATGTCGCGGCGAACGTCGGGGTCGGCGTTTTCATTCAGTGCCAGAGCCGCCGACGTATGCTTTATCAGCAGGTTAACTATGCCTTTGGAGGGTAGCGGGGGAAGTTCTGCCAATATATCGGGGGTGATTTTGTGCACTCCGCGGGGATATGGTCGAAGGCGGAATTCAATCTGTTCTATCATGATACTCCGATAAGTTCAATGTCGAAAATCAGCGTAGAACCTCCGGGAATTCCCGGCTGGTTGAAGCGGCCGTATGCCTGTTCGGCAGGAATATATATTTCCCATCGGTCTCCAACTTTCATTTTCTGCAGAGCTATTATCCATCCGGGGATAAGGTCGCGCAGACGGAATGCAGGCGCGGTGCCTCCGCGGCTGGAATCGAAAGTTTTGCCGTTTATTGTTTTGCCGGTGTAGTGGGCCACGACAACGCTGTTGCGGTTTGGCGATGGCGCTCCCGGTTTTCCGCTTTTGACAGGACGGTAGCAGATTCCTTTGTCGAGAGACAAAACGCCGGGCTCGGCTGCTTTTGCAGCAAGCCAGGTCCGGTTTTTTTCTATATATTCTTGTTTAGCCATATCAGTCGCCCATGGTGCGGAGAAGTTCGTCGTTGTCGCGGGTGCGTTCCATGCGGTCCTGGATAAATTCCATAGCTTCTACCGAATTTCGGTCGGAGAGGAAGCGGCGCAGAATCCACATGCTTCCTTTGTCGAGAGACAAAACGCCGGGCTCGGCTGCTTTTGCAGCAAGCCAGGCCCGGTTTTTTCTATATATTCTTGTTTAGCCATATCAGTCGCCCATGGTGCGGAGGAGTTCGTCGTTGTCGCGGGTGCGTTCCATGCGGTCCTGGATAAATTCCATAGCTTCTACCGAGTTTCGGTCGGAGAGGAAGCGGCGCAGAATCCACATGCGGTTGAGAGTCTCGGCAGGAAGGAGAAGGTCGTCGCGGCGGGTGCTCGAGGCCATGATGTCGACTGCGGGGAAGATACGCTTGTTCGAAAGCTTGCGGTCGAGCTGGAGTTCCATATTGCCGGTGCCTTTGAATTCTTCGAAAATCACTTCGTCCATTTTTGAGCTGGTCTCGGTGAGGGCGGTCGCAATGATTGTCAGAGAGCCGCCGCCTTCGATATTGCGGGCCGCGCCAAAGAAGCGTTTCGGCTTCTGGAGTGCGTTTGCGTCGACGCCGCCGGAGAGAATTTTGCCGGATGCCGGAGCAACAGTGTTGTAGGCGCGAGCCAGACGGGTAATTGAATCGAGAAGAACTACGACGTCATGGCCGCATTCGACCATTCTTTTGGCCTTGTCGAGAACGATACCTGCGATCTTCACATGGCGTTCGGCCGGTTCGTCGAAAGTAGAGGCAATGACTTCTGCATTGACGCTTCGCTGCATGTCGGTGACTTCCTCGGGGCGCTCGTCGATGAGGAGAATCATGATGTAGGTTTCAGGGTGATTCTCGGCAATTGCGTTTGCAATATCTTTGAGCAGGAGTGTTTTACCGGTCTTGGGAGGCGCTACGATGAGTCCTCGCTGGCCTTTGCCGATGGGAGCGAACATGTCGACTACGCGAGTCGACATAGTGCACGAATGGCCTGATGTTATGTCGAATTTCTCATCGGGGAAGAGCGGAACGAGGTGCTCGAAAAGCGCACGGTCGCGGATAAATTCGAGAGAACGGCCGTTGACCCGCTTGATTCCTGTGAGAGGATAATATTTTTCGCCTTCGCGGGGAGGTCTGATATAGGCTTCGACAAGGTCGCCGTTGCGGAGACCGAACGATTTTATCTGCTGGGCGGTGATAAAAATATCGTCGGGAGAGGGCAGATAGTTGAAGTCGGCAGAGCGAAGATAACCGAAACCTTCAGGGGCGATATCGAGCACGCCTGTCGCTTCGAGAATGCCGTCGAAGTTGTATTTGGGCTGGAACTGCTGGTTCTGGCGGTTCTTTTTGTTTTTCTTACCGCCCATCTGCTGCTGTATCTGCTGCTGTTGCTCGGGCTCGCCGATTATTACAGGTGCGTTTCGTTCAATCTGGGCGGGGCGTTCGGCCATTACAGTCTCTTCCTTCTCGCGCTGCGAACGGGGAACAAATTTGCGGCCTTGGCTGCGGGGGAAGAATTCGCCCAGAGAACCATCGCCGGCAGGAAGGAATTTGCCGCGTTTGCGCTGGCCGTTTTCTTCGCCGGCTTGCTGCTGGGAGGGGGCGCCTTCTGCTGATGCCTGGCCAGCATTGTCGTTCGACTCCGGTTGCTGTGTCTGATTGTTTTCAGCAACGGGAGCCTGCACGGCTTCGGCCGCTGATTCGGCGGCAATGGCCTGGCCTTCGGTATTTACAGCTTCTTCCGGAGCTTCGGCATTCTGCTCGGGGCGTTTTTTGGGAGGACGACCGCGGCGCTTGCGCTCGGCAACAGCGGGTGCGCCTTCAGCCGGTGCTGATTCGGGTTTCTGGCTGTCGGCAAGCTCGGGCTGAGGCTGCTCAATTTCAATTTCGGATTGTGCTTGCTCTGCTTGTGTTTCTTTCTTTTTCCGTCCTCGTTTTTTCGGCTGCTTGTCTTCATTCATAGCTGCTGCTTCAGCTGCTTTTTTACGTTTGGCAGTGGTTGCAGCGGCGCGGTCGATAGCCTGTTGGTCGAGAATACGGTAAACGAGCCCTTCTTTGTCGGAAAGGTCTATTTTTTTCAATCCCATGCCTTCGGCAACAGCTTTAAGCTGCTCATCGGGCATGTCGTTAAGTTCGGTGATATTATACATCGTAGTTGCTTTTACGTCTTTAACGGGAGAAAGGCGTCTTGCACATTTATTTATGTCAGGAGGATTAAATTCAGCCTTAGTCTTGCCGATATACTAAAATCAAGGCAAGCTAATATATCAGACTGAAAATATAAGGATTCTAAAAGTGTTTTTGGGAGTATTCAAGGTAATGCAGCCACGCATATCTTTTGAACACTGCAAAGGTAATTCAATTTAATTAAAAAACAAAAAAAGTTGACAAAAGTTTAATTACAGATGTATGACATAAATGGAACGTGGACCGGTAATGGTGTGTAGGTTAGAAACTTCAAGGCCTTAAGCATATCATATGGTAAATAATATATTATCAAACAGCCTATAAATTTATATTGTGGTTTGATGCAAAAAAGTCTGAGCGCTATGCGACTCAGACTTTCCGGCAGTTTAATGTCTCCTTATATTGAGAGAAATCTATGATTCGTGATGATCGAAGAGGCGGTCTTCTTCGTCGAGATGGTAGTATTTGGCAAGCATAGCTATGAAGTGCGAAATCTGAGTAAGAGCTTTTGCTGTCTCTTCGCTGATTTCTTTGCGCTGCAACCTGAGCAGAAGCATGCCGTAGAGGGCATTGAAGCAAGTTTCTATCTCTCCGGCACGCGATTCGCCGGCCTTTGCTCTCAGCTCAACTATGAAGGGGAGGGTGGCGTAGAATTCCTTGCGGTATTCGTCGAATTTAGGCTCGGCGAGAATGCGCAAGTGCAGCTGGGCAAGATCTCCGATGATGTTTTTATTCATCTGCAGATGTCCTTTTTCGGTCACTTCTTCGCGACGCATCATGTCGATGAGCGATTCATACCATTCTGCCATGGCGCGGAGTTGAGCCTCGTCGGCCGGATAATTGTTGATTACGGTCTGCTTTATGCGTTCGATGTCGAGCCCGTTGGCGCGTATGAGGTCTTCAATCTGCCACATATACAGCAGATATTCTGCTATGTTTTCTTTGCGTTTCTGAGATGCTATAATCATAATCGTTTTGAGAATGCTTGAAAAATATCTGTTATTATAACAAAAAAATTTGCCGATGGATTTAGACTTCTCAGCCTTATCCGCCGGCAAATGCTGTTTCAGTTTCAGCTATGGTCAATCAATTATGAAAACAGTTAATTACTATGTTCTGCATATATGACGGCCAAAAGAGCGGAAAGTTACACGTGATAAGATTTTTTAACTTATTTGCCGAAAATCGAGTTGTATCGGCTCAGAAGATTGAGGAAACGGAGGTCGTCGCGAAGTTCGCCTACATTTATGCCGCCGTCGACAGCTTCGGTCCAGTTATGATAGTTGGCATAACCGAGTTCGAGGGCCTTTGAAACACATTCGAGGGCTTTGTCGGTATTTCCGGCCTGAGCGTAATAGCAGGCTCCGTAGTAGTGTATCAGACCATCGTAGTCTGTCACTGTGCCGATGATATTGTCCATCCATCTGTCGGCCTGTTCTTTTTCGCCAAGGAACAGAAGGGCGAATCCTTTCAGAGACCTCGGGTTGTCGATATAGAAATGGTCCATTTCTGCTACGTTGCGATATAGCTGTTCGGCAGATGTCTCTTTTTTGAGGAAATTTTTGAACAGCCAGGCCCTAAGCATGGGATAGCGCGGATTTTCGGCGTCGTTGAGCATGGCTTCTCCAAGTAGATTGGAGGCTTCGTCGTAATTGCCGATTGCAGTGTATGCCAGAGCCATTTCGGCGAGGGCATCATTGTTTTGGCGGTCTACGGCAAGAGCGGCGGCGGCAGCTTCTACGGCCTCGTCGTTGCGCCGGAGGGCTCGCAATATTCTGGAGCGCAATACGAAGTGCTCGGAATTATTGCGAATCATGCCGAGAGCGTAGTCGATGTTCGACAACGCCTTTTCATAGTCTCCGAGACAGAACTGGCACTCGGCTATTGATGCGTAAATGCCATGGTAATTATACAGTTTTTCATCGAGGATTGTCTGATAGTCTTCGATGGCTGCGAGATAATGGAAATGAGCCTGGGCAACGACGGCGCGGATATAGCGGAACATTCCGACGCGTGGAGCCTGTGCGATGGCGTTGCTGAGGCCTGCCATGGCGGCGGGATAGTTTGTGTTGCCATAGTCGAGCAGTTCGGTCATGGCGCGGTCGTTCTTGTTGTCGGTGCTGAGCGCAAGAATGAGGTCTTCGACAGCTCCATTATGGTCGCCCATCTGACGGCGGACGGAGGCGCGTCTGACGTATGTCTCGGCATTGTTGGGATCGAGGTTGACCGCCTGCGCGAGCATTTCGTTTGCTACTCCGAGGTTGTTTTCTTTCACGGCCACACGGGCGAGGCCGATATAGGCTTCGGGCATGCGGTTGTTGAGGCGCTCGAGCTTCTGGAAACTTGTACGCGCATTGGCATATTCGCCGAGGGTATATTGGGTATTGGCGAGCTGATAGAGTGCGCTGTATGAATCGGGCGCGAGTTCGACGGCTTTCTGCAGGTCGGGGAGAGCCTGTCGGGGGCGTTTTGTCTGATTGTAGATGCCGCCACGGAGAATGTATGCTCTCAGCAGCACGTCGGCCTCAGTGGCGGGGGCATATTCCAGCACTTTGTCTACGTCGGGGAGTGCCCGGAAGTATTCGCCGTGGCGGTAATATTCGTCGGCGCGGCTGAGAAGTATGTTATAGTCTTTGGGATTGGCCTGGAGCTCCTCTTCATACACCTTCAGCACGGCTTGTGTGATGGGGTTCTGAATGCCCGACTGCGCAGACACCATAAGAGCTGTCGCCGCAAGGGTCATAGCAAGAGAACGTCTGAATTTCATTGTTCGTGAAGCGGTTTAAAATTGGTCTATTGTTTTTCTGATTGCGGTGAGGCGTGTCAGAAGCGGTTCGAGGAGGTCGAGGCGCAGCATGTTGGCACCGTCGCTTTTTGCTTTTGCGGGGTCGTGATGTGTTTCGAGGAATAATCCGTCGGCGCCCACGGCCACTGCCGCACGGGCTATGGTCTCAATCAATTCGGGCTTGCCTCCGGTAACTCCGCCGGCTGTGTTGGGCTGCTGAAGTGAATGGGTGCAGTCGACGATTACCGGGGTCTTGCATGCCTGCTGCATTTCAGGAATGCCTCTGAAATCGACTATTAAATCGCCATATCCGAATGTGGTGCCGCGGTCGGTGACGGCCACGTCGTTGTTTCCGCACGAACGGATTTTATCTACTGCGAATTTCATCGACTCAGGGGCGAGAAACTGTCCTTTTTTGATGTTTACGGCTTTGCCTGTCCGCCCGGCTGCGAGCAGAAGGTCGGTCTGGCGGCAAAGAAAGGCCGGAATCTGGAGAATGTCTACAAAATCAGCGGCCATGGCAGCTTCTTCGGGCTCGTGAATGTCGGTGACAACGGGAACGCCCAGTTCGCGTCCTACCCCGGCGAGTATCTGAAGGGCTTCGATGTCGCCTATGCCCTGGAACGAGTCGAGGCGGCTTCTGTTAGCCTTGCGGTAGCTGCCTTTGAAGGCAAATGCTATGCCAAGAGGGTCGCATATACTTTTTATCTTCCGGCCTATGGAATAAGCCATTTCTTCGCCCTCTATGACGCAAGGACCTGCCAGAAGAAAAAATCCCGGCTGCCCGCATAAATGGTTGAAAATATCTGTCATAGTTCTATTCAGAGAATGCTTGGTTGATTATATGGATCGTGTCGAGCCCCACAAGAGCGGCGGTCTCGGTCCTCAGGCGGTTGTCGCCCATTGTCACGGCTATGAATCCGGCTTTGAGGCATGCGTCGATTTCATCGGGCGTGAAATCACCTTCCGGCCCTATCAGAATGTTTGTGTCGCGTGCGGGTGCGCAGGTTCGGGCCAGGAGCTTGCGCTCTGATTCGGAATCGCACCATCCTACAAAATTCTGTGCTCCATCGCCGATTGATTTCAGATAATCGCGGAGTGGTGTCATGGGGCGAATCTGCGGCAATACGGCCTTGAGCGACTGCTTCATGGCGGAAACGGCGATTTTTTCAAGCCGTTCGACATTGATTTGTTTGCGTTCAGACCGTGCCGTGAGTATGGGGACGAAGCTGTCAATGCCGATTTCGACGGCCTTTTCAATGAGCCATTCCATGCGGTCGTTGTGCTTGGTCGGAGCGACGGCGAGACATATTTCCGGCGTCCATACTTTAGGCAGCTCTCGGCGCTCCACAATTTCGAGTGCGGCTGATTTGTGGTGCTCAGTCAGCAGGCGGCAGATATATAGCCCGCATGCGCCGTCGACTACCTCTATTTCGTCGCCTGCCCGTTTGCGGAGTACGCGCACAGCATGCGCGCTCTCCGATTCGGGGAGCGCATGCGTGCTTTCAATATCAGGTGCGTAGAAGCGTATCATTAATAAGATTATAAATCTTCTTCAGGGAGTGATTCGGCAGTTTTGATGCTGTGAGGGTTTATGTCGCCTTTTTTCTCTTTGAAGATGAATATGAACAGAATGGCGACAATCAGGGCATAGCCTGCAAAGATAAACCACGATTCGCGCCAGCCTTCGAGCTGCTGAACGGCGTCGAGGCCGGGGACATTCACGAGTTTATTGACAACACATGTACCGGCGATGAATGTGCCGATAGACGCTCCAATGCCGTTGGTCATGAGCATAAACAGGCCCTGTGCCGACGAGCGCTGCGCAGGATTGGTCTGCATGTCGACATAAAGGCCGCCCGATACATTGAAGAAGTCGAACGCGACACCGTAGACTATACATGAGAGTATGAGGAATACCACTCCGGATGAGCTGGTGTTGCCGATGCCGAAAAATCCGAATCGGAGTACCCATGCGAACATTGCCATGAGCATGACGCCCTTTATTCCGAAGCGTTTGAGGCAGAACGGGATGGCGAGAATGCACAGTGCTTCGGCGCATTGGGAAATCGATATGAGGAATGTGGCATTGCGCGCCCACCAGTCTTCGCTGAATCCGGGAACTTCGGTGAAATGATATATGAAAGAGGAGCCGTAGCTATTGGTTATCTGGAGCGATACGCCGAGAAGCATGCTGAAGATGAAGAAAATAGCCATGTCTTTGCGGCGGAATAGCGTGAAAGCCTTGAGCCCGAGAGCGTCGACAAGGCTGCGCGATGTGCCTTTGTTTACAGGGCAGGAGGGAAGGGTGAGGCAGTATGCCGCAAGAGCGAGGCTGATAATGCCCGAGGTGTAGAACTGGGTGTAGCTGTGCTGGATTGCGGTGCCGTCTATCACGACGAAGTTTACAAAGAGTTCGGCGCATATAAAGCCGATGGTGCCCAGCGTGCGGATTGCGGGGAAATCATCGACAGTGCTCATGCCGTTTTTCTCAAGGCCGTTGAATGCAACGGAGTTGCAGAGGCCGATTGTCGGCATGAACATGGCTACCGAGCATGTGTAAAGGGTAAATAGCTGTCCGAACTGGAGCTGACCGCCGTCGGCGAGCTGTTCGGAGGCGACATAGCCGCAGGCAATCATGAATCCGCCGGCAAGAAGATGGCAGAGGCTGAGTGTAATCTGAGCCGGAATCCATCGGTCTGCGATAATACCAATGAGGGCGGGCATGAATATAGATACAAGGCCCTGGACGGTATAAAACCAGAATACATACTCGCCAAGTCCGTTTGCTCCAAGGAACATTCCCATGGAGATAAGATAGGCGCCCCATACCGCGAACTCAAGAAAGTTCATTGTCGCGAGTCGGGCTTTGAGATTGAAGTTTTTCATTATTCCGTATAGATTTAAATTTCTTTGTCGTTTTCTCCTTTTTTGCGTTGAAGAATGGCGCTTATTTTTTCAGCTTCTTCGTATTCCTCCTTGTCGATAAGTTCTGCAAGGGTCTGTTCGAGTTGTTCTATAGTAAAGTTTTCCGGTTTTGGCTCTGCGTGATAGTCCGACGGTCTTTCCGAGTCGGCCGTCGTGGTGTCGTCTTCGTCGGTGCCGTCAGGGCTGATTGCATCGTCGGCGATGACAAATCCGGTTGTCTGCATTATTTCTTCTGTTGTGTAGATGGGTGTCTGAGTGCGCATTGCTATGGCAATGGCATCGGAGGTCCGCGAATCGATTACGACAGTGCGTTCGCCGTCGCTGAATGTTATCTCTGAAGAAAACACTCCGTCTTCGAAGCGATAGATGAACACTTCTTTAAGTTTGACTCCGAATGCGTGCGCGAAACTCACGAATAATTCATGAGTAAGCGGGCGAGGTGTCCTTATGCCTTCGAGAGCGATGGCTATGGACTGGGCTTCGGCAGCCCCGATAACCACCGGAATGCGGCGCGGGCCGTTGTCCTCGGCAAGAACAAGCGCATATGCACCCGATTGCAACTGGCTGTATGACAGTCCGAGAACGTATAGTCTGATTCGTTCGTCCATAATTACAATGAAGAGGAGTTGCGTCCGCTGATAATGCCGGAACCATAACAGATTCTGGCTGATGGATCGTAGATTGCGGCGAACTGTCCGGGAGCTATTCCTTGCACCTTGACGTCCGACTCTATTACATATTCGTTTTCACTTCCAGCCACGCGCTTTATGAGTCCGGGAAGGAAGTCGGGCGAATGTCTGTTCTTGAATGCGATTCTGGCAACTTCGCCTAAGGTGCCGAGATTCCACGGGTCGGCGGTTATGAAGTGCATTTCGGCAAGATGGAGGGTTTTGCCGTATTGTTTTTCGGTGTCGTAGCCGCGTGAAACGTATATCACATTTTCGTCGACATTCTTTCTTACCACAAACCACGGACCTCCGCTGAGGCCAAGACCTTTGCGCTGCCCGATGGTATGGAACCAATAACCTCGATGTTCGCCGAGCTTGCGGCCGGTCTCGATTTCTATTATCGGTCCTGGCTTTTCTCCGAGATGTCTTTTTATGAAATCGTTGTAGTTGATTTTGCCTAAGAAGCAAATGCCCTGCGAGTCGCGGCGGAATGCGTTAGGCAGCTTTGCCTCGGCAGCTATGCGGCGCACGTCGGCCTTAGGTATGTCGCCGAGAGGGAATATGAGGTGCTCAAGCTGATGCCCCGATATACGCGCCAGAAAATCGGTCTGGTCCTTCACCGGGTCTACGGCTGTTGCAAGCCATTTGAGACCATCGGCATCGATATATGTCGAGGCATAGTGGCCTGTGGCGGTCTGTGCGAATTCGCGCCCCCAGCGATCTTCGAAATAACCGAATTTGATTATCGAATTGCACATTATGTCGGGATTCGGAGTGAGGCCGGCTCTGACCGTACGCAAGGCATATTCCATCACATTATCCCAGTATTCCTGATGGAGCGACACGACATCGAACGGTAGGCCATAGCGTCGAGCTATGAGTGAACACATTTCGATGTCTTCCTCTGCGCTGCAGTCGCCTTCGTCAGTGTCGAGTCCTATTCTTATATAGAACAAGTGCATGTCGACACCCTGCTCCTTGAGCCTGTGAACGGCAACAGCGCTATCTACGCCGCCGGAAATGAGTACGGCTGTTGTCTCAGACTTGTTCATCAGTGTCTTGTGGTTTGTGAGTTCACAATGCGGAATGCGTTCAGGTAGTGGTCTACGGGCATATCTTTTGCGAGTACCTTGTGGTCTTTGTTGAGAAACAGGAGCGTGGGGCTTTCTCTTAAATCGAAATACAGATCGGCATCGGGCATTGCTCCGACTATCCATGTATCAGGATACGATTTGGCTGCCTCCAGCCATTCTTTGCTGTCGGCATCGCCGGGATAAAGGCTCACTATGGTAAGTTCGCCGGCCTTAAGCAACTGGTTTGTATTGAAATCCGCGCTCAGACGCACGCGGGCAAGATTGCAGTCGCTACATTCGGGATCGTTGAAGAAAAGCAGCACCGAGCTGCCGGATGCGTCGGCCAGGCTGCCGGAAGAGCCGTCGGGACGTTTGAATTTCAAATCGGGCACTCTCTTGCCGAGCCCAGAACTCTCGATGATCTGAGTCTGCTGAGCGAAACGGGCTTTTTCGGCCTTGGAAATCTTTTTATGAGTAGCGGCTGCCTTGGTGAATGGTAGATATACTTCTTCCGAACGGAACTGAGCAGTGTCTGAGTACAGCCAGTTTTCAGCCATCTCTGCGATTCTGAGGGTGTTTGGGCCGGATTTGGCAAATTTGGCTATCAGTCGGTCGATAGAAGCGTGCACGGTGTCGGCCGAGGCATGAGGCATGATCATAATCCATTCGCCAAAGGCCTTGTTAAGTTCCTGCGGGTGCAAAAAGGCCTGCTCGAAGTTGCAGCGGTCCCAGAAACGGTTGATTATAAAGTCGCAACGAGGCTGGAGGTTCAGCAGGGTGTCTGGTGGCAGGGGGCGAGGAATGAGCTCGTCGCTTGCCGCTTTGCTCTGAAACGCGCTTGCCAAAAGGCAGGCGACTGTTATGATGCGTGCGAATATCTTTTTCATTCTTAGGTTGTTTTTTAGCGTCACTGCAGGATAAGATGTCAGTGTTTATCCGACAAAATTAACAAAAAAAACATTTCCGACATAAAAAATGAGATTTTGCTAATCTTAAAAGGCCTTAAAAGAAACTTAATTCAGATAAAAACGAGCCTCGTCGGCAAGCTGCATTGCAATGTTTCGGGTCAACGAGCATGGAGTGTCGAGATTCATTTCGGCATATTTAAGAGCTGTTTCGGCATTTTGAGCTACCATGTTGAAGAAAAGCCTGAGACCGGTGTATCGTTTCATGCCTTCGTCTGATTCGCACAGGGCTATGGCAAGTTCAAGGGAGTAGGGCATGTGGCGAAGGAGTCGATGACAGAGTATGTCGGCCACTTCGGGTGTGGGAATCTGAGCCGTCCACTCTGTCGCGGTGTCGGCGTCGAATTTGTCGCGCGGATATATCATCGGCGCAAGGAGCATGCTCTCGCGAGTGCTTGAGTTGTTCCAGAGTCTTGTTGCCAGTTCTGCGGAATGAGGAGTTGATTCGGCTATATCCATGAGCTGCGGGAGATTGAGCCCGAATATAATTTTAAACGGCGAGCCGGCGCGGCGCAGTGTGTCGGCGATTATGCCGTTTCTCATGGCAAAAAAATGCCGTTTTACGGTCTGCATTTCGTTGAAGCTGGTTTCGGTCGTTTCCATTATGAAAAATCAAAAAGGTTTGTAATGCAAAATTACTTCCTTTCGACAAATATTTTTCATGCGGTGCGGTAAAATATTTTGTCGGATGCGAAAATTTGTGTAACTTTGAACAAGAAAAAGGCGCCCCTGCGCCTGCATATTGCAAATTCTATTTATTAATGAATATGTCTAATAACGACTTTAGAAATTTCGCCGTCCACCATCTTGGCATGAATGGGCTGGCTCTTGATCAATACGCCTCTCTTACCTCACGCGCCTCTTCTCCCGTGGCCTCCTATATAAGCCCGACAATTATAGAGGAGCGTTCGCTGAATGTCGCCCAGATGGATGTATTCTCCCGCCTGATGATGGACCGAATTATCTTCCTCGGCACAGAAGTGAACGATTATACGGCCAATGTAATACAGGCTCAGCTGCTTTATCTGGATTCAGCAGACCCCGGTAAGGATGTCTCCATCTATATCAACTCTCCCGGCGGCTCGGTTTATGCCGGACTTGGCATCTACGATACCATGCAGTATATCCAGAGCGATGTGACGACCATCTGTACCGGCATGGCGGCCTCGATGGCTGCAGTTCTCCTTGTGGCCGGCGAGAAAGGTAAACGTTTTGCACTCAAGCATTCTCGCGTGATGATTCATCAGCCTATGGGCGGTGCGCAAGGTCAGGCGACAGACATGGAGATTACTGTAAGAGAAATCAAAAAACTCAAATCAGAGCTCTACCACATCATCGCCGACCATTCCGGACAGCCGTTCGAAAAGGTTGAGAAGGATTCCGACCGCGACTATTGGATGACTGCCGAAGAGGCTCTGGAATATGGTATGATTGACCGCGTGCTTGTTAAAGCTAATAAATAATGGCTAAGAAGACAGTACCTCACTGCAGTTTCTGCGGCCGGACCGAGGCTCAGGGAGCGACATTGCTTCCGTCACCTCTGGAAGACGCACATATCTGTCTCGACTGCATCGACACCGCGGCCTCAATGCTCGGTCTCATTGATGATGACGAGCAGTCTCAGCAAAGAGCGACGATAGCCCGAGCCAAGGCGTCGAACAAGAACAAAGGACCACGCCAGGACGAGGCCGTCAGCGCCAAGCCGCTACCGAAACCCTCGGAGATAAAAGACTTCCTCGACCAGTATATAATCGGTCAGGATCAGGCGAAGAAATATCTGTCGGTTGCAGTGTATAATCACTACAAACGTCTTGTCCAGGCTAAGGACAAGAATGATGTAGAGATTGAAAAGAGCAATATCGTGATGGTTGGTCCTACCGGTACGGGCAAGACACTTATCGCCAGAACGATTGCCCGCATGCTCGACGTTCCGTTTACGATTGTTGATGCTACGGTTCTCACCCAGGCCGGTTATGTGGGCGAGGATATTGAGAGCCTGCTCACTCGTCTCCTTCAGGTTGCCGACTACGATGTCGAAAAAGCTCAGAAAGGCATCGTATTTATTGATGAAATCGACAAGATAGCCCGAAAAGGCGACAATCCGTCGATTACCCGCGACGTCGGCGGTGAAGGCGTTCAGCAGGGCTTGCTGAAACTGCTCGAAGGCTCGGTCGTGAATGTTCCGCCGCAGGGTGGACGCAAGCATCCCGAACAGCCTATGATAGCTGTGGATACGAAGAATATCCTGTTTATATGCGGAGGCGCATTCGATGGCATTGAGCAGGCGATTGCCCACCGCCTCAATAAGAGTTTTGTCGGATTTTCCACCGACGAGGCAACACGCCGTATCGAGCGCGACAGCTATATGAGCCATGTGGCTCCTCAGGATCTCAAGACTTTCGGTCTAATACCTGAGATTATCGGCCGTCTGCCAATTCTGGCGCATCTGCTGCCTCTCGACCGTTCGGCCCTGCGCCGTATCCTGACAGAGCCTAAGAATGCTATTATACGACAGTATGTCAAGCTCTTTGAGATGGACGGCGTTAAGCTTGTGTTTACCGAAGACGCTCTCGACTATATTGTCGACAAGGCAATCGAGTTCAAACTCGGAGCCCGAGGCCTCCGTTCGATTGTCGAAACGATAATGATGAACTCGATGTTTGATATCCCGTCGACCGATATTAAAGAATTGGTTGTCGATGCCGGATTCTGCGCAAGCCAGCTTGAGTCCGCGCATTTCGATGCCAATGCAGTCTGATAGATACTAACCCTCCTCTAATCCCCCAATAATATGGTGACACAGCAGCAACTTGGCGACGCTCTGAAGACGCATTTCGGTTTCGATACCTTCAAAGGACATCAGGAATCCATAATGCTGAGTCTTCTCGGCGGGCACGATACGTTTGTAATCATGCCGACCGGCGGTGGAAAATCGTTATGTTATCAGCTGCCCGCGCTGATGAGCGAAGGCACGGCAATTGTCATCTCGCCTCTCATAGCACTGATGAAGAATCAGGTAGATGCCATGAGAAACTACAGCGAGAAAGACAATATTGCCCATTTCCTTAATTCATCGCTGACAAAAGCCGCTATAGACCAGGTCAAGGCCGATGTATCGGCCGGTCACACCAAGCTGCTGTATGTTGCTCCAGAATCTCTTACTAAAGAAGAGAATATAGAGTTTCTAAAAACAGTTTCCATATCGTTCTACGCCGTCGATGAAGCCCACTGTATATCTGAATGGGGACATGATTTCCGTCCGGAATACCGCAGAATCAGGCCAATCATCAATGAGATAGGCACCCGTCCGCTCATTGCGTTGACAGCAACGGCAACACCTAAGGTACAACACGACATTCAGAAGAATCTTGCGATGGCCGACGCGCATGTATATAAGTCGTCGTTCAATCGCGAGAATCTTTATTATGAAGTCAAACCAAAGACTTCTTCTGTAGACCGCGATATAATCCGTTTCATCAAGCAGCGCCCCGGCAAATCGGGTATCATCTACTGCCTATCAAGAAAAAAGGTGGAAGAACTCGCCGAGCTGCTCCGTGTGAACAATATCAGCGCCCTTGCCTATCATGCCGGCATGGACGGTGCTACCCGCAGTGCCAACCAGGACGCTTTTCTGCTTGAGAAAGTAGACGTTATTGTGGCTACAATCGCTTTCGGCATGGGTATCGACAAGCCCGATGTCCGCTATGTCATTCACTATGATATGCCCAAATCTCTTGAAGGATACTATCAGGAAACCGGGCGTAGCGGCCGCGATGGCGGAGAAGGCGTGTGTCTTACTTTTTATGCCCGCAAGGACCTCCAGAAAATGGAAAAATTCATGCAGGGCAAACCTGTGGCCGAGCAGGAAATCGGCCGTCAGCTTCTTGCTGAGACTGCGGCTTATGCCGAGTCTGCTGTGTGCCGGCGCAAAAGCATTCTCCATTATTTTGGTGAGAACTTCGAGGCGGACAACTGTGGAAACTGCGACAACTGTCTCAATCCTAAGAAAAAAGTGGAAGCACAAGATGATTTATCTGCGGCTTTGGAAACTATTGCCGCTCTTAAGGAAAAATTTAAAACCGAATACATTATTGATGTCATGACGGGCCGCGCCACTGCCGACGTTCGTTCCTATCGACATGAGGAAACAGAAGTCTTCGGCTGTGCGGAAGGTTCCGACCCCAAATACCTTGCGTCTGTCATACGGCAGGCTATAATCGAGGGGTATATCGAGCGAGGCATCGAAAATTACGGAATTCTAAAACTTACCGCCAAGGGCAAGCGCTTTTTGGACAAACCGGTGTCGTTCAAGATTGTAGAGGACAGCGACTTCAATGAGGACGCTCCCGATGTGGAGGCAATCATGAAAAGCGGCTCTTCGTGTGCGGCAGATCCCGAGCTGTTTGCAATTCTGTCGGCTCTGCGCCGCAAGATTGCCGCAGGTCTCAAACTGCCCCCATATGTAATCTTCCAGGACCCGTCGCTCGAGGCTATGGCTACGACATATCCTATTACTGCCGACGAACTGGCAAACATCGTGGGTGTGGGCGTCGGAAAAGCCAAGCGTTATGGCGACGAATTCCTCAAGGTCATACGCACCTATGTCGAAGACAACGAAATAGAACGCCCCGAAGACCTCCGTGTCAGGACGGTAGCGAATAAGAGCAAGCTTAAAATCGCTATTATTCAGGCTATTGACCGCAAGATAGACCTCAACGAAGTGGCTGAGTCCAATGTCATGGACTTCGACCAGCTTCTCGATGAGATTGAAGCCATCGTCAATGCCGGCACAAGAATAAACATATCTTACTTTATTGATGAAATAATTGATCCCGAGGATCAGGACGATATATTCGATTACTTCCGTAGCAGCGAAAGCGATAGTCTCGAAGATGCCTACAAAGAGTTGTGCAGTGATTTTTCCGAACAGGAAATTCGCCTTGTCAGAATTAAATTCCTGTCGGATCTCGGCAATTGACAGACTATGGATATTGAAACTCTGAAAAATCTATTTGAGAAGACTTCCGGCAGCAAGCCTCTCAGCGTGTCTGAGCTGCCTTCGTCTGGCTCGAACCGCCGCTATTTCAGGCTCGAAGGGCACGACGGCAAAAGCCTTATTGGCGTGCTCGGAACGTCCTTGGCCGAAAACAGGGCATTTATATATATGGCAGGCCATTTTGCAGAAAAAGGTCTGCCGGTGCCATCTGTCGTTGCTGTGAGCGACGACGGCATGGCTTATCTCCAGACAGATCTCGGCGATACCGTTCTGTTCAAGGAAATTGAGAAAGGACGTCTCACCAAGTCTTTTTCCAACGACGAGAAGGAACTCCTCATTAAAACCATCAGACTGCTTCCCCGAGTTCAGTTCGGAGGTGCGAAAGACATGGATTTCAGCGTATGTTATCCAACGACGTCCTTCGACCGTCGCTCAATAATGTGGGATTTGAATTATTTCAAATACTGCTTCCTTAAAGCGACCGGACTGGATTTTGAAGAAGACAGTCTCGAGGACGATTTTCAGGCAATGGCCGATGTGCTGCTGCGCACGGATACCGACACATTCATGTATCGCGACTTCCAGAGCCGCAACGTCATGATACGCGACGGCGAACCATGGCTGATAGATTTCCAGGGTGGACGACGCGGTCCGTTCTACTACGACATAGCATCGTTCCTATGGCAGGCGAAAGCAAATCTGCCCGACAGTCTGCGTGTCGAACTGCTTGACCACTATCTGGCGGAAGTTCAGAATTTCTATCCTATAGCGAAAGAGGAATTCATGGATTGCCTGCGCCATTTCGTTCTTTTCAGAACGCTTCAGGTGCTCGGTGCATACGGTTTCCGCGGTTATTTCGAGAAAAAACCGCATTTCATGCAGAGTGTGCCCTATGCGATAGCAAATCTGCGTGCGCTTCTGACAACTCCATACGCAGAATACCCCTATCTGAACAATCTGTTGGTGAAGCTTGTGAACATGAAGCAGTTTACCGATGAAATCGGCAAGAAAAAGCTTACTGTCAAAGTTCTCAGTTTTGCCTATAAGAAAGGAATACCCAACGACACCTCGGGCAATGGAGGCGGATATGTTTTCGATTGCCGTGCAGTGAACAATCCTGGCAAATACGACCGTTACAAGCCCTTTACCGGCCTCGATGCACCTGTAATCGAATTCCTCGAGAACGACGGAGAGGTAACCGAGTTCCTGTCGCATTGCTACGACCTTGTTGATTCGTCTGTGTCGCGCTATATCGAGCGAGGCTTCACCAATCTGATGGTCGCATTCGGCTGCACCGGCGGACAGCACCGCTCTGTGTATTGCGCCCAGCACATGGCAGAGCATATAGCGACGAAATATAACATCAAGGTCGAACTCGTTCATCGCGAACAAGACATTCAGCAGACATTCAACATCAAAGAATGAAAGCAGTAGTTTTTGCCGCTGGCATAGGCTCGCGCTTGAAACCCTTCACCGACTATCACCCCAAGGCTCTGGCTCCCCTTGCCGGGAAGCCGCTTCTGGGGCATGTCATTGAAAAGCTCTATGCCGTAGGTGTCGATGATATAGTTGTAAACGTTCATCATTTTCCATCGCAGATTATCAACTATCTGTATGATAATTATTCGCATGTAGGCGTAAGCGACGAAAGTGAGCTTCTTCTCGATACAGCAGGCGGCATTGCCAAGATATATCGGGAGAAAGCTTTTCGGACGCCGTTGTTGCCGACAGAGCCGGTCATTATCCATAATGCGGATATATATACGGATTTCAGCCTATGCGGAATGCTGGAGTCGCATCGGGAGGGTAGGGCAACACTGCTTGTCGACCCAGCGAGAAAATCATCGCGCGAGCTCCTTTTTGATGAAAAAAAGATGATTGGATGGCGAAATGTAAAAACAGGCTTGGTTCGCCCTTCCGGTCTTGAAACTGCCGGGGTGCATTCGGCGGCTTTTGGCGGCGTACATATTATGTCTGGAGATATTCTTGCTGCTGTCGATGAGTATGTGGGAGCCGAACTGGCTCCATGTAGCATCATGGATTTCTATATTGATTCTTGCGCGAAAATTGATATTGTTCCTTTTACTCCAGTAAGCCCATACCGCTGGTTTGATATCGGCACTGCCGAAAAATTGGAAGCGGCACGCAAATGCGTTGAAAACCAATAATGTGGCAAAATTAGGGTTAATTATTTTTCGAAAATGATAAAAAAAGTGCCTCAAAAATTTGCCATATAAAAAAAAGTGACTACCTTTGCACTACGAAAATGCTACGGCACTTCTAAGGAGAGGTGGGTGAGTGGCTGAAACCACCGGTTTGCTAAACCGACGATGGGAGCAATCCTATCCACGAGTTCGAATCTCGTCCTCTCCGCTAAAATTGAAAGAATCTGTAAGTAATCCACTTACAGATTCTTTTCTTATATGCCCTGAATGCCGTTCCCATACGGGCGCAGCGGATTTCAAGGGTCAGTAGAAAATCAGTGGGGAAATAAATTTTTCACAGCCAAAGATTATAGCG
>CAMNRO010000050.1 GCA_946553045.1 uncultured Porphyromonadaceae bacterium | reverse complement strand
GTCTATACATAATGCACCCCAAAAGTTTTGTGTCTAACTTTTGGGGTGCAGTTCAATTGAACGTCCGGCGTTTTTTTATTGTCTTGAAGTCACTATCATCATACGCTTTTCCGAGGCATCGGTCACTGCAAAGAGTCTCAGGTCACCAGGGGCCTCCTTTACTCCCAGCCTGCCGCGCAGCGCATCGGCTCCCATACCGAAATTCCTTGTCACAATACTGATGGCCGGATATTTCGACTTAAAACGCTTTATGACAGAAGAGGCGAACGGAAGGACCTCCTCCACCTTCCAGAATGAGCCGGGAAAACCGTCAACTTTCTCCGAAGCGAACAGAAGCCTTGTATTGTCGTGAAATCCACGCAGACCGAAAGCTGCGGCGAGCACCCTGAACGCGCCTGTTTTCATCACAGACGGAAACGGCTCACAGATGAAATCGCCCGGTTTCACAGGCGGCACAGTCTCGACTCGGGCGGCGCTGTTTTCCTGCATTGCAGTAAAGGAGAATGTGGTCGCTTCGCTGCCAAGCGTCACTGCTTCTATCATCGTATGCCGCGGAGCCTCGCCTTCAAAAACAACGGTAACAACAAGTTCCTTGCATTCCGAAGCTGTTCCGGCCGCAACAATCGACACCGGCATACGCTGAAGGGCTGCTGCCGTATGTGTTATATCAAGCATAGGCGAAGCTTTGATTACAAGCATATCGCATATCTGAGATATTTTAGGCAGCAAAGCAACAACATCAGGGCTGCAATCGGTCAGCGAATAGAGACGACCGCCGTCGGCCGCCCGTCTTGCCGGGTCTATGAAAGCCATGTCGAACCGGCGTCCATCGGCAATACATCTGTCTATGTAATCGATGCAATCGGCGCATACCGGGTTTACGACATCGCCAAGAGCAAGTCCTCCGGCATTATATCGGAGAGCTTCGACAAGAGCCGGGTTGCGCTCTACAGCCACGACCGACGAAGCGCGACGGGCCATATGAAGCACATCTATGCCAAGCCCAGCCGTAAGGTCTACTACCGTCATTCCCTCGGGCACAAAAGAAGCATGATACTCAGCGAGAATATCGCTGCTCGACTGCTCTCCGGCCAGAAGCGACGGAAAATAGAAATCGGGAAACGCAGCCAGCGTATCGGCAAGCTTGCGGCTGAACTTACGGCGGCATTCAATCTGCACAATCGCTTCGCCATAATCCAGCTCGCCCTGCTTGCCGGCATACTTAAGCCGCAGAGCCGCCGGGTCTGCATTGGCATTCGCCTTTACCCATTCGAAAAGTGTCTGTGAATAATCCATAATCAAGGGTAAAACCAGCAACTGCTGACTATTGTTCACAAAAAGGAGTCGCTCGAAAACGGGCGACCCCTTTCTATCAGTGGAGATTTATCTTAAGTCTGATTACTTGCCTTCGATAGCAGCTACACCGGGCAGAACCTTGCCTTCGATAGCCTCAAGGAGAGCGCCGCCGCCGGTAGATACATATGAAACTTCGTCAGCGAGACCGAACTTGTTGATGCAGGCAACAGAGTCGCCACCGCCTACGAGCGAGAACGCACCGTTCTTTGTAGCCTCAACGACAGCGTCGGCGATAGCACGGCTACCGGCTGTGAAGTTGTCGAATTCGAATACGCCTGCAGGACCGTTCCAGAGAATAGTCTTTGAAGGAACGATAGCATCTGTGAAAAGCTTGCGTGTTTCAGGACCGGCATCAAGACCTTCCCAACCTTCGGGAATATCCTTTACAGAGCAAATCTGGGTATGGGCGTCGTTGCTGAAAGCATCGCCGGCAACACAGTCTACACCAAGCACGAGGTTAACACCTTTGGCCTTAGCCTTGGCGATGATGTCGAGAGCAAGCTGGAGCTTGTCGTCCTCGCAGATAGAAATACCTACATTTCCGCCGAGAGCTTTAGCGAAAGTGTATGTCATGCCACCGCAGAGAATGAGGTTGTCAACCTTATCCATAAGGTTCTCGATGATACCGATTTTGGTAGACACCTTGGAGCCGCCCATGATAGCGGTAAAGGGACGACGGATATCTTTGAGGATATTGTCGACAGCCTTCACTTCTTTCTCCATGAGGTAGCCGAGCATCTTGTGGTCAGCGTCGAAGTAGTCGGCAACGACTGCAGTAGAAGCATGACGGCGGTGAGCGGTACCGAATGCGTCGTTTACATAAACGTCTGCGTAAGAAGCGAGAGTTTTTGCAAATTCTTTCTGACGTTCTTTCATTTCCTTCTTGGCATCCTCGTAAGCGGGGTCTGCCTTGTCGATGCCGACAGGCTTGCCTTCTTCTTCAGGATAGAAGCGGAGGTTTTCGAGCAGAAGAGCCTGACCGGGCTTGAGAGCGGCAGCCATGTCGGCGGCAGCAGCGCAGTCGGGTGCAAATTCAACATCTGTGCCCAAAGCCTTGGCTACGGCTTCCTTGATCTGGCCGAGAGAAAGTTTAGCGTTCACCTTGCCTTTGGGTTTGCCCATGTGGCTCATGATGATGAGCGAGCCACCATCATTGAGAATCTTCTTGAGGGTGGGAAGAGCACCGCGGATACGGGTATCGTCGGTAATATTACCGTTTTCATCCAGAGGCACATTGAAGTCTACGCGAACAAGCGCTTTCTTGCCTTTGAAGTCGAAATTGTCGATTGTCATATTATTAAATGTTAGTTATAAGATACATGGTCACTGGCACCATCAAGGCACCTTTCCATCTGCAAAATTAGCTATTTTTTCTGTAAAGCCCCTACTCTGCTCATAAAAAATAAAGCAAGCAAGAGTTAAAAAGCGCCAAAACACAAGGACTACGACAGAAAGCGGTCATAAATTATGACTGCAACCACACGAATAACAAGCCATACAGAACGACAGTTGTCGACAATTCACATATTTTGAGTATTTTTGCATTCTCAAAAAAGATATGTTATGATATACTTCGACAGCGATTATATGGTCGGCGCACACCCCGACGTGCTCCGCGCACTCGTAGACACCAACATGCTTCATACTCCCGGTTACGGTCGCGACAGCTTCACAGCCGCAGGCGCCCGCAAGATTCTCGACGCCTGTGGCCTTGATTCGGGAGAGGTCTTCTTCCTCGAAGGAGGCACGCAGACCAATGCGGTTGTTATAGACCGGCTTCTCGACCATAACGACGGCGTGATAGCAGCAGAAACCGCTCATATCAACGTGCACGAAGCCGGCGCCATCGAAGCGACAGGCCATAAGATACTTGCCCTGCCTCACAACAATGGCAAACTCGCCGCCGAAGACATCAGACAATACATCAGCGATTTCTACGCCGACGAAACACACCGCTATATGGTGCGTCCGGCAATGGTCTACATATCATATCCGACCGAACTCGGAACCCTATACTCTCTCTCCGAGCTCGAAGCAATAGCCGGAGTATGCCGCGACGCCGGGATACCCCTGTTCCTCGACGGTGCCCGCATGGCATATGGCCTGGCAGCTTCCGCCGACATTACCTTGCCCGATATAGCCCGTCTGTGCGATGTATTCTACATCGGCGGCACCAAATGCGGCGCTCTTTTCGGCGAGGCTGTGGTGACCCGTCGCCCCGAGCTGCTTCCTCGCTTCGATTCTCTCATCAAACTGCATGGAGCCACACTTGCCAAAGGACGGCTCCTCGGCGTGCAGTTCGGCACTCTGTTCACTGACGGATTGTATGAGTCTATCGGCCGACACGCAGTCGCCCTTGCCATGCGTCTCAAAGAAGGTTTTGTCGCAAAAGGATTCCCTCTGTATATCGACTCTCCGACAAACCAGCAATTCTTCGTGCTGCCGAATCATAAAATCGACGAGTTGCGCGACACAGCCTCATTCGAACTCTGGGGGCCGCGCGGAGCAACAGAGACCCCGGTGCGCTTCGTGACCGACTGGGCCACTACCGACGCCGACATCGACACCCTTATTTCCGCCCTATGACAACGCAGGCCCGACTCATCGTGCTCGGCACAGGGAGCGCTTTCCCGACACGGAGCTATAACGAATGCTTCATTGTCGAGACAGACGGAGGCCGTCTACTTGTAGACGGCGGCGGCGGCAACGCCATAATCAATATCCTTGAGCGAATGGACGTAGACATCCGTTCGCTGCACGATATGTTCGTCACCCACACCCACACCGACCATATCCTCGGAGCCGTATGGTTTATCCGCCGCGTAGTGCAGTTTGCGATTGAGAAAAAATATCCGGGCCGTCTGAATGTGTACGGAAACCGCGATGTTATTGAAGCCTTGCGCCAGATATGTCGCCTGACATTTCTCATGGCATATTATGAGAAGATGGAGTCGATAGTCGATTTCCGCGTCGTTGCGCCCGGAGACTCGGCTGAGATAGCGGGCTGCAGTGTACGCTTCATCGACTGCCGTTCGGCCAACGTGAACCAGACCGGCTTCCGTATGACTCTGCCCGACAGCCAAACACTATTCTGCCTCGGCGACGAGGCTCTCACGGCCGAGAACGCTCCCGAAGTCGCAGGCGCCGATTATCTCGTCTGCGGAGCATTCTGCCGCTATGAAGACCGTGAGGTGTTCAGACCCTACGAGAAACACCACTTTACGGTCAGAGACGTGGCAACGACAGCCCGGAACTGCGGAATAAAGAACCTGATTATCATGCACTGCGAAGACCGCACTCCGGCCTCCTGTCGCCAGACTCTCTACGCCGAAGAAGCGGCCGCCTATTATAAAGGAAAAATCATTGTACCGGAAGACGGCACAATGATTTCCCTATAATAGATAAGTTGACAGAATTTATCAGGGGTTGATTTTCTTGAATTGCGGCACAAGAGCCTTCATGATAGCCCATGCCAGCAGATACGAGAAGGCGCAGACTGTAAACACTACCATATAAGCGGCGGGCTTGGCCTCGAAACCGGCGAATGTAAAGGCTCCGCCCTGAGCGGCGGCATAGTCGAAGAGCATACCCGAGCCCTGACACATGATATACGAGTCGAGCCCTCCGGCCATAGTGCCGATACCCACGATAGTGGCGACACTCGATGTGGGGAACATATCGCCGACTGTGGAATAGAGGTTTGCGCTCCAGGCCTGGTGAGCGGCGCAAACGAATCCGATGATGACCGACGGCCACCATGCCGAATATACTCCAAGAGGCTGAGCCAATAGGGCTACTGTCGGGATAAACGCGAAGATAAGCATGGCCTTCATGCGGCCGGGATATGGCTCCATTCCTTTACGCTCCACATAGTATTTGGGCAAATATCCGCCCATGATGGAAAATACCGTCACTATCATATACAGCGTGAAGATAAGCATCTGCCCCATCGGAGTATATGACGCGTAGCCATACTGGTCGGAGAAATAGGCCGGTGTCCAGAACAGCAGAAACCACCATACGCCGTCGGTCAGGGCTTTACCGACAATGAAAGCCCATGTCTGACGATAAGTAAAACAGCGCCAGAACGGTATCGCCTTCGTCTCGTCTCTGATGATTTCCTTTTTGCTCTCCCCAGCCTCGTCCTGCTGTATATACGCAAGCTCGGCCTTGTTGACATATGGCGAATCAGCCGGTTTCTCAAAGAATTTAATCCAAAAGCCCATCCACACAAAGCCGAGGGCACCAATGATGATGAAAGCCATCTCCCAGCCCCACAATTTTGCCAGCAAGGGTATGCTCAGCGGCGCGGCCAAAGCTCCTATCGAAGCCCCGGAGTTGAAAATAGCCGTTGCAAAGGCACGGTCCTTTTTGGGAAAGTACATTGCCGTGACCTTGATTGCGGCAGGGAAGTTTCCGGCCTCGCCGAGTGCAAGCAAAGCGCGACATCCGAGAAACAGCCATACGCTCACCGAAGCTATCGAAAGCGCCAGAGCCGACCCGGCCTGCACACTCTCGAGTGCTGCGACAGAATCGAGACCCTCCATCTTCATGGTGAGCCAGCCGCAGCCTGCGTGAAGACAAGCCGCCAGCGACCATACGAAGATTGCCCACAGATAGCCCTTTTTAGAGCCCATCCAGTCTATGAACCGGCCTGAAAACAGGCTGATGGCTGCATAAAACAGCGAGAAAAAGCCCGTTATGGTACCATAGTCTGAATCAGTCCAGTGAAATTCGGGAGCGATGAAGTCTTTCCAGGTGAGCGACAGCACCTGACGGTCGAGATAATTGATTGCAGTGGCAAAGAAGAGCAGACTGCATATCACCCATCTCCAATTGGTCGCTTTTATGCTTGCAGAAGCTGTTAATGACGGCATTAAATTAAGGTTTATGAGTTAAATGTTTCAGAAATTGAAATAATTTTTTGCGTTGTAATAGCATATATCCTCTATCATCGCATCGACCCGGCCAGCCTCGTAGCCCTGATATGGAATGAGACCCTTTTCGATATCCGAGCCGATAAGGTCGCAGAGAATACGGCGGAAGTAATCATGACGCGGATAGGACAGGAAAGAACGCGAATCGGTAAGCATGCCTACAAACCGGCTCAGCAGACCGAGCAGCGACAGGGCGTCGAGCTGACGGCGGATACCGTCCATCTGGTCGTTGAACCACCAGCCCGAGCCGAGCTGTATCTTGCCGGGCACGCTGCCGTCCTGGAAATTGCCGAGCATTGTAGCCATCACTTCGTTGGCCGACGGATTCAGATTGTACAGAATTGTCTTAGCCAGCGCTCCCTCCAGATTGAGACGGTCGAGGAATCGGGCGCACGATTGGGCAGTATTGAATTCTCCTATGGAATCAAAGCCTGTGTCGGGGCCTAATTCGCGCAACATTTTGGTGTTGGCGTTGCGGATAGTGCCATAATGGAACTGCTGTGTCCACCCCGATGCGGCATCCATGCGGCCGAATTCATGCATCATCTTGCTCTTGAATTTTCGCACTTCCGCATCCTGGAGACTGGCGCCGGCAAGCGCCTTGCCGAATATATGTTCGATTTCGGCCTCGGTGTAATCGTCGGCATAGAACTCACTGATACCGTGGTCGCTCAGACGGCATCCATTTTCTTCGAAGAAATCATGGCGTTTGCCGAGAGCCGCAATCAGAGAGCCGACAGAATCGATTTTCACGCCCGACACCTCTTCGAGTTTACGGATATATGCCACAAAAGCTTCTCCCGTCTCGATTGCCATGGCCTTGTCCGGGCGCCATGTCGGCAACACCTTTATTTCAAAGCCACTTTCACGAATGGCTTTGTGATATTCAAGAGAGTCAACAGGGTCGTCGGTCGTGCAGACCACTTCGACGCCATACTTGCGCATGAGGCCGCGGGCTGTCATGCCGGGGTCGTTCCTCAGCATTTCATTACAGCGGTCGTATATTTCAGCGGCAGTCTCCGGATTAAGAGGCTTATCTATCCCGAAGGCTGTCTTAAGCTCAAGATGCGTCCAGTGATACAGCGGGTTTCTGAAAGTATATGGTACGGTCTCGGCCCACTTCATGAACTTCTCGCGGTCTGATGCATCGCCGGTGATGAAACGTTCGGGCACACCGTTCGAACGGAGCGCCCGCCATTTATAGTGGTCGCCGCCAAGCCAGAGTTCTGTAATGGAATCAAAGCGGTGGTCCTCGGCTATCAATCGCGGGTCGAGGTGACAGTGATAGTCTATTATCGGCATCTTAGCGGCGTGTTCCCTATAGAGCCGACGGGCCGTTTCGCTGTTCAGCAGAAAATTATCGTCAATAACCATATTCCATTACATTGCAAATACATTGAAACCGCCATCGACCACAGCCACAGTGCCTGTCACGAACGCAGAGGCGTCGCTTATGAGATACTGTATTGTGCCGCAGAGTTCTTCTGGGCGTCCGAAACGCTTGAATGGAGTCTGACGAATCACATCTTCGCCACGTGGCGTGAGAGAACCGTCGGGATTGGTGAGAAGCGAACGGTTCTGGTGAGTGAGGAAAAAGCCTGGAGCAATTGCATTGACGCGAATCTGCGAGGTGAATTTTGTGGCTACCTCATTGGCAAGGAAGGCTGTGAAATTGCTTATGCCAGCCTTGGCTGCGGCATAGCCCATAACCCGGGTCATCGGGCGGAATGCGGCCATCGACGAGAAATTCACGATAGCTCCCTGCCCTGCCTCAACCATTGGCTTGAGGAATATCTGTGTGGGAATAACCGTGCCGGTCAGATTGACATTGAGCACACGTTCGAAATCCTCCACATGTATATCGAAAAACGTTCCCGAAGGTGCGATGGTAGCTCCGGGCATATTGCCTCCGGCTGCATTCAGAAGTGCATCCACACGGCCATAACGGGCCATTATTTCATCGCAGTTGGCCTGCACGACCTCAGGATTCATCACATCGGAAACCATGAAAACGGCTTCGCCACCGTCGGCTACGATTTCATTTACTATTCTGTCGCCTTCGTCTTTACGACGGCCAAGAAGAACGACCTTCGCCCCTTGTGTAGCCAGATATTTTCCTATGCAGGAACCGAGCACGCCGGTACCGCCGGTGATGACAACCACCTTGCCGGCGACTGAAAACAATTCATTCATATTGTATAAAAACTGATAATTAGTAGTAAATAATCATTCATTATCGATGGTCGCCATTATGCCGGAAACCATGCCGAGAGCAAGCATACGTCCGTGGAAGGAATAGCCTGCATTATAGCCCATTTTCTCATCGCCAAGCATGAGCGGAGCGTGGTCCACACGCATTGGCACACCCGGGCGTTGCTTTTGGAAGATACGAATAACCTCTATCAGGCGCGGATCGAGGTGAGTTGACTCCTTGAAATCTCCGTTCGGCAGCACATTGCATATGCGGGCATGCACAAAGTGCGTGCGGTCGGCATATTTGGAGGCAAGAGCCACAACGTCGTTATGCGCGCCCCCGCTGAGAGAACCGGCACAGAATGTGAGGCCATTGTGCCTGTCGGGAACCGCATCGAGAAACCACCGGATATCCTCGTCGCATGTAACGATGCGGGGAAGACCGAGAATCTGCAGTGGAGGATCATCGGGATGCACGCACATGTCAATTCCATATTCATCGCATACGGGCATGATAGCCTCGAGGAAATATTTCATATTCGCGCGGAGAGTGTCGCGGTCTATGCCTTCGTACAGGCTGAGAAGCTTTCTGAAAGTCTCGACCGGCGCACTGTCGTCTTCGGAAATATTACCGTTCACAAAGCCCTGTGTCTTCACTATGATATTCTCGACAAGACGATGCTCGCCTTCGGGTGTGATAGAGGCCTTTATTTCTTCAAGACGGCGCAAGGTGGATTCGTCGTAGTCGTCGATTGCACCGGGGCGTTTCAAAATATAGACGTCAAAATAAGCGAACTCGGCTCTATTGAAATAGAGATTGCTCGTGCCGTCGGGATTGGGATAGTCAAGGTCTGTACGGGCCCAGTCGAGCACGGGCATGAAATTGTAGCATATAGTTTTCACACCGGCTTTTCCAAGATTGGCGAGACTCTCCTTATATTTGCCGATAAGCTCGTCGCGGTCAGCACCGCCAAACTTTATAGATTCGCTAACGGGGAGACTCTCGACCACCGACCACCTGAGTCCGTGATTTTCGATAAAAGTCTTCATTTTCAACACTTCTTCGAGACTCCAAACTTCGCCGTTGGGTATATGATGAAGCGAGGTGACAATGCCTTCCACGCCTATCTGACGCAGCATGCCGAGCGTTATCTTATCATTAGGGCCGAACCATCTCCAAGTTTTTTCCATAGGTTTGATATTCAGATATTATTAAACATCCTATTAAGGTTTGCAGAGCGTATCCGCACTATCGGCTACGCTCTGCAAAATTACGCAATTCCACGGCAATATAAAGCATTAAACAACATTTTATGTCATTTAAGTTTTCGCCACGCCTTGTTTAAACATCGGGCTATCAACCATATCAATTTCAGAATCAAAGGATTTGGCAAAACCTTCATGCTCCCCGATTTATGTTTTTACTATGCGAATTTATCAGATTAGAGGCTTTTATTCAAACTAATTTAATTACCTTTGCGATGACAGAATTAAAAGAGCCTGACAAACTTGGTTATACTACTAATTAATAATAGTTTTTTGGAGCTGTTTCAAAGATGTATGCCAGGCCACTGAATTTCACGCATTTGTCGGCGTCTGGCGCTCGAAATGAGTGTAGCTCTGCTCTGTCGGCATATAGCATGGGTCTTCCCACAGGCGGCTCGAAATCATGAGGTCGGCGCTTATGCGGTTGCAGGCAATGGGCACATTGTGCAGACGGCATTGCCGCAGCAGCATCTGTATGTCGGCCTCGTGCGGCTGAGGGTTAAGATCATCGATAAGGAATACAGCGAGGTCTACTTCGCCCCGAACCACTTTGGCTGCAATTTCGGCATCGCCGCCCAAGGGGCCTGAATTCATGCACTCCACATCGGCCTCGATTCCGGCCCTCTCGAAGGCGTCGCGGATAAGGCCGCCGGTAGTTCCGGTGCATACGAGGTGATGTTTTGACAGATATTCGGCGTTATATGTCACCCAATCGACCATATCGGCTTTGCGATGGTCGTGTGCTACAAGAGCGATTGTAAGTCTTTCTTTCATTTTCTGAGAGTGTGATGATATTAAGCAAGTTCTTAATTAAACACTCCCGGATTCAATTTTGTTTCTTTGACGCCAAAAGCTATTTTTTCAACTTGTCGATCAAGAACCATTTGACACGCATGGCAAGTTTGACCGCCTGCCACGCCAAATGTCCGGTGCGGGTATATTCGAGAGCAAAATATGGACCTGATACTCTATATCCAGCATGCCCCGCCCGGCGGGAGTCATCGTAACGTCCGCTCAAAATGGAGAATCGGCGGAAATCTGTCTTTAAGGATTCGAGAAGACGGCAACCTTCTGCAGACTGCGAGAGGTCGGCTGCGAACCACTCGAGAAACAGCCTGGTGTAAACGAGGCTCTCGGCAAGGGCTCGGTCATTGGTCTTGCGGGTCGTATATGTCACATGGTCGCTGCGGCTCGTATCGACTATTGACACAAGCTCATCGATGAACAGTATCTTGCCGGCTTTGCGGTAAAACCTGAGATGAAACAGGTATTCATGTATCCTGAGGCTCTCGTCAAAAGGCATCTCCAGAAGAGTCGCACGGTTTATGACGTGAGCAAAATCCAGCCTGACATCGCCCAAAAGGAAATCGGAGTAGTCAAATATATGTCTGCGGCCATATGTTTCGAGGCTCGTTCTGTTATGGCTGCATGAAAAAAGATATTGGTCATAGCCCGGATTTTCGGACATATTTTTTTCTATGACAGATATCGCCCCCGGCGCAAGACTGTCGTCGCTGTCTATGAAAAGCACAAAATCGCCTGTCGCGGCCGCTATAGCGGCATTGCGGGCCGCATTGGGGCCTGCATTGCGGGGCAGACGTACAAGCTGCACACCGGGGTGACAGGCTGCAAAGTCCGCAACAATCTCAGCCGACTCATCGGTCGAACCATCGTCGGCAATGACATGCTCAACCCGCACACCGCCAATATTCTCGGCAGCAACGCTTTTGAGACAGCGGAGTATGCAGTCGGCACGGTTATATACCGGGGTGATTACAGAGATTCTCATTGTTATGGCAGCTTTGTGTGCACAAAATTAAACAAAAAGCGAGAAATTGAGTAATTTTGCACTATGGAAAAAGACAATCCCCTATTCGACTCATGGGACCGCGAACATCTGTGGCACCCCTATACTTCGACTATTGACCCTCTTCCGACATACAAGGTGAAGAGCGCGACCGGAGCCTTGATAACACTGGCTGACGGCACAGAACTTATAGACGGCATGTCGTCGTGGTGGTGTGTGATCCACGGATACAACAACGAGCGCCTGAACGAGGCCGCCCACCGGCAAATCGGACGCATGAGCCATGTTATGTTCGGCGGTTTCACTCATGAACCGGCAATAGAACTGGGAAAGATTCTGCTTGGCATTGCCCCGCCAAGCATGCACAATATTTTTTATGCCGACTCAGGCTCAGTGGCAGTGGAAGTTGCGATGAAAATGGCGGTCCAGGCCGCAGTGAGCGCTTCCGGCGACCATAATAAGACCAATTTCGCCACAATACGCAGCGGTTATCACGGAGACACATGGAACGCCATGAGTGTATGCGACCCGGTGACGGGCATGCACGGCGCTTTCGGCACGGCGCTTCCCGTGCGCTTTTTTGTTCCGCAGCCCCGGTCGCGCTTCGACGGCGACTGGCACGAAGCCGACATAGCTCCGGTCGAGCAACTGTTTGAGGAAAAAGGGAACGAAATCGCTGCTTTTATTCTTGAGCCTATAGTGCAGGGCGCGGGCGGCATGTGGTTTTATCACCCGGAATATCTGCGCCAACTGCGCCGTCTTTGCGACAGATATGGTATTTTGCTGATTTTCGATGAAATAGCGACAGGATTCTGGCGGACGGGCAAGTGTTTTGCGTGGGAACACGCCGGCGTCGAGCCTGATATAATGTGTATCGGCAAAGGGCTTACGGCCGGCTATCTCACCATGAGCGCCGTTCTGACAACCAAATCTGTAGCCGACACCATATCGCGCGGCGAGGCCGGAGTGCTTATGCACGGGCCTACGTTCATGGCAAACCCTCTTGCGTGCGCAATAGCGGTTGAATCGGCACGCATGCTTGCCGAACAAGATATGCATGCCCGTGTGGCTCATATCGAATCTATTCTCAAGAAAGAGCTTGCTCCGGCAAGCGCAATGCCCGGCGTAAGCGATGTGCGCATACTGGGGTCGATAGGTGTGGTAGAGTTGAAACGCCCTGTCAATGTGGGGATTTTTCAGCGGAAATGTGTCGAAAAAGGTGTCTGGATTCGTCCGTTCGGTCGGAATGCATATATCATGCCGCCCTACGTTATCAGCGACGAGCAACTACGGACCCTTTGTCGCAATATGCTTGAAATACTGAAAGATGAGCGAAATTATTAAATCGATACTTGAAGAGCTGGACAGCAGCGGAAATCTCCGTACCGTAGCACTGCAGGACGCGGAGCCTTCTCTTGTAGACCTCAGTTCGAACGATTATCTCGGGCTTGCGGCCGACACATCGCTTCGCGAAAGTTTTCTTTCAGGAGAAGCGGCAGCATCGGCTCCTTTGTCGGCGTCGGCATCTCGGCTGCTTGCCTCCAGTCAGAAGTTTTTTACTTCTCTCGAAACGACCTTGTCGCAGGCCTACGGCTCTCCCGCTCTGCTATTCAACAGCGGCTATCACGCCAATACGGGCATTGTAGGAGCTTTAGGTTCGATTAAAAGCACGTATATCATTGCCGACAAACTGGTGCATGCCAGCATTATTGACGGCATAAAGCTGTCTGGAGCGCCTTTTACACGCTTCAGACACAATGATTACACTCATTTGGGCCGTCTGGCCGCAAAGGCATCTGAAGAATACCGGAATATTCTGATAATAGCTGAAAGCGTCTACAGCATGGACGGCGACAAAGCCGACATAGAAGCTCTCGCTGAAGTGAAGCGCCGTACACCCGGGGCGATTTTATATATTGACGAGGCTCATGCGGTAGGCGTAGAAGGCGACGGGGGGCTTGGCCTTGTAGCTTCAAGCCCAAGCCGGAATGATGTTGATATCATTGTAGGTACTTTCGGCAAGGCGCTTGCCTCGGCAGGAGCCTATGCCATTGTGAGCGTTGAAATGAGGCAATTTCTCATCAACAAAGCACGAAGTTTCATTTTTTCCACGGCATTGCCTCCTTTTGTGATAGCGTGGAGCGAACACGTATTCCGCAGTATGATGGTAATGGATTCGCGCCGCATGAAACTACGAGCTCTCGGCACAAAGCTGGCCGAAATACTGCGTCGGTATGGCGCTCAGTCTTCAGGAGGCCACATACAGCCTCTCATTGCGGGCAGTTCGCGCAAGGCCATCGAATGGTCGCGAATTTTAAGGAACGACGGATTCTGCGTGCTGCCCATACGCACTCCGACGGTGCCTCCGGGCACAGAACGGCTTAGGTTCAGCCTATCGGCCGATATTGATATTTCAGCACTCGACAATCTATCTGAATCTCTTTCTCATCTCAACTGAAATGGCAGGAAAACGTCAAGAATACAAAAGACGGCGCAAACAGCGCAAAGCCGGCATCTCGGCTCGGGCAAGGGGCATTGTTTCATTCTCCGCCACTGGTATTGTATTGTGCATAATTTTAATATGTTGCGGCAATATTCTTAAACAGAATCGCGAAGAATATTACCTTTCAGGCCAGACGGATTCACAATGTCTGGCAGAGGTAACCATACCCGATGATATTCCGGAAATCAAGCTGTTCTATACCGGTTTTACGGTTTCGTTCAACCCGGCGCAGCATCAACCGAATTACTGCGTATGGGAACTGACGGCAGAAAAAGCCAACGGCACGGAAAAGCGCATATCAAATTTCAGGCCCGACAACGATGTGCTCGGCTGCGCCACTCTCGACGATTATCGCAACTCTGGATTCGACCGCGGTCATATGGTGCCTGCGGGCGACATGAAATGGGATAAGCAGGCCATGCTCGATTCTCACTATCTGACAAATATTTGTCCGCAGAGCCATGCCCTCAACGGTGGCAGATGGTCTTCGCTCGAAAACAAATGCCGCGAATGGGTTGCCCGCGACAGCGTGCTTATCATCGCCTGCGGACCAATACTTTCCGACCGCATGCCACGGAGCATCGGCGAATCGGGAATTCCTGTACCCGAGAGGTTTTTCAAAGTCGTCCTGGCCCCCTACTCTATTCCTCCACGGGCAATCGGATTCATAATGCCGAACGATGCACCCGAAGAAGGGCTCGAAGCCATGGCTGTAAGCGTCGACCAGATAGAAGAAATTACAGGATTCGATTTTTTCAGCTGTCTACCCGATGATATCGAGAATGAAGTAGAAGCTACTGCCAATTTCAGGCAATGGAACTCAAGAACAAAGAAACGATGAACACGATAAACGATACTATCTGCGCCATCTCGACACCTCACGGAAGCGGCGGAATTGCTGTAGCGCGCGTGAGCGGACCCGCAGCCATTCGGATTACCGAAAAAATATGGCGTGGGAAAAAGCTTGAAGATGTCACGAGCCATACGGCTCATCTTGGCGAAGTGCTCGATTCAAGCGGAGAAATCCTCGACCAGGCAGTGGTTACAGTTTTCAAAGCGCCATCTTCTTATACCTCGGAAGATACCGTGGAAATAAGCGTGCATGGTTCTCGATGGATACAGCGCGAACTCATCAATTCGCTGATAAACGCAGGCGCACGCCTGGCCGAACGCGGCGAATTCACCAGCAGGGCTTTCGCGGCCGGCAGGTTCGACCTTGCCGAAGCCGAGGCTGTCGCCGACCTGATAGCGTCGTCGTCGCGCGCGGCACACCGCATTGCCATCAATCAGATGAGAGGAAGCGTTTCGCGTCGTCTCGACACCCTGAGACAAAGTCTGATCGAACTTGCTAGTCTCCTCGAACTCGAGCTCGATTTTTCGGAAGAGGACGTCGAGTTTGCCTCGCGTGAACGCCTGCTGCAGCTCGCCTCCGAAACCAGGACTGAGATAGAGCGACTCGTACGGTCATTCAATACCGGTGCGGCAATTAAAGATGGTATTCCCGTAGCTATCATCGGAAAGACCAACGCAGGCAAGTCATCGCTGCTCAATGCCCTCCTCGGCGACAACAGAGCAATTGTAAGCGATATTCACGGCACTACGCGCGATATTGTGGAAGACACAATAGAAATAGGCGATTACCTTGTGCGCTTCCAGGATACGGCCGGACTTCGCAGCACAGATGATGCCATCGAACGCATTGGCATAGACCGCTCATACAAAGCGGCAAGCTCGGCCAGCATCATTATTCATGTAATAGACAGCACAGATAACAGCTCATCGGCAGAAAGACTCGACGACTTCGACTCAGAGCGTATAATAACCGTATTCAATAAATCGGACCTCACAACCGTCGCAATACCACAGGACGCCATTTCGATTTCTGCAAAAACAGGAGCCGGAATCGATACCCTCCGCAACACTCTACTCGCCAGAATCGACAGATTTGCCGACAGAGAAAACGGCGAAGTAATGCTCACCAACGCCCGCCACGCCCAGGCCCTCTCCCAGGCCTCCAAATCAATAACCGACTTCATCGCAGCCCTCGAAGCACAAATACCAACCGATCTCGCCGCCCAACTCCTCCGCGAAACCCTCCACCACCTCTCAACCGTCACCGGCACCATCACCACCCCCGACATCCTCCAATCCATCTTCACCAACTTCTGCATCGGCAAGTAAGGCTCAAAACGGGTGTAAAAACAAAGTGTAAACGATATACAAATAACGCCAAAATATCACGGAATATCAGCGCGTTATGACAATTTCTCCAACCAGTGATTTTTGGCTTCATTTGGCATTGCTTGTGAATTATTTGTTGTAATTTTGTTGCACGGTTGGTAGCGTGCAACATTTACAACAAAAACCGCCGCAATGAAAGAATGAAAGAAAGAACAAGTATCACTCTGCGCAAGCGGCTTCTGCCGAGTGGCCGGACCACGCTCTATCTCGACTATATCTGCAACGGCAAGCGTCGCGTAGAGTCTCTAAAACTTTTCTTAGAGCCGGAGACATCACGCGCAGACAAGCAGAAAAACCGAGAGACACTGAAATATGCCGAGACGATATTGGCTAAGCGCAAGGTCCAAATCCAAAACAAGGAGTTCGGCTTCAAGCAGGACTTCGCCGACGAGACAAACTTCTACGAGTATTACGATGCTCTCTGCACTCAGCGTCTCGGCAAGGAGAGCCGTGGCAACTGGGGGAACTGGCTGTCTGCCCGACAGCACATGCTCAAGTATGATCCGCAACTCAAAAAGAGAAAATTCTCAGAGATAGACGCGCGATGGGTGCAAGGCTTCAAAGACTATCTCGAAAAAGACGCCTACGCCTGGGGGTGCGATTTCAGAGAGCGCATCAAAGACCATCCCCTCTCCCGAAACTCGAAACTCAGCTACTTCAACAAGCTCCGCGCCTGCATCAACCAAGCGCTGGAGGAACGTATCATCAGCGTCAACCCCATGCTCGGCATCGAGGGCTTCAAGGCCGAAGAGGGAAAGCGAATGTACCTCACCATCGACGAGGTGAGACTGCTGGCCCAGACGCCGTGCCCATATCCCAATATCAAACGCGCTTTTCTCTTCTCGTGTCTGACCGGACTACGTCGGAGCGACATTCTCAAACTGACATGGGGAGAAGTTCAAGAGCAAAGCGGCTTCACGCGCATCATCTTCAAGCAGAAAAAGACGGGCGGCCAAGAGTATCTCGATATCTCGCCACAAGCCGCCGAGCTGATGGGCAAACGTGGCAAGAATGACGAGAACGTGTTTACCGACATCCATTCGCCGAGCTGCACCAACGACACCATCAAGCTATGGGTAGCCAATGCCGGCATAAGAAAAGAGATTACGTTTCACTGCGGCCGACACACCTTCGCGGTGATGATGCTCGACCTCGGCACCGACATCTACACCGTCAGCAAGCTGCTCGGACATCGTGAGCTCTCGACCACTCAAATCTATGCAAAGGTTCTCGACAAGAACAAGCAGGCGGCTGTTGCCCGCATCCCCGACGTGCTCAATCCGCTGCCAGCTCAGACCGAAGATGGGGCCAGCGAGACTGATGACGAGAAAAGCAAATAAAGCAATTGCTTTTCTGAGCGCCGTATGATGCTGGAAATCTGCATCGTATATATCAATAAAAAGCAATTGCTTTTCTCCGTTTCAGAAAAGCAATTGCTTTTTTAGGGGGTCTATGATGCTGATAATCTGCATCGTACAAAACAAAAGCAAAAAAAGCAATTGCTTTTCGGGTATTTTTGAAAGAAAAGAAAGAAAAAAGAAACGAAAAGGTTCCTCTCTTCTTTCCCCCATACCCCCTATTATCTCTCTTCTAAAAGAAAAGAAATAAATAAAGAAAAGAAAGCACACGATATATCGCGTGCGCGCGAAGTTCATCTCTTGAACTTTTTGCCCGTACCGAGCATCAGCCAATTTGCGGAGACGCCAAAATACTTGATTAGCGGCACAAGCCACGAGACCTCAAAGTAACCTCGGCCGTTGTCTGCTCGCTGGGCATACCAATGCCGGCGGTCAATCCCGTAAACCTCACAGAACCCTGCGAGGCTTCCGGGAATTTTTTTTGCGTCCACCAGCTCTTGCATGATGTCGAAATACCGCTTTTGGATGTCGAGCGTGTCCTGACTGTAAGCTCTCGTTCTGCTCATTGCTCTTCGATTTTGTCTGAAAGCTCGTCTAAGACCCCTATCAGCCTCTCTATCTCGTCAGATGGTAGCCCACCCACAACGGCACGGTCAAGAGCCATAGCGAGCTTTAAACGGGCATTTCTGAGCATGTTTTCATCACACTTCCTGCTAACAACATCGCGAAGGGTGTTAATTACGAGCCAATAGTTATTTTCCATCTTTGCTGGGGAGTGAAAGTGAAACGGCTTCTTCCTTTGTGGCCCGTTTGCGGATTAGAATATAGCGGTCCTTCTGACTGACTATTTCCGGATTGTGATCATCTATGCAGACGAACTCCCACCCGAGCGTAGTGAGATAGCTCATTGCCGCCGTCCAAGTGGCAAACTCAATCTCCGTATTGTCTGGGCTCAGTATGGGCTGCTCTTCGGTTGAATTGATTGATAGAATTTTGCCGCCGTAGGCTTTGTAGGCCCTGCTCGCAAAATGGAGGTACGAGTAAACGTAGCAGCTATCCGTGTCGGCCGATTGCGCAGAGATGGTTGCTGGAAGCGCCAGCGATATAGCCAGCGCGATGATGATAAAAGCCTTTTTCATATCGTCGTGATATTATTTGTTTTCGAGAAGCGAGAGAAGACGCTCGATTTGGGCATCCTTTCGGGCGATGGCAGCCTCATGTGATTCGCGCTGAGCAGCCATCTCGGAGAGCAATTTAGCTATAATCTCAGACGAATTGTAGATGTTTCCGTCACCTTGCTGATTGTTATTGCAGTCTCCGTGCTGCTCAACGTTTGCCGCGCTTGTTAGAAGCATATCTCCGGTGCCATCTTCAAGCCACGCTTCGTTGAGAGGCGGGAGGATGCTCTTTAGTTTTGACGTAAAGTTTTTAGGTTCGGCGGCTTTGCAGTTTATCACTTGCGAGAATGCCGACTCATTGGTGTAGCCTAATTTGAGGCCCAAGTCCTTTTGGCTGGCTGCGAGACCTTGATTTATGAGGTATCGCACCAATATCTTGTATCTGTCTACCTTATTCATATTTAGCCAGTTATCGTTTTGCTGAAATTTTCTCCTAAAAATTTTCCTAAATTCTTTTGGTAGTCTTACCTAAAGTCTTTATCTTTGCAACGTGAAAGCTGAAAGTTGCGTGCAAAAATACGCAATTTGCGCTTAACAAGCAAAGAAAATAGCAACAAAATCAAATCAGTACGATATGAAAACAATAGACCAACTCACCCAAGAGCTGACAGCGGCAGCGCAAAAGCGCCTCGCAGCGCAGATCGAGACAGCCCGGCATGACTACCAAGAGGGAATGAACGACTGCAAGAACGGCATCTATGACAAGTGGTTTCGCTACAACCACAGCGACAGCGGACGGGCATACGACCTCGGCTGGATGAAACAGAACGAGACCACGCAGAACGAGACCGTCTCCTTCATCGGAGACCTCAGCAAGCTATAACCCACTTCAAACGCAATACGAAGAATGTACTCAGTAGAACTCAACGGATGCTTCATCCGACAAGGCACAAATCGCAAGTCTATGCTCAGCTTCTTTCGCAGGAAGCTGGGCGAGATAAGCGAGACGGCAGATGTCCTCCGCTTGTGGTGGAACGGCATCGTGGTTGCCGGCAACGAAAACGTAATTTACAACTCAGACGAAGATGACAATGACTAAAAACCGCACCCTCAAAAGCATCTATGACGCTCTCGACCCCATCCCGCCCAAGACCGCGTGGATTAAGCGAGTCGCAAAGGCCGCAAAGGTCAGCGAGTTCACGGTCCGGATGTGGCTCAACGGACGGCAGGTGCCGCAGGCTGGCATCCAAGAGCTGGTGGCACGAGAGCTGGGCGTTCCGGCAGAAGAGCTCTTCCCCGAACGCAAGGAAACGAATGTTCAACCCTTAACCGATGTACGACATGGACTTCTTTGACTACATGATGGCCGCGCTGGCACTCGCAATGTTCCTTATCGGCATCGCATCGTGTAAAAAATAATCGAGAAGTGCGCCAGGAAATCTAATCGAGAAGTGCGCCACC
>CAMNRO010000049.1 GCA_946553045.1 uncultured Porphyromonadaceae bacterium | reverse complement strand
CCTTTTCCGTATTGCAAACATTTATGCTTATCCCCACTGATTTTCTACTGAGCCGTTATAACTCCGGTCGTTCCGTCGGCCGGGATGACGGTAGCGCCGGGAAGGGGTTCGTCATCACCGGCGAACACCACCCTACCGGTTACCGTACGGGTATTCTGAGCCTGCACGGCAGCGAATACCAGCAATGATACGATAAAGGCAATTAGTTTTTTCATACCTTAGAAAATAAATAATTAACATGTGACAATTTGCCACATAACTGGAATAGTTAGCTTTCAAAAATCTGGATTGACAGCTGCAAATATAGACATTTGCTATTATACTATTTTTAACCCAATGCTTAATTTTAACCTATTTTCACAGATTTAACTAAATTCATGTATCTTTCTGTTAATTTTAAGACTTAAGAAATTATTTATCGACAAAAAAAGACAGTAAATTAGAGCAATTATGCTTATTTTTGCATAATAAAAATATGTATTATCATCAAACGATATAAATATGAAACCTTCGACGCCAAAAGGAACGCGCGACTTCTCCACTCTTGAGATGGCCCGCAGAAATTATATTTTCGATACTATCCGCGAAGTATTCCGTCTCTACGGCTACCGCCAGATTGAGACGCCCGCTCTTGAGAACCTTTCTACCCTCATGGGCAAATATGGCGAAGAAGGCGACAAACTGCTGTTCAAAGTGCTTAATTCAGGTGATTATCTGAAAGATGTAGACGACTGCCTGCTGGCCTCGCGCGACTGCCTTAAAACAGCATCCAAAATCTGCGACCGCGGTCTGCGTTATGACCTGACGGTGCCTTTCGCCCGTTTTGTGGTGCAGCATCGCGAAGAGATACAATTGCCGTTCAAGCGTTTCCAAATTCAGCCCGTATGGCGTGCCGACCGTCCGCAGAAAGGCCGCTACCGCGAGTTCTACCAGTGCGACGCCGACGTAGTAGGCTCTGACTCGCTGATGAACGAGGTCGAACTGCTGCAGATGATCGACGAAGTCTTCCGCCGCCTCCGTATCCGCGTGGCTATCAAGCTCAACAACCGCAAGGTGCTTGCCGGCATAGCAGAAATCGTCGGCGAGCCCGATAAGCTCATAGATATCACCGTAGCCATCGACAAAATCGACAAAATAGGTATCGAGAAGGTGAATGAAGAACTTGCCGAACGCGGACTCGCCGCAGAGGCTATCGAAGCACTGCGTCCGATTCTCGAAATATCAGGCTCTACGGCCGAACGCCTCGACAAACTCGCAGAACTCCTCGCCGCCAGCGAAACCGGCACCAAGGGTGTAGAAGAACTCCGCACAGTCATCGGCTGCACCGAGGCTCTCGGTCTCGAAGCCGACCTCGAGCTCGACGTATCGCTGGCCCGCGGCCTGAACTACTATACCGGCACCATCATCGAAGTCAAGGCGCTCGACGTTGCCATCGGCAGTATTTCGGGCGGAGGACGCTACGATAACCTTACTGGCGTATTCGGCATGAACGGCATTTCGGGTGTAGGTGTGTCGTTTGGTGCCGACCGTATCTACGACGTCCTCAACACCCTCAATCTCTACCCCGAAGAAGCCGGCCGGAGCACACGCGTGCTTTTCGCCAATTTCGGCCCGGCAGAGTGCGCGGCCTCGATGAAGCTTGTCAAGGAACTTCGTGCTGCCGGTATAGCCGCCGAGGTTTACCCCGACTGCGCCAAAATGAAAAAACAGATCAGCTATGCCAACGCTCTTGGCGTGCCTTTCTTCGCCATTATCGGCGACAGCGAACTCGCCGAGGGTAAGGTGACTGTCAAAAACATGACAACGGGCGAACAGCTATGCGTACCCGCCGCCGAAGTTGCATCGGTGGTCAAGGACTGAATAATAAGTAATAAGTATTTAAGGAATAAGTAATAAGGAGTACTATCTATAATGAATAAGGCCGCGCAGAGTCGCGGCCTTATTACGTATCAGGTCAAGTTGTTTACTGCGGATTCTGAAAATTCAGTGCGCGGGTAGATTCGAGGATTGGGAGATTTGTTTCTGTCGGAACATAGATTACAGTCTTGTTGCTGAGATTGGACTGCTGGCGCACCCATAGATACTGGATATAGGTGGGCGTAATGCTGCCGTTTTCGATACGAATCGCTTCTGCCGCGCCTTTGGCACGTTCGATTTCGGCCTGAGCGTTAAGTTTCTCGGCCTCGAGATTGGCCTTGGCCTCCTCGATTTTGATTTTGCGGTTCTGTTCGGCTTTAGCGAACTCGGCCTTGCCTTCCATTTCCTGCGACCATACATTATACCATGGCCTAATGAAGGCAAGCGCTATTACAAACAGGAATATTCCGACAAGAGCCCATACTACTCCCTTGAGAATTTTGGGCGAAAAATCTGCATTGTTATTATACATCGTCGCGTGTAATTAAAAGTTTATATCGATAAGCGGAGGGTGGCGCCGAAACGAGCCGGAAGACCTCGCTGAGTGAACGAGCGCCCCATTGAGAGGAAATAGAATGTATCGTAGCGTGTTCCCGTAATGTTCTCACCCCAGAGGCGAAGACTCCATTTCTGCGCGGCAAAAGCGAGCGACGCGCCGGCGAGGCAGTAGAAATCCTGCGAGCGGTCGTTTGCCTCATTCCAATATATTCGTCCGGCTCCATTCACATTCGCAGTCAGTGAAGGCTGGATTCCGGCAAAGACGAGGGCTTGTGGTTGCCATGTGGCCTCGGCGAAAAGGGTGTTCGAAGGCGCATATTATAATGAATAAGGCCGCGCAGAGTCGCGGCCTTATTACGTATCAGGTCAAGTTGTTTACTGCGGATTCTGAAAATTCAGTGCGCGGGTAGATTCGAGGATTGGGAGATTTGTTTCTGTCGGAACATAGATTACAGTCTTGTTGCTGAGATTGGACTGCTGGCGCACCCATAGATACTGGATATAGGTGGGCGTAATGCTGCCGTTTTCGATACGAATCGCTTCTGCCGCGCCTTTGGCACGTTCGATTTCGGCCTGAGCGTTAAGTTTCTCGGCCTCGAGATTGGCCTTGGCCTCCTCGATTTTGATTTTGCGGTTCTGTTCGGCTTTAGCGAACTCGGCCTTGCCTTCCATTTCCTGCGACCATACATTATACCATGGCCTAATGAAGGCAAGCGCTATTACAAACAGGAATATTCCGACAAGAGCCCATACTACTCCCTTGAGAATTTTGGGCGAAAAATCTGCATTGTTATTATACATCGTCGCGTGTAATTAAAAGTTTATATCGATAAGCGGAGGGTGGCGCCGAAACGAGCCGGAAGACCTCGCTGAGTGAACGAGCGCCCCATTGAGAGGAAATAGAATGTATCGTAGCGTGTTCCCGTAATGTTCTCACCCCAGAGGCGAAGACTCCATTTCTGCGCGGCAAAAGCGAGCGACGCGCCGGCGAGGCAGTAGAAATCCTGCGAGCGGTCGTTTGCCTCATTCCAATATATTCGTCCGGCTCCATTCACATTCGCAGTCAGTGAAGGCTGGATTCCGGCAAAGACGAGGGCTTGTGGTTGCCATGTGGCCTCGGCGAAAAGGGTGTTCGAAGGCGCATATGGCACATGCTTGCCACGGTAGTCGCTGCGCCCGTCGTTATAATTGCGGAAGGTGGCATTGGTATATCCGTAGCTGAAACGGGCCGTGAAATCGGCGCACGGATTCCACCGGGCCGTAAGTTCGGCTCCGAAACTGCGCGTACGGCCGGCATTAGTCATAATCCGGCCGGTAGTTGTGCCGGGAGGAAAGACTGTCAGCTGCTGGTTGCGGCAATCGATATAAAAAAGGACCGCATCAAGCGCAAGCGCGTCGGCCGGCTTCCAGTTCGCACCGAGCTCATAGTTGAAGCTGCGCTCGGGGTCATAGCCGACAATCTGCTCGAGAGTGTACTGCGCGCTCATGCCCATGATGTTCATGATACGCTGCTGGAGAACGTCGCTGAACATCTGAGTGTTATATCCTCCGGCCTTATAGCCCTTCGAAAAATTGAAATATGCTGTCAGAGATGGCAGCTCATAAGCGACCGTAAGCTTGGGTATGAACTCAAGAAATGTGCGGTGAAGCACATCTGAATCATCGATATCGACAGGCGTATGCGAATAAAGTTCGCGTTGACCGTCGGGGAGCACATGATAGGTGCTGTATCCTGTATTGCAGAAGCTTCTATAGCTTAGCGAAGCCCGCTCGAGGTCGAGGCGCAGACCGGCTTCGAAGCGCCAGTTGCCGGTGCGGTATGTGCTTTCGTGATAGAGCGCCACAGCTGCATTCGAGGGCTTGAAGTTACTGCCGAGGGTAAACCGGCGCGCATCCCACTCTATCGGGTACTGCGGATTTATATCATTGCGATGCGACTCAATCAGTTCGGAAATGCCAGTATCCTTGAATGTCACCGGCGCTTCCATGCGCATAGACTTATAGAAGGCGAAAATGCCGCCGAGCCAGCTGTATTTGCCCCGCACTCCTTTTGTAAAAAGGTCCTGTGTCACGGTCCACTCGCGTTTAGCCTGCGTAAGGGTGAAATAAGGCTGCGTGGTGAAGTCCTGGTCGAGGTCCATGCGGTCGTCGAGATACTGCACCGATGTAAGCGAGGTCACCACTACCCTCTTTCCAGCCCAGGCCACGGTGATACCGTCGGCGAAAGTCGACCGGCGGTACGCACAAGTATCGTTATAGGCAATGGAACCGTCGATATCGGAAGCATACGGATAACCGCCCTGGCGATTCACGCCGAAGGCCGCAACATTGGTCACCGACAGCGCGGCCGAGGGGCGCCACGCCGTTTTCCAGCGCACAGATCCGGAATTCTCGTGGTCAAGGCGCTCATTATTGTAACCGTTGCGGAAATACCCGTCGGTATGCCCGAACTGCGCCGACAGGCTCATTCCGAGTTTCGGATTCAGCGTGCCGTAATAGGCTGCCGCCACAGTTGCGGTGTTATGCGAGCCATAACGCAAGGATGCTCTCAGCCCTTTGGTTGTCAGAGGCGACAGTGTGCGGATATTAATCTGTCCGCCCATGGTATTACGTCCATTGAGCACCGTCTGGGCCCCGCGGAGTATCTCCATGCTTTCGATATCGGCGATGTCGAAATCGTAGGCATCTTTGTTGAGATAGGGAATATTGTCTATACTCAGGCCTATAACGGGCTGGTCCATACGGGCGCCAAGACCTCTGACGTAAATCGACGAGGTCATTCTGGAACCATAATCGGGCATATAGAAGTTCGGCGCTATGGCGCTTACATCTTTCACGGCGTCGATGCCGAGACGGCGTATTTCCGATGTATTTATACGCGTTATTGCTTCGGCTGAATTTGTACCGTCGGGAGAGCGCTTCACGCCAAGCACCTCTATATCTCTGAGTTCATGAGGCTTACGCTCGGTTGAATCGGCAACTTCAGAAGCCGATATGCCGAAAGCAGCCGACAGGGCAATGACAACAGACAGCATCCTCATGATTTCTCGGATAGTTCGAGCCATCGTAGTTCCTTCTCGTCGAGCAAATCCTTGACCTCTTCATACCGGCGCGATTTATCGGCAAATTCCTGCGGGTCGGGCGACACCGCAGCACTGAAGAAGGCCTCGAGCGCGTTTTTTTCCTCCGAAAGAGCTTCAATCTCACCTTCGAGAGCTTCAAACTCGCGTTTCTCCTTGAATGTCATCTTATTGTCAGGCCTCTCGCGCCTTGGGCGGCTATCTGCCGCAGGGCTCTTGGCCGCCGTTTTCTCTTTTTCGAGGCTCTGCACAAAAGCTCGGTAGTCCGAGTAGCTTCCGGGGAAGTCTTTTATGACTCCGTTGCCCTCCATCACAAACAGATGGTCGGCAATATTGTCGAGGAAGAAGCGGTCGTGGCTCACCACCATCACACACCCTTTGAAATCAGCAAGATATTCTTCGAGGATTCCAAGTGTGATTATATCGAGGTCATTGGTGGGCTCATCGAGTATAAGGAAGTTCGGCTGACGCATCAGCACCGTCGCGAGATGGAGACGGCAACGCTCGCCCCCGCTGAGTGTGTGGATATACTTCTGCTGGTCGGCCGGAGAGAACAGGAAGCGCTGCAGATACTGCATGGGGGCAATCCGCATACCCTCGCCAAGAAAAATGTCTTCGGCAATCTCGGTTACGGCATCAATCACTTTTTTATGCTCATCGAAGGATATGCCGTCCTGGCTGTAATAGCCGAATCGGACGGTTTCACCTATATCCCACTTGCCGCTGTCGAAAGGCTCGAGCCCCTGCAGCATCTTGATGAATGTAGACTTGCCGACGCCATTGACTCCGACGATGCCAATCTTCTCGCCGCGGGCGAAAGTATATGTAAAATCGTCGAGTATCACTTTGTCGCCAAAGCGTTTGCACACGCCCTCTGCCTCGAATATCTTGGAGCCGATACGAGAAGACGCGGCATCGAGACGCACATTCTGCTCGCTGAGGTTTACACGCGAGCGCGCTTTCAGCTCATAGAAATTGTCGATACGGAACTTGGCCTTGCCTGCTCGCGCCTGGGGCTGACGGCTCATCCAGTCCTGCTCGCGACGCAATGTGTTTTTAACCTTTGCCAGCTCCGCGCTCATGGCTTCGATGCGTTCGGCCCTGCGGCGCAGATACATATCGTAATTTCCGTCGACCATATATGCATGCGTGCGGTCGAGCTCCATAATCTTGTTGCATACGCGGTCGAGGAAGTAGCGGTCGTGCGTCACCATCAGAATGGCCACTCGCGAACGCTTCAGATAGTTCTCAAGCCATTCTATTGTAGCAATATCAAGGTGGTTGGTGGGCTCGTCGAGAATCAGCAGCTCAGGGTCGGCAATGACAGCACGGGCAATGGCAAGCTTCTTCCGCTGGCCTCCCGAAAGCTTTTCGACCGGCTTGGACGGTTCTTCGAGCCCAAGCGAGGCGAGCAGACGCATTATGGCCTCCGGATCGTCGAGGTGCGAAGTCTGAGGCAGGTCTTCCATTGCGGCGCTTCTCACAGTAGCTCCGGAAGCGAACTGCGGCTCCTGAGGAAGATAGCCGATACGGAGACCGTTGCGACATACCACCGTGCCCGAATCGGCGCTCTCGTCGCCGGCGATTATGCGGAGCATGGTGGTTTTTCCGGTACCGTTGCGGGCTACAACTCCTATCTTGTCGCCTTCATCGACCCCGAATGTAATATCGGCGAAGAGCATTCTGTCGCCGTAACTTTTCGTAAGATTTTCAACACTAAGTAGATTGGCCATGCGATAATGAATGGTGATGGATATGTGGCTGTGCTGACCGGTTTATTTCTTTTGCTCGTGACGGCTCAAAAGATCGTGCAAAACCTTTTTGGCCTTTACCGCCTTGGGCATTCCATCGGCGTCGGCCATCACAACCGAGCGTCCCATCCGGGCTTTCTGAAGCAGTATGCGCCGGTAGTTGAATTTGAGCTCGGCCGAGAGATTATCGACAAGCGCTAATTTTTCTTCTTCCGACATTGCTGTTGTATTTTTTCAAAAAGATCCGGATTGACAATCTTGAAGTCATGGGCCACGAGTGTAGACTCTGCGCTGTTGTCGAATATCATCCAAGCATCAACAATTGGCATGAAAACCTCGAATAGATTCTCGAGCCCCTTCTGATAGCGGCGATAGATGACGTCGGTCGGTATATTGTGCCCGCCCTCGCTCACTCGCTTGGCAACACGCTCCACAGCCATTTCAGGCGACGGCAGCCAGAAAAACAGCAGCACCACCTGATAGCCCTCGGCATGAGCACGGTTGACAAGATGACGGTAAGTACCCGTAGCGAGTGTGGTCTCGATAGCGAAAGTCTTGCGCTCTTTCATCAGCAGCGATATGCGCGTGAGCATGAGACGCCCCGCCACAAAAGCCACAGCCGAGGGGTCGAAGGGCGAAAGCCCCTTGGCAATCTCGTCGGCATTGACGAAATCCCGGCATTTGAGAATGTCGGGCAACACTGCCATCGATGCGGTCGTTTTGCCGGCTCCGTTGCAACCGGCGATGATGTAGAGCCTTGGTTCCTGGTCCATAATGCAAAGGCGCCTTTATACGCCATACGCTTATATAACGCAAAAATAGCAAAAAAAGCCGAGATATGAAATAAAAAAGGAGCCACCGTTGAGGCAGCTCCATAATACTGAGCGAGAAATTGCGTCAAGCTACGTTGGGAACAGGACCGTACTGGTTGGCCTGAGGCTCGCTTTCCTTGCAGAACCAAACGATGAGGACGATAGCGCCAACAATAGGTATCAGAGCAAGCAGAAGATACCAGCCGCTTTTGTTGATGTCGTGGAGACGACGCACTGCCAGACCAAGACCGGGAAGAAGAAGCCCAAGGGTAACGACTCCGGATACAACCTGCATAACAGAGGGGCATCCTGACAGAACTGTTGAAATAACCACATTGAGTATGGCTACAGCAAGAGCATACCACCAATACTCCGAACGAGAAGAGCGACCGTTGAAGTTGCAGTAATTCACTGTCACAGCACGCTTAACGGCGTCTACGAAAGGCACTTGATACTGATTCATAAATAGATTAAATTTTAGGTTAAGTGTTCTTGTAGAACAAAATTACAAATTTTAAACGATAATGCAACAGTTTTGACTCATATTATTTCAGCAACTGATCAAGCAATCCGGTCGAGGCCTGCGGAAGCTTCTCCGATAGTTTTCGGATGAGACAGGCCAGCGACTGCGACGGACTTCTGTCGGTACTTGCAATCGATTTGCCATAAAGCGCTTCCGGGGTGGTATAGAGCGCGACTCCGAAACCATAGCGTTCGCCGGCGGCTGTGTATTTATACTCGAAATCGGCAATCACCACATAGCCACCCATCTGAAGACGCTGAAGGGGCCCCTCGAGGCTGTGGCGCTTCGGCTTGACAGCATCGAGTGTGTCGACGAGCTCTCCGTCACGGCGTTTACGCGCCGGAGAGCCGAAAATCATGCGCTTCAATTCAGTAGAGGTCAGCGCCTCATGTCTGCGGATTATGTCGAGAATCAACGCCTCGGGCGAATCCGGCTCGACCGGATATGCCGCACGGCGATAGTTCAGAAAATCAGGCAATAAATCGAGTGACACAAATCCTGCCTTGCGGCGGAAAAATTTGCCATAGGCAAGGTTCATTTCTCTGATGACAGGCCCTTTCCAATCCCAGCATCCATAATCGTCGCGCTCTTCACCGAAGAGCATTCCGGGTGCGGCCATTTCCTCGACAGAGAATCCGGCTATACGGTTCGCAAAGAACGGCAGCATGCCATAATGCAAGGCCGTTTTCTCCAATTGTTCTCTACTCGCTATCATAGCGTAAAGATAGCGATTTTCCGGCAATCAGAGGCGATTCAGTTCCGATTGAGATGCAGCATTTCCCTTATATCGGCTTTTGCGGGGCTGGAAGCTGTAGGTGAGCGCAAGCATGATTCCCCGGTTGTCGTAGCTCTGACGCTTGTCTACGGAAACCCCGAAAGTATTCATGGTCCAGTCGCTGCATACGGTATTGAATATATCGGTGGCCGAGATTTTCAATTGCAATGCCTTGTCGAAAAAGCTCTTGCCGACCGAGGCATCCATTGTAAACCAGGTTGTTCCGAACCGATTGGTGTGCATATCGCCTCCGGTGCGTCCGCTGATATTGGCTGTAAACGTCCAGCCATGCGGCAACGCGAAAGTATTGTCGAAATAATATGAGAAAATAGGTTTATCATAGCGCCTTCCGCCGAGTGCAAGCCACTGGCGATACATGCCGGCTGTAACGCCAGGCGTCCAGCAGCGCACGGGCTTACTCCACACAAGGTAGAGGCTAAGAGCCGACACATCGATATTGACAGGGTGCATTAGCAACTGAAGATTGTCGGCCGGATAAAGCTGCTTTACATAGGCATAGGTATCGATACTGCGGCTGAAATCGGACTGTATCATGAAGTCTTTCCACATGCCTAACATCTGGACATTATGCCTTCTTTCATCGCGCAAGGCCGGATTTCCGCCCTCGATTTCGTGGAGCCCGGTATAGCTCAGCGACCCCGTGAGCTGAGAATACGGCGGCTTTACCGTAGCCATTTTATAGCTTAGGCTTATCTGGGCATCTTCGCCGAACGAATAGCCAAGCGATACATCGGGTGTGAGCATATGGTCGCGACGGCTCACATCTTCATCGCGCGTGCCGTCTGTGCAGAAATCGTAATCTACATATTCGTATCTCGCACCGGCCGAAAGCGAAAATTTACCGAACACTCTCGACCATGACGCAAACAGGGCTGCCGATGTCTGTCTGGCATCTGTAACCGCAGATGGTATATACTGCTCCACCTGGCTATTGAGCATGCGATAGTCGAGTTTTGTATGAGTGTGGCTATCCTGCGTTCCGACAGTAAAATCGCCGTTAAACAGCGGAAAATTCAGGTATAATTTAGCGGCCATGAGGTTGGAATTACGCTTATCAGAGGATTCGACGTCCTGACTCACAGATTCGGGATATGTGGTGGCAACATTGTTGTCGGCGACCGAACGCTTGAAATCGCCGTCGAAATGGAGCACATACTTGTCGGCAAACTTGTTTTCATAATATAAGGACACGAAGTGACTGTGAGAACGGATACGGCTGTCTATCACCCTGTTCAGCGGCAGATTGCTGTCATACCACTCTGTGCCTGTGTTGCAGAAATCTCCGCGCTCGGGATTGAAGCGGTAATATGCTCCGAACGACTGCGAATCTTTCGTGTAGTTGAAACCGGCTTTAACCGCACCCGTCAAAGTCGGATATTCGTTGTACTGACTGCTCCCTATCGTTGTCGGAGCGCCTTCATATACGAGTTTATTTAAAGTGCTGCCTTTTATCACGAAATTGTCGCGATTTATCGTGCCGTTAAGAAAAACTTCCCATTTACCCGACCGATAGCTTATATCGAGATAATCCATCACCGACCACTTACGCCTGCGCTGCAACTGTAAACGGTCGGTCATCGACAGACCTTGAACGAAATTACGCCTGGTCGTTATTTTCAGCACTGCACCCGTGGTGCTCGCATATGCCGCACCCGGCGCCATTAGAAGCTCTACTTTCTTGAGGTCGGACGAGAGCAGGCGCTGCAATTCGGTCTCGTCGCGCATCGGGCGTCCGTCTATATAGATTTCGATATTGCTCTTGCCGATGACACTTACGGCATTGTCCTGTACCTTTATCATAGGCAGCTGGGCAAGTACATCAAGGGCATTCCCAAGGTCAGCAAGATTCGAACCGGGAATGGTGGACACGAGGGTGGCTCCGACAAGTCTGGTCGCCGGCTGATTGGCTGTAACGACAACTTCCTGCAATTCCTGAATCAGACTGTCGGCAGCTTCCTCTGCAAGCATGGCAATGCTTGCAAACAAGGATAAACCAAAGAAAATAATTGAACGTTTCATAGCGATATTTTTTATGCAAAGTTATCGCCGGAAAGCCATACAACACAAAAAAACGGTCTGACCGCCGAAGTCAGACCGTTCTATATATCAGATGTTTAAAAAGCTTCTATCCTAAATAATCTGACCAAAGTCAGAAGACCGACAGAAAGAGGCCTGAATGGGGCAGTTCCGAGGCGGCAATGCGAGCCTTGAGCCTCGACTTGCGTTTATAGACCACATCGATACTCTCGCCTATAAGAAGCGCTATCGTGTGGTTGGAAAGCCCGGAGGCCAGATAGACCTCCAGACGGTAATCGTCGGGCTTTATGCCCGGCCATTCTTCCTTAAGGAGCGACAGCAAATCGTTACGGCAGGCATTCACCGACTGCTCCATTTCGGCAAAGAGGCCCTCATCGGTTTTCAGAGCATCTATCTGCGATTTGACCTTGTCGACAATGGCTTTCTTCTCCGTTTTAGTGCCCTGCGATTCATAGTAGGTCTGACAAAGGTCGTCGATTACCCCAAACCGGTTTGCGAGCGAACCGTTCAGCTTCGTTGAGAGAGCCGAACATTCATCTCGCAGGCCCGAAGCCTCGCATATCAGGGCGTTATTCTCAAGTCTCTTGATTTTAAGCCGTTGCTGCTGCCACAGTATGACTCCGACGGCCAGTATCATGACCATCGCGAATGCCGCCACATACATGCCGCGCACAGAACGCTCCTTATAGAGCATGAACTCCTTCTCTTTCTGCAGATAGAGGGCGGTAGCAAGCTCGTCGCGTCGTTCGCCGGCCTGTATCAGAGCCTTGAGCCGCGAGGCGCGGCGAAATTCATCGTCCCGGCCATGACGGCCATAATAATCTATGGCAATATTGACAATAGTATCGGTCGGGGCTGCCAGCTTGTTGCCTGCAAGAGCCTCGCTGTAGAGCAAAGCCCAGCGGGCCATCGTTGCGGAATCGTCGAAACGGCTGAGATCGTATGCGTTCAGTTTTTCGAGAGCGGCGGCGGGGTCGGTCTGCATCAGTGCTTCTGCCTCATCGAAACCGCGACCCGGGTGTTTACCCGAATAAGAGCACGCCGTAGCGACAAGCACAATAAGCAGATATAGCAACACCCTCATAATCAGACGTCCTCTATAATAATCATATATTGGGCCCTGAAGGTTTCGCCTGGGGCCACTACATTAGTATATTCGCGCTCTGAGAAATCACCCTCGAACCCTGCTCGGTCGCAACGGCCCCACCAGGGCTCCACGCACATAAACGGTGCCGATGGAGATGGCGCCCAGAGTCCAACCAACGGTGCATTGAAAAGCAAGGACAGATACGGGCGCCGAGCCTTGTCGAGAAGCGACACACGACGCACCTGGCGGTCGGCAAGAATCAGGGCATTGTGCACGAAGGTATCGCCGGTAAGCGGCAGCATATGCTCACTGTCGAGCGGCACTGCAAACTCACCGTCGCCGACACAGCCCTTTTCGGCAATCCGTTGGGTGTTGATTTCCTTGCTGTCGAAAAGCACATAGGCATGCACCGGGTCCGAGGCATTGAACTCGGGATAGTTGAATGCCGGGTGAGCCCCGATATGGAAGGCCATAGGCTTGTCGTCGAGATTGGTGACGCGCCACATCACCGTGATGCGCTCGCCCTGCAGACGGTAGCCTATCTCAAGACGGAAACGACGCGGATAAAGTTCGAGAGTGCTGTCGTCGGCCTCAAGGCTGAACCACGCCTCGTCCTCGGGGCAATCTTCAACGACCGTAAACTCACGGTCGCGGGCAAAACCGTGCTGGCCAAGAGCGAATTCCTTGCCGTCCATGCGGTATTTGCCGTTCCAGACGGAGCCTACAAGCGGGAACAGAACAGGCGAACGGCGGCCCCAATATGTCTTGTCGCCGTGCCATAGATAGCTATAATGTGTAGTATTGCTCGTTATACTCTGGAGCTCAGCTCCAAACGAATCTATTTCGACCGTCAGCAGGTCGTTCTTAAGCGTCTGTCTCATAAATATGAAAATTTCACTTCAAAGTTATCACTTATCGAGGAAACAAGCAAAACAAAATCGTACGGAAACAAACTATTTGAGTATCTTTGGGCGTTAATAATGAAAAACGCACGACCATGCTGAAGACAATATATATCGCAGGCGGCTGTTTCTGGGGCACCGCACACCTCTTTTCTCTCGTTCCCGGCGTAGACTCCACAGTAGCCGGATACGCCAACAGCTCCATCGCCAACCCTTCGTACGAACAAGTCTGCACCGGACGCACAGGCGCCGCCGAGACTGTAAAAGTTGAATACAACCCCGACAGCGTCGGTCTCACAGACCTTCTGCAGCTCTATTTCAAGAGTATCGACCCGTTGTCGGTAAACCGTCAGGGAGGCGACCGCGGCACGCAATACCGCACAGGCATATACTATACCGACCCGGCTGATGCGACTGTCATCGAAACCAATCTCGCCACACTGCAGCGCCGCTACAGCGAGCCGATTGCAATCGAGTGTTTACCTCTTATAAACTTTTATCCCGCCGAAAATTACCATCAGGATTATCTCTATAAGAATCCCGGAGGCTACTGCCACGTGAACCCCGCTCTTTTCAAAGAGGCCAAAGAACTTGCCGCACACACCACCAAAACCGATAAAAGCGAACTGCGCAAACGCCTGACGCCACTTCAGTGGGAAGTGACCCAGAATGCCGCTACCGAGCGCCCGTTCACAAACGAATATGACAATGAATTCCGCAAGGGCATATATGTAGACATCACCGACGGCACTCCCCTCTTCCTCTCGACCGACAAGTACAACTCCGGCTGCGGTTGGCCGGCCTTCACGCGCCCGATAGACGAAGCTCTTATCGATGAAAGTATCGACACGTCATATGGCCGTGTCCGCACGGAAGTCAAATCATCGACATCCGGCGCACACCTCGGTCATGTATTCCCCGACGGGCCGGCCGAAGCCGGAGGCCTCCGCTACTGCATAAACTCGGCCGCGCTCCGCTTCATTCCCCTCGAAAAAATGGAGACTGAGGGCTACGGGAAATACATACCCTACATAAAATAATCAGCTCCGCTCTGACAGGAAGTCGGCTACAATGAATGTGCTTCCGCCTACGAAAATAGTATCGTCCGAGCCGGAATCGGCCACGGCGGCATCGTAGGCCTCGCGGACCGAACTGAAGGCTCGGCCATCGAGCCCGGCAGCCCGGGCGACTTCGAGAGTCGATTCGGCTGAGCGACCACGATTCACCGAAGGCGTAGCGAAATAATATACTGCCTCACGGGGCATTTCTTCCATAATAGCTGTTACGTCCTTGTCGTTTACAAAGCCGACAACCATTCTCAAGCTTCCGTCACAAGCTGAAATTTCGCGAAGTTTCGGCCCGAGCCAATGCCAGCCGCCTATGTTGTGGCCGGTATCGCAGACCGTACGCACCGGTGCGCCCTTGGCTGTCATCCAGCGCCCCATCAGTCCGGTGAGTTCACAAACCTCTGCAAAACCCCTCGCCACTGCGGCTTCGTCGATTGCAGAAAAACGCTCGCGCAATACACCAAGAGCCGTCATCACAGTTGCCGCATTCTCCACCTGACAGTCTCCGGTGAGTTCGCCTTCGAGCTCGCCCCAGGGAGTGCCTGAATAGATTATCTTACCACGTTCTTTACTTGCCGTGAACAACTTTCGGTCGCAAGCAAACTGTATCGGGGCTCTCATCTGCGCGGCTTTGTCTTCAAATACCTTGCGGACTCCTCCTGCGGCATTGCCTACCACAACAGGTGTCAGAGGCTTTATTATGCCGGCTTTCTCGCCTGCGATTTCCTCTTCGGTCTTGCCAAGCAGAGCCGTATGGTCGAGCGATATATTGGTTATAATGCCCAGCACCGGCGATATTATATTGGTACTGTCGAGCCGGCCTCCGAGGCCTGTCTCTATCACTGCAACATCAACGCCGCAATCCGCGAAATAACGGAATGCCATAACCGTTGTCAGCTCAAAAAAACTCGGCTCGTTTTTCCTCGGCATAGAGGCTCTGAAATCCTCGATGAACTTCTCAACGAAATCTCTGTCGGCCATGACACCGTTCACTCTTATGCGCTCGCGGAAGTCGACAAGATGAGGCGACGTATAGAGACCGACCTTGTATCCTGCGGCCTGCAGCACTGCGGCTACAGTATGCGCCGTGCTGCCTTTGCCGTTGGTTCCGGCTATATGTACAGTCGGAAAAGACTTATGCGGATTGCCATACTCGGCTGCAAGAGCAAGCGTGGTGCAAAGGCCCGGCTTATATGCTTTGGCGCCTACGTTCTGGAACATCGGCACCTGATTGAAAAGCCACTCAATAGAATCTTGATATGCCATCAGAAAATAAAATAACCAATCAGACCTGCCGCACATATTACGGCAATGGGGTGAATCCTGGTGAAAAGAACAGTTGCAAGTGCGGCAACCGACAATATTATGCTCTTTATAATCTCGTCGGTTTCAGTACCGAAGTTCTGCCCGTTCATGAGCAGAAGAGCTGCCGAGGCGATTAGCCCGACAACCACGGGGCGCAGTCCGGCAAAAATGCCTTTAAGAGCCACACTGTCGCGATGCTTCGTTATATAGTGCCCGACATAGCGCACAAGCACAAACGACGGCAGAATCACAACAAGAGTGCAGATAAGGGATCCGAGAATGCCCCAGAACGGCGATGAAAGTTCTGGAGAAGAAACTCCGGGAGCCACATAGCCTATATATGTGGCCGAATTGATGCCGATTGGCCCCGGTGTCATCTGCGATATGGCCACTATATCGGTAAAAGTTTGCTCTGTAATCCAGCCCGGCGTCACAATTTCATTCTCGATAAGGGCAAGCATTGCATAGCCCCCTCCGAAACCGAAAAAGCCTATCTTGAGATAGCTCCAAATAAGACGAAGATATATCATCATTTATCCTTCAGCATTTTATGACTACGGCGGGCCATCCACCATCCGACAAGGCCTCCGAGTGCAATATACAATATCGGGTTCGACACTATCGGCCATTTCGACCATATTAGCAACGCTACCGCCGCCGGAATCCATGCCGTCTTCCAGCCGATGCCGGCAGAGCGCGCCGTTGTAATGACAGGAGCGACTATAAGCGCTACCACCGCCGGCCGGATTCCCTTGAATATGGCTGTAAGAACCGGATTGGAGGTGATGGTCTCAGGGGTCAGAAACATAGCTATCGCAAGTATGATAAGGAAGCACGGCATTATCGTGCCGGCAGAGGCTGCTACGCTCCCTTTCAGACCTCGGAGTTTATCGCCTACAACCACAGATATATTTACGGCCAGAATACCAGGCAAAGACTGGGCTACAGCCAATAAATCAAGAAATTCATCGCGCTTAAGCCATTGGTGCTTGTCAACGACCTCGCGCTCTATTATCGAAATCATGGCCCAGCCACCTCCGAAAGTGAATGCGCCGATTTTTGCAAATGTCAGAAACAGATTGCCTAACATAACTTTTTAGAATTCGACTATAGTGATTCCAGGTCCGCCTAAGCGCACATCTTCATCGTGATAGTTTTTTACGGCCCCGACGGTGCCCAGATATTGCCGTATCACCTGGCGGAGAGCGCCGGTACCGGTGCCGTGAAGTATGCGCACACGGCTGCTGTTGAACTGTATGGCATCGTCGATATAATACATTACTGCCTGCACGGCCTCATCGGCACGCATGCCGCGCACATCTATCTGCTGACTGAAGGCCAGCTGACGCTCGCGGCTTGCCTCCGACGTCTGGGCCGAAAGGTAGCCTCTGGACTCCACAAGGCCGCTCTTCGCGGCTCCGCTCGAAGCACTGCGTATGGTGCGTTTAATCTTCGAAAGCTTCACCCTGGTCTTAATCTGACCGAATACGACCACAGCTTCCTTGCCGTTGATTTCTGCAACGGTTCCGACAGTCGAGGCACCGTCGGCCATCACGACGTTGTCGCCAACAGCTATCGGGCGCTCGTCAGAAGGCTTTGGAGCGGCGGCTTTAGGGTGTTTCTTCTTGCCCGGAAGCTTTTTCGCCAGCAGAGGATGAGCAGCATCCACACCTTCTCCAAGCTGACGGCGCTCCGCTTCGAGTTTCTCGCGGGCCTGGCGCGTCTGGTCTTTCTCGGCCTGAGCCTCGCGTATTTCGCGGATAGTACGCTCGATGGCCGCATTGCTGCCCTCAAGTATCTTCTGAGCCTCGGTACGGGCCTCGCCTATGATTTCGCGTCGCTTCTGACGCAAGGTTTCCATCTCGGCTTCATATCGGGCAAGGGTTTCTTCGAGCTGACGCTCTTTCTGTCGTATGGAATCGCGTTTGCGCTCCCAGTAGCGGCGGTCGCGTCCTATGTCGAGCAGATAGCGGTCCATATTCACATAATCGCTGCCCACAATTTCCTTTGCGTCTTCGATTATATCGTCGGGGAAACCCGTCTTGCGGGCAATTTCTATGGCAAACGAGCTGCCGGGCTGCCCTATAGCCAGGCGGAACATGGGCTGCATTCGGTTTCTGTCGTAGAGCATGGAGCCATTCACCAGACCGGGCGTTTCCTCGGCAAATTGCTTGAGATTATGGTAGTGTGTCGTTATGACGCCCCACATACCTTTCTCATTCAGACGCTTAAGGACAGCCTGCGCAATCGCTCCGCCAATCTGGGGCTCGGTACCTCCGCCAAACTCGTCGATTAGCACGAGTGTACGAGCATTGCCCTGCGAAAGGAAGCGCTTCATATTGCGCAGATGAGAGGAATATGTACTCAGGTCATCTTCTATCGACTGGTCGTCGCCGATATCGAGGAAAATGCGGTCGAAAACACCGACATGCGAGTTGGAGTAGACCGGAGGTAAAAGCCCGCACTGCAGCATATACTGCACAATCGCCACGGTCTTGAGCGTAACCGACTTGCCGCCGGCATTAGGACCCGAAATGATGAGCAGACGCTGCTCGGGGGTCAGGCGGATGTCGAGCGGAACGATTTCCTTGCCCTGCCGCTCAAGAGCAAGCTTCAGTCCGGGGTGGCATGCATGATACCATTCGAGCTCCGGGCCATCGGCCAGATTCGGCATAACAGCTCCTATCTCCCGGGCATAGCGCGCCTTGGCGTATATGAAGTCGAACTCACCGAGCAAATCGAAGGCTCCAAGCAGTTCGTCGATATCGGGGCGTATGGAATCGGCAAAGGCAGTAAGGATACGCACAATCTCGCGGCGTTCGTCGGCAGTGAGTTCGCGCAGACGGTTGTTGGCTTCCACGACCTCGGCAGGTTCGATGAAATAGGTCTTGCCCGAGGCCGACTCACCCTGCACTATACCGGAAATCTTACGCTTGTACATAGGCGCTACAGGAATCACAAGACGCCCGTCGCGCACCGACGGCATAGTATCCGATTCAAGATAACCCTCGCGCACAGCCGAGGCTATGACGCGTCGCATGGCCGAGTTGATAGAAGCGGCAGCGGCGGCCATAGATCGTCTTATATCGGCCAGCTCCGGCGAGGCGTTATCCTTTATTTCGCCGTTACGGTCGATTATACGGTCGATTGCCGCTACGATATGGGGAAATGTAAAAAGGTCGCGGGCAAGGGCATCGAGCGCCGGATACGGCGATTTCGCGCCATCGTCCGTGCGCAGTTTGGCAAAGAAATTTGCAATTGCGGTCATAGCACCGAGCGACGCCCTCAGACCGGGCAGCTCGCTCTCAGACGGAAATGTGCCGGGTATGCGCAGCGACGCAAGCAGCTGGCGGCGGTCGTGGATAGCCTCAGCCGGAAATCCGCTGTCGGAATTGAGTATTGCGAGCATTTGGGCTGCCTCGTCGAGCCGCATGCGCACCACGGCCGGAGAACTCTCGAACGTCATGTCGGCACAACGGTCGCGGCCGAGCTGCGATATACACAGCCGTGTCACATGCTCGCGGACGGAGTCGAATCCAATCTTTTTTTCAAACTCCATAAATCTCAACGCTTTTGCATTATACGAGCCAGGGCGCGCTTGTCCTCTCGCTCCTTGATAGACTGGCGTTTGTCGTATTCCTTCTTACCACGGGCTATACCGATTACGAGCTTTGCCAACCCACGGTCGTTGATAAACAGACGCAGCGGCACGATGGTGTAACCGGCATCACGGCCATTTTTGGCGAGCTTGGCAATTTCCTTGCGGTTGAGCAGCAGTTTACGGTCGCGACGAGCCTCATGATTGTTATATGTACCATAGAAGTACTGGGCGATATTCATGTTCTTGACCCAGACTTCGCCGGTGGCGCTGATATAGCAGAATGTATCGACAAGCGAGGCATGGCCTTCGCGTATCGACTTTATTTCGGTTCCGGTGAGCACTATTCCGGCTGTGAATGTCTCTATGATTTCATAGTCGAATGTAGCTCTTCGGTTTTTTATATTTATATCCTTGGGTTTCATGGAATAATGAAGTAGAGAAGATAGTAAATCAGGAGAGGCACGGCTACTACGGCGCCGGCAGTCACAAGCAGGAAGCGCATCTCACAGCCGCGTCTGACTTCCATATATGGTATGGCCTTGAACAGCACCAATACCACATAGAGCGGAAGAAAACGCACAAGCATTACGCTCCACGGCAGACAATTGCCGATAATCTGTATCAGCACCATCAGACCGAGACCGGCAACGGTGAGAGTAGCAGCCCGACGGGTATCAAAATGACCTCTGGCAGTAAGCGGCCCGAGATAATAGTCGAAAATAAGTTTGGCGATGAACACCGACACAAAGTAAGAGCCGAAATCGGCCACAGCTCTTATAAGCACCGTTGCCAGTTCCACATGCCTCTCATAAAAGAATGAAAGAAATTCAGTCGCGGCCGCTATACCCATCAGAGGGTAAAGGCCGGAGCGGGTCATTTCCTCAGGATCCGGGTCGCGGCTCTCGAGGTCTTCCCAGCCATGCGACGGCGACAACAGCAGTTGAACAAGATATTTCAAAAATGCGAACATAATCAGTTTTTTCTAAAAAATACAGCTATAAGATAGGAATAATTTAGGAATAAGCAACTTGCGCACTTTTT
>CAMNRO010000048.1 GCA_946553045.1 uncultured Porphyromonadaceae bacterium | reverse complement strand
GTCAAGATTTATAAAATATTTGCGGTTTTCGGCTTTTATATATTCAAGATATCCGGGCGATACTGTAAAGAATATAGCGCGATTGCCATACTCGTCGTTTTTAATCTCAGCCGATTGAATAGAGTCTGCCTGAATTTCATTTCCATACGCGAGCGGGACCCATTCGTTGTTGAAATAGTAGAATACAGTTTCGGTATCCCGGTCAGTCAGAGGGAACTGAATTTCTCGTACAATGCTGTCGTTCATAAAGCAGTTTTGAGCAAACGCCATGCACGACTGGACGATGACCAAGGAAATTAAAAAAAACTTCTTCATATAGTATAAGGCTTTTATTTACCAAAATGTCGTGATTTGGTTGAATCCATTCCGACCGCAAAGATAGCAAGGGTAAATGGATTGGGTCTTAACAAATGTATAGACCGCCTTATTTTTTTATGTTCGTTTTCGGATTTTTCGCCAGTTCCCGTCTGATACGGCTTAAATGGTTGGGAGTAATTAACAGGAAAGAGGATATATCTTTCAATGTAACAGTTTCTACAATGTGGGGATATTGTTCGCACAATTCCACATAACGTTGACGTGGCGACTTGCGGTAGAGGTTGAGCAACCGCATGAATACCATGTTGAACAGTGCTTTATATTCATCGAGCAGAGAGGGGGAAAGACATTCCTTGAAAGTTTTTAACGGCACTCGCATTATCTCGCAATCAGCACCGGCGATAATTGAGAATTGAGAGTTTTCTCCGTGTAAAGACGAATGGAAATCGGTAATGAATTGACCCGGAAAAGCGAAATTAACTACTGCCTCATCTCCCGAATCATTAAGAGTCGCTAATTTGAAATAGCCCGACACTACAAGAGCTGCATGACGTGCGATTGTACCTTGCTGTACAAAACAATCTCCTTTTTTATAGTGGCATAGTGTTCCATGCTCGCGGCAAAAATCGATAGCTGCCGTGAGATTTAAAAAATCGAGATATGAGTTGAACTGTGCCATAAGGAATTACAAAGTTAGCAAAAATACTGCTATTCAGCATCTTCCATATCCGATAAATTGCGATGAGCGTTCTCGGTAGCGATATCGCAAGAGGATTATATATGTTCCCGGCGTGTTGCGGTGAAACCTATGACGAGTGTCGGCTATGGGCCGAGGCGAGTTTGCAGCGGGCGTATTCCGATTCGAAATTGGGGGTGAAAATGCCTTTGCCGATATTGCTTTCGATTTCAGCTATGTTCCAGAAACGGCCTCCGTCGAGTTCCTCCGATGGTTTAGGTGTCACAGCGCTTATAGTAATGAAAACATGCACCAGCTCTTTCTCGCGGGGGGATTCGAATACATAGCGGTCAATCAATATCGGGGTGAAATCCTCGAGTCCGAGTTCTTCGCGGGCTTCGCGGCGTAGGGCATCGGCAAGTTCTTCGCCGTAGTCCATGTGTCCACCTACGGCTGTATCCCATTTGCCGGGCTGTATATCCTTCCATTCGGGGCGCTTCTGTAGATACAGGCGCCCTTCGCGGTCGAACACATGCAAATGCACCACCGGGTGCAGCAGCATCGAACCGCTATGACACTCGCCTCGTGTAGCCTTTCCGATTACCGAGCCATCAGAGTCTACAATAGGAAACACCTCCTGCGCATTATCTGTAAACATATTTGAATCCTCCATAATATAATCCCTTCTTCCTTCTTCCTTATTTCTTATTACTTCTTCATTAGTCCTTAAACCACATACCCCATCAGCCTGAGAATAAGCGGAGCCAGCAGGGTTGTAAGCAGACCGTTGAGAGTCAGACCGAGCGAAGAGAATGCGCCATATCGGTCGCTGCGCTCCATTGCCGCCGAGGTGCCGACAGCATGTGCGGCAGTGCCGATAGAAAGGCCGGTTGCCATTGGACTCTTTACATTTCCGAGCTTCATGATTTTAAAGCCGGTCATGCCGCCGAAAATGCCCGTAGACACTACGATGGCGGCTGTAAGAGGCGGGATTCCACCTACGGACTGCGCTATCTCCATCGCTATCGGGGTGGTGACAGCCTTGGGAGCCAGCGACATCACGACTTCGCGAGATGCTCCGAACAATTCCGCAAAAATGACTACCGACACCACTCCGGCCACACACCCGGCCATTTCGGCTATAAGAAGCGGCAGCATCTGCTTCTTGATTGTCTCCAGCTGCTTGTACAGAGGAACACCAAGTGCGACTACGGCCGGCTTCAGCCACATGTCGATATATCCTCCGGCTTCCTGATATGTGCCGAAATCTATGCCGAGGCCGAGCAGCAGGCATATCATCACTGCAATTGAAATGAGAATGGGGTTGAGCAGCCGCAGGCCGGTGCGGCGCTGTACATATTGTGCTCCGACATAGCTTACAAACGTCATCGCTATGAGGAAGAATTTATTTGTGAAAAACTCCATTGCTTCAGACTGTTTTTGCAGCGCGCCGGCGCTTGATATTCAACATACGGCTGTGGCGGGCCCATTGATGAACCCGGCCCGTTACCAGAATAATTACTATCGTGCTCAGAATCGATGCCGCTACTATAGGCCACCACTCCTGCCGAAGTATGCCCAGACAGTTCATAATGCCGATTCCGGCAGGCACAAAGAAGAAACCGAGATTGTGGACCAGAAAATTGGCCACGCGCTCTACCTGGCGCAATTTCACGATACCGGCTTTGAGCGACGCCGCAAGAGCGACCATACCGATTACGCTCGACGGCAGCGGACAGCCCGTGAGCCATACAATAAGCTCACCAAGAGCAAGAAAGGCGAATAATACGCCACATTGGACAAACATAAAATCTTTTCACCTGTTTAAAACAGCCGCAAAGATACACCTTTTCCTTTTAAATCGGTCACAAAAATTGAAAAATCAGGCGGAAAGGCGAAGCCATTTGCGGTAGCCGAAACAGGCTATGACGGTATAGATGGCGTAGAGGGCTGAGTAGAAGTAGATTCCTTTGTATGCGTATAGCCACACGCATACCGCGTCTACTATAATCCATGCTATCCACTGTTCGACATACTTACGGGCCAAAAGCCACATGCCGACAATGCTCATGGCTGTGGTAAAGGCGTCGTACCATGGCACTGTGCTGTCTGTCTGAGTGTCGAGGGCCCAGCCCATGGCAAACCACAGCGCGGCTACGGCGACGACGGCCACAGGGTAGAACCGCAGAGGGATATGTGTAATCGGACGCCCTTCGCCTTTCTTCTTGCCTAGCTTGCCTCGTCGCCATGCTATATATCCGTAAACTGCTATAATCAGGTAATATATGTTTATGCCGAAGTCGGCGTAAAGGCCCTTGCGGAGATAAATCCACATGGAAATTGCCGGCATTATCACCGACACAATCCACATGCGCCACGACGCATGGTATTCATACCAGAGGTAGAGCAGTCCGACACAGAATCCGAGTATCTCAAGCGCTAAATCCCAGTTCATGATGTCAGAAGTCGAGAGTCACCGTGCCCATGACGTTGGTTGTAGCCTGGGCGGCGTAGCCGGCATAGCGGTATATTACGCGTTCCGAGCCGTCCATATAGTAGCCGGCTCCGGCGTAGCCGTTGTTGCAGTATTTCTTATTGAAGATATTGTAGATGGCAAAGCCGAGGCGCAGGCCCTTGACGCCCTTGATTTGGCCGAACTTATAGCCCAGATGCAGGTCGCTGACACAGTAGGAGTCCAGTTTGGCCTCTTCGCTGCTGGCATTGTTCATATATTGGCTCGACACATACTTTGTCTGAAGCGATGCGTCGAAGCCCCGCCAATGGAAATTGAATGCGTTGTGCATGATTAGCGACGGCGAGAAGGCAATGGGTGTGTTGCCGCGCTCGAAGCTGATTGGATTTGTCCATTCGTCTTCATAGATGTATTCTACGAAGTTTTTGATGCGGTTGCGCGATATTGTGGCGCTCAGCTGCCAGTCGAACCATTCGGCCGGTCTCAGGACGCCCTGCAGTTCAATGCCCGTGCGGTACGATTTCGGAGCATTTACACTCAGCGCGTTGCCCGTGTCCGACAGCTGCCCGGTGACTACGAGCTGATTCTTGTAGTCCATGTAATATAGGTTCGCCGATAGGCTGAACAGGCGGCAGTCGTAGCTGTAGCCTACTTCGTAGTCGAAGAGGCGTTCGGCCACGGGGTAGTGTTCAGGGTCGGCGTCGGTAAAATTGTCGCGCACGGGTTCTTTGTGAGCCACGCTCCACGAGGCGAATGCGCGGTGGTTTCCCTTAAGATATGTAAGGCCTACTTTTGGATTGAAAAAATTATAGTCGCGGTGAATGTCGAGAACACCCATCGAGCCGGTGTTCCAGTCGAAATTGTCGCTTACACCACTGATAGTGTAGTGGATATGGCGGTATTGAAGGTCGGCATAGGCTGTCAGACCATTGTAAACGTTTATGTCGGCACGTCCGAAGATATTGAAGTCGAACTTGCGGCCGGTATTTCGGTAGTACTCCTGCAGAGGATTCAGAGGGCCGACATAGTTTCTCACCCATTTGATTTGTCCGAAATGATTTCCTCGGTGCCAGTTGGCTGCGCTGCCGAGGGTTGCGTTGACGCGCTCTCGGCTGTAGTTTATGTTGATTATTCCGCCTCCGAAATCGTTGTCGTTGTTCTTGAGGCGAATGAGGTCGCTTTTGCTCACCTCTTCGCCGTCGGCGCCGATGAAATTCTGTAGGCCGTATTCCTCAAGGGTGCGTTTGGTCTTATACTGGTCGTAATAGCCGTCGCCCTTGGTATAGTGCAGAGCGGCGTTCAGACGCCAGTACTGACCGAGGCCCTGGGTGAGCAGTAGCTGGATATGATGTTGAACGAAGTTGTCGCATTGGTCGGCATAATAGGCCGTAGAGCCGTCGTCCGCTGTATATTCGCCACAGGGATTATATCGGCGGCCATATTTCTCCATCTGTTCCTTGCTGGCATAATCCCAAGCCATATATGTGCGCTCCTTGCCGCCGAAGGCCAGCAGTCGCATCAAGGTGTTGTCGCCGCGATAGGCCAGCTGTCCCTGATAGCTCCAGAGTTTTGAGAACGCACGCTCGATATATCCGTCGCTGCCGATGTGGCTGAAACGTGCGTCGACGCTCCAGTGGTCGCCGAACATTCCGGAACCGACTTTCACAGTCTGGCGGTTGGCATTGTACGAGCCGTACGAAGCCGCCACCTGCGCATAGCTGTCGAGCGAGGGCGCATCGCTGAGCATGTTTATGCTGGCGCCGAATGCTCCCGCGCCGTTTGTCGATGTGCCTGCTCCGCGCTGAATCTGAATGTCGCGTACAGACGACACGAAGTCAGGCATGTTTACCCAATATACATTGTGGCTTTCGGAATCATTGATAGGCACGCCGTTGGCCGTGATGTTGATACGAGAGGCATCGGTGCCGCGTACACGGATAGAGGAGTAGCCTATGCCGCCGCCGGCATCGCCGGTAACGATGACAGACGGTACGCTGTTCAGAAGAAAAGGAATGTCGCGGCCGTCGTTGATTGCCGCAATCTTTTCGGCGCTGACATTGGTGAATGCCACCGGGGTTGTGCGCACGGCCCGGTTGGCGCTAACTTCGATGTCGCGAAGCATAATGGCCGAGCTGTCGGCTTCGCTTTGGTTTTCAACTGCGTATGTCGGCACAAACGCGCAAGCGGCTGCGCACGCCGCAGCCAGAACCTTGAAAGGTTTTTCCATATTGTTAAATTTTCACTACGCCGGTGCTAACCGGATCAGGTTCAAAGGGTATATTCTCAGCTCCGCCTGCAGAGACGGCGCACCCCTAATTTATGTTAATGGCCCGTAGGCGCTGCAAAGTTACAAATTATTCCTCATTCCAGTCGAATTTCTTCAATTCATTTGTACGTCTGAAGTATTTTCAGCCAGTCGAGCGGCAGGCTTACATTCGGAAGCCTGAGTGCGCCCGCGAACAAGGGCGCAATCTGGCTGTCGGTAAATCCGGCGATTCCGCAGCCTACTCTGGTGACCAGGAACCGGTTTTGAGGGTGGCTTTCGGCATACTCTATAAACTCGTCTACATAAGGCTTTATGGCCTCGACGCCGCCGTGCATTGTCGGTATGGCATAGGTCTGTCCGGTCGGTCCTGTGCCGACGCCCCATTCAGCGCCAAATCTTTGATGAGCCATTCGAGCGGCGCCGCCGCCGTGACGCCCCTGAAGATTGCTGCCGAACACAAATATCTCGTCGTCAGACAGGATTGTGATGTATTCCGGTGTTATTCGCGATTCCATTTTCTAATTTTCAGATATGATTATATTGTTTGTTTCGACTACCAGTCATCGCAGTCATCGTCGTAGTCGAAGTCGGACGTTGAATCTTCTATAAGATTGTCGGAAGTATAGTGGGGTAGGTAGCTGTAAAAGTCGTGCTCGTCAATTCCGTCATTCTCGAGACCCAGACTTGGCGGGTTATTCCATGTCGCAGACTTGCATTCAGAGGTCTTTCGGCGTGAAATGGTACCAAAGAAGAAATCGAGCAGAGCCAGACGACCGATAAATTTCCAAAAAGACATATACATGGTATTAAACAACATCTAAGGTTAGTGGCTGCAAAGTAAATGCGCTCGGGAGTCATAAAAAAGCACAGCAGAGTTAAAAAATACTAATTGCGGCGTCCGTTGTTCTTATCCATCCTGTCTCTGCGGAATTGATGCCACTGGCGTTTCATTTTCCGCTGACCTATAATATTGTCTATCCCGAATATACCTTTCAGACGTTTGAGAATGAGCTGGCCCGCGCCGACCTTTTCGATATTGCGTCCGGCCAGACGATGGTCTGGCGTCTGTGCCAGTCTGATTTCTTCATGATTGACCTCATTCACTCTTGCAATGAGCTTGAGAACGGATTCTTGCAGCTCGGGTGCCTCGGCGGGCTCATATATTGCAATTTCGTCGGCAAAGGCACTGCGTTTGTTCCATTTTTTCGCTTCCTTGAGAGGTATATATTCTTTGTCGACCATATAAATCTCTGCATAGGTGCTCACAAAAAACGGTTCGTCCACACGGTTGAACATGAACATGCTTCGGCCTCTGCCGTTCGATTCAATCGTATAGGAATAGCCCGTCAGCCCGGAGGGCGACACACATCTGTCGGTCACATTGTTGTAATTGAACCGGAGCCGGAATTGTTCGAAATCGATATTCTCATGGAAAAATAAAGAAAGATTCGGAACCCACTTCCTGCTTGCAGTGTCGGCCAATACATCGATGTCTATCGACAGACGGTCGTCATTTTTATGCCAGATTTCAGTGGCGCTGTACCGTCCACTGATTGTGTCGCTTCCGGCACTGAGGTTGAACAGACGCGTCGGCATTTCGATTTCAGGTGCTGTTCCCACCCAGTCGGTCCATGAAAAATGTTGCCGGCAGTGGTCGCTCACACTGTCAAGCCCGTGCGCATTTGAGAAACGATAATATGATTTCGAGGTAAGAATCCTTGGCTTGCGCCAGCCTCTGAACGACGATTTTTTTTCAGACGGCAACATGAAATCCACCATCTTTTCCCGAAAAAGAAATACGGTATCGGTATATGTAGACAGAGTGGAGTATTCTCTCAGATAAGCCAATATGTGTAGATATTTATGTTGTCGTGAGTCAATTACGAATTCCGGCAACTCGATGATGTTCTCCTGAAGAAAAATCGTGTCAGCAGCTGGATAATTCACAATCTTCTCCTTGAATCCCATATATCTTACCGTAATAGGGTAGGACGCCTCAGGGATTGTCGGAAAATGGCCGTCGGAGCGGCAGATACCTGTTAAATTGCCGTCTCTGCTAAAAACCGAGGCATTGGGCAGCGGAGCATGTGTAGTCGAGTCGGCCACGACAAAGCCATTTGCCTGCACCTTCATGTAGCTGAAGAGCAAAAACAACATCAGAAGCAAAAAAACTATTCGACGCATAAACCGGGAGCAGGAATGGCACTAAATGACCGTATTGACAGTGCAAAGGTAAGCATTGTCGCCCGGCGGCCAACCTATTTAAGAATCTTTACGGCTTGTTTAACAGATGTTTATTAAATCGCATTAACACATCGTTCTCATGACGCCCCAGGCGTTGCTCAAACTTTTGGCTTTTTGCTGAAAATATGTACATTTGTGATGTGGAAATAACAAGCTGCCATGAATGCTATATTTAAATTATTCTCAGTAATATTATTTGTTCTGCTCTCGTGGAATTACTCCTTTGGCGAGGTCTTCAATACATCTAAATCTTTCGATTTATTGTGTATGCCCCAGTATATCGAGCAAATAAAAGGAAATCCGCAGTTCGAAGAACTATGTGCCGATTCCGTTTTTATATCTGATATATCAGAAGTTAATTCGATTTGTAAAGCCTCGAAACTCTGTAATCTGTATTCAGAATTGAAAGGAGATAAAAACGATATTTCTCAATGTCTGCATATTATGTGGCATTTGGATAGCCTTGCAGGTGATATCGAATGGGCAAATGATATTATTTCAGTCCAACCGCAACTGGTCTATGTATTGCAGAAATTAGTCGACTGCGGATATTCGGAGTATTGGGATAAAACGGTATATCCTACACTTAAATCGCATATCGACAATTATGACTTGGCCCCGGACTTGCTCAATGCTATCCACAATGAGCTCTCCGATTTTTTCTCCCCCGAATCTCTGCCTGATATTCATTCAAAAATATATATTTTGAATATTAAAAACGCATTCAATCTTTCTGATGAATCGTTTTGCTGTACACCTTTGATTCTTAATCCGGAAATAGAAAAACAACTGAGACTGAATTTCAAGAATATTTATATTCATGAAAATTTGCATAATCTTTATATCTCACCCGAACTGATGGCGAAGCTGGCAGAACTTGAAAATGACACTTTCTATAATGGCAAGGAAGCCATAGCCCGAAATCACGGCGAAGGCAAAAACGAGGCGTTTGTCGTTGCCGCCGAGGTGTATATATCACATAAATTAGGAATCAGAGACAATCAGAGCGTTTTTGATGAATTTTCGCAATACGTTGACGGCAGTCTGGTTTTGGCTCCGATTATATATGTAAATCTGTCTGGTCGTACTCGAGGCGAATCGTATAACGACTTCCTCCTGCGCTTATTTGAGACAGGCACATTGAAGCCGGGTGTTATAGAAGATAATTACAACAGCGCCATGGAAGCAATCCGGGCACAGATATTATGAGATTCATTTCTGTCTTTCATATTGTTGTCGTTCTTGCGGCCTTGTCTTTTGGGGCCTGTAAGCAGACTAATGCCGCAGAATCGCAAGATGTAGTATATGAAGACTCTCGAAATTCCGGCTGTAACCTCAGCTGGCTTCGCGATATGGGCGTTTGCCCGGATAGCCTTATTATCGGGGATACCGTTCCGAATGCGTTTTCTCGCAAAGGCGTATATCTGGATAGTGTGCAGATTCAGAGGCTTATAGCAGATAATATTCCGAACAGAGAATCGTGTTCTATTTCATCAATTCGTTTATTTTCGATAAAGGAACTTTCGGATAGTATCGCTATGTGCACCTATGTTTACGAGTTCTCTGATATAGAGGACATATACATGGTGCTGTATAAAAGCGCTTCTGCTACCGATGTGTTAAAACTTCCCGTTCCCGAGATGTCTGATATAGACACGGTAACAGATGATGTAGAATACATAAATTATTATAAAAGCAATGTCGAATTCACCGATGACGCCCATTTTATGATTACGGAGGTGACTTCGACAAAAGGGTGGAATATCGATGGCGAATGTGTATTTAAAAGCTGATTGTCGGCACAGACATCTTACTCAATTTCCACAGACGGCAAAATACACAAAAAAGATGTTGTAAAGACCCAGTCATGTCCGGCTTTTTTTGAATGAATCATGAAAAAGCACATCAGTAAGGTCTACGCAAAAACTCGCCTTATATAATTCTGAAATCAGAACTATTGTTTCTGTTTGTACTTCTTCTCAAAAACCTCGAAATGTTCTTCTCCCCATCGGAGCATCAAGTCGATTATCGGCAACATTGATTTGCCTAATGCAGTAATGCGATACTCTGAACGTGGGGGTAGTTCCGGATAAATGGTCTTATCAACAAGACCGTCCTCAACCATTTCCTTTAACTGAATGTCAAGGACACGAGGTGCGGCTTCTGGCAGGCATTTATGAATCTCGCTTGGACGCATCGCCTCTCCTGAGCGCAATTCGTCAAGAATACACGATTTCCATTTCGATTCTATTAGGCTCATTGTCAGGCGAAGTGGACAATCAAGGTCAACGGGAATCTTCTTTACGTATGCCATATCATTATTTTTTAGTGCAAAATTAATCAATATGGCTGAAAATCAGAATACCGAAAAATTTTTCCATACCCGAAAATTTTTTCGGTACTTGTTTTCGAAAGGTTGCCATAGTAATTTTGCGTCAGATTGAACAACATAAAAACTCAGAATGATATGAGAGACAAACTCAAAGAATATGCCGCCGTTGAAGAAGCTGCGATGAAATTTGTGAAGAGTGTTGCCGAAGGCGACAGCACATACGCAAAGGAACTCTTTACCCCCGACGCCGTTCTGTTCGGCCTCCTCGACGGAGTGCTTGAACATGGTTCCATCAACCAGTTCTACCACAACGTCGACACCGTAGGCGCAGGCGACAATTTCAAGGCTCGTGTAGATGTGCTTGCGGTTGAAGAGACCGTTGCCGTCGTACGCGTTCTCGAAGAGGGCTGGGGAGGCCGCATCGACTTCACCGACTTCCTGCTTCTGCTCAAGCTCGACGGCGAGTGGAAATGCGTTGCCAAAGCCTACAATCAGAATTCCGACACCATTAAAAAATAAGCACTGAATTGTGAAAGTTCTGCTGATAAACGGAAGTCCTCATATTAACGGCTGCACCGCCACCGCACTGAATGAAGTTGCGGAAACCCTTCACAAGCACGATATAGAAACTGAAATTCTGTATCTTGGCAACAGGCCGATAGCGGGCTGCATCGCCTGTGAGAAATGTTTCGGGACGGGCCATTGTTTTCGTGACGACGCTGTGAAGGATATCCAGCAGCGTATCTCGGAGTTCGACGCCATAATACTCGGGTCTCCGGTATATTACAGCCAGCCTACCGGACAGATAACATCTTTCTGTCAGCGACTGTTCTACTGCAAGGAGAATGAGATGGCCGGTAAACTCGGTGCATCGGTAGTGTCCTGTCGTCGCGGAGGCGCTTCGGCGACATTCGAGCAACTCAACCAGTATTTCACCATCTGCAATATGCCTGTAGTATCCTCGCAATACTGGAACTCTGTTCATGGCTTCACCCCCGATGATGTGCGCAAAGACAAGGAAGGCCTCCAGACCATGCGTTCGCTCGGCGAGAATATGGCATGGATGCTAAAGGCCCTTAAAGGGAAACCGCATCCCGAATATGAGCCTCGCGAGCGCACCCATTTCATTCAGGACAAATATTAATACTTAAACAATGAAAACAATCTTATACACTCTCTCCGCTGCGATAATGCTTCTGATGGCATCTTGCGGAGGAAACAAAACCTGCGATGAAACTATGACTGCTACAGAAAATAAATGTGAGAATGTGTGCGACAGCACCAAGTGTTGCAACGCCACCGCTGACGAAATAGCAGGTATCCGCAAGACCCTTGACCTCTACTGCGAGGCTTCTGTAAAGGGTGACAGCAAGATAGCCAAACCCGCTTTCGCTCCTACTGCGACCATGTCGTATGCCGAGAACGGCAAACTCGTATCCGTGCCCATCAAGGCACTGTTTGACTATTACGACCAGACTGGTCCCCAGCCTGCATCATACGAGATAACATCGTGCAACGTTGCTACCGACGCAGCCATCGTGAGCATCGACTCCAAATTCGGAGAAACACAGTTTGCCGATATGTTCACTCTCGTCAAGGAGGGCGACGACTGGAAAATCATCAGCAAAATTTATCACGTAAAATAAAACTATAATACATAAGATCGTTGGACTTTTTCCGCTTATTTTTTAAGTCCAATATTTAGTCCAACGCGGAATGCCTCATTATGCCGGATTTTGCCGAGGTGGCCAAAAATAAAAGCTCTGAAAATCAGAAACTTTGGCTGGGTTGCAGATTTCCCATGTCTGGCTTTCGGAAGGCTCGGTATATCGGAACATCGAGGAAATATTACCATCAAAGACCTCTGTATTTCCGTCTGTATGTTTGAAAATATACAGACGGAACTTTGCGAGAAGGTACATCTTTGATATTTCCGGAAGTGAGAACTGCCATCTTCATTTGATTATACACGTCCTTGCCCTCCGGTGTTAATTCAAGAGAATCAAGATACTTGGTAATTGGGTTGTAGAATTTAGAGTAAGTAGTATTAGCGAGCAGACACCCGCGATATGAACACAGCCGCTTGCCATCGGCGGCATAAACGAGTTGTGTTCAGATTTGTGTTCAAAGCAAAAGAAAAAGCAGCTACGATTTGTTTCGTAACTGCTTGATTTCTAAGGAGTGGTCCCACTTGGGCTTGAACCAAGGACTCCCTGATTATGAGTCAGGTGCTCTGACCAACTGAGCTATAGGACCGGCATGCCTTTTGGGCTTTGCGGTTGCAAAGTTACTGCTTTTTTTTCATCTCGCAAATTTTGGGGCTCATTTTTTTTGAGTTTTTCGTGGAAATCTCTTTTTGGCCGAGTTCTCAGAGCAAGCTTGTTTCTGGGATAGGGGAGTGAGCGTGCGGTGGTAATGAACATGCGCAAAATGGCTTTTTGGCTTTTGTGTCAGTTTCTTAAGCTCTGTTTTATCGCTTTTTGGGCAAGTTATCAACAAATGGTGTTTTTTTCGTGGAACAAAGTTTTCGTGTTTCACGATTATTTGCTTACTTTGCACATATGTTTATATAATATGGGAAAAATCATAGCCATAGCCAACCAGAAAGGTGGCGTAGGCAAAACCACAACTACAATCAACCTGGCGGCTTCTCTCGCCGCCGAAGGTAAGAAGGTGTTGATTATCGATGCCGATCCCCAGGCCAATGCGACTTCGGGCTACGGAATCGACCCCCGTACAATGGCCTCCTCGATATATGAATGTATGGTCGACGGTTATCCTCTCGAAGGGTCGGAAGTGCCCACTTGCATGGACGGTCTGTTCCTTGTCGGCTCGCGTATTGATCTCGCCGGCGCCGAGATTGAGCTTATCAGCAAGCCCAATCGCGAACGTGTGCTCGAGACCATGCTCGCACCCGTTAAAGATAAATACGATTTTATAATCATCGACTGCTCTCCGTCTCTCGGCCTCATTACTGTAAATGCTCTCACGGCTGCCGATTCGGTCATTATTCCTGTTCAGGCCGAATATTTTGCGCTGGAGGGTATCAGCAAGCTCCTCAACACTATCCGCATTATCAAGAGCCGTCTCAATCCTGCTCTTGAGATAGAAGGCTTCCTCCTGACGATGTATGATGCCCGTCTGCGTCTTGCAAATCAGATCTACGAAGAGCTCAAAGGCCATTTTGCCGAAATGGTGTTCAACACTGTCATTCCGCGAAATATCCGCCTCAGCGAGGCTCCGAGCCATGGCCTGCCTGCTCTTCTCTACGATTCTGAAAGCCGTGGAGCCACGAGCCATATACTTCTGGCTAAAGAGTTGATAGCTAAAAATTCACGTAAGAAACAAAAATAACCATGGCACTGAAACGCAATGCCCTCGGGCGAGGTCTCGACTCGCTCATATCTATGGACGACGCACCCGCGCGCGGTTCGTCGGCCATCACAGAAGTGCCTCTCGACGCTATTTCGCCGAACCCCGACCAGCCCCGTACGTCTTTCGACCCCGAGGCTCTCGAAGAACTTGCCGCGTCCATTGCGCAGCTCGGCATTATCCAGCCATTGTCGCTCCGCAAAACTGGCACTGATACTTATCAGATTATTGCCGGCGAGCGCCGCTACCGTGCTGCCTTGATGGCGGGTCTGACTTCGGTTCCGGCATATATCCGCACTGCGAACGAAGCCGAACTTACCGAAATGGCCCTCATCGAGAACATTCAGCGCGAGGACCTCAACGCCATCGAAATCGCTCTGACGTTCAAGAAGCTTATTGACCAGTATAACCTTACTCAGGAACGTCTCAGCGAGCGTATCGGCAAGAAACGGGCTACTGTGGCAAATTTCCTCCGTCTCCTCAAACTTCCGGCAGAAGTCCAGCTGGGCCTCCGCGACAAGAGAGTAGACATGGGCCATGCCCGAGCACTCCTCACAATTTCCGACCCCGCTCTTCAGCTCAAACTCTATAATGAGATTCTGAAAAAACATCTGTCGGTCCGCAATGTCGAGGAGCTTGCAAAAGCATATCAGAAAGCGGCCGAGGAAAATGCCGAAGGTGCCAAAAAGCCCGGACGTATCCAGTCGGACGACTATGATGTGCTTAAGCGACATCTTTCTACGGTTTTCCGGACACCCGTCCAGTTCAACTGCGACAGCAAAGGCCGAGGACGCATCACTTTCTCTTTCAAAGACGAAAAAGAGCTCGAACGCCTCATCACTCTCTTCGATTCGCTTAAGCAGCACGATGAATAAAAGACTGTTCACATTTCTGCAGTACACCTTCTGCATTTCGGCAATATTATTTCTGGGCAATACTCTTTCTGCTCAGGAAAACCGACATATGCCCGTAAAGACGGCACATAACATAACCGACACCATTCCCGACGCTCCTGCAAGTGTGGAAGTGGTTCTTGGCGAGGCCGGCTTCAGTGCCGATTCCACTATGACCGCCATAGCCGACAGCATTATGAAGGAGTCGCCCTACGACCGCTGGGAGGAGCGCGAGATTGTTTTCAACCCCGACCCTACACGTGCCGTGTGGCTGTCGGCGCTGTTTCCTGGTCTCGGACAGATCTACAACCGCCGGTATTGGAAACTGCCGATTATTGTCGGTGGATACATGGGTCTGGTGTATGCCACATCGTGGAACAACAACATGCTCGACGACTATACACGCGCATATCGCGACATAATGGACAACGACCCGTCTACGAATTCGTATATGGACTTCTTTCCGCCCACAACTCAGGAAAGCGACCTCGACCGTACATGGCTGACCAATGTCCTTCAGTCGCGTAAAAACTATTACAGGCGCAACCGCGACCTCTGTATCATATCTATGGTAGGCGTATATCTTCTTGCCATGGTAGACGCTTATGTCGACGCCTCTCTCTCGCATTTCGACCTGACTCCTGAACTCAGTATGGACGTCACCCCGATTATATTTCAGGAGGTTCGCGGCGAGAAGCCTTCTTTCGGCCTCGCATGGGCCTTCACATTCTGATCTGACCTATAATTATCATATCTCCTATGAATAATTCGCTCAAAATATTTCTCGCGGCAGCCGGTGTTTTCTTAGTCTCCGGCAGCGCTTCAGCCCAGTCTGTGCTGTCGGTCAGCGATGCCTCTCTCGAGTCATCGCTCATCATGCCAGAGAGCTGCGAGACAAATACCAAAACCATGCTCGAGGACTGGTATCTCAAGAACTATATCGTCCTCGACTATGAAGCCGATAAAAAGAATACCGGCAAACTTGACGATGATTTGCTCATAGAGCGTCTCGGAAAACTCCCCACTGTCATTGAGATGCCGTTCAACTCGCTCGTCAAAAGCGCTATCCGCTACTATGCGAACCGTCCGCAGCTGGTCGAGAACATGCTCGGCCTGAGCCTCTACTATATGCCTATTTTCGAGGCTGCCCTCGAGCGCCACAGAATGCCTCTCGAGCTCAAATACCTTCCCGTTATCGAATCGGCCCTTGTTCCCACGGCAGTTTCCAAGGCCGGTGCCGGAGGCCTCTGGCAGTTCATGCCGCCTACGGCAAAGGGGCTCGGACTGGAAATCAACTCGCTCGTAGACCAGCGCCGCGACCCTTATCTGGCATCCGATGCCGCCGCCCGCTATCTCAAACAGCTGTATCAGACGTACGACGACTGGTCGCTCGCCATTGCGGCATACAACTGCGGCCCTGGCAATGTCAACAAGGCGCTCCGCCGTGCCGGCGATGGCAAGCACGATTTCTGGGAGATATATCCTTTCCTCCCTGCCGAGACCCGCGGCTATGTGCCGACGTTTATCGCCGCAAACTATATAATGAACTATCACAAGGACCACAACATATCGCCGGCCCTTGCCCGTCGTCCGCTCGTAACCGATACTGTCCATGTGACACGCCGTGTGCATTTCGACCAGATTTCGCAGGTCATGGATATTCCTGTGGCCGAGCTGCGCGCGCTCAATCCGCAGTTCCGCACCGACCTCATTCCCGGCGACATACGCCCCTATTCCCTTGTGCTTCCCTCGCTGCAGGCCTATGCCTACATTGTCAACGAGGACTCGATTGTAAACCACAACGCAACCAAATACTCCCGCCGCGGAGTTGTCGAGCCTGCCTCGGGAGCTTCCTCGGGCCGCGACTCAAGAGGTGAATACTACGATGAGGAAGTCGTGAAGTGGCATACCGTCAAGAAGGGCGAGACCCTCTCTAAAATAGCGCGTAAATACGGTGTCTCTGTCGCCGATATTCGTAAATACAACCGTGTCGGCAAGAGCGTCAAGGCTGGCAAGAAACTCAAGATTGTGAGCACGCGCCGTGTTTACAAGCCTAAGGTAGAAGAAGTAAAGCCGGAAACAACGCCGATTATAGCTGATACAGCCGTGGTTGCACCGTCCGCTCAGCCCGATAGCATCTCTGCCGCCGTGCCCGACAGTCTTGGCGTGGCCGGTACGGTAGAAGCCGCTTTCAGCGCGCCGAAAGAGGAGAAGAAAGTGGAAGAAACACCTCGTCAGACTCCTAAGGCCCAGCCGGCCAAGGCTCAGCCCAAGAAAAAGCAGGAAGCGCCCGCGCCTCGCACTCACAAGGTGCGTAAAGGCGAGAATCTTTCGAAAATCGCTGCCCGCTATGGCACCACCGTCGATAAAATCAAAAAAGCCAATAACCTGAAAAATAATAACATCCAGGCCGGACAGCGCCTGTCTATTCCCTAACCAGTCAATATGCTATGAAAAGTAATCAAAAAGACTACGACATTCCGGCTGCCGATGTCGATCCTATCGATTTGCCGGAAAACGCGTTCAGAGAACTCGGAGCCGACGAAGAGTATCGTCCGCTCATGCACCCCGCGCGTGAATATGCCGAGGTTACGCCCTATTCAGTCATCACCGGCCTTATTCTGGCCGTGGTGTTCAGTGCCGCCGCCGCTTATCTGGGCCTTAAAGTCGGTCAGGTATTCGAGGCCGCAATTCCTATCGCCATTATCGCTGTCGGTCTGTCCGGCTACCTCAAGAAGAAAAATCCACTCGGGCAGAACGTCATCATTCAGTCTATCGGCGCATGCTCCGGTGTGATTGTGGCCGGTACCATCTTCACCCTGCCTGCTCTTTACATACTCCAGGCCACCCACCCCGAAATTACGGTCAACTTCCTCGAGGTTTTCCTGAGCTCCCTTTTCGGCGGTGTGCTCGGCATTCTGTTCTTCATTCCTTTCCGCAAGTATTTCGTTAAGGATATGCACGGCAAATATCCCTTCCCCGAAGCTACTGCCACAACCCAGGTTCTCGTCAGCGGCGAGGCCTCGAAGCAGAACGCCTCGGGCGGACAGGCAAAACTACTTGTCATCGCATCGCTCATCGGCGGTATCTACGACTATATTGTAGCCACTTTCGGCTGGTGGGCTGAAAGTATTACTACAACAGCCTACAGCTGGGGGCAGACCCTCGCCGACAAGACCAAATTCGTCCTTTCGTGCAATACCAGTGCCGCCGTGCTCGGCCTTGGTTATATCGTCGGTCTCAAATACGCCTTTGTCATATTTGCAGGCTCGATATTCGTGTGGTGGTTCGTGATACCCCTGATGGGAACATATGGCTCGGCCGAGATAGCCGCCATGAGCCCCGGGGCAATCTTCAGCGAATATGCCCGTATGATTGGTATCGGAGGCATTGCCATGGCCGGTATCATCGGAATCGTGAAATCGCGCAGTATCATCGGCGGAGCTGTCGGTCTTGCCGCCCGCGAACTCAAAGGTGCTTCCGGCGCCGCTAAAACCAACCGCTGGCAGCTCGATATTTCGATGAAGCACATCGCATATTTCACCGCTATCGCTCTCGTCGGCGTTCTTCTCTTCTTCTGGATTGGCGTAATCAACACCTTCTGGCAGGCTCTCGTCGCATGGCTTGTAGTCACAGTCATCGCCTTCCTCTTCACAACTGTGGCAGCCAATGCAATCGCCATTGTCGGCAGCAACCCTGTGAGCGGCATGACACTCATGACTCTCATCATCGCTTCGGGCGTATTCGTTGCCATCGGTCTCAACGGCACCTCCGGCATCGTTGCCGCAATGGTCCTCGGCGGCGTTGTCTGCACGGCACTCTCAATGGCCGGCGGTTTCGTCACCGACCTCAAAATCGGCTACTGGCTCGGCTCAACACCCAAAAAACAGGAAAGCTGGAAATTCCTCGGCACACTTGTGTCGGCTGCCACAGTCGGTGCCGTAATGCTCATGCTCAACAATGTCTACGGCTTCACAGGCGAAGGCGCCATGGCCGCTCCCCAGGCCAATGCAATGGCAAAAGTCATCGAACCCATGATGATGGGCGGTGAAACACCCTGGACCCTATACATCGTCGGCGCCATTCTCGCCCTCATTCTCAACTGGCTCGGCGTGCCTGCGCTCGCTTTCTGCCTCGGCATGTTCCTGCCCCTTCAGCTCAATACCCCAATGCTCGTGGGCGGCCTTGTGTCATGGTTCGTCAATCACAGCTCTAAGGACGAAGCCGTCAACAAAGCCCGCAACGACCGCGGCACTCTCATATCCTCCGGTCTCATTGCCGGTGGCGCCCTCTTCGGCGTGTTTGCAGCCATTACCATCATGTGCGGCAAGGAAGTGCCCTCCAATGGTCTCGAATTCGGTCCGCAGATTCTCGGTATCGTGGCTTACGCCGCCATTATCGGCTATCTCTACTTCGCTTCGACCCGCACAGGCCGCAAGGCATGAAACACGGTCGTGAAATAAGGGCTATCGCACTTCCCGCGATAGTTTCCAACATAACGACACCTATACTCGGACTCGTCGATGTGGCTGTAACAGGCCACATCGGCGCTGCCGTTTATATAGGCGCTATCGCACTTGGAGGCACAGTCTTCAATATTCTCTACTGGCTGTTCAACTTTCTCCGAATGGGCACCTCCGGCCCGACCGCCCAGGCATATGGCGCAGGCGATACCAAGGCCGTAGCCCTCATCTTGTGGCGTTCCCTTGCCGTGGCTGTCATCATCGGCATAGGCCTGCTGTGTATTGGTGCTCCTTGTGGCAAATATGTGCTCGCGTTCATGGATGCCGACGATGCAACCCAGGCGCTCGCCTCGCATTACTTCGCCATTTGTATCTTCGGTGCTCCGGCCGTAATGATAAGCTATGCCATCACAGGCTGGTTTATCGGCATGCAGAACTCCAGGGCACCGATGTGGATTGCCATAGCCACAAATATCGTCAACATCGTACTCAGCATCTCGCTCGTGTTCGGATTCGGTTTCAGAATAGAGGGCGTTGCCGCAGGCACGACGGTAGCGCAATGGTTCGGCGCTGTTCTTGGACTCATTATAGTCTTCAAAAAATATAAACCGGCTTTGCCGCCGGCAAGCGAAATTTTCCGCAGGAAGCAGCTCCTGGCATTTTTCCGCATAAATACCGATATATTCTTCCGCACGGCGTGCCTTGTGGCAGTCACTCTGTGGTTCACACATGCCGGAGCCACTCAGAGTGTCGATATTCTTGCCGCTAACGCCCTGCTGTTGCAGCTCTTCATGCTGTTTTCATTCTTTATGGACGGTTTTGCTTTTGCCGGCGAGGCTCTTGCCGGAAAATATTATGGAAGTGGCGACAGCCTCTCCCTCCGCTCCCTCATACGCTCGCTCGTGCTTATCGGCATAATTTTCGCATCTATCTTCGCCGTTTTATATGCCTCTCTTGGCGAGGTCTTTATGGGCCTGCTTGCCGACGACCCGCATGTGGTCGCTGTCGCGAACCGCTATCTGCCTTGGGCTGTGGCAGTGCCGGCATGCGGATTTCTTGCCTTTATCTGGGACGGAATACTCATCGGATTGACACGCACCCGCGCCATGCTCTGTTCCATGGCCGTGGCGATGCTTCTATTCTTTATTATCTATTTCATTTTCACGCCAATGCTTGCTAACGATGCCCTGTGGCTTGCATTCTGCGCCTACCTCGCGGCGAGGGGAGTGGCCGAAAGTCTGTTTTTCCGCTTTTCGTTTAGAAATCCGATTGTGTCAAAATGAAAGACAATAATGCTTACTCCGACCAAAAAGCAACGCAAAACAGCCTTTACAAGACTTATATTGTTAATATATATTAAAAGATAGACATTTTGCCGCAAAACACTTGCATGATATAGCCAAAGGTATTACCTTTGCATTGTGTTTTTCATGGTATAGATTTAAGGTTAACTGGATTGGTTTGTCGGGAGACAAATCAATTTTTTTGTATGGCGGGCATGCCATACATCTGTGGTGAAAGTCCACACGGGGCGT
>CAMNRO010000047.1 GCA_946553045.1 uncultured Porphyromonadaceae bacterium | reverse complement strand
GGCAACAAGATGGTGAACATGCAGCTGTCGAACGCCAAGCTGGTAGACCGCGGCACACGCATGATTGTTGAAGAGCTCGCTCTGCCCTACGATGAGGCCAAGCGCCTGCTGCTGATGCACGGTTCGGTGAAAAAGGCTGTGGACGCATACCGCGAACAAGAAAACACGGAGGCATGAAACGTATTCTGATGGCAAGCGCCGTTGTGGCAGCCGCTCTTGTAGCGGCTGAGGCACGTCTGCCGAAAGAAGAGCCGACTCCGCACTATCTTGAGCGGGCGGCGATGTTCAAGAAGGAGGGCGTGAAGCCCGGCGCTGTGGTATTTCTGGGCGACAGCCAGACCGAAGGCGGCGACTGGGCCGAGCTTACTGGCATGCCCGATGTGGTGAACCGCGGTATCATTGGCGACACGGCCGAGGGTATTGCCGAACGTCTGAGCGATGTGACAGACGGCAAGCCGTCGAAGATTTTCCTGCTTTGCGGGGTGAACGATGTGAGCCATGCCATACCGGCCGATTCCGTGGCGATGTCGATAATCGACGTTGTGAAGCGGATTCATGCCGAAAGTCCTGAGACAAAGGTATATCTGCAGTCGCTCCTGCCTATCAACAATTCGTTCGGGCGCTATAGCCGCATCAAGGACAAGGAGCCTGTGGTGCGCGAAATCAACGCGATACTCGCTGCTGAGGCCCCGGCGCTGGACGTGACATGGATAAATCTTTATCCGCTGTTTACTGACGCGGAGGGAAATCTGCGCAGTGAGCTCACTTCGGACGGTCTGCACCTCAAGCCGGAGGGTTACCGCATATGGGGCTCCGTAATCAAGCCCTATGCAACCGAATGATTGACAATCATCAGCTAAAGGCTGTAGAACTTTACGACTGTAAGGCACTTTTACTTGCCGGGCCGGGATGCGGAAAGACCCACATCCTTGCCCGGCGTGTTTTTCATGCGAATACGGTGCGGGGTGTGGAGTTCGACAAAATGCTGTGTCTTACGTTCACGAACCGCGCTGCCCGCGAAATGGCGAGGCGTGTACAGGAGTATCTCGGGACGGCTCCGAGAGGGCTCTTCGTAGGCAATATCCACAGTTTCTGTTTCCGTTTTCTGCATGCGAACCGGCTTGTGAGCCCCGATACTTCTGTAATCGATGAGGAAGATGTGGCCGAGTATCTGGGCTCTGTTCACGGCATTAGGAATCCGGGCGAAATAAAGGATTTTCTCGACAAGGCCGCCTATACTTATCAGCTTGAGCATGACCACCCGGACAGAGTGGTGAGACGTCCTTACGGCTACCCGACTGAGGCGGATTATGAACGGATTGAGGCTTACTGCCGTTTCAAGGAGGCTAATCAGCTTGTGGATTACGACGATATCCTCCGCATGACATTCACGGCTCTGCTCGACGGCAATGCCGACCGCTATGTGATGACGGGATACAGCTGGGTGCAGGTAGACGAGGTGCAGGATATGACGCCTCTGCAGCTTGCAATAATCGACGGTGTGTGCGAACGGCGGCGCACCGCTCTCTATCTCGGCGACGAGCAGCAGGCGATTTTCGGCTTTCTCGGAGCCGGCGGACGGGCGCTCGACGAGGTGAAGAGACAGTGCGGGCCGAATGTGCTGCGTCTGCAACGCAATTACCGCTCGCCCGATTATCTGGTGAATCTATGTAACCGTATTGCCGGGAAGTATCTCGGAATTGACGCTAGGTATCTGCCGGAAGCTGTTGTAGAGGGTAAGACACCGCATCCTCTTCAGTCGTGGACGGGAGATACGGGCACTCTGCTGCTTATGGCTGCGGCGCAGGCCCGTCGCCTGCTGAACGAGAATCCGAATCAGAATACGGCCATACTTGTGCATACAAACCGCCAGGCTCAGGATATGGCCGACATACTGGCCGACCACGGGCTGGAGTTTTTCCATGTATCGCGGCCGGATATGTTCCATCAGGCGGCATTCAAGACCATCTGGGCGCATTTGGCGGTTGTACAGCGGCCTACGCGGCACCAGGAATGGGCTCGGCTGCTGTATCAGACACGGGCCGTGCGCACTCTCAGCGGCTCGCGTCAGCTTATGAATCTGCTTCGCGACGGTGCCATGTCGGGCGATGAGCTCCTGTGGCTGGACCGTCCCACGGCCATAGAGCGTTTCTGCGGCTGTATGAGCGATGAGGACAGGCCTATTGTTGTTTTCGATACTGAGACGACGGGGCTCGATGTGTTCTGCGATGATGTGATACAGATTGCCGCTATCAAGACCCGTGGCGGCCGCGAGGTGCCAGGGGGCAGATTCTGTGTGTTCATACGCACGGAGCGGCAGATTCCACGTTTTTTATCGGACGGAACGGACAATCCGATGCGAAAAGCTTATGCCGAGGCCAATCTTCTTGAGCCGGAGGAGGCTTTTGCCCGTTTTGCCGAGTTTTTAGGGGAAGACTGCGTGGTGGCGGGGCATAATCTTGCGTATGACAGGGCGATTCTGCGGCATAACTATGCACGGCGGTGCGATGTTGCCGTTCCGGAGGCTCTCGATGATGATGAGAGGTGTATCGATACCTTGCTGCTGGCGCGATTGCTCATGCCGACTTTATGGTCGCACAGGCTTGCCAATCTGATTGCCGTGATGAAGATTGATGGTGTGAACAGCCACAACGCGCTCGACGATGTGGCGGCGACGGCGGCGCTTATGGTCGCTCTTGAGCCTATGGCACGGTCTAAGGCGGGGCGCCATGAGAAGATAAGGAACAACGGGAATGTGAGGAAAGCTGCAATGCGCTTCAGAGCCGCATACGAGCCTCTCTACAGCTCGACAAGGGGCAAGATGGAGGAGGATTCGGGCTCGCTCACAGAGGCGCTTCAGGAGGCCAGGAATTATTTCAGCGACCGGGGGTATATAGGAGCGATTCGATACTGGGGGTATTTCCTGGAAATGATTGACTCGATTGTGACCGATCGGGAGTCCGAGCGGAATCTGAAGACGCAGGCCGATGCTCACCTGAGCGACCTGACGACATTCAATGAATCAGACCTTCTTGCAAACGGAATAGTGTCGGAGCGTCTGTCGGTGATGACGGTGCACAAAGCCAAGGGGCTTGAAATGGATAATGTGATTGTGCTCGACGCTTCGTCGCGCCCCGGCACGGCCAAAGATTATGCCCGGCTTCTGTATGTCGCTTTTTCGCGGGCCAGAAAGCGGCTGTATGTCGGCCGTACGCCTTGGAAAAGCGATGATATGCTCGATGAGCTTCTGTCGTCTTTCGAGGAGCTACCGAAGGACGAGGTGGCGCTTGCGGTGCGCGGGGAAAGCGCCCGCCATTTCTGATTTAGCGGGAGTCTTTAAACTTAGCGGGAATCTCATAAAAAAAGTGCCGCGGGGAACTATCCTCGCGGCACTCACACTTTGATGGTTGAATATGTGTTTTGTAGTTAGTGTATGAAGTACATCTGCATCTGGCTTACCGATGTGAGGTCGAGCAGTGAGCTGTAGCAGCAGCTTGCGATGCCGAGCAGCATGATACCGGCCACGGTTATGATGAGGCCGAGGCGCTCTGAGCAAGCCGATTTGAAGCGTGCGATGGTGCATTCCTCTTCAGCAATATACATTGCTTTTACTACAAGGAGGTAGTAGTAGAGCGAGATGATGGTGTTGATGAGGGCGATGAGCACGAGGACGTAGATGGCAACGCTGCCCTGGTTGATGGCTCCGGTGAAGATGAAGAACTTCGAGAAGAAGCCTGCGAAGGGAGGAATACCGGCGAGCGAGAACATGGCCAGCATCATGCAGAATGCAAGACGGGGGTTGGTCTTGTGGAGGCCGCGGTAGTCGTCCATCGATACTTTGCCGGTGGCGTTTTCGATAGCGCCGATAACGCCGAAGGCAGCGAGGTTGGAGAAGATGTAGACGAGAACGTAGTACATCAGAGCGGCAACACCCATGGTGTTGTAGGCGATAACGCCGAGCATGATGTAACCGGCCTGCGAAATCGACGAGAAAGCGAGGAATCGCTTCATGTTGCGCTGGCGGATAGCGAAGAGGTTGCCGACGGTGATGGTGACGATGATGAGTGCGTAGAGCATCCACTCCCAGACGCGGCTATAGGCCGATCCGAATACCTGCGCCATTACTACAAGGAAGGCGAAGGCTGTTGCGCCTTTGGAGATAACCGAGAGGTATGAGGTAACCGATGTGGGGGCTCCCTGATAGACGTCGGCAGTCCAGAGGTGGAAGGGCACGAGCGAGAGCTTGAAGCCGATGCCTGCGATGACGAAGGCGATGGCGGCAACGAGCATTACGCTGAGCTTGGTCGAGAGTGCGAAGTAGATGTTCTCGAAGTAGAGCGAGCCTGTGAGGCCGTAGACGAACGAGAGACCGAGCATGAAGATTGCCGAAGAGAAGACAGCCGTGAGAATGTATTTGACGGCGGCTTCGTGGCTTTCGTAGCGGTTCTTGTCGAGGGCTACCATTGCTGCGAGGGGCAGCGATGCGCTTTCGAGACCGATGATGAAGAGAAGGAAGTGGCGAGCGGACATCATGAGGTACATGCCGAAGAGGGTGACGAGCAGAAGCTCGTAGAATTCTCCGCGACGCATTGTCATGGCTTCGCTGTTGGCCCACTTAATGGACTGAATGAGGACGATTACCACGCCGATGTTGAGGATGCCCTTGATAGCGGCTATTACGGCGCTTGTCTGGTACATGCCTGCAAAGGCCACGACATCGCCGGCGCTGCCAAGGCAGTGGCTGCAGAAGCCTGCAGCCGTAGCGATGAGCATGAGCACAACGGTGAAGGCCGGAAGACCTTTCTGAGTCTGCTTCGGCATGAATGTGTCGTAGAGGAATACCAGCAGGAAGACAACCAACAGGGCTATTTCCTGCTTCATAGCTAAAAATTGAGAATAATCCATTGCAATTTATTCCTTTGTGAGGTTTACATGCCGAGCACCGAGAAGATTTCGGGCGTGAAAGTGGCTTTAATCAGATTATTGAAGAAGTTGGGGAAGCAACCGATACCGGCCACGCAGATGATGAGTGTGGCTGTAGCGAGGCGTTCCCACCAGGTGGCGTCGGTGAGAGTGAGGTGGTGCTCGTCGTAGACCGGACCGAAGAGGAGTTTGCCTACAACGCGGAGGATATAGACAGCGGTGATAACAATCGAGCAGCATGCCACGAGGGTGAAGACGAGGCGGAGCGAGCCTTCGCCGGCGAGGTAATTTGCCATACCGGCCTGGAATGAACCGACGAATACGGTCATTTCAGCCACAAAGCCCGAGAGACCGGGGAGGCCGAGAGATGCCATACCGGCGATTACGTAGCAGACGGAGAGGTAAGGCAGAATCTTCATCATGCCGCCCATCTGGGTGATTTCGCGTGTGTGAGTACGGCCGTAAATCATACCGATGAGTGCGAAGAAGAGTGCTGTCATGAGGCCGTGAGAGAGCATCTGCATGATTGCGCCGGTCATTGCGGTGGAGTTGAGCATGAGGATTGCGAAGAGTACGAGACCGCAGTGCGACACCGACGAGTATGCGTTGATGTATTTGAGGTCGGTCTTTACGCAAGCGCAGAATGCACCGTAGACCACCGAGATACCGGTGAGGATAAGGAAGATGTATGAGAGCTCGTGAGCAGCCTGGGGCATGAGGTAGATGGCGACGCGGAAGCAGCCGTAGCCGCCGAGTTTCATGAGGACGCCTGCGTGAAGCATCGACACGGCGGTAGGAGCAGAAGCGTGACCGTCGGGGCTCCATGTATGGAAGGGGAACATGGCGCCGAGGACACCGAAGCCGACGAATGTCATGGGGAAGAGGAATGTCTGCCAGCCATGGGAGATAGCGTCGTTCTTGGCGATTTCAAGGATATTCCATGTGAGCTGGCCGCCTTCGGGAGCGGAGTGGTAGTAGATACCGATGAGACCGAGCATGAGGAATGCGGAACCGCCCATAAGCATGAGGGTGAGCTTCATCGCCGAGTAGTTCTTGCGGCCGGAACCCCATACGCCGATGAGAAGGTACATCGGGATAAGGGCGACCTCATAGAACATGAACATGGTGAAGAGGTCGATGGAGATAAAGAAGCCGAAGACACCGGTTGAGAGGAGAATCAGCCAGAGGAAGAATGCCTTGGGCTGGGCTATTGTCCATGAAGCGAAGGAGCCTGCTAGAACGATTATCGATGACAGGAGAATCATGGCGACCGATATACCGTCGACACCGACAGCGAGGTGGATGTTGAGGGGCTCGAACCATGTCCAAGAGTCAACGTAGAGCATAGGGGCGTTGTCGCCGGCGGCGCGGAGCGCCAGGAAGTCGACCAGAAGGTAAACCGAGAGAGCTGTGAGGGCAAGCGAGCCGATAACTGCTACCGCACGGATCTGACGGATATTCCGGCACAGGGCAAGGCCGCCGAGCATAATCAGCGGAATTACCACGAAGTAGATTAATATGTTGGAAAGCATCTTACTTTACTATTTTTGTCATTTGCACTGTAAGGAACTTATCAGATGAGGCAAAGTACTGTAATCGAGCCCAGGAGAAGAGCGCCGATGAGATACCACCATACATACATCTGAATCTGGCCGCTCTGGAGGGGCTTGATAGCTTCCGAAGCCTTGTTTGTGACTGTGGCGAAGGAGTCCATAGTACCGTCGATGATATGACGGTCGAACCAGGCGAGGGGGCGGCAGATGCCGTTGAATATAATCTTATGAGTGATGAACATGTAGAGCTCATCCCAGTAGAAGCGGTGGTAGCACCAGTCCCAAAGGGCGGGAAGGGCGTTTTTGAGCTTGGCGGGGAGAGTGTTCTCGCGCATGTACATCTTTGCGGCGAGGCCGATGCCGATAACTGCCACAGCGAGGCTGACAGCGGCTACGCTCCAGTCGAAGTGAGCCATGAAGTCGTAGGCATGACCGTTCCAGGTGACGAAGTTTCCGAAGGGAATGAAACCGGCTACGCATGAAACAGCGGCAAGGATAATGAGGGGAAGCGACATTGTCCAGGGCTGGTCGTGGGGAGCGTGGTGTCCTTCATGCACTTTGTGTTCTTTCCACCAGAAGATGAGGAAGTAGAGACGGAACATGTAGAAGGCTGTGAGGCCGGCTACAAGCGACATCCACAGGTAAGCGACCCAGTTGTAGCCGAGGCATGAGCTGAGGATTTCGTCTTTCGAGAAGAAGCCCGAGAAGGGAATAATACCTGCGATGGCGAGACAGCCGATGAGGAATGTCCAGTGTGTGACGGGCATGTATTTGCGGAGGCCGTGCATTGCGGTGTAGTCGTTCGAACCGATAGCGTGGATAAGAGCGCCGGCACCGAGGAAGAGGAGGGCCTTGAACATTGCGTGTGTGAAGAGATGGAACATGGAGGCCATGTAGCCGAGTCCGTGGTGGAATTCGGGGCGAGCAACGCCGAGAGATACCATCATGAACGCAATCTGGGAGATTGTCGAGAATGCAAGGACTCGTTTGATGTCGACCTGTACGCAAGCGACCATAGCGGCGTAGAATGCGGTGAGGGCGCCTACGACGGTGATAATCTGGAGGGAGGCCTCTTCCATGAGGTAGAGGGGGAAGAGTCGTGCGACGAGGTAAACGCCGGCGACAACCATTGTAGCGGCGTGGATAAGCGCCGATACGGGGGTGGGGCCTTCCATAGCGTCGGGGAGCCAGATGTGGAGGGGCATCATGGCCGATTTGCCCATGCCGCCCATGAATATGAGCACGAGGGCCCAGGTGAGGACGGAACCGCCCATGAATACGGGCGCGGGGTGTGCGGCGATAAGGGCGCGGATTCCTTCGGCGGTGCCTTCGTTAACCTGGAATACTCCGGCCATGCCTTCGACGGGCACCGATGTGAGGTCGGTGAAGTTGAAGGTGCCGGTGTAGAATGACAGCACGAGGATACCGATGAGGAAGCCGAGGTCGGCGAAACGGGTTACGATAAACGCTTTCTTCGAAGCCGATACGGCCGATGGTTTGGTGTAGTAGAATCCGATGAGGAGGTATGACGAAGCGCCTACAAGCTCCCAGAAGATGTACATCTGGAAGATGTTTGTAGCGACAACGAGACCGAGCATCGAGAAGCTGAAGAGCGAAAGGAAAGCGTAGAAGCGCTGGAAGCCATGCTCGTAGACACCGTGGTGGTCGCGCATATATCCCATGCTGTAGAGGTGTACCATGAAGGAGATTGTGGTGATAACCACGAGCATCATGGCAGAAATCGGGTCGAGGAGGAACCCGAGACGAATGACGAGTTTGTCGGTGAAAGCGAGCCAGGTCTGATTGAAGACAAGGTACTGGAGTCTTTCACCGGCCTCATTGATGAATTCGGGCGCTCCGCTGAAGAAGTAAGTGAATGCGGTGGTATAGGAGAGCACGAGCACCGTACCCATGCCGAGAGTGCCGAGGATGCCGGCCAGTTTATGAGACATCTTCATGCCCAGAAGCCCGAGCAGGATGAACATAAACAGCGGTATGGCCAGAATCAATATAGGTATTGTCACATCCATAAAGCTTAGAATTTCATTTCGTTAAGGGTGCGCACATCGATATTCTTGGCGGCACGGAAAATGTTGATTATTATAGCTATGGCGAGAGCTGTCTCGGCAGCTGCGATAGCGATAGCGAAGAGTGTGAAGAACATGCCCTCCATCTGTTCGGGATAGAGGAAGCGGTTGAACACCACAAAGTTGATATCGACGGCGTTCAGCATGAGCTCAAGCGAAATGAGCATGGCAATCATGTTTTTGCGGGTAATGAATCCATATACACCGCAGCAGAACATGATGAGCGCCGGAATGAGATAGTAGACTGCTGTTATTTCCATAAGATTATCAGCGTTTACGGGCAACAACGACGCCACCGATTATACATGCGAGCAACAACACACTCACTGCCTCGAAGGGGAGCAAGTACTGGCCTTCGCCTGTTCCGAGCATGGCAGTGCCGATGTTGTCCATCGTGGGCGCCTCCATTGCGGGTTTGGCGAGGAAGACCATAGTGCGACTCAGAAGGGCGTATCCGGCAGCCAGAAGAGTGGCGAGGGCAGCTATTGCGCCCATCACTCTCGAACGAGAGGTAAGGCGTTCGGTGTTGTCGCCAGGACGGCTTGTGAGCAGAATCGCAAAGACAAACAACACCACGATACCACCTGCGTATACCGCAATCTGCACTGCGCCGAGGAACTCATAATCGAGCATGAAATATACCACGGCGGCGGCGAAGAGGGTAAACAGCAGGTATGTGGCTGCCCGAAGAATCTTACGGGTGGTTACGGCCATCACTGAGAAGACTATCATCGACAAAGCGACGATAAAATACAAGATTATACTTCCTACTGATTCCATATTGGTTTATTGATATTTTTCTCTTAGTGTGTGCTCCCTGATTATTGTTCCGTTTTGGGAGCGGCGTCTGCACCGGCAGCGGCTTCTTTCGCGGCTTTTGCGGCAGCGGCTTTTGCTTTTGCGGCAGCTATTTTGGCTTCGCGTTCGGCTGCGGCACGGGCAAGTTCCTCGGGGGTTGGCTCGGGTTCTTCTTTTTCGGGAAGATAGTTGAGCTGCTTGACGAGCTTGTTGCGGGTGAATACGGCCTGTTCGAAATCGTTGTCGAAAGCGATAGCGTCGGTCGGACAGTTTGTGACGCAGAGCTGGCAGAAGGTGCAGCTTCCGAGGTCATAGAAATATTTGTCGAGTTTCTTCTTCTTTGTGCCTGCCGGGGTTGTCACCATTTTCGATTCGATGGTGATAGTGCCGTTGGGGCAATTGCGCTCGCAGTTGCCGCAGGCGATACACTTGTGGTTCCCTTCGGCATCGTAGACAAAGTGAAGCTCGGCACGGAATCGCGGAGCGGGCTTGTGAGTCTCGCGGTTTTCGGGATAGCACTCTGTGATTTTCGGAGTGATGAACTCTTTACCGGTCACTTTCATGCCTTTGAGAAGGCTTGCTATGCCGGTACCTAACGATGAAAAGTATTCTTTTACACTACCCATTTATGTGGTATTGAATTATTTATACTATTTATCCTTATGAAGGAGTGCGATGGTCAGTCTCTTGCCTGTCCTCCGACGATGTCGAGAAGTTCGGTTGTGATACCGGCCTGACGCAGTTTGTTGTATTCGAGTTGGAGCTGTTCGAGCAGTTTCTTGGCGTTGTCGTTGGCGCTTTGCATTGCCATGACTCTTGCGGCCTGTTCGGAGGCGCGGTTTTCGGCAAATGCGGCCTGCATGCGTGAGAGAAGATACATGGGCAGGACTGCGGCGAAAATAGAGTGGGCGTCGGGTTCGAAGAGGCAGGGTCGACCGGCACCGTTTCCTTCGGCGAGACCGCTTGTCGACACGGGAAGATATTCTTCGGCGGTGTAACGCTGGCGTCCGGCGGAGTGATAGTGCATGTAGACGAGCGACACGAGGTCGTATGTGCCTTCGAGGTAGGCGTTTTCGAGGGTCTGCGAGAAGTTTTTCACTGCATCTCCTTCGCTTTTTGAGTTTATGCCTTCGGGTATTGTCACCGTGAGGGCGGGGTCGGAGGAAATGCGGGCGAAAGCTTTTGCCATTTTTTTGCCGACGGGCATTATTTCGAATTCAATGCTGTCGCCGTACTGGTTTCGGAGGTCTGCAATGGTTTCGAGAACGCCTTTGAATATGTTGACATTGTAAGCGCCGCAGAGACCGTCGTCGCTGCCGAGCACAACGAGAGCAACTTTCCGGACGCTGCGGTGTGGCTGCGCCAGAGGCGAGCTCACCGGTGCGTCGGAGGAGAGAAGACTGGCAATGATGGTGCGGACGCAATCCCCGAAGGGAACGAGTCTGCGCAGCACGCCTTCAGCCTTGTGCATCTTGGCCGAAGATATCATTTTCATGGCGCCTGTAATCTTCTCGGAAGAAGCGACAGAGCCGATGCGGCCTTTGAGTTCGCGTAATGTTGCCATCGTAATCTATTTAGAATCGCGCAACCACTTCCAGAGCGGCTGTCTTGAGTTTATCGGAAACTTCGTCGGTCATCTTGCCCTGGGCGAGAAGAGCGAGGACGTCGTCGGCGTATTTAGCGTGGAGGAGCTGCAGGAACTGTTTTTCGAAATCGGCCACTTTCTCGATGGGCACGTTGGAGAGGAGTCCGTTTACGCCACAGAATATGATTGCGATTTCTTCTTCGACGGGCATGGGGTGGTACTGCGGCTGAATGAGGAGGCGTTCGTTTTTACGGCCTTTGTCGATGACGCGGGCGGTGACGGCGTCGATGTCGCCGCCGAATTTGGTGAACGATTCGAGCTCGCGGAACTGTGCCTGGTCGATTTTGAGAGTACCGGCCACTTTCTTCATAGCTTTTACCTGAGCGGAGCCGCCGACACGCGACACGGAGATACCTACGTTGATGGCGGGTCGGATACCGCGGTTGAAGAGTGCGGTCTCAAGGAATATCTGACCGTCGGTGATTGAGATTACGTTGGTCGGGATATATGCAGAAACGTCGCCTGCCTGTGTCTCGATGATGGGGAGCGCGGTGAGCGAGCCACCTGCCTTCACGAGTGGTTTGAGGACTTCGGGGAGGTCGTTCATCTGTGATGCGACTTCCTGGTTGTCGATAATTTTGGCGGCACGTTCGAGGAGGCGCGAGTGGAGATAGAATATATCGCCGGGGTATGCCTCGCGTCCGGAGGGGCGCTTGAGGATAAGAGAAACCTCGCGGTATGCAACGGCCTGCTTGGAGAGGTCGTCGTAGACGATGAGAGCGTCGCGACCGGTGTCGCGGAAGTATTCGCCGATAGCAACGCCGGCGAAGGGTGCGAGGTAGCGCATTGCGGCCGATTCGGAAGCGGTTGCAGCAACTACTACGGTGTAGTCGAGGGCGCCGTGCTGACGGAGCGATTCGACAGTAGCGGCAATCGATGAGGCTTTCTGCCCGATTGCGACGTAGATACAGTAGACGGGCTTGCCTTCTTCGAAGCCTTTGCGCTGGTTGATGATGGTGTCGATGGCGATGGCGGTCTTTCCGATCTGACGGTCGCCGATGATGAGCTCGCGCTGTCCGCGGCCTATGGGCACCATTGAGTCGATAGCCTTCAGACCGGTCTGGAGCGGCTGTGTGACGGGCTGACGGTAGATAACGCCGGGGGCTTTGCGCTCGAGGGGGAGACGGATAAGGTCTCCGCCGACGGGGCCGCGTCCGTCGATGGGCTCGCCGAGGATATTGACGACACGGCCAAGCAAGCCTTCGCCTACGGGAATAGAGGCGATTTCGCCTGTACGGCGCACGGTCATGTTCTCGGTCACTTTGTTGACCTCATTGAGCAGAATGACGCCGACGTTGCTTTCCTCAAGGTTGAGAGCGACACCTTTCACGCCGTTTTCAAACTCCACAAGCTCGTTGGCGCCCACTTTGTCGAGCCCGTAGACATGAGCCACACCGTCGCCCACTTCGAGGACTGTGCCCACCTCTTCGAACGCGATTTTGGAGTTGACGTTTTCGAGTTGTTGCTTTAATACTTGGGATATTTCGCTTGGATTAATCATTTTATGCGAAGGTCTTGCGTGTATTTACAATTAATATCGGGGAGGGAGGATAAAAGTCAATTGACAAGGCTCAGACGGAGGCGTTTCAGTTCGTTGCTTACCGATGCGTCGAGGCGCTCGGAGTTGACGGTAACTGTGAAGCCGCCGATGAGAGAAGGGTCTACGCTGTATTCATATTCCATTGTGCCTTTGCCGAGATGGGCAGCGATGAATGCTTCGAGGCGTTTTTTTTCGGGCGCCCCAAGTGGTGCTGCGCTTGCGATTGCGACACGGAATATTGAATTTTCCTTACGGTAGAGACTGATATAGGCGATAGCGATGGCGCGGGCCATATCGACGCGCTTGTTGCGCACGAGGAGCTTCACGAAGTCGCTGTATGTGGCGTCGGCACCATCGGTATCGGCGCCATATACGGCGTTAAGCAGGAGTGAGGCCTTGTCGCTGTCGGCCACAAAAGGGTTTGCCAGCGTTGCCGCAAGCGCGGGGTTTGCGGCAAAAGCGGCTGCGAGCGCCTGCATGATGTCATACAGTTTTTCGCTGTCTTTACGCTCGTGAGCCACTTCGAAGAGCGCTTTGGCGTATCTGCGGGGAATTAGGCCTTGATCCATCTGTATCAGTTTTTCTTTTCAATCTCGTCGAGCAAAGAGTCGACCAACTGGTTCTGGGCGTTGTCCTCTTCCATCTGCCGGTGCACTATTTTTCCGGCAATGGCAAGGGCGAATTCGCTCACTTGGTTTCGGAACTGCTGCTGTGCCTCTTTTTGCTGCTGCTGGATCTGGAGTTTAGCACTGTCCATGACCTTCTGAGCCTCAATCTGGGCAGCCTGACGAGCCTGCTCGATGATCTGCGTCTTCATCTTGTCGGCATCGCGGAGGATGTCGGCCTGCTGACGGCGCGCTTCATTGAGGTATGTCTCGGCTTCCTTACGGGCATTATCGAGCTGTTCTTTGGCGTTCTGCGCGTATTCAACACCCTTGTCGATGAGTTCGGCCCGGCTGTCGACGGTTTTGAGGATAATTGGCCATGCGAATTTCCAGAGTGCCAGGAAAAGCACTCCGAATGCCACGAACATCCAGAAAATCAAGCCGAAATCAGGCGTGAATAGTTCCATTTACAAGGATTGAGCAGAAGATTAGACGAAGAGTGCGAGAACGCAGACAATAACGGCGAAGAGAGCCACACCTTCCACGAGGGCGGCAATCACAATCATGTTGCTTCGGATATCGCCTGCAGCTTCGGGCTGACGAGCGATGGCTTCCATGGCAGCAGCGCCGATTTTACCGATACCGATACCTGCTGCGATTGCTGCGATTGCTGCGCCAATGCAGGCGCCCAGACCCGTAAGGGAAAGTTCTGCTAAAAGACCAAACATAGTTTTTAAGTTTTTGAGTGTATTAAAATTTTTTTGTTTTATCGGTTTATTTTGTTTCGAGTACACCCCGGGCGGTTTCATCGCCGCCGTGGGTTTCTTCGTGTCCGTGCTCCTGGGCGAGGGAGATGAAGATGGTTGAGAGCATCGTGAAGACGTATGCCTGAATGAAGCTCACAAGAACATCTATCAGGAGCATGAAGATGGTGAACATCAGCGATACGACTGTTGCACCTCCGCCAGCATAAGGACTGACGGCGCTGAAGATGAAGATGAGCAGCGTAAGGGTGATGACTATCATATGGCCTCCCATCATGTTTGCGAAAAGACGCACTGTCAGAGCCGCAGGCTTAGTGAAAATGCCGAATATTTCGATAACCTGCATGATGGGTAGCGGACATTTCAGCCATACGGGAACATCGGGCCACAGGATTTCTTTCCAGTAGTGCTTGTTTGCCATAAGGTTGGTAACAAGGAATGTGATTATGGAAAGGACCAGTGTGACTGCGATATTGCCTGTGAGGTTTGCACCGCCGGGGAATATGACGATCAGGCCGAGAAGGTTCATCGCAAGGATAAAGAAGAATACGGTGACGAGGTAGGGAGCGAACTTTCGGGCCTGGGGACCGAGAGTGGGCTTAATGACGCCGTCGTAGATGAATGTCACCAGTGCTTCGATGGCTCCGAGGCCTTTGCGGGGAGCTTTGAAGCGGTTTTTGCGGTGGAAAGCGGCGAGCCAGAGGAGAAGACCTCCGACGAGAAGCACGGAAATGAAGAGCGCGGCGACATTTTTTGTGATGGATATGTCGAAAGGACGTATTTCTTTTCCGTCGACGATTTCCACAACCTTGCCTTGGTGGGGGCTGCCATAGGGAGCGAGGCAGAACAGATGTCCGTTGTCGTCGTAGGTTTCACCTCCGGTGATGTGCGACGACGAGAAGCAGTGGAATCCGTCGGTGCCGTATACTATTATGGGAAGTGGAATCCGGTGATGGTGGTCGAATGGCACTTCCCAACCATATGCGTCGCCAAGGTGCTCGAAGATGATTTCCTTGGGGTTCAGTTTCTCGTGCGAGGAGCTGTCGGCAGGAGCCGTCGCATCACCGGCGGCAAATGTCGAGCAAACTCCGAGCAGGAGTACTGTCATTATTGTATACAGGCGCTTCATAGATATCAGTAGACACAAACAGACACTACATTATTGTCGATGTCGGCAATGCCGCCTGTAATGGAGGCTTCGCCTTCGGCACCTGCGGCGTCGATATAGCGCACTTTGCCGGCTGCCAGGGTTGACAGGAGGGTGGCGTGGTTGCGCAACACGGTGAATTCGCCCATTGTGCCTGGAAGAGTCACAGAAGATACTTCTCCGTCGAAAACTACTTCCTGAGCCGAAATTATCCTGAGTGTCATGTTTGTAAGCTGTCGTTAAATTATTGAACTTCTGCGAGGAGGCGTTTGCCTTTTTCGATTGCGTCGTCGATTGTGCCGACGTTGAGGAATGCCTGCTCGGGATATTCGTCGACTTCTCCGTTGAGAATCATCTTGAAACCACGGATTGTCTCGCTGAGGGGCACGAGAACGCCCTTGAGGCCGGTGAACTGTTCGGCCACGTGGAAAGGCTGCGAGAGGAATCGCTGCGCGCGACGGGCACGGTGCACGACGAGTTTGTCTTCGTCGGAAAGTTCGTCGACACCGAGAATTGCGATAATATCCTGAAGTTCGTTGTATTTCTGAAGGAGCTGCTTCACTGCCTGAGCTGTATTGTAGTGGTCCTCGCCGACGATGTTGGGGTCGAGGATACGCGATGTAGACTCGAGGGGATCGACAGCCGGGTAGATGCCGAGCTCGGTAATCTTACGGTTGAGCACGGTTGTGGCATCGAGGAAGCTGAATGTTGTCGCAGGCGCGGGGTCGGTCAAGTCGTCGGCGGGTACGTAGATGGCCTGCACCGAAGTGATAGAGCCGTTCTTGGTAGAAGTGATTCGTTCCTGAAGGGCGCCCATTTCGGAAGCGAGGGTCGGCTGGTAACCTACGGCCGAAGGCATACGGCCGAGAAGAGCTGATACCTCGGAACCGGCCTGGGTGAAGCGGAAGATGTTGTCGATGAAGAGGAGAACGTCCTTACCGCCGGCACCCTGGTCGCGGAACTGCTCGGCTACTGTAAGGCCCGAGAGAGCCACACGGAGACGTGCGCCGGGGGGCTCGTTCATCTGACCGAACACGAGTGTTGCCTGCGACTGAGCGAGCTGTTCCTTGTCGACATCGGCAAGGTTCCATTCGCCTTTTTCGAGACCTTCCTTGAATTTGTCGCCATATTTCATGACGCCGCTCTCAATCATTTCGCGGAGGAGGTCGTTACCCTCGCGGGTACGCTCCCCTACTCCGGTGAAGACGGAGAAGCCGTCGTGTCCTTTGGCGATGTTGTTGATAAGCTCCATGATGAGCACGGTCTTGCCTACACCTGCACCGCCGAAGAGGCCGATTTTGCCACCCTTGCTGTAGGGCTCGAGGAGGTCGATGACCTTGATACCGGTAGTGAGGATTTCAGTACCGATGGTGAGGTCTTCGAATTCGGGGGCGGGCTGGTGGATAGAGCGAAGGTTGTCGCGGTTGAGTGCGGGAAGCTTGTCGATAGCCTCGCCGATAACGTTCAGGAGACGACCCTTGATCTGCTCGCCAGTGGGTACGGAAATCGGGCGCTCGAGATTTTTTACCTCGAGACCGCGACGCAAGCCGTCGGTACTTTCCATGGCCACGCAGCGCACGGTGTCTTCACCGATATGCTGCTCCACTTCGAGTATCAGCTCTGTACCGTCGGGCCGGTCGATTTTGAGAGCTGTATAAATCGGGGGAATGATATTGTCGTCGCCTTCGAACACGACGTCGACCACCGGACCGATTACCTGGGCAATCTTGCCTATTTTTTCGCTCATTATTATGGAGTTTATAGTTTTTGACTTAAATTAGAAATGCCAACCGAAGACGATGATAAGCGCCATCAGCACGAGGTTGACGAGGTTGATGGGAAGGAGATACTTCCATTCGAGCGCGAGCAGCTGGTCGATTCGCAGACGGGGGAATGTCCACTTGAACCAGATGATGATGAACGAGAGCACAAAGGCTTTGCCAAGGAACCATACTACTGAAGGTATATAGTTCATGATGACATTGAAAGACTCCCAGCCGGGGATATGGAGGGGCATCCATCCGCCGAAGAAGAGGAGCGATGCCACGCCGGATACGATGAAGAGGTTGAGGTATTCGGCGAGATAGAAGAAGCCGAAGTGGATACCGGAGTATTCGGTGTGGTAACCTGCTGTAAGCTCGCTCTCGGCTTCGGGAAGGTCGAAGGGGCCGCGGTTTGTCTCGGCTGTACCGGCAATCATATATATGACGAATGCGATGACAGCGGGAACATGACCTTTGAAGATGAACCAGAGGTCGGACTGTTCTTCAACGATACCGCCAACCGACATTGTGCCGGCAAGACAAACGATGGTTATTACCGACAGGCCGATGGAGAGCTCGTAGCTGACCATCTGTGCGCCAGAACGGAGCGAGCCGATGAGGGTGAACTTGTTGTTACTCGACCAACCGGCAAGGAGGATGCCGAGGACACCGATACTCGACACGGCGATAAGGAAGAATATGCCGATATTGAAGTCGATGACCTGCAGACCGTTGCCCCAGGGCAGGACGGCGAAAGCAAGCATTGAAGCGAGAATCACCAGATAAGGAGCGAGCGCGAAGAGGAAGCGGTCGATATGGTTGAGGTGAATAATTTCTTTGATAAGCATCTTGAACATGTCGGCGAAGCTCTGCAGGAGACCCATGGGGCCAACGCGGTTCGGGCCGAGGCGGCACTGGAATGCCGCGCAGAGTTTACGCTCGTAGTAGATGTAGAAGAGCGCGAGCAAGGCATAGACGAGCAGAAGGCCTACACCGATCAGAAGACATTCGACCGTAGTGGTGAGCCATCCCGGCATGAAAGAGCTCAGAAAGCTGTGAATCCACTCGGTGATTACTGACAAATCTTGCATATTGCGGAAGTGATATTACTGATTGACTTTTGATTGGAGTAGTTTAGCGGTCGATATCGGGCACGATATAGTCGAGCGAGCCTCCGATAGTGATAAGGTCGGCAATCTTTTCGCCTCTTGTAAGGTGGTCTACCACCGCAGCTGCGGGGAGACATGGAGGAGCGATTTTGAGACGATAGGGTTTTGTCGAGCCGTCGCTTTCGAGATACAGGCCGAAAGCACCGCGGCAGCCTTCGGTGAGCTGGAACCAGCTTCCTGCGGGGAGTTTGAGCACTTTGGGCACTTTGACGCAATATTCGCCTTCGGGAATATTGTCGACAAGCTGCTCGAGGATTCGGGCCGACTGCTCGATTTCTTCGAGGCGGCATTTGAAGCGTGCCATAGAGTCGCCTTCGTGAGCGATGACTTCTTCGAAATCGAGTTCGGAGTATATGCTGTATGGCTGAAGTTTACGCATGTCGCATGCCCAGCCGGAAGCGCGTCCGGAGGGTCCGGTGATGGCGTATGCGATGGCGTCTTCGCGAGAAAGGACGCCGACGCCTTCGAGACGGTTGCGTGCGATGACGTTTCCGGTAAAGATTTCGTTGTATTCCTTGATGTTCTTGGGTATAACCTCGAGGAGGGCCTTAACGTCGGCCACGAAGTCTTTGTCGAGGTCGGCCATCACACCGCCGATGCAGTCGTAGTTGAATGTCATGCGGGCGCCGCAGGTTTTCTCCATGATGTCGAGAATCTGCTCGCGGACACGCAGGGTGTAGAAGAGCATGGTGGTGGCACCGAGGTCCATGCAGTATGTGCCGATGAAGAGGCAGTGAGATGCGATACGCGAAAGTTCGTCCATCATCACGCGGATAACCTGAGCGCGACGGGAGATTTCGATTCCGGCAGCCTTTTCGATGAGGATGCAGAGTGCATGGTGATAGTTGTGTGCCGAGAAGTAGTCGAGACGGTCCATGAAGTGGAGAGTCTGCGGATATGTGAGGTTCTCGCACAGTTTTTCGACACCGCGGTGGATATAGCCCATGTAGACGTCGATTTTCTTGACGGTCTCGCCATCGACGGCTGTGCGGAAACGGAGCACGCCGTGTGTAGCGGGGTGCTGCGGGCCGATATTGACAACGAAGTCTTCTTTTTCGAAGACGCGTACTTCTTTCTTGACGAGATTTCCGGCGGCGTCCTCGCTGTAGACATCGGTGAAGTCAGACTGACGTTCGTTTTCGATGCTTACGGGGTTGATTTCGGGATTTTCGTCGTAATCCTTGCGAAGGGGGTATCCGACCCAGTCGATGTTGAGGAACAGACGACGCATGTCGGGGTTATCGAGGAAGATGATTCCGAAGAAATCGTAGACCTCGCGCTCGTAGAGTGTAGCGACTTTCCATACGTCGGCAACCGACTGGATGAGGGGTTTCTCGCGGTCTCCACGGGCGATGACTTTAACGCCTATCACCTGATTGAAAGCGCTCGACATGAGGTAGTAGATACAGCCAAGGCTTTCTTTCCAGTCCATACCCACGATGGTCACGAGGTAATCCATCTTCAAATCCTCGGAGTCGCGGAGTCTGAGGGCTGTCTCATGCCATTTTTCTTCGGCTACAGTGAGCACAGGTATATTTTCGCCCTCGACGGGTATGCCGGGGAAAAGTTTATTTATTTTTTCTGTGATATTTGCCATAATGGTGAAGGATTGGTGGAATTAGTCCTCAACTCCCTGTACGGGGTGTGCTGCAAGGAATTCTGCCTGCTTTTCCTGGCGATTAACACCGCCGAAGAAGCGTTCTACCTTTATTTTACGGGAGAGCTGCATGATGCCATAGATCATAGCCTCGGGGCGAGGGGGACATCCGGGCACGAACACGTCGACGGGCACGATATCCTCAATGCCTTTGGCAACGTGATAGCTCTTGCGGAACGGGCCGCCTGAGATTGCGCAGCTACCGCAGGCGATGACATATTTGGGCTCGGCGAGCTGGTCGTAGAGACGGCGGAATACGGGCACCATGCGGTTAACGATAGTACCTGCAACCATCATGAAGTCGGCCTGACGAGGCGACGAACGCGCTACTTCCCAACCGAAGCGGGCCATATCGAAGCGGGCTGCGCCGAGGGAAACGAATTCGATACCGCAGCAGCTTGTCGCGAATGTGAGTGGCCAGATAGAGTTCGAGCGGCCCCAGTTGATAAGTTTATCGAGAGAGCCGACAATAACGTTTGTGCCGCTTTCCTGCAGCTGCTTTACGAGACCTTCGATGTATTCGTTATCTTTCCATGCATCGTAGGGCATGCTTTTTGTTGTTACTTCCATTCGAGCGCTCCTTTCCGCCAGGCATAAACGAGACCCAGCACTAAAATACCGAAGAATACGGCAATGCTCAGCAAGCCGTTGACGCCAAGTTCACGCATACGCACTGCCCAGGGGAAGAGGAATACTGTTTCGACGTCGAACATAAGAAAGAGGATAGCGAAAAGGTAGTAACCAACCTTAAACTGCGACATACTTTCGCCGCGTGTCGGGATGCCACATTCGTAGGCTTCGCCCTTCTGAGGGTTGAATGAGCGCGGGGATATAAGCTTTGCGATCCACAGCGCAAGGCCTACGAGAGCCACGCCGGTGATCAGAGCCGTGATGGCGAGCACCCCGTTGTTCTCAATTCCAAAGATGGCTGATGATATCATATTTTTTTGTTATATGTATTTTTCGTCGGTGGTTAACAGTTTAAGACTCAACCTTGAAGAGGCAAAAGGCAAGCCGTAACCCGAATCAATGGCAAAAACGCACGGGCATAATGCCGCGCATACGGTCTTCGCTTTTGGGTGCAAAGATACGATTTTTGTTTTAATTAACACTACCCTCGACTAAAAAATCTTTTGGCAAAAAGCGCACAAGACGCGCTAAAATCGAGTAGGTCGGGAAACGAAAGTTTTCTGACCTACTTTCGTTTCCTTTCCT
>CAMNRO010000046.1 GCA_946553045.1 uncultured Porphyromonadaceae bacterium | reverse complement strand
GGCGGTTTGTCTTTGTGGCCGTTCTTTTTAATCTTTCGAATTTTTTGTTTTACAAATAAATTTATATCGCCTCCTGTCGGGGCGCGCGTTCTGCGCGCCCGGGCCGACGATGTGTTTTCGCGGTGGGTTAGATATGCGGGCGCGCCGAACGCGCGCCCCTACTGTTTTGAAATACCGAATTAAGACACGGCACCCTACCGCTATAAGCTTAAAGGACGCGGACTTTGCGGTTGTTGACGAGGTAGATGCCGGGGGCGAGGCCGGCGGTGGCTTCGGCGGGGTCTACGGCTTCGCGAATGAGGATGCCTGCGACGGTGTAGACGTTGACGGGGCCTGTCTCACTGCCGACAGCGACGTTTTCCACTCCCGAGAGCGCGCTCTTGTAGTAGAGGCGGAAGTTGTCGAAGCAGCACCAGTCGGAGGTCATGTAGCGTGTCTTTCGGATTCCGATACGGATTGTGCCGGGTTCGGCAAGTTCGAGATAGATGGGCGTGTTGTGGTATTCGTTGTTGACGTTGAAGGCGGTGTGCGACTGGCCGACGTTGTCGGGCACGGTGGGCAGCGTGGTGTCGTAGAGCGACATGAATGAGCCCTCGGCGTCGTTCATGTAGTAGCTTGCGAACAGCTGCTCGGTGCCGTTGTTATGCGCATTGCGCGAAACGGTCTGGTCGCCGTAGCGGTAGAAGCCCTGCACTTCGAGGCGGTATGTTCCGGCGGGCATATCGGCGAGGTCCTGGTATTTGTCGAATGCCTTGTTCCAGAATTCGGCCACACCGGCGCTTGTGGCGGTGAAGTCGGTGCCTGTCCAGCCGTTGCCGCTGTTGGCGTTGAAGTCGGGGTTTACTATTCTGTCGGTTATTTCTTCGTAGTCGTCGTTATAGGCTGCCTTGAGGGCTTCGAGGGCCGGGGGAAGGGCCTCGGCGAGGGAGGCGACGGTGCGGTTGGCGTCGATGGCGCGGCGTGCGGCGGCTATGGCTTCGGCCAGGCCGTCGGCGTCGAGGCGTTCATATTTCTTGATGGTCGATATTATCTCGCTCCAGGTGGCAAGGACATTATACTCGTCTTCGGTGACGGTCATGACCGATCCGTGCTGGAAGCTGCCGGTGCCCGAGAGCCTGAACGAGGAGCTGTAGCCGGTTCCCATATGGTCGAGGTCGACCACTTTATAGGAGTATTCGGCGTCGTAGCGCATATAGTAGAGGTTGTAGATGTCTTCGTCGATACGGCGCACGTGTGTGGGGCCTTCGACGGCGGCGTCGCCCTCGGCACGCATGTGCATTACCTCGGTCCAGGGCTCGCCGAGCAAGCTGGGCGAGGTGTATTCGAAGATTCCGGTCTGTGCGGCCGATGCGCCTTCTTTCTTAATCATCATGTGGTAGAGGCCGTCGTATTCGCTGTAGAGAATGTCGGCGTCTATCACGGCATAGCCGGGGTCGTAGAATATGCGGGGCTGGGTGAGGGTCTTGAAGTCCTTGTCGGCGTAGGAGTAGAATATGCGGTCGTGTGTGTCGCCGGGGTTAGTCGACAGAATGGAATAGTAGACGAGGTATGCCTCTTTCTCGGCATCCCAGATGAACTGGGGCGCCCACACGCGGTTGATACGGGCATATTCGGCGTCAGTGCGGTAGCCGTCGGTGGTGGCATCGGGGTCGCTGAAGATGGCCTTGCCCTTGTTGAAGTCGAAGGCTGTGCTTTCCCAGTGTATCATGTCGGTTGAGCGGAGGAGGTCGATGCCGTGGTTGTTCCACACGCCCGAACGGATATTGCTCATGTCGGTTGTAACCATGAAATATTCGTCGGCGCGCTCTCCGCGGTGCATGAAGGCGTCGCGCGTGCCGCCCTCGATGGGCGCGAGGGCTTCGGTGTCGAATATCTCGTCGCCGTCGAGAAGGACATCGAATTTCTTGGCATACGAATCCTTTGTGGCGAGGGCGTAGTTGGTTATCTCGTAGTTGGGATTCATGAATGTGTAGAGGTAGCCGTACATTCCGTCGGCAGGCGCGAGGGTGACGGGGATTTCGATGTCTCCGCGGGCGCCGTCGGGGAATGTGACGGTTGCCACGAGGGTTCCGGCGGCGATTTTCGATGTGCCGTTGTTGGGCTTGGCGACGTCGAGAGTGGCCGAGAAGCGCGAGATTGTCATGGCGAGGTTAGCCGAGGGCTCGCGGAGGTTCCACTCGATGGCTGCGCCCGACGATGTCGAGAGCGGGAGGGCCGTAGAGGCATGGAGGAAGCCGAGTTTGCAGATTATGGGGTGCAGTTCGGCGCTGACGGCCTCGACCTGGGCCTCGGTGGGCTCTTTGCCGCTGTCTTCGGAATAATTTATGTCGTTGAGGGCAAAGCGGATAATGGAGAAGGAGTATGCAGGGGCGTCGTAGACGGCCTTATTGCCTTCGACAGAGGTCTTGGAGCCTTCGGCGGGGGCTACGTTGAGGGGATTGTCGGCCGAATTTTCGTCGAGGTCGGAGGCCGAGGTGAGCACGGTGACTTCGGCGGCGTCGATACCGGCGTTTCTGAGCGCGATGTCGACCCGGCGGTCTTCGCCCGAGGTGTTGACGATCTTGAGATACATGGTGCGGGTGTCGTCGTCGATGCTTGAGGCCACATATACCTTGCGGCGCACGGGCAGGGTCTGGTCGTGAATCAGCTCGCCGTCGATGTAGCACTTCACATGTGTGCCGTCGACCTCGATTTTCAGTTTATAGGTGCGGCCGGCGGCTACGGTTCCGGCCTTGAGGTCGAAGTCGCTCTTGCCGGCGCTGCGCGACACCTGGAGGCCGTGCTGGGTGTTGTTCCAGCCGCCGATGTTCCACCAGCAGTAGTTGTCGGCGTCGGCATAGTTGAAGGCGATGAGGAAGCCTTCGGCGCCGGAATCCTTCACGGCGTCGAGTTCGAGGGTATAGGCCGAGGGGAGGTCGACGGTTCCGGCATAGAATGTGCCCTGCGAGGAGCCGTTGTTCTGCACGAGCATGCCGCCTGTGCGGGCCCAGCCCGAGGCGCCCTGCCATGCGTCGGTTTCGGAGGCGGAGAAATCGTCTTCGAAGGCTACCACTCCGGCCGGAGTGGTAACTTTGACATTGTCGTAGCGCACTTTTGTAGACCACGAGGAGAGTGCTATGCGGCTTCCGGAGCCGTCGAGGTTGTTTTCTTCGGTCCAGTTGAGGTTGCGGCGGCCGACGTTGTTGGGCATGAGCTGCTGCACCCAGTAGGAGGGTGTGCCGTAGCTCTGCGAGTGTGTGAAGCGAATCATGTCGGGCACCCAGCCTCCGCCGCGCTCCTCGTTCATGAAGATGGGCGCGTAGGAATTCATGATCACGACGTCGCTGTTGCGCTCCATGCCGAGCATGTAGACAGCCTCGCCGAGGGCGGCGCGGAGGTGTCCGCGGTTGCCGAATTCCTGGGTGACGGCATATTCGCCGACGTAGACTTTGGGGCGCGAGCGGTCGTAGGTGTCATATTTGTTGTAGCAGTTCTCGAACCACGATGGCGAGCGGTAGTAGTGCTCGTCGACGATTTCGCAGGGGAAGGAGTTGCGCCACGAAGGCGTGTCGGTGCCCCAAGCCTCGACATTGCCGATGAGGGTCACTTCGGGGTATCGGGCCTTGATGGCGTCGTAGAAAGCCTTGTAGCGCTCGGGGTAGTGGTCGGAACGGTCGTCGTCGAAGTTATAGTTCTCGTTTCCGATTTCGAGGAGGCGGAGGTTGAAGGGCTCGGGGTGGCCGTTGGCGGCACGGCGGGCGCCCCACTCGGTGGAGACATCGCCGTTGCAGTATTCGATGGCGTCGAGAGCCTCCTGGATATACTCGTCGATTTGGGTATAGTCGGTGTACCAGCCGTGCCCGATGCCCACGTTTACCACGAAGAGAGGCTCGGCGCCGAGGTCTTCGGTGAGCTGGAGGAATTCGTGGAATCCCATGCCGTCGGTGCAGGGGTAGCCCCAGTTGTAGTTATAGTGGCCGGCGCGCTCCTCGACCGGGCCGATGGTCTTTTTCCACTCGAAGCGGCGGTTGTCGTTGACCCAGCCGTCGCCTTCGATGTAGCAGCCGCCGGGGAAGCGGACGAAGGCCGGCTTCATGGCCTCGAGCTTTTCGGCGAGGTCGCGGCGGCAGCCGTTGGGGCGGTTTTTATATGTCGGGGGGAAGAGGCTCACCATGTCGAGGTGCACGGTTCCGGCCTTGCCGAATGTGAGCTCGAAGCGGGCGTCGGCGATGGTCTTTGTGGCGGTCATCGAGGCCGTCACTTTCTGCCATTTGTCGGTGGCTTTGATGGCTTCGACGACGGCTGAGGCGCCGATGTTGCCTTGGGCGTCGGCGAGGACGGCTGTCGCGTGGCCGTTCCAGCCGTCGGGGGCGGCAATCCAGAACGAGAGCGTGTATGTGTCGCCCTCGACGCAGTTTATGCCCCAGTAGCCGGTGTTGCAGATTCCGGCACCGGCGCTTTTCAGGTCGAGACGCAACGCAGCGCCCTGGGCCGGGTTCATGAGGCCGTCGGTAAGTTTCGCCATGGAGCAGTCGCCCTTGCGGCTCCAGTAGTCGAGCGAGCCGTCTTCGAAAGAACGGTTGCGGATTAGTTCGGCATATATGCCGCCGTCGCCGGCGTTGTTGATTTCCTCATAGAAAATGCCGTAGTGGAGGTCGCCGATACGCGGGCCGCGGTCAGCGGCATCGACGGTCAGCTTCACCTGCGGCGAAGCAGCGAGAGCAGCCGCGACAAGCATAGAAGCCGCCGTGAAAGCCCTTAAATGAAAAGAAGACATGTCGAATAAGTGTATTTAAGGTCAGGTTTTAAGGCAATGATATGTTACCGCCACAAAATTAGCAAGATAAACCCAAACTTCACACCCTTTTAACATTTTTATTGACTTACGCCAGCTCCAAAAGCGACACAGACACCGAATCGAGGAAATATTCAAATTTTTTCCAAGTCATTGCATTTATTAGGAATAAATTACCATAGCCACACCGCCCACATAGCGGCGATTCCTACAACAGTCATTACAACTGCGCCAATGCAGAATGCCGTGGTTATGCGCGACCATCTTTTATGCCAATGCTCGTCTTCTTTCTCAAATTCCTTGAAAAACTTCAGATAGCGGTCTTTTTTGAAAATAGCTCTGTCGACAAATAAAAAAGTAATTTCGACCGGTGCGATAAATAGAAGAATCGCAATTAAATTAAGACCGTCATATAGTTTTATCGCTGAAGCTGCCAGAAAAAAAGACAAAGCTCCCGGGTAGCAGCAATAAAAGAACATAAACCAGTGATTAGACCAGAAAGTGCTGAAACTTTTTTTATTCGAGTAAAATATTTTGTTCATTTCCGGCCGGTTTGTTAATTGAGATTCGGTATTTATCTTCTTGAAGCTTTTTATAGAAATTTTCTTAAGACCAAGTAGAACATTGCATAAAAGCTTCTCCATAAAATGCCCAAATCTCTTTTCTCGTAGCCACATGCAATAGTGCACCGCATTGAGGAAGTATTCGAACTTTTTTTGATTCATGTTTTTAAAAGAAATGCTATGCCAAAAGCAGCCAATATACCCAAGACCATTGACAGAACTCCGCCAAGGCAGAATGCCGTGGTTATGCGGTACCATTTTTTATGCCATTGCTCATCTTCCTTTTCAAACTGTTTATAATACTTGATATATTTATCGTTTGAATACACTGCCTTATATGCCGGAATATCGGCAATAAGGATTGGTAATAAGATAGTTAATAATCCTATACACACCTTATATTCTTGAGACAGCTCATATGTCAGGCTTACCGTTATACCAACTGACATAAATGAAATAAAAGACGGATAGCCGGAATATGCATAACCAAACCACTGTTTGGCCCAACCGATATTCCAACCATTTTTTTTATCATAGCGCAACGATTCTATTTCCTTTTCTGTGGCCTTGCAGCGTTCATGGAACTTCCGACGCCATGTACGCGGCAGAAGAATTATAATAGGATAAAACAGAATCTCAAAAGATTTGTCCATCCACGCACTTACCCTTATATCAGCACGCCATATACAGTAGAACACCGCATTAAGAAAGTATTCAAATTTTTTCCAAGTCATGGTTTATATTGGTCTATGACAATCATGGCGACGATGCCTCCGACAAACATGAGGGCGGCACCGACGCAAAACAGGGTCGTTATCCGCGACCATTTCCGATGCCATTGCTCATCTTCTTTTTCGAATTTCTTGAAATATTTAAGATAGCGGTCTTTGCTATAGAGCGCCTTGTAAAACGGAATATAGAAGCTTCCTAAAGGTATGGCAATTAAAGCAATCACGACTAATGAAGGTAATCTGCCGAACCATCGTGTTCCCAATCCTAATAGAACAAAAGAAATAAAGCCCGGATAGCATGCCGAAAAGTACCCCAGCCAATGATGAGCCCAATCAACACAAAATCCGTCTTTACTATTAAGATAGGAATTGTCCCATTGCGGGTCTGTTTTCTGCCTGCGTTCATGATACCGTTTTCTAAATTTTTCCGTAAAAAGATACTGTAGCGGAGAAAACAATCTATCGCAGGCTTTTCTTCCAAACCTATATACTTTCTTCTCCCGCAGCCACATGCAGTAGTGCACCGCATTGAGGAAGTACTCGAACTTATCTGTTTTTTTGTTATGCATATATACTTATCGGTCATGCAGAGTGCCTCTCACGGAAATACGACCGCAAAATATGCCGACGACACAAATATAGTATTTTTCAGATTAGATTCGGCCTCTTTTGGTAAAAAAATTAAAAATATATTAAACAAGGGTGCAAATGCGGGGCTGAAAGGGCGGAAAATGCGGGTGAACGGCAGGAAATGTGAAAATATTTAAAAATATTCAGTATCTTTGCAAGGTGAAAAGTGCATATGAATTTTTCGCTCCATGATGTCCGACAAAACCAATCACCCAATACATCACATTTACAAATTTACCAAATGAAACGATTCCTATCCGTATTCATCGTGCTTTGGCTGGCGCAGGCCGTGGCTTTTGCCGCCGGAGCTACTCTAAATTGTAAAGGAACGGTCGTAGACGAGGAAGGCGAGCCTGTAATAGGCGCCAGCGTCGTCATCACCAACGGCCGCGCACTGGCAACCACCGATATCGACGGTCAGTTCGATGTCAAGGTTCCCGAAGGCACTCCTTCGCTGACAATCTCCTATGTGGGCTATGATGCCGCCACAGTGGCCGCCAAGGCCAATATGGGCACCATCAAGCTTGTTCCGTCGAGCGAAGTGCTCAAGGACGTGGTTGTGACTCAGTCGCTTGCCCGCACACGCCAGACTCCTGTAGCTCTGTCGCAGGTGAACAAGGCTGAAATCGACGTGAAGCTCGGCACACAGGAGCTTCCCGAAATCCTGAACACAACGCCCGGCGTATGGGCCACCAAGGACGGCGGCGGCTTCGGCGACGCCAAAATCAACATGCGCGGTTTCCAGAGCGCCAACGTGGCCGTGATGGTAAACGGTATCCCCGTCAACGACATGGAAGGCGGCTGGGTGTACTGGAGCAACTGGGCCGGTCTGAGCGACGTTGCCTCCAATATCCAGACTCAGCGCGGTCTCGGCGCCGCTGTGCTCTCGGCTCCCTCGCTGGGCGGCACCATCAATATCACCACCCAGAGCCTCGACGCCGAACGCGGCGGCCGCGTATGGTACGGCATGGGTAACGACGGCATGAACGACTATGGCATCAAGCTCTCGACCGGTCTGATGAAGAACGGCTGGGCCGTGACCGTGCTCGGCTCGCACAAGTGGGGCGACGGTTATATCCAGGGCACCGACTTCAAGGCCTACAATTATTTCGTGAACGTGTCGAAGCGTATCAACGACCGTCATCAGCTCTCTCTGACCGCTTTCGGCGCTCCGCAGACACACAACAAGCGCGGCAACAAGGACGGTCTTTCGATTATCAACTATCAGGAATATGCCCGCGACTGGATGGGCTCGGAGAGCATGTACAAGTACAATGCCACTTTCGGTTATGACCGCAACGGCAAAGTGCGCTCGTCGAACCGCAATACCTACCACAAGCCTCAGATTTCGCTGGCTCACATCTGGCAGATCGACAAGAAGAGCAGCCTCTCGACAACCGCATATGTATCGCTCGCCAAGGGCGGCGGCTACAGCGGCCAGGGCCGCGGCACATACAATGGCCAGAGCCTGAGCAACTCGAGCTGGTACGGCGCAACCAACGGCAAGCCCAACACTCTCTTCCGCGCCGCCGACGGCACTTTCGACTATGCCGCTATCCAGGAAATGAACATTGCCAGCACCACCGGCTCGAACATGGTGATGAGCGAGAGCAATAACTCGCACAACTGGTATGGCCTCGTTTCGACTTATCAGAACAGCTTCTTCGACAAGACGCTCAATATCCTCGCCGGTATCGACATGCGCTACTATGTGGGCTACCACAACAACAAGATTATCGACCTCTATGACGGCGAGTACTTCATGGACGATTCGTCGCGTAAGAATGTGAAGGTTGCCAACAACGCCGCTGCCGCCGACCCCAACTGGAAGTACGAGAAGCTCGGCGTGGGCGACTATGTGTACCGCAACTATATCGGCTACACCCAGCAGGAAGGTGTCTACGCACAGGCCGAATATGCCGCTTTCGACAAGAAGCTCAACCTGGTGCTCTCGGGCTCGCTCAGCAACACCGGCTACAAGCGCAAGGATAAATTCTACTACGACGAGGAGCACGGCACCACAAAGTGGTATAGCTTCATCGGCGGAACTGTGAAATTCGGCGCCAACTACAACATCGACCGCCACAACAACGTTTTCGCCAACGTGGGCTACATCAGCCGCGCGCCTTTCTTCGCCAACGGCGTATTCCTGTCGCAGGCTACCTCGAACGCCACCAACCCCGACCCCGTGAACGAGAAGGTGTTCTCGGCCGAACTGGGCTATAACTTCCGTTCGCGCTATTTCTTGGCTACTGTCAACGCATACTACACCAAGTGGCTCGACAAGACCACCGTGCGCGGCGGTACAATCGAGCAGGGCGAACATGCCGGCGACCGTTTTGCCATGAACATGACCGGCGTCGACGCCCGCCACATGGGTATCGAGTTCAACGCCACATGGGTTCCGACAAAGTGGTTCGAAATGACCGGTATGCTCTCTGTCGGCAACTACGAATGGGCCAGCAACGCCAAGGGTTACTTCTACAATCAGCTCGGCCAGCCGCTGAAGAACTCGGCCGGCGCAATCGCCTCGGGCGTGCTCGCCGAAGACCACGCATGGGCAATCCTGAACCAGAAGGGCGTGAAAGTGGGCGGTTCGGCCCAGACCACAGCCGCTGTCGGCGTGACATTCAAGCCTTTCCAGGGCTTCCGCATCGGTGCCGACTGGAAGGTGAACGACCGCAACTACTCCGACTACTCCGTGAGCGCCCCCAGCTGGAACACCACCATCAACATCGGCGAACCCTGGAGAATTCCCTGGGGCAATCAGCTGGACCTCAACGCCTCCTACCGCTTCAACATCGGCGGCGTCGACGCAACTCTCTACGGCAACGTGCACAACCTCTTCAACTACAACTACGTAGTGGACGCATGGTCTGACTCGGCCGTAAACGCCAACTGGGAAAACATCTACGGTGTGTTCTACTCTTTCGGCCGCACCTACTCCATGAAGCTCCGTATCAACTTCTAAGCAGACATCACGACAATGAAAAACAACAATATATCCAAGGCTCTGCTCGCTGTTGCCGTAGCTGTCGCAGCTACCGCCTGCGACGAAAACGCGTGGAACGACAAACTCGACGGCTTCGAAGGCATCGAGGACCAGCCCAAGCAGGACGTTCAGTCGGTTGACTACACCCTCACCGACGCCGACTACAGCTCGATAGCATCCAACTCAACCAATACCGCCCTTGCCGGCGAAGACGGCAAGGCAGCGCTCGCCGCCGTAGGCAGCCTCAAGCGCTTCTCGGCCGACGCCCCGGCGTCGCTCTATGTGCCGGCATTCCTTTCGGGCACCGGCTTCCCCTACTTCACCCTTACCGACGGCTCGTCGGTGCGCCTCACCTACAAGGAGGCCGTAAACGAGCCCGAAATCTTCGTTGCAGCGCAGACCGTGCAGCAGTATGCGGTGACAGCTCAGGAATATCAGGAAAAAGTGTGGGCTTCCGACGACTATGTCGCAGCCTTCGCTCCCTCGAAGCAGCCGGCCGACTATCTGCCCGCTATCCTCGACGGCGCCCTCGACCCCGCCGACGGTTCTTTTGCCGTTGTATCCTATCAGATGGCAACCCAGGAGCCGAACTTCGGCGGCAACGCTCCCGTAGAGCCCGTGGAAGTATATAACAACACCCTCACCGACGAGGACAGCTACAAAACCTTCACCGCCGACAACAAGGTGCTCCCCGAAGGTCTGACATACATATGGAGCTTCGGCGGCGCAAACTACGGCGCCAAGGCTTCGGGCTTTGCAAACGGCACCAACTACGACGCCGAGGCATGGCTCATATCGCCCGAAATCGACCTCACTGCCTTTGCCGACGCAACACTCACCTACGAGCAGGCCACAAACTTCTTCAGCTCCGTCGACGTGCTCGCCGACCAGGCTGCCGCATACGTTCGCGAGAAGGGCGGCAACTGGGTGAAACTCAGCCCCGCCTATCCCGACAAGATGAGCTGGTCTTTCGTTGCCTCGGGCGACATCGACATCAGCGACTTCGCCGGCAAGAAAATCGAACTCGGCTTCTGCTACAAGTCGACCTCTGCCAAGGCCGGCACATGGGAAGTGAAGAACATCAAAATCATGGCTACTCCGGCCTCGCGCTCGTCGCGCGCCGCCATCAGCGTACCCTCTGAAGCCCGCAACGCCGTATATCGCTACAGCAACAACAAGTGGGCGCCCGCAGGCAACAGCTTCGCCGTGCTTCAGCCGGCCGACTACACCGCCATGGGCCAGACCTACGCCAACCTTCCCGCCGCCGAGCCCTATCTCTCGAAATGGCTCGACATCAACGCCCCCTATGCCGCGGCCGACGACGTGAAGTATGTTTACTGGCTCCACTATGCCTCCAGCAAGACAACCTGCAAATGCTCCGCCTACAAATACGACGGCAGCGCATGGGCTCCCTACAGCTTCGTAGAGACTGTCACCAACCAGTTTGTGCGCAACGACGGCAAATGGATGTTCGACCCCAATGTGACCATCACACTCCCCGCAGGCAAGGGCCAGGAACTGAGCACGCTCTACTTCCAGGCATGCGTCGACTGGGTATTCGAGAACATCTGCAAGCCCCTTGGCGACACCAGCATCAAGAGCGGCAAGTTCTACGTTTCGTCCTACGGCAACAACGAGTACTACTCAGGCACATCGGCCTTCCAGGGCAATGTTGACCTCCGCGCCTCCTCGGCACGCGCCCAGTATCCCGCCGAATACGAATCGATGGGCGACGATGAAATCATAGAGCTCGAGCGCACACGCTTCATGACCGAAGTAATGCCCGGCGCCCTCGCTTCGATTCACGCCGACGCAGCGCCCATCGACGGCCTCGACGTGCTCTACACCATCAACTTCTACACCTACATGGAAGACCGCAGCACCAAGACCTGCCAGGCCATCTTCAAGGTAACCGGCAAAGGCCAGTTCGCACCCGTTTCGTGCAACTGGGACGTTGAAAACCCCGACAACAAACCCGTAGTATTCTAATAATACCTGCGGCAACAACCCGCAAAGCGGAGCCCCTGCACGGAGCTCCGCTTTTTTTTGCCATAAAGCGCAACATAAGCACACAATCAGCGTTTAAGAGATACAAGACAACCGACAAATATCAGAATCGATGAAAGTATATACACGCACCGGCGATGCCGGAACGACATCGCTCGTAGGAGGCACTCGCGTAGCCAAGACCGACGCCCGCCTGGAAGCCTACGGCACCGTCGACGAGCTCAATTCCTGGATAGGCCTCCTGTGCGCCTCCGAAGCCATACCCGCCGATGGCCGCAAGCCCCTCCAGACAGCCATGAACCTCCTCTTCGACATCGGCGCCTCGCTCGCAACCGAGGCCGACTCGAAATGGCAGCCCGCTCCCTTCCCGGCGTCGGCGGCAACATCGCTCGAGAACGCCATCGACACGCTCGAAGCCACGCTGCCGCGCCACAACCGATTCATTCTGCCGAGCGGACACCCCGATGCCGCCCGCGCCAACATTGCCCGCACCGTCGCACGCCGCTGCGAGCGCCGCATATTGGCCCTGAAGGAACAAGGCATAGCCGTCGACCCTCAGATTCTGACATATATCAACCGCCTGAGCGATTTCCTCTTCGTCCTGAGCCGCGCGATAAACAATTTTAACGGAATCGAGGAAATATTTTGGGAGAAATCTTGTTAGTATTCGTGTAATATCTTATCTTTGCGCACTTTTTCCGGCAAACAACCTATCAGCAAACAATATAACACAGTATAAACATGTATTGGACCCTCGAATTGGCCTCGAAGCTCGAAGATGCACCCTGGCCCGCAACTAAAGACGAACTCATCGACTACGCCATGCGTAGCGGCTCGCCTATGGAAGTAATCGAAAACCTCCAGGAAATTGAAGACGAAGGCGACACCTACGAATCAATCGAAGACATCTGGCCCGACTACCCCTCCAAAGAAGACTTCCTCTTCAACGAGGACGAGTATTAAGACTCAAATTTACACGCAACACACTGATTACCAGCCATATAAGCAATTAGAATTTGTTTGTATGGCTGGTGTTTTATGGTCTAAAATAGCCGAATTTGTTTGTGTAAAATACAACATTTGCCCCGATTTTTCCGTTTTGTTTGTATATAATTCACTACCTTTGCAGACATGTGGGAATATCGTAAAAATACAAACAAATAACGGCCTATGGGAAGGACAAAGAGATTATACCCATTAGGGAAATACCGTCTCAGGACACCAAAAAATCCGGATAAGAACAAGGCTTATCCGGTGGACATAGAATATACTTGGAACCGTAAGGTGATCCGACGCACTACCAATATCTTCGTGAAGATTGCAGACTGGAACCAGAATCTTCACGCCGGGCGCGGTGGTGTTCGCCCATCCTACGGCTCGGAGTCCAAGCGCATCAACAGTGTATTACTTGCCAGAGTAGAAAGGACAGATTCTTTACTTGCCGAATTTGCCCAAAACAATCCGCATCAAATAACGGAAGAAGTCATAGATGGCTTCCTTCTTGAAAAGCCTGTTGCCGTAAGGAAAGATAACGGTAAGGACTTTGTTGAGTTCGTTACTGACAGGCTGGATTCCGAATATTCCCGAAACCGTATCGGCCGTAGTCGCTATGAAAACGGGAAAAGCGGCATGAATATGTTTAAGGAGTTCCTGCGTTCAAAAGAACGTGGAACATATAAATCCGATGGAATCTATCTTGGAGAGATTTCTATTGAGCTGCTTGAAGAATATATAGAATGGCGTCGTGAAATAAGACAGAATAGCGACCACACCATCAACCATGCTCTGACCCCCATTCTCAAAGCCTGTGCTTATGCCGCAGAACTACATATAATAGATGCGGCATTAAATGCGAGAATACAAGACATGCGTATTGCAGTCAAGCCTAATCTATCCGGTGATGAGTCTTCTTATGATGGCAAGAGCCTTTCGCAAGAAGAATTGGCAAAGTTGATAGAATACTACCATCATTGTAAGGAACCCCGTCGTAAGGAATATATCGAAATGTTTCTTTTCGCCTTTCACGCTTGCGGTCTTCGAGTCGTAGATATTATGACGCTTCAATGGACTAATGTCGATTTGAAGAAAAAAGAATTAAGAAAGGTCATGATTAAGACAGGGAAACGCCATATAATTCCGTTGTCTGACCCGGCTATTGAATTACTTGAAGCATGGAAAGAGAAAAACGGGGATTCCAAATTTGTATTCAACCTTGTAAAAGAGAATCTGGATATAGATGATGATGAGGCATTATATAAAGTCAGAAATACGGCGACAAGAAGTATTAACCAGTCCTTGACTGTTGTGGGAGAGGAACTGGAGCTTAGTTTCCCGCTGACTATGCACGTTGCGAGACATACATTCGCCGTTTATGCCTTGAATGAAGGCCTTTCTATGTCTGTTGTCAGCCGTCTTCTCGGTCATGGAAGCACAGATATAACGGAGAAAGTGTATGCTCGTTTTCTTCCTGAAACTTTGTCCACTGAACTTAACAGACTTTCTGGTTTATCCTCGTTTAGATTATAAACATATTATTATCCATAAAAAAACAGTTGACCCGATTGTGAGTCAACTGTTTTTTATTTATACGGAAGATAATGGAGTGGCAAAAGCCTCATAATGGAACCGACTGAGAAAAAGATCCACATCGGATTGAGAGTACCAGTATTTGTCTCCGCATCTGGAATATCCAAGAAATCCTTTATCACGGAGCATTTTAAGATACTTATGTTTGATATTGAGTAATTCCATTATCGCCTGATTATCATACACCCTATTTTTAAGAGAGTTTTCACAGGGTTTTCCTTGTTTTTCGAGGATTGAGAGTATTCTGTTTAGAATATCTCTATCAGTCGATTCTCCGTTTTGCTTTGCCATAGGCATCTCTTTGGTATGTCAAATACGGAAACGTAAATTTATTGCTTTTCGAGGGTGTATCTGCCCATTGTGGTAATATAGAATCACCACGGATTGTGTATGTTCTTTTCATCTTTTAACGGAATTAGTGGGTGACTTGACCGAATACAGAGAGGGTGGCCCACATTCCGGACTGCGGGTCGCCGGTATCTATATTTCGGCTGGGATTTTGAGTAAAGCGTATGAGGCATTCGCCTGTCTTATGCTTTGAACGTGTAACCATTTATAGGTTGAAAAAGATTGCTGTCTGTCAGCGTGTTCCCGATATTTCAATGAAGTTTCCCAACATTTCCCAACTTGGAAAATTGTCGGAAACAATCAGCCATATTCCGGTTGTTTCTATATTGAATCCGATACGGTGCCGGGCTTTCCCCATGACAACCGATTGGGCATTTTCAGGATATAAGTCATGACATTTCCTGATAGACCCTTAATATCGCCTAATTGGATTTATCCCTGAATTTTTTAGCGGCACACACCGTCATGCCAATCCGCTGTAACGGACTGGCGGACTGACCCCTATGCTCTGTCAAAAGGAGTATGGATAGCCACAACCAAATCTTAACGTGTCTTAAAAAAACAGGGAACTACCTGAGGAATACCTCAGCAGGGTTTCGGCTTATGGCGAACTTTGCGGCATAACATTAAATCCGAAAAAGAATATGAAAACAAAAATGTTCAATTCCATCGCCGAGACAATCCGCGAGTATAAGGCCAGACTGATGATGAAAATCTTTTTCCGTATGATGAACCACCTTTACAAAAATCGCGGGCAATGAGAACGGAGGAATACACTACACTTGTCCGGCTCATCCGTGAGCTGGCATCGGAGGTCAGGAATGTCAAGACGGGTCTTGACAGCAAGATTGACCATGTGGCGAAAAAGGTTACGGAGGCTTTTCAGGGCTTCGGCATCCTTGACCCGGAGGAAGAAACGTGGACGGAACAGCAGGTCTGCGAAAGATACCATGTTTCAAGACGCACGATGTACGAATATCGCAAATGTGGCATGATTGCCTATATCAAGACCGGCTCCGGCAAGAACTGCAAGGTGAAATATCGCAAAGCCGACGTGATAGAATTATTCTCCGTGCAGAACGCATGACACACCTACAACACAAAATAATCCCGCGTCACTTCGGTGGCGCAAGTATCAAACCCCAAAACACTTTTTAATTTATGGCAAAAGACCAGAATTTAGAAGAAGTGCTTATCGCCCGCAACAACGATACCGGGCAGGTAGGCGCGGTGACCGGACTCAACGAGGACGGCACGCCAAAGATGACCGATGTAAAGTCGGCTAAACTTTCAGACCTCGTGAAATTTTCCAAAGGACAGAACCCGCTGGAGGCTTTCCTCTCCAACTTCGTGCGCCAGTGCAAGAATCCCACGACCTTCGGATTCTTCCGTGTCCCCGCCGACCGCTACGAGACAGTCGGCACCGTAATCGGGGACTTCGCAAAAGACCCCGTGGCAAACGCCGATATGCTGAAGAACAACAAGGTCGATCTACCGCAGGCTACGCAGGACAACAGGCAGGAGGCGGCACAGACGACCGAAACGCCCAAGCAGTCGCCGGCACGCTCCCCGCAGGAGGAACAGCAGGCGCAATCCAACGCACAGGCATCCGCAAAGGAAACCAGACACTCCGCCATCGACGAAAGCAGAATAGATTGGGCGAACCTCAAGGAGAAATGGGGCATCGACCGCGACGAACTGGAAAAATCGGGAGATCTCCGCGAGATGCTCTACAACCGCAAGTCAAGGGTCGTCACCGTCACCCCGACATTCGCCGGAGAGAAATTCCCCATCGACGCACGACTGTCATTCCGAACGGATGCGGACGGCAATGTCAAGGTGGTGCCGCACTTCATCCACCGGGAGCCGAAACTCGACCAGAAATTTGAGGGCTACGAGTTCAGCAAGGAAGACAAGGCGGCTCTCCGCGAGACCGGCAATCTCGGCAAGGTGGTGGAACTGACCGGCAAGAACGGCGAGAAAGTGCCGTCATACGTCAGCATCGACCGCTATACCAACGAGATAGTCTCCGTTCCCGTCAAGGATGTGTTTGTCCGCGACACCGTGGGCCAGACCAAACTGACCGTCGCCGAGGTCATGCAGCTCAAAGAAGGGAAGGCACTCCCTCCGAAAGAGATAACCGACAAGAACGGCAAGACCTACAACGTGGTGCTTCAGGTATCGGCAGACCGCAAGGGTGTGGAGTTCGTCCCCGGCGCGGCAAGAAAGCAGGAACAGGCGCAGTCGCAATCGCAGGCACAGAGCGGCACCACGAATCAGCAGCAGTCGTGGCTCACGAAGGACGGCAAGATCAAGCCACTTTCCAAATGGGCGAAAATCCCCCTTACGGAACAGCAGCAGAAAGATTATGCCGAGGGGCGCGTGGCGGAACTTACCAACCGCCTCGACGACAAGGGACAGCCATGCACGGTGTATCTCTGGTTCAACCCTGAGAAACAGCGTCCGAACACATCGCTCAACGACCCCCGTGTGAAAGTCGCCGAGGAATCCAAAATACAGAAGGCCGTCAACAACGACGGGCTTACCAACGAGGCGACAAGCAGAGTGGCTGAACCGCTTCAGAAATATCAGACGGCTCCCAAGAACGAGGACCAGATGCGTCAGCAGCGCAAGCCCAAAGGTCCGAAGATGTAATCTTCAAAAGCAGGGTTAAGACCCTGCACTCCGAAACGGCATCCCGGAGAGTCCGGAATCTCCGGTGCTATTTCAAAAACCACTAATCCAAAAATATCCACCCAAATAAAAAAGCAAAAATGAAACAGAAAAATATCATAACCGTCGTGACAGACCATCAGATCACAGCGGATACAATCGCCAGAGCCATCGGCGCGAATGAAAAACACGAGGGTTACTACCTCGGCAACGGCTATGCCGTGACATGGACAAACGGACAGCTCGTGGAGGCAACTTTCTCACCGAAGGAGTGCTTCGTACTCTCGACAACTATGGAGAGCCGCCTCGCCTACGCCCATAACTTCAAGTTCGCCATGCGCAACTATGACGAGCTTGTCGGCTACAAGAAATCAGCCGAGGACATCCGACAGCTCGACACAATCAAGGCACTGTGGAAGATGAGCCTGACGGTCGTGAACGCCATGCGCCCCGACATTACCGGAGACCTCGACTTCCTGAGCCTCTATTACTTCATAGGCAGCCCCGTGGATACGCGCCGCGCATGGCTCCCCGTGCTGACAAAGAAAGCCATCGTCCATGCAGTGAACCACGGGCCTCAGAACCGCAAGGAATACGAGAAATGGCTGGAGGAATCTATCTACAACGCCATCGTACAGGCCGCAGAGGAAAACGCCGAACTGAAAGGGTCGCCCGCAGTAGAGGAAATATCCGTCGCCGACGCCGCCAAAGATGCGGAATGTGCCGGCGTACCCGCCCCGGCTCCCGGCGAAAAGCGCGAGGGAGACAACTATATTGGGTTAATCACCGACCGCTGTCCACTGTTCAACCTCCCGGCCCTGATGATTCAGGCTGCCTGTGAACTGGACTACACCCACGAAAAGACAATACTGACAGCATACCGACTGTATGCCAAGAAACTCATATCCTATCCCGCCGTGTTGCAGAACACTGTTCCCGGCGGAGTATGGAAAGTGATGCTCCGCAATATGGAGATGCTGCGCTACAACAGCAGGTGGGGCCGCTCGGTGGGCGAAGGCAAGCCCTCCAAGTGCCACAATTTCCGCAGCGTCGAGAGCGTCTATAACGGCTTCGGCATCGTCACCACCGGACTGCACCCCACGGATCTCAGCCGCGATGAGGAAAAGCTATACAACCTCATAGTCAAGCGCGTCATTGACGCCTTCGCCCCCGACAGCTACGGCAAGGGGCGCAAGTATAAAGGCGGCAAGAAGAATAACCGCCGTTACCGCAAGGGAAAGAAGGCAAAAACGGTTAAAACCGTCTAAACCATCTTGAAATCAAGACAGAATAACCATAACTATCCCTCCCGTGTCAGGATAATTTATTATCTTTGCGACTGATTCTGCGTCATTATGTTTTTTTGTTTCATTTTTGACGCGGATTAGTGGTTGGACATCGGGAGGGATACCCGGTGTCCTTTTTCATTATACTATGGAAATATAGGGCATCGGCAACCACTATATCCGCATCCCCCGATGAAACATAACATAGAATTGCCGGAGGCAGACTTTTTTCAAGTCTATCTCCGAGGTCATCTCATTGACCATCATTTTCCCCAGAAAGACAATAAGAATTTCATAGAAACCCGCTCCGACGACGCATACGACACATTCGTGTCGGCACGTCTGGAGGGGAAGCCCGTACCGATTGCCCGTGAACTGGCGATGCGCACCCTTCTTGCCGGACTGTATGTGTCGCGCTACGACATAATATATAATGTGGTGGAGGAAAACCTCTGGCTGCGCCTGCCGCCGGAGTATATGCCTGACTTCGCCGTTCATCTGCTCGGACAGAAACCTGTCAGCGACATACTTGACCGCTACGAGGTCAACGGCGACTTCCTCGACAGGGAGACACATCAGCCGATGCTGACCGAACTGCTTGGAACAATCACCGAAATACTGGACGGCTATGGCTTATAACCGCCTCCAGACAATGCGCGACAACATCGAGGCGATTAGGATGGCTTTTCGTCTTGGTGTGGCCGGGCGTGGAGCGCAGACCGCTGATGAAATAGCGGTGTTGCGCAAGTATGCCGGATTTGGAGGTCTGAAATGTATCCTCAACGACGCCAACGATTTGGAGGATGCCGCTAAATGGAGCAAATCCGACATCGAGCTGTTTGCTCCGACGGTGGAACTGCGCCGCATCATCCATGATTATTCTAAGGATGACAAGGAATTTGCGCGGTATATGGACTCGCTGAAAGCCTCGGTGCTGACGGCCTTCTATACCGACAATCGTATCGTTGATGCTATATCTGATTCGCTGAAATATTCTGGCGTCGAGGTGAAAAGTTTTCTGGAACCGTCTGCCGGTCAGGGAGCTTTCATTGATTCCTTTCTGCGCAATGACAAGTACCCCGGTGCCGAGGTATTGGCGTATGAGAAGGATTTGCTTACCGGCAAAATCCTGTCGGCATTGCATCCTTCAATATTGACCCGCATAGAGGGTTTTGAGAAGATTGAGCGCGATTTCAACGGATATTTCGATGTCGCTGCTTCCAATGTGCCCTTCGGGTATTTTGCTGTCGCTGACCCTGCATATGCCGTAAGCAAGGATGTTGCCTACCGTCAGGCGACAAAGACAATCCACAATTACTTCTTCCTGAAGGCACTCGACCAAGTGCGGGAGGGTGGACTCGTCGCTTTCATAGCATCGCAGGGTGTGATGAACGCAGGCAGTCCTTTCGTGAGGATGGAGCTTGTAAAACGTGCCGACCTCGTGGCGGCGTTGCGACTGCCCAACAATACCTTCTCCGATAATGCCGGAACGGATGCCGGATCCGACCTGATTATTCTCCAGAAGCACACCGGTAAGAAAGCGTTATCGGCAGACGAGGAATTTTTCATTCAGTCTGTTGTTGACCGTGGTACAAAAGTTCCCGGTAACAAATTCTTTCAGGCATTTCCGCAGAATGTGATATGCACGGATGCCAAAGTTGGGACAGACCAGTTTGGGAAATCGGCTATCATCTACAAGCACGAAGGCGGTGTTGACGGCATAGCACGCGATTTGCGGGCAGCGCTCGACGAGTCGTTGCGTCTGCGCCTGAATCTGGAACTGTATAATTCCAACGGTATCAAGCCGCCTACGCCTGACCCTGTAAAGCCGACACCAACACCGAAGGTAGAGCCGGAAGTCAAGCCCGAACCACCGAAACAGAAGCCGCTTGCCGAGAAGATTGAACAGAGGAACGAACCTTTGCTCAAACAGTATCAGGAGATGAAAAAGAAACATCCCGATGCTATTCTGATGTTCCGTGTCGGCGATTTCTATGAGATTTTCGGCAAGGATGCGGTTGAAGCGTCGGAGATACTCGGCATTACACTGACCCGCCGGATGAACGGTCTTGACAACCGTATCGAATTGGCGGGATTTCCTCACCATGCACTCGACACATATCTGCCCAAACTTGTGCGGGCAGGGAAACGTGTGGCTATATGTGAGCAGTTGGAAGACCCGAAGCTGAAAAAGACTATCCAACAGAAGGTTGTAGAAACGGTTACGCCTAATCAGCCTCCGAAGGATGAGCCTAAACCTTTTGAGCCGCCAAAGGAAGCACCAACCCAAGAGATTGAAACCGATGGCAGACCGGATTACTCGGACAATCCCGACCCGCGTCTGTTCGCCTACAATCTTTTCGGAGAGTTGGAGCCAATCGGCAAACCGAAACGGCAACCCAAGCATACGACGGAAGCCACTGAGTCAAAGCCCCGTCCGACTGTAAATGTCAATGACATTCCGGTAAAAAAATTCCGACCTCTTTCAGAAAAGGAACTGGAATTTTACGGCTCTTTGAACTGGGAGGACAATCCACCCATCAACGGATTCTATGAAACAATGATGTCGATTGCCCACCGCCAGATGGAGGAAATGCGTATGGAACGCGAGGCGCAGGAGGCGGCAAATGCCGCCGGTATCACCCCCGGTGAGACATACATTGAAAAGACAGAGGGCGATTTCATACCCGGTGGACGAAACCGCACCTCAAAGGTGACGGCAATCCCCATCGAACCGAAAGCGCCGGAGCGCGATATGTCGCCCCGTCCTTTCCCGGAGGATATTCAGTTCTTCCACAAGAACGGTTCTATGGTGGTTGCCGACGGCATGGTCGGATTCCTCTCCGATGTGCGTAAAACCGGAGCAACATTTACGCCTCTTGATCTAAAACCGGAGCAGGAGAAGCGCGCCATGCTTTATATCACTCTATCGGAGACATATCAGCAGCTCTACAACTACGAGGCGGAGACCCGTGAGCCGTCGGAACATTTACGTGAACACCTCAATCAGTATTATGATGAGTTTGTAGCCAAGTATGGCAATCTCAACGAGAAGCAGAATGTCAAGTTCATTATGATGGATGCCAATGGCCGGGACGCACTGGCGTTGGAGCGCGGCGAAAAAGGTCAGTTTGTCAAAGCTGACATCTTCGACCATCCTGTTTCATTCGCCGTTGACGAGGTTACTTCGGTCGATACTCCGATGGAGGCACTGACAGCATCGCTCAACAAATACGGCGAGGTCAATCTCGAATATATGTCGTCGCTTGTGGATATGGACGACGACGCAATGGTTGAAAACCTTGAAGGACACATATATTACAATCCCCTTGTGAGCAATTATGAGATGTAAAAAATAATCGAGAAGTGCGCCGGATTCTAATCGAGAAGTGCGCCATAT
>CAMNRO010000045.1 GCA_946553045.1 uncultured Porphyromonadaceae bacterium | reverse complement strand
TCCTTTTCCGTATTGCAAACCTTTATGCTTATCCCCACTGATTTTCTACTGAGCCGGGATTCTTGCTGCTTATGCGCCGAGGCGATAACGAACCCTTTGGTCGGGTCCTCAACCCTCGCTGTCTCTACAAAAAAAGAGCCCGCCGTGTGGCAGGCTCTGTGGTGGAGTTGGGGGGATTTGAACCCCCGTCCAAACGCGGAACTAATGAGCTTTCTACGTGCGTAGTTTCAAGTTGATTTTCGAGCTGCGGCAGGCCTGAAACTACCAACCGCGGCCTTATCCTCTAAAAATTTCGGAAGCTTCCCGAGGCTTGCGGCTTCCTATTCCCGATTTACCTGCACCGCCTTGTCGATCCGTCTCGGAAAAAGGACAATCGGGCGATGTCTTGTCGCTGCAACTGTTGCGGCGATTAAGCTGATCTACTGTACTTCAATCAAGCAGCAAGAGCGTAGTTATTTTCGCCATTTAAATTGCTCGAAGCCAGATATTATAGAGCATAGACCTCATAGCTCTGCACGCTTACCCACCACTTCTACACGCTGTCAAAACCGGTCAACCCCGTTGTTGTAGAGAGCTCTGGTGGAGCTATTTCATACAAAAATACGGCAAAATGCATGATGGGCCAAATATTTAACAATATTTAATCCTTTATGTTGAGCATGCGCTTGTTGCGGAGTACGGTTTCTTGCGCTATGGTCTGTATGTACTCGCACAGCGACGGTTCGAGCCCGGCAGTAAACGAACTCTGATAGTTTCGGCCGAGCATTGTGGCAAATATCACATTCGCCGCAAGATAGCTGCCGAGTTGCGACGGGTGCGAGCGGTCGGGTTTATAGAGCGTGTCGTATGGCCGTTCTGTGCGTACACGCTGCCAGGCGAGCCCGACGGGGGCGCAGCGGGCGTCGTTGTCGTATGCCATCTCGAGATAGCTGTCGGCGAGCCTTTGTTGCATGCCTTCGTAGGTGTCGATGAGCGGATATCCATCGTGACGTGCCTGGCAGCCGTTCTTGTGGCCCCATGTCATGTAGAAAATTACCTGGGCGGCTGGGCTGGCGGCATGTACGAGGCTGTCGAGAGTGCGGGCATAGGGGTATGTGTCGCGTGCGACAGTTGCCGAATGTCGCGCCGGAGCCGAGCTTTGTTCCTGAATGACAACGAAGTCCCAGCCGCCGTTGGCTATTGCCTTTCTCAGCTCGGCATTGTCGCAGTGGCGTTTAAGCGTGCAGCCACCGGGCGTGAATTTGCGGTATGCTATGGGCAGTTTTTCGCTGTTGGCAGCTCCTGCGGCAAGCTTTTTGAGCATTTCGGGCATGTCGTTGTAGTATGTGTAGCTGTTGCCGATGAAAAGCACACGCGTAGAGTCGGGCTCGGCGGCGCTCATGCCGACGACTGCGCATAGTAGAAAGAGAATTGAAAATAATCGGTTCATGGGATGTCGTAAAATGTTATATCCAGGCGTTCTGACGTTCTTTGACGGCTATCGATTCGCTCAGCAGGCGCAGGAATTCCTGCATGGAGCGCTTGCGGTAGCCGTCGCGGAGAGTGTGCACGCATCCGGCCATTTCGTTGTCGGGTGTGTCGATGGGAATGGCTTTTACACCCGTCTCGTTGTGTATCGAGGCTTCGGCAAGCACGGAAATGAGATTGGTAGACCGCAGAAGTTTCAGCAGAATGTTGACTTCGTTAAGCTCGATTCGCACGCGGAAGTTGTATGCCGGCGACACTATGTGCTCGAAGGCATTGCGGGCCTGCAGACCCTTCGACGGCAGCGCCATGTCGTAGCTTTCGAGTTCGGCGAGTGTCACTCGCTTTTTCGCGGCCAGCGGGTGGAACTCGCCTGTGACGGCAGCAAGGCAGTTCTGGAACAGAATGTGCGATTCGATGCCCTCCATCGGCCGTGTCGGCTTGAACGCCAGCGCGAAATCGACCTCTCTGGCACGCAGCATATCCATCAGCTCTGCCATTGGCTTATAGAAAATATTCAGTTTTATTTTCGGATAGAGCCTCATGAACGAAATGAGGGTCTCCGTCAGAATCGGGCTGAACGAATATGTCACGCCGATATTGAGAGTTCCGGCGGCAAGGCGGTTGAGGTCGTTTATGCGGGCTATGCACGTGTCGGCATCGATGAGGGTGCGCCTGGCATACGGCAGCAATTCGCGCCCCTGTTCTGTCAGGGTCACGCTGTGGCTCGACCGTATCAGCAGGGGTGTGTCGAGTTCGGTCTCGAGTTGCTTGACCTGCTGCGAAAGAGTGCTCTGCGTGACACACAGAAGTTTGGCCGCCTCAGAGAAATTGAGGGTTTCGGCTACTTTTACGAAATATTTCAGCTGTCGAAGTTCCATTACAAGTCGCATTTTGCGGCAAATATAGTGAAATATAATTAGAAGCGCCAAGGTCTCAGCCTTCGCTATCATTACTTCTCGTTGCTCTGAACGAAGTCTTTTTGAATATGAATATCGGCAGCGTCGCGCCAACCACCATGCCGAGCAGTATGCACAGGCATACAATCGAATTCTGGGCAAAGAGGCTGAAATAGTGGTCGAAACTGTCGGTATTGTCATGAAGCACACACATGGCGAGGCCGCCGAAAGCCCTGTAGGCATACATGCCCGGAATCATGGGCAGCAGGGCCGGAAAAAAGCAGGTCTCAGCCGGCATTTTCGCAACTGGCGAGAGGAAAACCGCCATCATGCCGACGATGAACGACGCTATTGCCGAGGCGGCTGCAATATGCATGTCGCAGCAGTTCATAAGGACGAAACGGGCCGAATGGCCTGCCGCAGCGATAAGCGCGCACCATAGATATGCCCTGCGCGGCGGGCGGCTGATAGCGGCAAAACCGATAGCTGCTATCGCCGCAAACAATGCATCCTGTAAAATTTCTCCTGTCATTTTGAGTTTATAAAGTTTAAGGTTTATAAAGTTAAGATATTGGTTCTTAGACAAACTATTATCTCAACTCTTTTAACTTGTTACTATTAAACCCGCCATCAACGGTCAGAACATGCCGACGCCCATCAGGGCCATGGCGGCGCACAGGCCGGCCGAGAGGCAGGCGGTGAGCACCATGGCGTCGGCGAAGCGGCTTAGAGAACATATGTAGTGCCGGTAGAGCATGTCGCTGAACGAGTTGAGAAACGGTATTCCCGGAACAAGGTAGAGCACGCTCGTGCCCAGGGCGATGGCCGGAGTCGAGCCGACGCCGAAAAGCACGTCTGTGGCGCCGAGAACCGCAGATACGAATGCACACGCAAACACCGTCAGCCTCACGTCTACCTTACGCTTCAGCAGTACTGTTTTAAGGTAATACCCGGCCAGAGTGGCTATAAATACAATAAGCATGGCCGTGAAATCGCCTCCGAACAGCCTGCAGAACGAGGCATTGGCAAGAGCCACGGCCACCGGAACGAGTCGCTGGCTGCTTCCGTGGTCGTTTACTATGGCTTCGAATCTGCTTGATGCTTCTGTGATAGGGAGATGGTTGTCGGCTATCTCCCAGCTTAGAGCGCTGAGGCGTGTATTGATGTCGAAACTTATGCCGGCGCCTGCAGGTGAGCTGATGGCCGTGGCGCATCTGTCTGTACTGCGGTCGCATACGCTGATGTGCAGATGGCGCGGCATTGTGGCTATTTCCACACGCTTGCCATAGGCAATGGCTATGCGGTCCATATTTTTCTCAAGGCGGATACAAGTGGCTCCGCACCCGAGGAGCGCCCCTCCGTAGCGTGCCAAAAAAGCGCATACAGCCTCGGGGCTCGGTTCTTCGCAAATCTCAGTCGGCGTCTTCTCCATAGTCGTCTGCGTTTTTAGGAAGAGGGTCGCCGGGCACGAAAAGCTCTTCGCGCTCGTTGCCAAATTCAAAGAAATGTATCTTTCGGGAGGCGCGGATTGCATGCGCCATGGCTATAACCGCTGTCAATGCTACGACAGCACCCCAAGTGATAAAAGGAATTGTGAGGCTCATAATAGTATCGAATTTTTATGCAAAGGAACAAACCAAAGCGCCCGAAAACTTCAGTTTTCAAGTGAAAAATTCGATAGCGGCAATCGGAGATAATTAGAAATTAGGAGTTAGAAGTTAGGAGTTGTTGCTACCACTACTAACTTCTAACTTGTAATTTCTAACTTTTAACTTCTAACTCTATAAGACTGCGGCGTGCGGCCGGTCTGTTTTTTGAAGAGGCGGTTGAAGTAGGAGCAGTCGGCGAAACCGAGCGTATAGGCTATTTCTTTTACCGGCATGTCGGTGGTTATGAGCAGCAGCTGGGCTTTCTCCATTCGGCGCTTGTTCACATAGGCCAGGGGAGTCATGTCGAAACTCTGTCGGAACAGCCGTATGAGATAAGCCTTGCTCATTCCGGCCTCGGCTGCAAGGCAGTCGAGTTCGATGGCGGAGTCGAGGTGCGCGTCTATGTAGTTCATCACGGCCTGCAGACGGTTGTCGGGCTTCGGATTCCTGTATCGGCTTTGGTCTATAAACCGGGAAAGCAGAATCATCACCGCACCGCGTATAAACATCTTCTCGGCCTCTCCGAGAGCGTCGAAACGTCGTGCGAAGTCAGCCAGGCTGCTGGAGTTGTCGTAGACCTCCGGGTTGAAAGCCGGCAAAGTGCTGTCGGGATTTCGGCGGCATATAGCCTCGAACAGCTCTATGTCGGTCGTTGTGGCGCGGATTTCTGTCGGCAGCTCATATCGGTCGAAAATGCTGTCGCCGCAACGCTGCTTTTCATATATATGAAGATAGAAATGCTCGAAAGGCCCGTCGCACTCATACGAATGCTGGGTGAAAGCCGGTATTATATATAGGTGCCCGGGGCGAAGCTCGGTTTTCCGGTTGTTTATTATAATCCAAGCGCAACCCTGGGTCACACAGTATATGCGGGTGAACGGCGAGCCGATATCGTTCCAGTTCCAGTTGCGGTCGAGCTTTGCAAGACCTGCGTTGAGCATTTGTAAGTTATCCGAATCCATGTCTGCGGGTGTGTGCTTTTGTGTTTGATTCTGCAAAGTTAGTCTTTATCTTTGCCAAAGCATAGTTTTTGTTTAATTTTGTGCTATTACATGATAATATTTTGAAATATCCTTACAATAATAGTGTCTATATTTGCATGCATAATCACTGACCCATGAAGACATCACATATAATTGCAATAAGTATTCTTGCCTCAGCAGCCTGCCTTCAGGCTGTCGCTGAAAATAAAATAGAAATGGCGCCCGGCGAAATGTTTACAGAGGAAAAACTGAATCTCTCTATCACGCCCGGGCCGTTTGCGCCCGATTGGGAGTCGATTGAGTCCAATTATCCCGGAGAGCCGGCATGGCTTAGGGAGGCCAAATTTGGAATATGGGTACACTTCGGACCGCAGTCTGCCGGCGAAAGTGGCGACTGGTATGCGCGCAATCTGTATAAACAAGGTTCCCGTGCATACGAAAATCATTTGTCACGCTATGGACATCCTTCTGAATATGGCTATAAGGAAGTGCTTCGCGACTGGAACCCCGATAAATTCAATCCCGAAATGCTCACCCGTATATATAAGGAAGCCGGAGCTCGTTTTCTCATGATACAGGGCGTGCATCACGACAATTATGACCTGTGGGATTCAAAATATCACAAGTGGAATTCAGTTAATATAGGGCCTCACCGCGATTTTCTGCGGGAATGGGCCGACGCGTGCCGGCGTGAAGGAATGCGCTATGGCGTCACATTCCATCATGAATATACCTGGTGGTGGTGGCAGACGGCATTTGGCGCCGACAGCACCGGGCCCAAAGCCGGTGTGCCTTATGACGGTAATCTCACTCTCGAAGATGGCAAGGGCAAATGGTGGGAAGGATACGACCCGGCAGAGCTTTATGGCATAGACCTGCGGCGCTATGCCACGGTAGAAGAACGTGCCGCAACGCCATGGTCGCCGCCTGCCGACGGCATTTTCCATGAACATCTCGATTATTCCCGGAAGTATGCCGAGCAGTGGGCGCGCCGTATGATGGACGTGACGCATAATTATGACCCCGATTTCATTTATACCGACGGAACGGTAGAAGGACCTTTCACCGGCACAGGTACGGGAACTGGCTATAAATGCAATGCCATGCAGACGGTCATGGCCGACTACTACAACCGCACACTCCGCGACCGTGGCGAGGTGAACACATTCAGTATCATAAAATTCCGTCACCCGACAAACGGAGCGGTAAACACTGCCGAGTTCGATTTCCCTGATACTATCAACACTTCTCAGCCGTGGATACGCGAGGCACCGGTAGGCGACTGGTTCTATGCGCCGGGCTTTATCTACGACTCGGGCATGATGATTCGGTTTATTATCGAGGCTATTGCCCGCGACGGAAACGCAGCCCTCAACATATGTCTCATGCCCGACGGCTCTATCGAACCGGATTGTGTCAGGATGCTCCGTGAAGTCGGACAGTGGATGGCGCTCAACGGCGAGGGGGTATATGGCTCACGGGCCTGGACAAGCCTTGGCGAAGGTCAGACCGACGAAAAAGGACGCCTGCGGAAGCTCCCCGGCGGCGGTCTTGGACGCAGGCATGCCGATTTCGAATTTTCAACTGCCGATATACGCTATACGGTTGGTAAAAACGGCTCGCTCTATGCTTTCTGCATGACAGAGCCTGCTCCTGGCGAGACTATAGTTCTCAAAACGCTCGGCGACGGCTCTCATAAGATAAAAGACGTCTTCTTGCCGGCAATAGGGCAGCGAGCTTCATGGAGCCTCACCGGCGACGGTCTGAAAGTGACAATGCCGGCCGACATGACATGGGCTCACAGCGCCATTATGCTGAAAATTAATTTGGAATAACATATTACTATGAAAAAACTTATATTGCTTTCGCTTTGCGGCCTTGGTCTGATGGCCTCGGCTCAGAAATATGAACCTACGTGGGAGTCTATCGACAGCCGCCCCGTGCCGGAATGGTTCGAACAGTCTCGGTTCGGCATCTTCATTCATTGGGGCGTTTATTCGGTACCGGCATGGGCGACTGTCGACAAAAACGTTTCCACGCATCCGGTATATTCCGAGTGGTACTGGTGGCAGAAAAACACCGACACAAGCCCTGTCGGCGACGCTACCCGCAAATATCACAGCGAGGTCTACGGCGACGACTTCAAATATCAGGATTTTGCCAAAGACTTCACCGCCGAGCGCTTCAATCCCGGGGAATGGGCCGATCTCATCAAGGCTTCGGGCGCGAAATATGTCGTTCTCACCTCCAAGCACCACGAAGGCTTCACCCTCTGGCCCAGCGCCGAATCGTGGAACTGGAACAGCGTCGACATCGGCGCCCACCGCGACCTCTGCGGCGAGCTCAGCGAGGCTGTGAAGGACCGCGGGCTCCACATGGGCTTCTACTATTCGCTCTACGAATGGTACAACCCCATCTTTCTCAACGATGTTGACCGCTATGTCGACCAGCGCATGCTGCCGCAGCTCAAAGACCTCGTCACACGCTACGAGCCCGATATGGTGTGGACCGACGGCGAGTGGGAGCACCCCAGCGAGACATGGCGCAGCACCGAATTTCTCGCCTGGCTGTACAACGAAAGCCCCGTGCGCGACCGTGTGGTCGTAAACGACCGCTGGGGCAAGGAAACCCGCGGACGTCATGGCGGCTTCTACACCACCGAATACGACCTCAGCGCCGCCCAGGCCGACAATATGGCCAAAAACACCCACCCCTGGGAGGAATGTCGCGGCATAGGCAACTCATTCGGCTATAACTGGGCCGAGACTCTCGACCACTATTCGAGCACACGCGATCTCGTGGTGACCCTCATCGAGCGCGTGTCGCGCGGCGGCAACCTTCTGCTCGACATCGGCCCCAAGGCCGACGGCACCATTCCTCTGGTCATGCAGGACCGCCTCCTCGGCATCGGACGATGGATGGACGCCAACGGCGAATCAATCTACAACTCCAAGCCCTGGGCCGCAGCCGCCGACAACAAGGCCGACGGAGTCTACTTCACCACCGTCGGTAGCGACCTCTATGTGCATGTAGCCAAGCCCTGCGCCTCGGTCCGTCTCAAAGGCCTCCGCAAGGGCGGCAAGGTCACCGTCCTCGGCGGCAAACATTCGGCAAAGCTATCCGGCTCGCGCCTCGTTCTTTCCCAGGCCCTCCAGGACGCCGCAGCCGAAATGCCTCAGGTCATCAAAATCGCCGGCGCCATCTAAGTAGTCTATAAAGTAAAAAGTTTAAAAAGTTAACTTTATAGACTAATTACTCCTTTAACCCGCAGTCAACGCAAAAAATCGTACGCCTGTCCGAAATCGGACGGGCGTTGTTTTTGGTATATATCACATTCTCAGGCGATTGTCTGTTTTGGCACGTTTATTGCCATATAGTTGGCATAACAGCTTTTTTATCTGAAAATGGACAGAGAACTCACAAAAGAAGAAATAAGCCGCAATCGTCGCAAGATGTTTTTGCGTATCGGCATACCCGCCGCTGTGGTCATCATCGGCGGAGCCCTTGCCATCGGCGTGGCACGCGGCAGTGTCCGCCGGGGCGAACTCAACCTCGGCACCGTAGACCGCGGCGACATCGAGAGCACAATCCAGGCTTCTGGTAAGGTCGTGCCCGCCTTCGAGCAGATTATCACATCGCCTATCGCCTCGCGTGTGGTCGAAATCTACGGCCGTGCCGGCGACCGCGTCGAAGCCGGTACGCCCCTGCTGCGTCTCGACCTTGAGGCCACAGAGGCCGAAATCAGCAAGCAGCGCGACTCTCGCCAGAAGCTCGTCTACGCCATCGAGCAGCAGGAGCTTGCCGACGCCACAGAACTTACCAACCTCGAAATGGAAATCAAGGTCAAGGAGATGGCTGTGAACCGGCTCGAAGCCGAGGTTGAAAACGAAAAACGCCTCGACGCTCTCGGCTCAGGCACAGGCGACCGCGTCCGCGAGGCCGAGCTGGCCTACAAGACAGGCGTGATACAGCTCGAGCAGCTGCGCCGCAAGCTCGAGAACGAGCGCCACATGCGTCAGGCTGCCATCAAGGGCCAGCGTCTCGACCTCAGCATTTCCGACCGCAATCTCAACACCCAGCTGCGCACCCTCGAGGATGCCCGCCTCAAGTCGCCCCGCGCCGCCACGCTCACATATATAGTCAATTCCATCGGCCAGCAGGTGGCCGCCGGCGAGAAGGTGGCTTCCATCGCCGACCTTTCGAGCTTCAAGGTCGACGCCGAAATCTCCGAGTCCAACGCCCGCCTGCTCTCGGCCGGAGGAAAGGCCTCGGTGCGTGTGGCAAAGAAGGTTTACCCCGGCACGGTCATCAACGTGTCGCCGGTAGCCAACCACGGCGCCGTAACCTTCTCTGTGGTCTTCGACGACAGCACCGCCGTCAACCTCCGCTCCGGCCTCGCCGCAGAGGTCTTCGTGGTGCGCGAGGCCAAGGAAGACGTGCTCCGCCTGCCAATCGGCCCCTACTATAGTCGCGGCGCCGGTGAGTATGAGCTATTCGTCGAAACCTCGCCAGGCGAACTCGAGAAACGCAAGGTGCTGCTCGGCGACGCCGGCTACAACTTCGTCGAAGTGAAAAGCGGCCTCACACCAGGCGATAAAGTGGCTCTCGGCGACATGAGCGCCTACAAAGCCCGCAAATATAAAATCAAAGACAATTGATAATTGAAAATTAATAATTTATAATTAATAAACTGATAATTAAGAATTAAGTGAGTTTTTCCAGACTGTCAATTCTACATTCTTAATTATTAATTATACATTTAAATCATGGCAATGATTAAAGTAAATAGCGTCAGCAAGCTCTATCGCACGAGCAAAATCGAGACCATGGCTCTCGACAATGTAAACTTCAGTATCGAAAAAGGCGAGTTTGTAAGCATCATGGGCCCCTCGGGCTGCGGTAAATCAACGCTCCTCAATATAGTAGGCCTCCTCGACCGTCCGACTTCCGGCTCGGTCGAAATCGCCGGCAAAACCGCCGCCGGCATGGGCGACCGCGCACTCGCTGCCTTCCGCAATGCCTCTATCGGCTTTATTTTCCAGAACTTCCATCTCATTCCCTCGCTCAGCGTGGCCGACAACGTAGAGCTGCCTCTTACATACCGTTCGGGCATCGGAGGCCGCGAGCGCTCCGCCAAGGTTGCCGAAGTGCTCGAGCGTGTGGGCCTCTCGCACCGCATGAACCACTTCCCCTCGCAGCTGTCGGGCGGTCAGTGCCAGCGTGTTGCCATTGCCCGTGCAATCATCGGCAACCCCGACATCATTCTCGCCGACGAACCTACCGGCAACCTCGACTCCCGCATGAGCGCCGAAATCATGGATATCCTCAAAAGTCTCAACGAAGAAGGCCGTACAATCCTCATGGTGACCCACAACGAGGCCCAGGCCGAACTCACCCACCGCGTAATGCGCTTCTTCGACGGCCGCCAGATTTCGTGATAGTCTAATTACAAGTTAGAAATTAGTAGTTAGAAGTTACAAGTAAAAAAAGTTATCCTCCTAACTTCCTAATTTCTTAACCTCTTAATTTCCTACCCTCCTAATTTCCTAAAAGAATGAAGAAACAACTGCGCCAGGTGCTGTATGATATGAAGCACCAGCCCGTCATCGGAATTGTTACGATGATAGGCACGGCCCTCGCCATATTTCTGATAATGGTAGTGGTGATGATGAACCGTGTCACCACAGCGCCATTCGCCCCCGAAACCAACCGCGACCGCACCCTCTACGGCAAATTCATAAACATCAAGAACGACGCAACTAAAGACAATTCGTCGGCAGGCATGACCGAGAAATTGACACGCCGACTATACGAAAATCTCGACGGCGCCGAGTGCATGAGTGTGTTCAATCGACGTGAGCAGAAAGATGTTATGGCCCAGGGTAAGCCCGCAACTCTGCGCTACGTAAATATGACCGACCATAATTTCTGGCGAATCTACGACTTCGACTTCATCGAGGGCAAGCCTTTCGACGAAAACGACTTCGAATCGTCGGCTAAGGTCGCTGTCATCAGCCGCTCGCTTGCCGAAAGCCTCTTCGGATCCGACGAGGCGGTAGGGCAGACTATCCTCGTGGAGCAAAAGCCATTCCGGGTTGTCGGTGTCGTCAAAGACGTATCGCCTCTCTCAGCCGAAGCATATGCCGAAGTCTTCACCACCTACCGCGCCTTCGGTCAAGAAGGCGCAAACTGGGGCAGCGACTATTTTGGTCCGTTCTACTGTGTGATTCTCGCAGAGAGCCCGGATACATTCGACCGCATACGCGCCGATGTGCAGAGCCGCAAACAGGCTTTCAACAGCGAAATCGGCGAAGACGGCAGCTGTCTTGTCGATCACGGTTCGCCCTTCACTCAGAGCGAAGTCTACACCGTGCGCGGCAGTAACGGCGGCCCCGACAACAGCGGCGAAATCCTACGCATGTTTATCTACGCAATTCTCCTTATTGTGCCGGCAATCAACCTCAGCAGCATGACGCAGAGCCGCCTCTTCCGCCGTATCAGCGAAATCGGCGTCAAGCGCGCTTTCGGCTCGACCCGTGGCGGCATCGTGGGTGGTATAATCACCGAAAACTTCATAGTCACCCTCGCCGGTGGTCTTCTCGGACTAATCTTTTGCTTTGTCTTCGGATATTTCTTCTCCAACATGATATTTACATCTACCGGCATTGTCCGCGACATGGACGTACCCCTGCAGCTTCTCCTCGACTGGAAGCTCTACGGCACAGCCCTCCTATTCTGCTTCATTCTCAACCTCCTCAGCAGCGGCATCCCCGCCTGGCGCGCCTCCCGCGTAGACCCCGTCAAAGCCCTCTCCGGCCGCGCCTGATAGTTAGGAATTTATGAAATTAAGAGATTAGGAAATTAAATAATTAGGAAGCGAAGAATATAATTCAGCCCCCAACCCACCTTCCTCCCTAATTTCCTACCCTCCCAACGCCTTAATCTTCTCCTAACTTCCTAACCTCCTACCCACCTAACCTCCTAAAAAGATGAAACGCAAATTACTCAAACAGATATCAAACGAATGGCGGTCAAATCTCTGGCTTGCCGTCGAACTGCTCATCATCAGCAGTGTCCTGTGGTATATTATGGACTATGTCGGGGTTTTCTCTACCCTCAGCGCCGAGTCCATGGGCCTCGATACCGACCATGTCTATCAGATGTCCATCAAGAGCAAACCCGAAGATAGCCCTACATACGAGCCTTATACCGAAGAAGATGGATATTGGGCGCAATACGAGCGTGTTGTAAACCGTCTTCGTGAGCGCCCCGACATCGAGTGGGTTGCTTCAGGCTCAAATGCTGTATATAATTATAATTTCAGCGGTACATGGGCAAACCCTGTAGACGCACTTCCAGATTCGGCGAGTCTCAATACCGAGCGTAACAACCGTTTCTGGGTAAGCGCAGATTATCCGAAAGTATTCAATATGCACGGTATCAATGGAGAAACCCCGGAACAGCTTGCCTCCCTCCTCGAAGAAGGCAAAATAATAGTTACATCTAATGTTGCCGGTGGCAGTATGACTCCTCGTGATCTTCTGAATCTTCGGGTTACTTTAGGTAACGACAGTTCGACTGTCTATACAATCGGAGCTGTCGTAGAGCCTATCAAACGCGCTGTGTTCGAGCCTGCATGGCATACTACCATGCTGATTCCTACCAACAACCAGAATAATGTCTATTTCCGCGTGAAGCCCGAAGCCGACCGCGACTTCGTGCGCCGTCTGCTCGAAGAAAGTGGAACATCGCTCAACTACGGAAACATGTACGTGGCCGATGTATATTCTTTCGATACCATGCGCGAGAACCTGCACCACGACGACTACGCTCAGGTGCGCAACATGTATGTCTGCATGGGCTTCCTGCTGCTCACCGTCTTCCTCGGCATTCTCGGCACATTCTGGTTCCGCACCCAGCAGCGCGCCAAGGAGCTCGCTATCCGTATCACCGCCGGTGCCACCCGCCGTCAGCTCTTCGCGCGCCTCATAGGCGAGGGCCTGCTTCTGCTTGTCATCGTCACGCCCTTGGCCCTCGGCCTCGACTGGCTTATCATGTACTACAACTTCAACGCCTCCACTCAGTACTGGGGGCCCGACGCCTTGCCGCTTCAGCTCAAGGCCGCCGCAATAGTATTCGGCTGCATGTCCGTGATGATAATCGGCGGCATACTCTTCCCGGCCCTCCGCGCCATGAAAATCGAGCCGGCAGTAGTACTCGGCGGAGAATAGTTTTAGTTAGAAGTTAGGAGTTAGAAATTACAAGTTAAGAACAACTCCTAACACCTAACTTCTAACTTGTAACTTCTAACTTCCAATACCCCATATATGTTAGGACGGTTCATCATTCTTTTTTCAATCATAGCGACTGCACTGTGCGGCAGCGCGCAGGACACCGTGCGCATATCGCTGCCCGACGCCATCGCCAGGGCCCGCAGCCGCAGTGTCGACGCCGCCGTGGCCCTCAACAGGCTCCGCAGCGCCTACTGGCAGTACCGCACCTATAGGGCCGAACTGCTCCCCGAAGTAGGCTTCACGGCCAAAATCCCCGGCTATTACAAGCAGTATTCGAGCTATCAGAATGCCGACGGAACCTACAGTTTCGTGCGAAACAACTACCTCAATATTAGCGGTGAGCTTTCTGTGAGCCAGAAGCTGTGGTTTTCGGGCGGTACTGTGTCGCTCAACACTTCGCTCGACTTCATACGGCAGCTTTCCGACAGCAAGGACAACCGCTTTATGGCGATTCCTATCGCGCTGACTCTTAAACAGCCTATATTCGGTGTCAATACCGTGAAGTGGAACCGCCGGATAGAGCCGGAGCGCTATGCCGAGGCCGTTGCTGCATTCATGAGCGAGACCGAAGAGGTGGCAATGGCTACAATCAACAATTTCTTCAACGTCCTCATGGCCCGCGAGAATGTCGAAATTGCCGCACAGAACCTCCGCAACGCCGAAAAGCTCTACGAAGTCGCCCGCGAGAAGCGCGCTATGGGCCGTATCAGCGAAAACGACCTCCTGCAGATGGAACTCAATGTGCTCGATTCGCGCTCGTCGCTCACAAGCCGCGAAAGCGACCTCAAAAGCAATATGTTCCGCCTCCGCTCCTTCCTCGACTATGAGGGCGATGTCGAAATTGTGCCTATATTGCCCGAAGACGTACCCGGCGTGGAGATTGTCTATGCCGACGCCCTCGACCGGGCTCTCGAGAACAATAAATTCGCCAAAAACGTGCGGCGTCGTCAGCTCGAGGCCGACTATGCCGTGGCTCAGGCAAAGGGGCAGCTGCGCCAGATCGACCTCTTCGCCCAGGTAGGCTACACAGGCACCGGAAACCGCTTCCGCAACGCCTACGACCCTCTCAAGGACAATCAGGTGGTGGAAATTGGCTTTTCTATCCCTATCCTCGACTGGGGCAAGCGCCGCGGCCAGGTCAAGGTGGCGCAGAGCAACCGCGAGCTCATGGAGAGCCAACTGCGCCTGGAGACACAGAACTTCAGCCAGGATCTGTTTATCCTTGTTGAGCGCTTTAACAACCAGCAGTTGCAGCTCGACATCGCCAACCGCGCCGACACCATCGCACAGCAGCGATACGACACAAACGTAGAGACCTTTATGATTGGCAAAATATCGACCCTCGACCTCAACGACTCCCAGGCAAAGAAAGACCAGTCGCGCCAGGCCCTCGTCAACGAGCTCTACCTCTACTGGTACTACTACTACCAGATCCGCAGCATCACCCTCTGGAACTACGCCACCAACACCGACATCACCGCCGACATTGATTTGATAATTAAGGGTAGATAAGAGGTGAATAAAGTTTAAAGTGAAAAAAGTTAAGATAATGGTTTTTGTGAAGGTACATTCCTTTTTAACTTTTTCAACTCTTTCAACTTTTTAGACTTATATAAAAAACACTACCTTTGCAATATGATTCTGATAGTTGACGATGATAAGGCCGTAAGGCTTTCGCTTTCAGTGTCGCTGCGTCATAGCGGCTACGAAGTCATGGCTGTCGAAGGACCCGACGAGGCCCTGGCGGCTGTGCGTGCGCGTTGCCCCGACCTCGTGATTATGGATATGAACTTCGGCGGCGGTACCGACGGTGCCGACGGCCTTGCCCTGCTCCAGCGCGTCAAAGTGCTGTGCCCGGGTACGCCTGTCATACTCATCACCGCATGGGGTAGCATACCACTTGCTGTAGAGGGTGTTAAGCTCGGCGCTTTCGACTTCATGACAAAGCCGTGGAATCCACGTCTGCTCGTGCAGCGTGTGGCGACGGCCCTCGAAATAGCGTCGCCGACTGATAAAAGCAGCTTCGAGCGCCCCGGAATCATAGGCCGCAGCGCCGCTCTGACCGACCTTCTCGACATGGCCGCACGCATAGCGCCTACCGACGCTTCCGTGCTCATCACAGGCGAGAATGGTACAGGCAAAGAGCTCCTCGCACGTGCCATACACGAAAACAGCGCCCGTCGCAACGGCCCCTTTGTGGCCGTGAACCTCGGCGGCATACCACAGTCGCTTTTCGAGAGCGAGATGTTCGGCCATGTCCGCGGAGCCTTCACCGGCGCTATCGGCGAGCGCAAGGGCCGCTTCGAGTTGGCCGACGGCGGCACCATCTTTCTCGACGAAATCGGCGAGCTCGACATCAACAGCCAGGTCAAGCTCCTCCGCGTGCTCCAGGAGCACACCTTCGAGCCCCTTGGCGACAGCCGCCCGCGCCGCACCGATATCCGCGTGATATGCGCCACCAACGCCGACCTCCCCGCCATGATGGCCGAGCGCACATTCCGCGAGGACCTCTACTACCGTATCAACACCATTACCATGCGCATGCCCTCGCTGGCCGAGCGCCGCGACGACATTACTCTGCTCGTGCGCCACTTTGCCGCCGGCCATTCAGCCGACTTCTCGCCCGAGGCCATGGAAGTGCTCCGCCGTCTGCCATATCCAGGCAATATACGCCAGCTCAAGAGCATAGTGTCGCGGGCCGCATATATAGCTGCATCGACCTCGGTCAGCGCCGACGATGTGCGGCGTGCGGCCGACTCCGAGCCTCTGCGCCAGGCCGAAGCGCTTTCGCCGGCGATACCCGAAAAACGCACTCTCGAGGAAATAGAGCGCGATGCCGTTGCCGACGCTCTGCGCCGCAATCCCGGCAATCTCTCGGCCGCGGCTGCCGCACTCGGCATAACGCGCCAGTCGCTCTACCGCCGTATGGAAAAATTCGGTTTCGAGCCATGAGAATACTTTTTGCCCTTGTGGCCCTTCAGACAGCAGGCGTAGCCATCGCCCTTCCGTTTTTCATGCGTGGAATGTCGCTTTATGTGCTCGAGGCTGTGCTCGGTGTCGTGCTGATATCTCTCATATTGCTGTATCGCAGCGTCATCAGTCCGATGGGAGCCTTGGACCGCGGCATAAACCTTCTCAAGGCCCAGGACTTTGCCAGCCGTCTGTCGCACGTTGACTATGCGCCGGCCGACCGCATTGTAGATACTTTCAACTCCATGATGATGCAGCTGCGCAGCGAGCGTCTGCGCGTGCGCGAGCAGAACCAGTTTCTCGACCTTCTTGTCGATGCCTCTCCGATGGGCATAATCGTGCTCGGCTTCGACGGTACTGTCAGCAGCGCCAATCCGGCTGCCGTGCAGCTGCTTGCAAGCCCCGATTTAAAAGGCAGACGCCTCGCCGATATTCCGGGCGAACTCGCCGCGGCCATCGCTGCGCTCAGACACAACCAGTCTGAAACCGTGCGTCTCGGCGACACCCGCATGTTCCGTTGCTCGCGCCTGTCGTTGCTCGACAGCGGTCACCAGCGCCCCTTCATACTCATCGAATCGCTCACCGAAGAACTCCTCGAAGCCGAGAGGTCGTCCTATGGCAAACTCATACGCACCATTGTCCACGAAGTCAACAACACTCTCGCCGGCGTGCTGCCTCTGATTGATACCTGCGCCATGATTTCGGGCGACGAGGCCATGGAGGATGCCGCCCGCAGCTGCACCGAGCGCTGCAACGCGCTGTCGGCATTCATTGGCAACTTCGCCGATGTAGTGAAAATAGGCCAGCCTGACCGCAAGGATATAGATATCAACGAGTTTCTGCTTACACTGCGTCCCTTCCTCGAAAGCCTCGCTTCAGGCCGCGGAGTAGAGCTGAAATACAGTCTCGACGCGGAGATGGCACCGGTGTCTGTCGACACTGTGCAGTTCGAGCAAGTGGTGGTGAACATTGTGAAAAACGCAATAGAGAGTATCGGTACCGACGGCACTGTCGAAATAGTGACCGATGCCGCATCGCATACCCTGACAATAGCCGATAATGGAGCCGGAATCAGTCCTGAGGCGGCAGGGAAGCTTTTCTCTCCCTTTTTCTCGACAAAGAAATCGGGGCAGGGCATAGGCCTCACTCTGTCGGCCGAAATTCTGCGCGCCCACCGCTTCGACTTCAGCCTCGCCACCTCGCAGACCGACGGTATCACCCGGTTCTCGATTAAAATATAAGGGAAGACAGTTCCGTACTTAGCGGCAAATTTTGTATCTTTGCGCTATGATTCAGAAAGGCATAGCTGCAAAGGGAGGCGATTTGCTTCCGGAACCCACTCTGCGCCGGCTACCATGGTATCTGGCTTATCTGAGTACGTTGAAGACACAGGAGGAAACATATATCTCGACCACACGCCTGGCCGAGGCTCTTGCTGTAGACCCTTCGCAGATAGCCAAAGACCTGTCATTCCTCGGAATACGCGGAAAAACACGCCTCGGCTACGAGGTGAATACCCTGGCCCGTACCCTGCATGAGTTTCTGGGCTTCGGCAAGTGCCACAATGCCATCATGACGGGCGCCGGAAGCCTTGGTGCAGCCCTTATGGCCGACTCTGGTCTTCAGCACTACGGCCTCAATATCGTTGCCGGTATAGACACCGACCCGGCTCTGGCCGGCACTTCGATAAGCGGTGTGCCTGTATATGCACCCTCCGAGCTCGACAGCCTCGTGAAGCGTCTCGACATAAAAATAGGCATTATAGCCGTTCCGGTCGAAGCCGCTCAGGACGTGGCCGATTCGCTTGTGGCGGCGGGGGTAAAGGCTCTTTGGAATTTCACGCCTACACGTATCCGCGTGAGCGGCCAGACCGTCGTGGCGAATACTTCGATATATTCTCACCTTGCGGTGATGTACAACCGTCTTGCAAACCTGCCTCATGAAAGTATTGCTGATTGAAACCGGTAAGGATGGCGCGCCTTCGGTGCTGCTTGGCGCTGATTCGGCCGTGTTGCGCTGTGGCGAGCCCGTCTTTGTGCCCGAACCTCTGTCCGACTGGCGTTGCCGCATTATGCCGGCTGTGCGCATTTCAAGACTGGGCATGCATATCAATGCGGCAAATGTGGCAAGGCATCTCGACTCGGTGTCGCTGTTTCATGTCATGACGCCGACCGGCTCTGCCGATGGCCTGCCTGCCGGCATGATAGACCGCACGTTCTCGCCGGGCGAATGGCAGCCGATAGCCGGCATGGCTTCGGGCGAGTGGTCGGTGAGGCGCAGAAAGATAGGCGGAGAAGCCGATTTATGTCTTGAAAATACATTTTCTCTGGAAGGATTAGGTGTGGCCGATACCGTTTCTCGATTATCGCGGTATTGCACATTCCGTACGGGCGATGTGCTGCTGTTTGCAGATGCTGCCGTCGAGCTGGGCTCTCCGGTGCTCGACACATGCATAGAGGCAGAACTTGCGGGCGCGACCGTGTTGAATATCAGAATAAAATAGCTTCGTTCACAATTATGCGGAAAAGCATATTTCTCTCTATAATATTTCTCCTCGCCTTGTGTCATAACGCTGCTGCGTCCGCGCCTCTTGCCGACGGTCGCTGGGCCAAGGTCGGTGTCGATACTACCGGTATTTTCGAAATTTCATACGAACGTCTTCGCGAACTGGGCTTCTCCGACCCCTCGCGTGTGGCCGTCTATGGCAGCGGAGGTGCTGTTGCAGCCGATAACTCGTTTGCCGGTCCTTTCGGCGATGGCTTTGCGGCAGCTCCGGCCATGCATACTTCCGACGGACGCCTCCTTTTCTTTGCGGAAGGTCCTGTTAGAGGCACGTTGAAGAGCGCCTCTCGCCTCGGTATATCTCAGAATTTATACGATTCGCAGGCGTTCTATTTTTTATCGGACAAAGAGGGCTTTAGAGTCGTTCCAGAGGCAGCGTTGAACGAGCCGTCCGTTGCTCCGGCAACCACACACAGCCATATACTTTACTATGACCGTCAGGTGTTTTCGCCCGGCTTCGGCGGCGCAATCATGTTGTCGCGCAAGCTCATGGGCAATCAGACTGAAGATTATGCCTTTGCTCTTGAAGAATGCACTGGCGGGGCCGAACTCTATTGTGAGTACGGCATGAAAGCGGACGAGCGGGGAAGCATCGGCATATCCGTGTCGGACGGTTTTGAACTCGCAGACTTGGTTAAACCGCAGATTGGCGCCATTACCAACGGAAATGAACGCTATCGGCGCGGCACAATATCTGCCACTCTGCAGCCCGCCGAAGGCAAGGAAAAGGGCATAATCACTTTTACGGCAAACGGCGGCCGCTATGAGAATTTCTGTGCCGTCGATTTCCTCTATATCATATATCCGCGCCGTAATGAGTCGGGCAGCTCTTCCGAGCTTCTGATGAATTATGCCGAGGCTCCCCAGGCTGTGAAATTTGACGGTATTCATACTGATTTCGAAGTCTGGGATATTACGGACGGCATGGCCGCCTCGCGCCTCAGGCCCTCGGAGTCGGCCGCGGTTTTCGCAACAGGCGGAGCTACGCGTCTTGTTGCCTTCAGCCCCTCTGCCGCACACCGCCAGGTATGTTCGGCAGAGACTGTCGCCAATCAGGACTATTCTTCGGAAGCCACTCCTGATATTCTCATCATAGCCGCCCCCGCTCTCATGAGCGGCGCAGAGGAACTGGCCGACATTCACCGCCGGTGGCAGGGTGCCGACGTTCTCATAGTTCCGCAGGATAAGATATTCGATGAATTTTCGGAAGGCTCGCGGACGCCTATGGCCTTCCGGCGTCTTGCAAAGAAACTCTACGACAGAAATCCGGCTAAACTGAAGAATATAATCTTGTACGGCGGCGGCTCGCTTGAAAATATGCTGCTCGACAACAAGGGTACGCGGCTTGTCACATTTCAGGCCGAGACAGCCGAAGAATCGCGATGGACGTCATATAATTACTGTGCCGACCAGTATTTCGGCATGCTTGCGTCTGACTACGACCACTCCAACATCATTTTCGCTCCAATGCTTGTCAATGTCGGCCGAATATCTGTCGAATCGCCCGAGGGAGCGGCTGCATACAATGCCAAAGTGCGCCGTTTCTTTGAAGACGGCCCCAATCCGGCGGCTTTCATGCGTGCTGTCATGTACAGCGACCTCGGCGACAAATATCAGCATTTCGACCAGAACGACGAGGCTTGCGGCGCTCTCGTAAACGGCACACCTATGACTGTGGCGCGTCTCGACCGGTATTTTTATGCCACAGACCCTCTCACAGGCGGTCAGCCCGGCCTGAGAAAGACCGCCGGCATGGCTCTTGCCCGTGGTGTCGGATATATGGGCTACAGCGGTCATGGTAGCCCTGGTATGATGGGAAATGTGATTGACAAGGAATTTGTCGATTCATACAGCTATGATACGGCTCCGTTCGGCATGTTCGCCACATGCGAGACCTATGCCTTCGACAGAGGCGGCTTCAGTATCTGCAACTATCTGCTCGGTAAAGAAAACGGAGGTGTGATATGCCTGCTGGCTGCCGGCCGTTCGGTGATTCTGAACTATAACCGTCGGCTTGGCACCGAAATCGCCTCATGCTATGCTGCGCTCAAGCCTGGCGACACTTACGGCGACTTGCTCAGACGCGCCCGAAACAGCATTCTCACCGAAAATACCACCATATCGCTGTGCCGCAATACGATGTGCTATAATTTCGGCGGAGACCCCGCGTTGCCTGTCGCTGTGCCGGAATTTGGCATCGCGCTCGATGAGGTTGATGACAAGGTGTTTACGCCTCTGAAAGCCAAGGTGCTCAGCGGATATATTTCGGACGGGAACGGCGATGTGGCCGAAGACTTCGACGGAACAGTCGAACTTGCCGTGCACCGCAATGCTGTGACGAGAGTGAATCTTACAGATACAGAGACTCTTAAAACGGCGGCAGACGATTCCGACATTCTCTGCTCGGCGACAGCGAAAGTGGCCGGCGGCCGTTTCAGTGTGACGCTTACCGCGCCACTGTCGTCCGACGGCGATGCGCCCAACCGCATAAGCATGGCGGCTGTCGACGCTGCAGGCCGTTGCGCCGCAGGAGCCGACATGTCGTACTCTGTGGCCACTGAGGCTGCTTCCGGCGACGACGTAGACCTCACCGCGCCTGAGATATTGAATATGTATATAGACTCCGATGAGTTCCGTTCAGGCGATATTGTCGGTTCGAACTATGTGTTCCATGCCGTGGTAGACCCCTCGCCCTCCGGGCTGCGTATTTCCTCCGGTCTTGAGCGTTCGGTGAAACTGACACTCGACAGAAGCATGTCTGTGCCTGCGGCAGCCGCCTATGCACGCGTCGGCGCAGACGGTCTTGTGTATTTCGACATTCCTTTCCCGGAAGCGACCGTCGGAAAGCATACCATATTCCTTGAAGTGGCCAACAACGTAGGTGTCACGGCTTCTGCAAACGTCGATTTTATCGTCGGAGGTCAGCAGCTGTCTGCAGTGCTGTCGCACGACAAGGATGGTACGGCCGTGGCCCGAGACTTCATCGAGTTCAGTCTCGACGGCGCCGACGGCACGCAGGGTCGTCTGCTGGTGGTCGACCGCGCGGGTCATACAGTTCTGTCTGTGCCGGCGTGCTCCTTCCCTTACCGATGGAATCTCACCGCTGCTGATGGCGCCCGTGTGCCCGACGGTGCTTATCGCGCCTGGGTCGTTCTTGGCGACGGAGCTGTCGCCGGAAGTACTGAGGCAATACATTTTACTGTTCTCAGGCCGCTTGAAGGCAATAAATGAGTCCTCAGTCAGTTATATATTGTAGAGCCGATAAATCAGGTTCCGCTTACCGAAAATGAAATCAATCTCTTTATCCATACTCTTCGCCCTTATCTCGATAGTGGCTGTCCGTGCTCAGGGCAGTATCAAGAACGAATTCAACCCTATCGAGACCGGCGTGACATCGCTCAGCATCGCCCCCGATGCGCGCGGCGCCTCTATGGGCGACCTTGGCGCGGCCACCGAGCCCGACGCCAACTCCCAGTTCTGGAATCCCTCGAAATATGCGTTTGCCTACAGCCAGGCGGCAGTGTCGCTCAACTATACGCCATGGTTGCGCAAGCTTGTCAACGACATCTTCCTTGCCGACCTTTCGGGCTATTATAAGATAGGCCGCGATGACAATCAGGCCATATCGGCTTCGCTTCGCTACTTCTCGCTCGGCGAAGTCACTACTTCCGAAGGCGAAGGCATCGTAGGACAGTCGCTCAACCCCTATGAAATGTCTTTCGACATAGGCTATTCGCGTAAGCTTTCCGAAAAATTCTCTATGGGCGTGGTGTTCCGCTACATATACTCCGCGCTCGGCTTTTCCGAGTCGTATGCCGGCGACCAGAGCGTCGGAGCGTCGGCGTTTGCAGCCGATATTGCCGGTTACTACACCACATATCCTATTATCGGGCGCAACGAGTGCCAGTGGTCATGGGGCTGGAATATTTCGAATATCGGTTCGAAAGTGTCATACGATGGCGGCGAAAATCCTGCATTCCTGCCGACAAACCTCAAGATAGGCACCACTTTCACCTTTCCCCTTGCCGACTATCATAACCTGGCTATCGGCCTGGACCTCAACAAACTTCTGGTTCCGGCCAAGCCCCGCCGTATTGATTTTGAGGACGGCCTTGACGGAGAAATTGAGTATGCCGACAAACTCGAGGACTGGCGCAATATGTCGCCAATCACCGGTATCTTCAAATCATTCAGCGACGCTCCGGGCGGAGTCGGCGAAGAACTCAAGGAAATCAACGTCTCGCTCGGTGCGGAGTATTCCTATAACAACCAGTTCTTCCTCCGCGCAGGCTACTACTACGAAAATGCCAACAAAGGCAACCG
>CAMNRO010000044.1 GCA_946553045.1 uncultured Porphyromonadaceae bacterium | reverse complement strand
GCTATAATCTTTGGCTGTGAAAAATTTATTTCCCCACTGATTTTCTACTGAGCCGAAAAAAGCCGAATAAAAGCGAAATCAATTAGGTTATCTTACAGATTTTTAGAACATATAAACACACAAAAAGCACTGAAAATCAATCTTTAATTGATTAATTCTCAGTGCGTTATTTGCGGAGCGACCGAGATTCGAACTCGGGATACGCTTTTGACGTATACACGCTTTCCAGGCGTGCCTCTTCAGCCACTCGAGCATCGCTCCTTTGATTTCGACTGCAAAGGTAAGAATTTTTTTTTGATTATCCATTAGTTTCAGATGTTTTTTTTCATATAAAAAATATCAGGTCGGCACTTTTGTGGGTCCAACGGGCAATCGCTAAATTAGTGATTTGCTTGAAAATCCCAGTCTTAGGATTTGAAAAACCGTATTTTTTGTTTGAAGGTTTTCTATAACATGGTGTTTTTGGGGTGAATAAATATCGGAGTCGTTTTGACATTGGCTGCCAGTACTGCAATACGGCGCAGGCGTATCCAATGTTTTCTGAAGGTCTTCGGGCTTGCTTTACGATACAAAATCAGGAGCCACAGAGATCTATCCTCTACGGCTCCTGATTGTTTTCGGGTAGGAAGCAGATTAAATGATGTTGGATTTAATCTGTTCGGCTATATAATGAACGTGATTGTCTGATACCCACGGTCCTGCGGGGAGGCATATTCCGACTTTGAAGAGGGCTTCGCTCACGCCGTTTGTATATGCGGGCGCGTTGCGGTACACGGGCTGTTTGTGCATCGGTTTCCAGAGAGGTCGCGATTCGATTCCGGCACTGTCGAGTGCCATGCGGAGAGCTTCCACATTGTCATTTGGCTGACAGTCGGTCGTAGCGCACGTACTTGCATGTGTGACGCCGGCAGCCCCGCCAACAGCACCCGTTATTACCTGCTTGTAGGCATTCTCCTGATTCTTGATCCTTAATTCAGGGTCAAGGGTGGCTGTGCACAGCCAGAAATTGGAATCATATTCTGCACCGGGATTAGTGTGCATCGTGATTCCAGGAATGTCTTTCAATAATTCACAATATAATTCCTGCACATGCCTGTGATGGGCTATGTGCTCGTCAACGATTGTCATCTGGCCGCGGCCGATACCGGCACAGATGTTCGACATTCTGTAGTTGTAGCCGATAGCCTCGTGCTGATAGTAAGGATAGCTTTCGCGAGCCTGTGTCGCATACCAGAGTATTTCGCGGGCTTTGTCTGCGTCCGGGCAGATGAGGGCGCCGCCGCCGGAAGTTGTAATCATCTTGTTGCCGTTGAAAGACAGCACGCCGTACTCTCCGAAAGTACCGAGGGCCTGGCCGTTGAAGTTGGAACCAAAACCTTCTGCACCGTCTTCAATAACAGGAATCTCATAACGGTTGGCAATTTCCATAATACGGTCGATACGGTACGGCATGCCGTAGAGCGCGACCGGAATGATAGCCTTAGGTTTCTTGCCGGTTTTGGCGATACGGTCTTTAATGGCCTCTTCAAGCAGGTCCGGGTCCATGTTCCACGAATCCTTTTCGGAGTCAATGAAAACCGGAGTCGCGCCCAGATAAGTAATCGGGTGGCTCGACGCACAGAACGTAAACGACTGCACAAGAACCTCGTCGCCGTAGCCGACGCCGCAGGCAATGAGCGCCAGATGCACCGCGGCTGTACCGGCCGAAAGGCAGACCACTTTCTTGTCGAGAGCCGGCAGCCCCTCGCGTTTATTGACAAAAGCTTCAAGATCCTTCTCGAAGCCGGTTACGTTCGGCCCCATCGGGACGACCCAGTTGTCAGCGAACGCTTCCTTTATAAAATCCATTTCCTTGCCGCTCATATGAGCCAGACAAAGCAAAATCCGTTCTTTCATATATATTTTTTTAATATTTTACATTGTGTATGTAATCTATTATAGATTATTCTGTATTAAATTTCTTCGTTGTTGTATGACATTCTGCGACCAAGTATAGTACAGAATATCATTTCAATGTCTTTTATGAATGAATAATGATGTAAGTAGTAGAGATTAATGCGTACTTTATCTGGAAAGATAACCTCGTCGTTATATCGTTTTGGATTCTCTTGTTTAGCAAGGAGGTCTTCTTCATTACGATATTTGAGTGATGCAGGTCCTGTTATACCGGGACGGAGCTTTAGAACTTCACGGTCTTTACCTTTTAATTGATCTGCATAGCCAGGTACATCAGGCCGAGGGCCAACGAAGCTCATATCACCAATAAGTACATTCCAAAGTTCAGGTAACTCATCAAGCTTATATCGACGTAGACGAGAGCCGAAAGGTGTTATACGACTCTCTCCAGCAACAGAAACTGATGAACCATTATGGCCTACTACCATTGAGCGAAACTTATACATAGTAAATAACTTACCATTGCGACCAACTCGTTTTTGTTTGAAAATAACTGGACCATCAGGCATCTTTAACATAATCAGGATACTAATGACTAAAAGAAGTGGCCATAGAAACAGGAGGCCAAGAAGAGCCATTAGACGATCAAAGAGGAATTTATAAACCATAAAAATTTTTGATTAGAGAATTCTATTGGGAATGCCTACAGATGTACAATTGTCTGGAATGCTTTTATTTACAAGTGTGCATGCACCAATTATTGAATTTTCCCCTATTTCAAGGTCTTCACGCGCTATAATTGAAGCTCTCATACCGATGTATGCTCCTTTTTTTATAAGAATTTGGTTATGACTCTGATTCCTCCCATGACAGGCAAAAAACACCCCATACGATATTATGACATTGTCTTCAATGGTTATTTTATCATAGCACATGTCATCGAGATAACAGCGCATTCCGATAAATACATTCTTACCAATTCTATATCCGCAAAGTCTGTAACTGAATATTCTTATACAATTAAAAGGAATCGTAGGTATAATAACAGCGGAGAAAAATTTACGGATAGGTTTGGCAATTATTGTAAAAATAGAGTATTTCCAATAGTACGGAATCTCACCTCCATCTTTGATTGCTTTTCGATGTGTTACACGATATATTATTTCTGAGAGACTCATCATAGGGATTTTACATATAGTATTTTTTTTAAAAGACCCCAAAACAAGTTATTGAGGGTTAATAAATAAGGGAGACCATAACTGTTAAATCCGATTGATTTAAATAGTTTTACATGCCATTTAATTAGCGAGATATAGCTATGATTACTTATTGAACCAACTCTCTTTCTATAGTAGGCACAATTATCCTTCAACAGAAAACAGTCCGTTTTTTTTATGATTTCCAGCCACATGGCATAATCATTATTCTTTTTAATAGGATTAATTTGAATTAAACCTATTTCATGACGATTGTACATGACAGTCAGGCAGCCTGGCCAACAATAACAAAACATACCTAATTTGGTAATATGCTTAGGTCCTGAAATTTTGCCTGATATTATTTCGCCGTTCTCATTGACTTCGGAATATTCATGATAAGAAAAAGAACAATGATTTTCAGTCATGAAATCAATTTGTTTTTGAAGTTTATCTGGAGTCCATAAATCGTCGCTGTCTAAAAAAGCAATCCATTTTCCTGTTGCATTTTTTAAGGCCATGTTTCTTGCAACAGAGGCTCCGCTATTCCGTTCCAGGCATATATATTTAATTCGTGAATCCTCCTTTGCAAATCTATCTACAATTAGTTTTGTAGAATCGGTAGAGCAGTCATCCACAATTATCATCTCCCAGTTAGGATAAGTCTGGGCTTGAACACTCTTTATGGTTTGTGCAATAAATGCGCCACAATTATATGTAGGAGTTATTATGCTTACGATACCGTAGTCTCTCATGATGGCGATTATTTTAAATAAGCATTACCTTGTTATTTGGCAAGAAGATGGCCTTTGACAGTGGCGGCTATACGTGAAAGATAAAATAACAGATTGTATTTGAATGGCGCGTTGAGATATACTCGTGTATATGAGTAAAATAGCATAGCTGAACTTTTTAGACGATAACTAATGCTTTTTTTACATGTTGTAGCCGAATTATTTCTGAAACGCCTGTAATATACAGCTGTCTCAGGCGCAAGCCTTATGTTTTTTATGTTTTTAGATATTTCAAACATATATAATGAGTCTTCACCGTTTTTCAGGTTAGGACTGAATAAGATGCCCTCTGTAAGTTTCTTTGGTATTAATTTCATACAAGGACCGTTAAAAATTGATCGAGAACGAACAATTCCTATTTTAGATTGACCTTTTAGAGAAAAGAAACATTTTCGGAGGGGATAATTCTCATCAAATACAGATTCTCCATCTCTGAATGAATAAGAATTACTCAAAACGATTGTATGCTTATCTGAATATAGCAGTAAGTCTGACAGATAAGTTTCAGAAATATAGTCATCGTCGTCAATAAAAGTGATATATTGTCCGTTTGCATGGTTTATGCCAATATTGCGGGCATTACTTACACCACTATTATCGGTCTGGATAAAAATAATATTTAAATCTGAATGTTCATTGATCCATTCTTTTATCTTTCCTGCCCATGGTTCATTGCATCCATTAAGAATAATTATGATTTCAAATCGTTTTTTGCATAATTGTTGTGCAGAGATGGAATTTAGGCAATGAAATATATAATTGCCAGGTTGATAGGTGGGTATTATAATAGATATATCAATCATGATACTATTCTTTGCGCCAGACCATCTTGTTTACGACGGTGACGTAGCTCTGTATGATTTTCACAACTATGTTGCTCACGTTTTCGCCCACGTACACGTCGACTGGCGTGCCGTTGTCTTGATTGGCATTCATTGAAATAGCCGTTTCCACTGCCTGCAGAAGCGACTTTTCGTCGATACCGGCAAGAATGAATCCGGCGTTGTCGAGCGATTCGGGACGTTCTGTCGAGGTGCGGATGCATATTGCGGGGAATGGATGGCCTACAGATGTGAAGAACGATGATTCTTCCGGAAGAGTGCCCGAATCTGAGATAACGGCGGCCGCATTCATCTGAAGGCAGTTGTAATCATGGAAACCGAGAGGCTCGTGTCGTATCACTCGCTTGTCGAGCTCAAAGCCCGACTGTTCAAGCCGTTTGCGGCTGCGGGGGTGGCAGCTATAGAGAATCGGCATATCGTATCGCTTGGCAATGGCGTTTATGGCATTGAAGAGCGACAGGAAATTTTTCTCGGTGTCGATATTCTCCTCCCGATGAGCCGACAGGAGTATATATTTGCCTTTTTCGAGTCCGAGGCGATTGTGAATGTCGCTGGCTTCGATATCTGCGAGGTTCTGGTGAAGGACTTCGGCCATCGGCGACCCTGTTACATAAGTGCGCTCCTTGGGCAGCCCGCAGTCGGCAAGATAGCGGCGGGCATGCTCGCTGTAGCACAGATTTACGTCCGAAATGATGTCTACAATGCGGCGGTTGGTTTCTTCGGGCAGACATTCGTCTTTGCAGCGGTTTCCCGCCTCCATGTGGAAAATCGGAATATGAAGACGCTTGGCTGCGATAGCCGAAAGGCAAGAGTTCGTATCGCCGAGTATAAGCAATGCGTCGGGCTGTATATCAACCATCAGCTTATAGGAGCAGTTGATTATATTGCCTACTGTCGCCCCCAGATCGTCGCCCACAGCATCCATATAAACCTCCGGATCGGCAAGCCTGAGGTCTTTGAAGAAAATGCCGTTGAGATTATAGTCGTAGTTCTGGCCTGTATGGGCAAGGATTACATCGAAGTACTTGCGGCACTTGTTGATTGTCGCTGCCAGACGGATAAGCTCAGGGCGTGTACCGACGATAATCAGCAGCTTTAGTTTTCCGTTGTTGGCAAACTTTATATTTTTATAATCAGTTTTCATCACTTTTCTACGGGGTCGAAAAAAGTATCTGGTTTACTGGGATTGAAGATTTCGTTACAATACATCACCGTAACGAGGTCTTCAGTTTCGGAGAGATTGATGATATTGTGGGTATAACCCGGCAGCATTATCACAGACTGTATCTTGTCGCCGCTGACTTCATAGCTTATTACTTCGGTTGAGCCTTCCTTGCGCATTTGTATCAGTCCGTGACCTTTCACAACAATAAATTGCTCCCATTTGGTATTATGCCAATGCTGCCCCTTGGTAATACCCGGTTTGGAGATATTTATGCTCACCTGCCCGCAGTTGAGTGTATGCACCAACTCGGTGAAACTGCCGCGGTCGTCGGTGTTCATCTTCAGATTAAAGACAGCCTTCTCTTTAGGCAGATAGCTGAGATAGGTAGAAAACAGACGTTTGGCGAAACTGTCGGCCGGTATTTCGGGAATCATCAGGCTTGCCGGCATCTCAGCAAACTTGTGCAGCAAATCTACAATCTCTCCCAACGACACATGGAAAGTGGTCGGCACATAGCAATAGCGGCCCTCTGTGCTTGCAACCGCGTCGACACCGTCGAATTCGCAATGGTGCTCCTTTCCTTGAAGAGCATCAATCATTTCTTCGACGAGGTCGTCGATGTAAAGCAACTCAAGCTCGACAGTCGGGTCATTGACTTGAATCGGCAAGTCATTGGCTATGTTATTGCAAAACGTTGCCACTGCCGAATTATAGTTCGGGCGGCACCATTTGCCGAAAAGGTTCGGAAAACGGTAGACTAAAACCTTCGCGCCGGTCTCATCGCCATAAGCGAAGAACAGTTCCTCGCCGGCACGCTTGCTTTCGCCGTAGGGGTGACCGGCATAGCGGCCCAGGAGAGTGGCCTGAATCGAACTGCTCAGCATCACAGGGCAACGGTTGCCATGTTTTTTGAGAGTATCGAGCAGAGTCGATGCAAATCCGAAATTGCCCTTCTTGAAATCTTCGGGATTCTCCGGGCGGTTTACCCCGGCGAGGTTAAAAACGAAATCAGCTTCGCGGCAATACCGGTCGAGACTCTCAGGCGATGAATCGATATCATACTCGAATACCTCGTCGATAGTCACAGGGTAATTCTTTGCCTTTCCCTCTTTGATATTATTGAGCTGTGCGCACAGATTCTTGCCTACGAATCCCTTGGCGCCGGTGACAAGAATCTTCATTACTGCACGAAGTTGCCTGCGCCGTTGAGCTCATTCTGTATGTATTCCAAAGCAGCAATCTTGGCCTTGGTTTCCTCAACGTTTAACTGGCGGGTATTGTTGGAATTGAATTCGGTAAGAGTATTGCGGGTCTCGTCGCCCTCCTTGAAGAACTTATCGTAATTAAGACCGCGGTTGTCGGCCGGCACACGATAGAAATTACCGAGGTCTTCGGCCTTGGCACATTCCTCATTCGTAAGCAAGGTCTCATACATTTTCTCACCATGACGGATACCGATGACTTTGATATCCTCTTTTTTACCTCCGAAAAGCTCACATACGGCCTCGGCCTGGGTGCCGATTGTGCACGCCGGCGCTTTCTGCACAAGAATATCGCCGTTTTCGCCATGCTCAAACGCAAACAGCACGAGGTCAACCGCTTCTTCGAGACTCATGATGAAGCGCGTCATCGACGGCTCTGTAAGAGTAATAGGATTGCCCGAGCGAATCTGCTCTATCCACAGAGGTATGACCGACCCGCGCGAACACATCACATTGCCGTAGCGGGTGCAGCATATTTTGGTTTTACCCGAATAGCGGCTCTTTGCCACAGCCACCTTCTCTTCAATAGCCTTCGTGATGCCCATGGCATTTATAGGATATGCAGCTTTGTCAGTCGAAAGACATATCACAGCCTCTACGCCGGCCTCGATGGCAGCCGTGAGGATATTGTCAGTTCCGATGACGTTAGTCTTTACTGCTTCCATCGGGAAAAACTCGCAACTCGGCACCTGCTTCAGCGCCGCCGCATGGAAGATATAGTCCACGCCCGGCATCACATTCTTGCACGACTGCAAATCGCGCACATCGCCGATATGAAACTTTATTTTGTGAGCAACAGCCGGATAACGCACCTGATACTCATGGCGCATATCGTCCTGCTTCTTCTCGTCGCGGCTGAAAATGCGTATTTCCTTTATGTCGGTGTTAAGAAAACGGCGCAACACCGCATTTCCGAACGACCCCGTTCCTCCCGTAATCAGGAGAGTCTTATCCTTAAAAACTGACATCTGATATAATTGTTTATTTGAATGCAAGTTGAATTATTCTTGAACACTGTTTTTTTGCGGACTTATTTTCTTTGATATATGCTTGTGCGGACAGATTCTTTTCCTGTCGAGCATTCCAGTCCATCTCAATTATTTCATTAAGTTTCGTTATCCAATTCTCTGTACTTTCACTATCGGGATAGAATAGGAATTTATCATATTCTGTTGGAATACCGGGCAGACGATTCATAATGACTGATTTGCCTGCCAACAGGTATTCTATGGTTTTGGAAGGGAAAGAATATTTAGTATATCTGCCATTGGCAGAACGAGGATTCGCTAAAATAGTGGCTAAAGACTGCAAATGTCTTGCTTCTTGAGCATTTACAAGACCAAAGAATTTTATGTTATTGTTATGTTTAGCGGCCGCAGCAATGTCAGAGGCCGCCTCTCCTGAACCACAAATCCATAATTCAGTATTCTTAAAATTGCCTTTAGAGAATACTTCAATCAGATCCATTACTCCGAATATTTTGCGCAAAGTTCCTGTATATAAGATAATCTCTTTACCCTCGGTTGTAACTTCATTATATGAATGAATTTTATCAGTATCAATCAATCCTTCCATTACAATGTAATCATTCTTTTTGGCATGATAGAAATCATTCATTGCTTCTGTAAGAAATACATACTTGTCATATCTCAAAGACAATTCTGCGTTTCTACGATTCAGATAATTAACCAATTTACCTTTTAAAGATGATATATTGTCCATCTCTACGAGACATTCTGGAACATCAGGAACAATGAGGGTGGTTGTTATTTTTCCATTACTATCTAAAGCCTTGAACAAAGCCTTAGATATTTCATAAGAAGGTGTATTGACGATAATAGCAATTTCATTGTCATCAAATTCCAAAATCTCTTTTTTTATAATATTTTTAAGATTCTGGATCATTGATATTTTGTTTAATCCAACTATATTGCAGAAACCTACGCTATTATATTGAACACCATCTAATTCATATTTATCAGGTGTGATATATGCTTTCTTGTTGTTATGAGGAAACGAATAGGTTCGAGGAAGCGTAATAACACGAAGATTTATATTATCCAATTGCTGTAATCCGCTTAGTATGGACAGTTCAAAATTATGGTTGGCGAAACTCGCTTTGCCGAAAGAATCAGATGCAATACTTTTAAGCAAATGAGGCGGATAGAATCTACCAATATATAGAACATTCATTATCTTATTTGCGAAATTTTAATTTTTGGGTAAGGCTTTCGTGTTGACTGATACCTAAAACTTGTTTTAAAATATCAGATACATATTTAACTATTCGTTTTTTCAGAGGGTTAGTTATAATCCGACCTAATCGTTTCTCTAAATCGTTGTTTATTTCAATGGTTTTAGGATGTAATAGAGGAAATTCAAGGTCTTTAATTGGATTCTCGCAAAAGCGTCTGGTCATTTCATTATCCAGCGATATGCCTCCGTGAATAGAGTCAATGTCAACACCGATATTCATTATTTGATTATATTTAGGAACTATGCCTATGAGATTTTGACTTCGCAGAGTAAAGCTCATCTGATAATCCCAGGATAAATATTTACCAGTGTTTTTTTTGCGGTAGATTTCAGATTCCCAGTTGTACATCTCCTGTCGCTTAAGGGCATTCGAATATGGCAGGCGTTTTATTCGAGCTCTTATCTCTGGCTTTTCCCATAATTCGAAATCAGCCTGATAGTATTTCATGAATTTGTCGCGCCATGAGGCCCAACCACAAGGCAACATATTCTGTGTAAAGGAATAACTTGCCTTGTCTTCAAACTCAGATTCTATTAAGTAGTTAGAACCACATATCCATATAATACGGTCATTATTTTTATATCGTTCAAGCATCTCTTCGCAGAATGGGAAAAACGAAAGCGATGGAAAGTTGTCATCTTCAAGAAAGATTGCGGATTCTTCTCTTTCAAATACCCATTTAGCTCCACCAGCAATATTTTCAAATACGCCTCGGTTTTGAGGTGCGTAATTTTTGATGATTTCGCAGGGCCAGGTTATGTGTTTTTCTACTTCTGAGCGGCATGCTTCTACTTGTTCCGTTTCTTCCTCGCTTCGAGGACCATCTGCAATCAAATATAGCTTTGTCGGAGCAATTTTTGCCAGTTGGTCAATAATAATAGTGGACTTTTTCGCTCTTTTGAAGATAAAGAGGACTATGGGAATATTAAACATAGTATTTTTTTTTGTTGATTAAACCATTAAACATTAACAGGAGAATAAATACATTTAGTAGGATGGTTTGCGAAAATGATAAGGCAATTATTAAGATAAATAATTCGACACCAATGATCATAGAGGCTCTATTTATCATACATAATCTGTTTATGCCATTATATAGTGCTATATAAAAGACCAATCCTATGGGAATCCCATATGTTACAAATGGCAATAAAGTTCCAGACGCTAGAGTTTTAGTTGAAGAATAATCTGAAATCTGTTCACCTCCTATAAATGGGCTTGCGTCAATCATTTTTAATTGAGTAAGAAAAGCTCCGTATCGAGATAAATCACTGCCTACCGAGGCGTTTTCTAATTGGAATATGGTTTTATCTCCTATGTACTCGAGATTCATGACGATATTGACTACAATTATAGTAATTGGTATAAAAATAGCAACATTAGTGAATGTGATTCCTTTATTTATAATATAATATAAAAATAGGAAAAGGGCAACGATAAAACCACCAGTTGAAAATGTAGTTACTAATGCTCCAATTAGTATTATGTTCGAAATCCCAATAAATTTTCTTTTTAAAATAAAAATATTGAAGAACAGACCTATGATTAAGAATACAGCAAACATGCCGGGTTCCCAAAAAGGGCCACAATTTCTATTTATGCCTACAGCATCAAGAATAAGATTATATTGAAAGTTATAAATTATAAAATTTCGTCCTCCTCCTTCAAAAATTGCTTTTTCAACGCCAAGAGAATTATTAGCTGCCACATACTCATATAAATAATTGTAAATATATGGGTCTAGACAAGCTATATATATGACAGTGCTATAGAGAGCGATGGCTACAATTATGTTAGTGTATGTCTTGACAAGGTGTTGGTTTAAAATAACAGCAATGCTCATCACTCCAAATAACGTTAGGAATTGACCTAGAACGCCAAATATATTGTTATCATTAACAAAAGCACCCTGTATGAGTATTATTAATGGCAACAATATAGAAAGTGCATATACAATGGGTCTGAAAGACAGAGAGATTCGAGCTACTATTATATAGCATATGGCTGCGGAACATAAAATATATAATAAAAGACTATCTCTAAAGAAATACTCGAATGAGGAGAACGCTAATAGAAATAGTAAAAATAGATATCTTATTACCTTTTTTATCGATTCCATAAACCCACAGCTTTATTATTTAATATCTTAGTAAGTTGGATTTTAGACCATGAAAAGTTAATGATTGCATTGAGACACATGGTTCCAAGTATTGCATTTAATCCAAAGTATCGACCACCATAAATAGCCAAAGGGATATATGCTATTGCCAGTAAAGACGTGATTATAATTTGAATCTTTAGTTTACCAATACCATTGATTATATAACCATAAACATTATATAATATTAGGAATGAGCAATAAATATACATTAAACCTGTTGAGCGTATGTCAATATATGGACAATTGTGTCCGAGCCAAATATCAAAGATATATTTTGAGGAGGCAACCATTAGGAATCCACCAGAGATAAATAGTACCGCTAATTTTAATAGTTTATCTTTGGATTTTTTAATCCAGTTATACTCCTTTTTTACATATGCCTCTGTTGTGGCACTCCATATTGGAATACAAATCATTGAGAACAGGGTTACTAGTATATATAGATATTTATATATAATATTATATTTAACAACGGCTTCTTTATCAATAGCATGTACTATTATAAGATTGTTGGCTTGAAATAGAATAATTGTTATTATCTGTAAATAGAAGAATTTTACTCCCAATGAAAGGATATCATTTATTTTTGATTTTCGAATATTGGAATATGATGGAGATATGTTTTTGAACCTATAGAAAATAATAATATTTAAAATAAGTAAAACTAATGGTGGTACAATTGCTATTATACTACCTAATAAAAGAAGGTTTGACTGATTAAATACTTTAACAATAATTAAGACACTTAGAAAGGATAACGCTTGTCCACACAATGTCGCAATTGATGATAATGCTGGTAATTGAATAGCATACAACACAGAATTAATCAATCCAAGGGCGAATTGCAAGAAAAAGCAAGAAAAAACAATGGAAACTAAAAAATTTAATTCTACAATATCTGTTGTATGTGTATTCAATATTTCACCCCAATTAAAAAAAGGATTTATTGAGAAGAAAACAATAGCTAAGGAAATGGATAATACAGACACGGCAAAATATGCTGTTGAAACGTATTCTTTACCAAGTCTTAAATCATTATTAGCTAAAGCTTCTGATAAGCGATTCCTTAAGCCATTGCCTAATCCTATATCAAGGAGAGTTATCCACGAAACTATAGAGGTAAGGGTTAGCCAAATTGCATAATTGTCTGTTTCCATACTGTCTAAAAGTAGTGGAATATATAGTAAACTAATTATTAGAGATAGACCTTTTGCTAATGCGATAACGACTATATTCTTTTTTAGTTTACTTGTGCGTTTGTCTTCTCCTTTCATTAGTGATTAATTGTTGAATAATTGCAGATAGGTCTTATAGATATTTTTTCTATTATGGAAGATTGATATGAGCGTATTGAGGTCGATTTATTTAATCACTTGTGATAGCATAAGATGACTGCTATAAAATTTGTTTCAGTCGCGGGAGAAGAGGTCGCGGGTGTATACTTTTGAGGTGACGTCGGCGAGGTCGGCAGAGTTGCGGTTGGCAATGATTGCGTGTGAGAGACGCTTGAATTCGGCAAGATTGTTCACAACGCGGCTTCCGAAGAATGTAGTGCCGTCTTCGAGGGTGGGTTCATAGATAATTACGGTTGCTCCTTTGGCCTTTATGCGCTTCATCACGCCTTGTATCGATGATTGGCGGAAATTATCGCTGTTCGATTTCATAGTCAGACGATACACGCCGATAATACACTCTTTTTCGGGGGCTTCGCCGTAATTGTTTGCCGACGAATATCCATAATATCCAGCCATCTTAAGCACCTGGTCGGCAATGAAGTCCTTGCGGGTGCGATTGCTCTCGACGATGGCGCTCATCATGTTCTGTGGCACATCGGCATAGTTGGCAAGAAGCTGCTTTGAGTCTTTGGGCAGGCAGTAGCCTCCATATCCGAACGACGGGTTATTATAGTGAGTGCCGATACGCGGGTCGAGTCCAATACCTTCTATGATGGCCCGGGAATCAAGGCCTTTTACCTCGGCATACGTATCGAGTTCATTGAAGTAGCTCACGCGCAGGGCAAGGTAGGTATTGGCAAAAAGTTTGACTGCCTCCGCCTCTTTGAGGCCCATATACAGCGTCGGAATATCTTCCTTGATAGCCCCTTTTTGCAGTAATCCGGCAAAAACGCGTGCTTCACGCTCAAGCTTTTCAATGTCGGCAATGGCAGCGATTGCTGCATTTTCTTCGGCGAACTGGGGCTCGTCGATGATTTTGGGAAGTCCGGCTATTATACGCGACGGATACAGGTTGTCGTAGAGAGCCTTGCTTTCTCTCAGAAACTCAGGAAAGAAAAGAAGATTGAGCCGCTTGACGCCTTTGGCCGCATATTTCATATACAGATTGCGGCAATAACCTACCGGTATTGTCGATTTTATCACGATAACAGCCTCAGAGTTGACGCTCAGCACAATATCTATGACTTCTTCTATGCAATGCGTGTCGAAGTAATTTTTGACAGGATCGTAATTCGTCGGCGCGGCAACGACAATAAAATCAGCATTGAGGTAAGCTTCTTTAGCATCGAGGGTTGCAGTAAGATCAAGATTCTTTTCAGCAAGATACTTCTCGATATAGTCGTCTTGTATCGGCGACTTACGGGCGTTGATTAATTCTACCTTTTCGGGTATTACATCAACAGCTGTCACATGATTGTGCTGCGAAAGCAGCGTGGCGATACTCAACCCTACATAGCCTGTTCCGGCCACTGCTATATTATAGCTTCCTTCGTTATTATGTGCCATTGTCGTATATAACAAGCGGAGTGTTCTTTTGTCTTAGAGCGTGTATGAATATATTCTTATACTGATTGTTTAAAATGCTCCCTGTAATAGGAGTACTCCTCAACGAGATTTTTCTGAAACTTCGAAGTGGCTTCGAGCCTTTCAATTAAATCGAATCCTTTTCTAAACAACTCAATGTCGTTTTCGGTTGCCGAGAATATCAATAAAATTAAAGCCTCCGTCCACGAATTGCTTATGGACTCCCTGGCTTTCCCGAAGCGTTCCATCATGTTGATGGAGACTTCTGCGTTGCCAATCAGGAAATTGGCGGCACTCAGCAGGGCGAATAATTTGGCCTGAAGTTTGATGTTGTTGATTTTTACAATTTCAAATCGGCTGCAGAAAACATTCAGTTTCGATGAAAGAGCCGGCGGCAATGTGGCTTTGTCGCAGTGATACCTCAAGGCTTTCAGCAGATTGGGCACGAAAGCGTCGATCTGGTCATAAGCCCGGTTCGACGAAGCGGCAAATTCAATAACCCTCACATCCGAAGCTTTTATATCGTAGGCTACGGTTCCCCATTTACGGTCGACCATTAGCACTACATTGCCCGATTTGCTCTTTGCCTTAGGCATGAACGTGCCTACAAGCCCGGGAAAATCACCGTTGATGACTTCAACGAGATCGCCTTCTTCCAGATCTACATCTTCAAGTGAATAAAAAGGAAGACAGTTCTCATAAACACGTGCAATTTCTCTGAAATGCCGCATTTCGCTGTCGCCAAGCACGGCATACCGCTCACATCCGCTATGATTAATCAGAAATGAAAAACCGTTAGGCTGTGCGCATAAGAGTTTAACCTCGTCGAATGTGCCTTTTACGAATACATAGTGAAAGGCGAGCCTGAGACGCCGCATGCACACCTTTCCTTCTCTTTCTTCTTTGACTACATATGTGGGAGCGAAGAGCTCAAGGCGCGTATTCTGTTGTTTGTTGAATCGGTCGAGTGTTTTCTGTGCTTGATTCCCTGCGTGAACATTCCCTATGTGATTTAGAACAAACCAACACGGATTTTCGATATTGTGATTAGGGCTGTTCGGCATGATTCATATTACTTCTTTATCTGGTCTGGCAATGTGTAGTACGCAGTGCTGTAGTGTTTTACGTCCTAATTCCTGCCAAACTTCCAAAAAGTATAGACTACATATGTAATCTAATAATAGAATGTTAGTCTCCTGAAGAGATATTTAATATTGTACAAATATACATATTAATTCCGAGATATACTGAATTTCAGATAGAAAAAACAGATAGTATATCGTGGAAAGATATTCGGTATCTATACAATCTTCAAGACTAACGGCAGCATTGCCGTTGGCCTTGAAGTCGTAATGCTGTGAATTGCAATGATGTATCTTGTGTCGGCTGGACGAAATTGATAGTCGACGATGTGTCTTTCTTTAAGCGAAAGCGTCGTTCGTAGCGAAACACTCTTGTTGCGCCTGCGGCTATTCGTTGAGCAGCACTTGCTTGCCCAGCGGAGTCAGATAGTCGCTTACCATGTAGGGCTCGAGGTCGATGCTGATTTCGCCTTGAGCGTAGCTTGCAATCTCGTATGGCTGATACACGAATACAAGGTTGCCGTCGGCATTTATGTAGTAGTTGTCGCCACCGGGTATGGCCGTGAGATTGGTTGCTCCAATATAGCTGCGCATGGCCTGGGCCCGCTTACGCAGCATTTTGGGTAGCGCCGCCAGACCGTCCGATGTGAAAAAGTCGCTGAGGCTTACCATCTTGTCGGCTTTTGCCGAATATACGATATAGAAAGTGCCATACATTCCGTGGGCAGCCCTGGGATAGTACGACGACGATGTCACTGCATACGACACATACTCAGGAGTCATGGCTGCTATACGGCCTTGAATTTCGGCAAACCCATCGAAGTTGTTCAGACTCTCTATCGTGTTGGCAAGGCTGTCGGCCTCCTGTTCATCTATTGCAATGGGTTTCAGTGGATAGCCAATCTCCGAGCCCGTGCGTCTGAAACACGTTTCGGCTGCCTGAGCCGGGTCGGTCGCAACAGTATCGAAAGCCATTTTCAGCACACTGTCGCGGAATGCCGTCATGTCATGGCCCATAAACTTGACAGGGATAAACAGATTTGCGCGGCAACCCATCGTAAGATCGCTGTCAGTCTCATAGTCGGTCGAGGAATTTTCAAGTGTATATGCTTGCTCGATAGCGAAATGGTCGAAAACTATATCGTTTTCACGACGGGCAGCCTCTTCGGTTTTTGTGCAACTTTGGGCGAGAGCGCCAGCCAGAATAGCGCAAAGCCCGACGCTCTTTAGCGAAACATGTATATTTTTCATAAACTGATTGACCTTTTCCTGTTATAACGCAAGAATAGCTTAGGAGTTTACGCTGCTGTCTCCCTGACGGTTTACCGGCGGATAGTCGATTGTATAGTGAAGTCCGCGCGATTCGCGGCGCTCCTTCGCCTGTCTCATTATCAGATAGCCGACATTGATGATATTGCGGAGCTCGCAGATTTCGCGCGAGGCCTTCGAGTATTTGAAAAGCTTTTCAGTTTCCTCATAGAGAATATCGAGTCGGTTCCAGGCCCGGTCGAGGCGCAGATTGGAGCGCACGATGCCAACGTATGTGCCCATTATCTGACCGACTTCGCGTATGCTCTGTGTGATAAGCACCATCTCCTCGTTGTGTCGTGTGCCTTCATCGTTCCATGTCGGAACATCTGTTCGCAGGCTTATCTCCGGCATTTCGGCCGCAGCATGCCGTGCGGCAGCGTCGGCATATACAACCGCTTCTATAAGCGAATTCGACGCCAGGCGGTTTCCGCCATGAAGCCCCGTGCACGAGCATTCTCCAAGGGCATACAGATGTCGGATACTCGATTCGCCGTTGAGGTCAACCTTTATACCGCCGCAAAGATAGTGCGCCGCCGGTGCCACCGGAATATAATCCTTAGTAATATCGATACCCAGCGTCAGGCACTTCTTATAGATGTTGGGAAAATGACGACGGGTTTCTTCCGGGTCCTTGTGGGTCACGTCGAGATAAACATGGTCGTCGCCCCACAGCTTCATCTCCGAGTCGATTGCCCGCGCCACAATATCGCGCGGCGCAAGGCTGAGCCTCGGGTCGTATTTATGCATGAACTCTTCGCCGCGTAGATTGCGAAGCACTGCGCCGTAGCCACGCATGGCCTCTGTGATGAGGAACGACGGCCTGTCGCCGGGGTGGAAGAGGGCAGTGGGGTGGAACTGAATGAATTCCATATCCGAGACCGTGCCCTTGGCGCGATAAACCATCGCAATACCGTCGCCTGTAGCGACGAGCGGATTTGTAGTCGTCTGGTACACAGCGCCGCAGCCGCCGGTCGCCATGACCGTGATTTTCGACAGATAGGTGTCAACCCGCCCCTCGGCAATGTCAAGCACATACGCCCCGTAGCATGTTATGTCGGGAGTGCGGCGTGTCACACGCTTGCCAAGATGGTGCTGGGTTATGATTTCTATCGCGAAATGGTTTTCAAAAACATCGATATAAGGATTTGCACGTACAGCACCGATAAGACTCTCCTGAATCTCGAAACCGGTGTTGTCGGCATGATGGAGAATGCGGAATTCGCTGTGGCCGCCCTCTTTGTGGAGGTCAAATTTTCCATCGCTGTTCTTGTCGAAGTCCACACCCCAGCCAATCAGCTGAGCAATCTGCTCGGGAGCACCCTTCACAACCATCTCTACGGCCTTGGGGTCGCTCAGCCAGTCGCCGGCAACCATCGTGTCGTGAATATGCTTGTCGAAGTCGTCCACTTCGAGATTGGTAACGGAGGCCACGCCGCCTTGGGCGAGGGCTGTATTGGCTTCGTCGAGAGTGGTTTTGCAAACAAGAGCCACCTTCACGCCCTCGCGGGCGACTTTCAAGGCGAAGCTCATTCCGGCTATGCCGGAACCGATGACAAGATAGTCGTATTTTCGGGTCATTGCGGTTTTATGTGAGTTCTGCCGCAAAATTAAGCAAAAAAAGCAAACGCTGTATAAAAAAACTTATAGAAAAATCGCGTGCCTTTCAGCTACGCGATTTTTGCCTCTTACCTGCACCAGTTGGCAATTTCATCAAAATCGGCTGCATCACGTCTATAGATGATGAATCCGAGCACAATGCCGGTCACCGCAAATGTCCAGCACAAAAGGGCATCACGGATATTTATCGCGTCAAACGACAGCCAGATGAAAAAAACTACAACAATCCCGTCGGCCCAGATTTCGAAATTACGCCGGCTTTTCTTGATTCGGGCCACTCTTCCTGTCAGCTCCGCGTTTGAAGAGTTATATATGTCAAGTCGTTTTATGCAGGCGGCAATATAAACTTCCACAGCAAGACCGGCGGCAATAGCCACGCTGGATAAGGCCGCCCACAGCAGCGGTAATCCTCCGGGGCTCCAGAGCGGATAGCTTGCCATCGCCATGAGGCAGATTGCTGTTACGGCGCACCCTGTGTAGGCTCGTCTAAGTATTCGGCTGCGCAGATTGCTCTTTTTTGACAATATGGCAATATTGGTGCTCTCTGTAAGCTTTGCCGATAGTGCATCCATGCTTTCGGCCATGTCATCCCATGATTTTTTAAGATTCTCCAGTTCCATAATGTCGTTATTTATAGTTGGATAATTTTTTCTTGATTCGGTGCAGTTTAGAGGCAACCGTATTGCGCGGTATTCCTATATTGGCGGCTATCTCATCATAGTTGATACCGTCAAGCCACATAAGTATCACCGCTTTTTCCAGAGGATTGAGTCTGGATATGGCTTCGTAGAGCCACTCTATTTTATCGCGGAACTCCGCATTCTCTGCCAACTCTGCGCCAAGATGTTGAATCGCTTCTATTGGCGCGAATGATATCCGTGGCGTGAATTTTTTCAGCGACATAACGCAGGTGTTTATACATACCCGGTACACCCACGTCGATTCCTTGCTCTCGTTCCTGAAAGAGGAAAAGGCGTGATACAGAGCTATCAGCACTTCCTGGCGCAAATCGTCGAAAGGCACCGACGCATTCGCATAGAAAAAGCACGTACTGAAAATTATCCTTTCATTCCGCTTTATTAAGCCCGTGAACTGGCTGTCATATGTAGTGTCGTCTTTCATTCGGGGGTCCTTTTGCTATGTTAGTATGAAATCGTGCCGCGAAAGTTCCCCGAAACAACAAAAGAGGTCAGATTTAACATCTCTTAAACCTGACCTCCTGTTGAGATATCGAGTCTTATGATTTTCTAAAAAGCGAGTTGAGCGAATTTCCGTCCTTGTCTTTCCAGGCCTCCCAGCCGTTTACGCTATATCCGCTCACAAACTTGGCTGCGGCGCTAACGCTCCCAAAAGCCTTGTTGAGGCTCAGCACCAGATGGCCGTTTTTACGTCGTGTAAGTTGGGCTACAAGATTGTCGCGTCGTCCTTTATCATTAAGCGAAGGAGTCGATTTTTCAGAAATCTCGCTTCCTTCGAGCACAACGATTTCTCGTGCCGTATAAATCGCTTTGGCGCCGCAGTAGAATACTTCCGCGCCTTCGACTTTTGAGGGCGATTTGGTAGTGATTCTGAAAATGTCGCAGCCGTAGAAAGAGGTCAGAAAAAGTATGTCTTCAAAAAATTCCTGGGCGGCATCTCTCTGATGCGGCGGCAGATTGGGAAGAACCGGCTTCACCTTGTTCGGTTTCATAGAATAGCGCCGGGCTTTGGTGGCGAGCGCTATTCCTTTGGCTTCAAGATATTGTACGTCGGCTTTGTTTATGCTTCCGTCTTTTGCTATGAAGACAAGTGCGAATTGCCAGAACTCTTTTTCCTTGCTTTTGAAGTGCTCCTTGAGCCGCTGGCGCATGTTGTCCGTCTGACCGATATAAGCTTCTGGTTTTGAAATCTCAATATCAGATGAGCTTCCAATAAGTATATAGAAGGCCGGTGTCTGTAGGTCTATGTCTGGATTGTCGAATGCATCCTGCACATTAGCCCTTGGAATCACCAGCATATTACATACTTTATTGCTTATGAAGACACTGCGGATACCCTGCGGGTCGCCGTCTACAAGATGTGTTATTATTACTTTGCCCATGCTTACTCGAAGTAGAAAGTGAGGACTATCATTTTTGAAGTTGCTTTGGCCAGCGACTGCGTGAATTTCAATCTTTCGGGGTCTTCGACCAGGTCTGGGCGGTCGTTTTATTGCTTATGAAGACACTGCGGATACCCTGCGGGTCGCCATCTACAAGATGTGTTATTATTACTTTGCCCATGCTTACTCGAAGTAGAAAGTGAGGACTATCATTTTTGAAGTTGCTTTGGCCAGCGACTGCGTGAATTTCAATCTTTCGGGGTCTTCGATCAAGTCCGGGCGGTCGTGCTCAAGAACGTCCGTGAGGCCGAAGCAGAATTTGATTTCAGGATTAAGCTTGAAATAAGGCATATAGAAGTCGCATCCGAAACCTACCGAAAGAAAGAAGTCGCTCGATTTCAGTTTCAGGAAATCGTTGCGTTTCTTGCCTACATCGAAAGCCGGCATCACGCCTCCTATAAGATAAGGGCGGGCGTTGCGATAGCGCGCGGCGGCATATTTAAGCTCTATCGGAAGGACTACGAGAGTCGATTTTATATTCTGCCGTTCCGTTTTGCCGCTGTTCAGTTCGAGCATGCGAATGTCGCGGCTTCCGAAGTACATGCCGGGCGATACTCTGAACGAAAAATAATTGTTCAGACGCAGGTCGAAAAGTCCGTTCACACAGAATCCCGGCTGATAGTCTGGTTGTTCCAGTCGCCACTCTTCCCCGGTTTCGGTAATGAAGCCGTTGTGGGTCAACCTCAGGTCCGACGCAAAAGCCCCGACCGAAAAACCAAGATGCCATTTCCGGTTGTCGGCATATGGGCGGTTGAGCAGCTTGTCGTTAAAGTCGCGCGAACTTGCGCTCTGAGCCAGTGCGCCGACGCAGATGAGCAAAAATAAGAACCGACAGATTTTCATATCTTGATAACGCTTCCGAGCCTCTAATTATTGCGCCACAGACGGGCAACGCTGAGACCGCAGTCTCTGAAAAACAAACTCATCGGAGTAAAAAGCGGTTTGAAGCGCGTGTTGCTTGTCGGCGAAAACAATTTTATGGAGCCAGGCACACAACTGATGTTTATGTCGGCTGGCATGACGTGCGGGTCGCCGTCAATATGAGCGGCTCCGGCCTTCTTTCTGTGGATTGACGCCGACTTCACCCTGATTATATCTACGAGCGCATTTTTGCCTATGAAGCCGGTCAGAAGGTCAAGGCCCAGGAGCGCATGCGAAAACGGATTGCCCGCATGAACGATGGCAAGGTCGAGCACTCCGTCGGTCACCGAAGCGTCCGGAGCTATGAATGCGTTGTTGCCATACTGCGACGCATTGCAGCACACAACCAGAAAAGCGCGCTCGGTCAGCACCTGGCCGCCGGCCTCGATTACATACTCTTCCGGATTGAACTTCACATACTCGTCGATGGCGCTTTTTAGATACATCATCACGCCGCGACGTTTCTGGCGGGCGAAACGCTCGCTCACGGCGGCGTCGAATCCCACTCCGCATGTGCAGAAAAACGGTGTCGAGTTGGCAAGCCCGTAGTCGGCGTTGATGATATTGCGCTCGGCTATCACGCGCAGCGAACGGTCAATGTCCACCGGGATGCCCAGATGCCGCGCCAGGCCGTTGCCCGAGCCGGCCGGAATGATGCCTAAAGGCACATCGGTGCCTGCGAGACCGCGGGCAGCTTCATTGACAGTGCCGTCACCTCCGCAGGCAAGCACACCGTCGAATGTGCCGCACCGGGCGGCCTCGGCCGCCAGCTCTGTGGCGTGGCCGGGGCCCTCGGTTGCACATATCTCAAAATCAATACCGGCTTGTTCGAGACGCCGCGAGATATTCGGAATCATGCGGAGCTTCGACACAGTGCCTGATATCGGGTTGATAATCAGTCGTAGCCTGATATCTGTGTATGCCTTCTCGGCTAAGGTCATTGTTCTTCTTTTTCAGAAAATTCCATGAGGTAGGCCTTGATGAAACCGTCGAGATCGCCGTCCATCACACCGCCTACATCAGAGGTCTGATGGTTCGTGCGGTGGTCTTTCACACGGCGGTCATCGAATACGTAGCTGCGTATCTGCGAGCCCCATTCGATTTTTTTCTTGCCGGCCTCTATCTTAGCCTGTTCGGCCATGCGGTGTTCAAGCTCCTTCGCATAGAGGATAGAACGCAGCTGGCGCAGTGCGTTTTCCTTGTTCTTAGGCTGGTCGCGTGTCTCGGTGTTCTCGATGAGAATTTCTTCTTTCTCGCCCGTATAGGGGTCGGTGAACTGATAGCGCAGACGCACGCCCGATTCGACCTTGTTCACGTTCTGGCCGCCTGCGCCGCCCGAACGGAAAGTATCCCACGACAAGAGCGCCGGTTCCACCTTGATTTCGATGGTGTCGTCCACAAGAGGTGTCACGAACACCGACGCGAACGATGTCATGCGCTTGCCCTGAGCATTGTAAGGCGATACGCGCACAAGACGGTGAACGCCGTTCTCGCTCTTGAGGAAGCCATAAGCAAAGTCGCCTTCGACATTGATGGTACAGCTCTTGATACCGGCTTCGTCGCCTTCCAGAAGGTTGGCGATAGAAGTCTTGTAGCCGTTCTTCTCGGCCCAGCGAAGATACATTCGCATCAGCATCGATGCCCAGTCCTGGCTCTCGGTGCCGCCGGCACCAGAGTTGATTTTGAGCACGGCGCTCATGATGTCGCCTTCGCCGCGGAGCATATTGCGCAGCTCAAGTTCTTCGAGCAGCTTCACGGCCTTGGCATAAGCATGGTCTACCTCTTCCTCGCTGACAAGCTCTTCCTTGAAGAATTCGAGGGCCAGTTTCACTTCGTCGACAGCCCCTTCGAGCTGGGCGTAGTCGGCAATCCATTTCTGCAGATCTTTGATTTTCTTCATCTGCTTCTGTGCGGCCTCGGCATTCTCCCAGAAGCCGTCGGCCATTGTGCGGAGTTGTTCTTCTTCGACAGCTATTTTCTTCCCGTCGATGTCAAAGATACCTCCTCAGCGCAAGCATACGCTCA
>CAMNRO010000043.1 GCA_946553045.1 uncultured Porphyromonadaceae bacterium | reverse complement strand
CCCCTGAGGAGGAGTGAGAAAATGCCCGTTGCACTTCTTATCGGAATTTTTCGCAGCCTCATCTGCGGGATTTTTTTGTAGTACAACGAAATTTTAACCAAAAAAATATTGCATCAGTTTTGGAATAGTGGCCGATAATGCTTAATTTTGTTGCGCAAAGAAAGTTCCGATGTTTCGATTCGATACGCACGAATCTATTTCAAAACCCTAAAAACAATCATCAAAGCACCGTCCCACAAACCCAAAGAATACACAATTATCTAAAAATCAATACACTCCGGTTCAACATCGGAGTCATAACATTATATAATCACGACTACAAGAAAAGACGAAAGCCATGAATAGACTTGCCCGCCCCCTGCTGGCTGCACTACTGTTTATCTCTTCTGCGACAACAGCGGGAGCTAAAGCCCCTACCGAAAACCCCATGGTCTTCGGAAACGCACGCCTTTCAATAATCACCCCTCAGCTACTGCGCCTGGAGTATGCAAAAGACGGCAAGTTTATCGATGAGCCGACTATGTTCGCCTACGACCGCACAAACATGCTGCCTTTCGACAGTATTGAAGTGAAAGACCTCGGCGAAGGAAGATACGAAATAAAGACATCGGCTCTGGACATAAAGTATCACGACGACGGCTTTCCGTTCTCCACATCGAATCTGGCCGTATATTATACGCTCGACGGCAAAAAGAAAAAATTCACAAACCGCTTCCTGCCAAAAAACAACCTCGGAGGCACCGTCGAGACTCTCGACCGCGTCACCAAGGAAATTCCAATGAACGACGGCCTGCTGAGCCGCGACGGCTGGTATATGATCGACGACGAACGCGCCGACCTGCTCGTCGACGGCTGGCTCAAACCGCGCGACACCAACTCGCATATCCAGGACCAGTACTGCTTCATTTACGGCAACGACTACCGCGGAGCCCTCGCCTCTCTCGGCGCTATAAGCGGCAAAGTGCCGATGACCCGAAAATATATCCACGGCGTATGGTACTGCCGATACTGGGATTATACCGCCGACGAATTTCTCGACATCATAAAAGGCTACGACCAGAACGATTTTCCTATCGACAACATAGTATTCGACATGGGCTGGCATACCAACGATGCCACCACAGGCACCGGACACAACGGCCATCTCAACTGGAACGGCTACACATGGAACAAGGAACTGATTCCCGACCCCAAGGCACTTATCGATTCCATCCACGCCCAGAGAATCACGGTGTCGCTCAACGACCACCCGCACGACGGCTTGCGCCCGCACGAACACAACTACGCCGAATTTGCGGCCGAACTCGGTGCGACAGACGGCCCAGTGCCCCTTTTCGACCTCTCCGACAGGAACTATATGGAGAAATTCTTCAAATACGCACATCGCCCCAGCGAAGAAATGGGAGTGGATTTCTGGTGGCTCGACTGGCAGCAGAACTACCTCTATCCCTATGTCCGAGGCCTCAACACGACATCTCTCGCATGGGTCAACGAACTGTATTACCGCGATTCGCAGAACAATAACCGCCGCGGAGCAGGCTATAGCCGCTGGGCCGGATGGGGCGACCACCGCCACCCTATCCAGTTCTCGGGCGATGCCCAGTCCAACTGGGAAATCCTCGCCTTCGAAGTAAAACTCACTTCGGGCAGCGGCCAGGGCGGCTGCTACTACTGGGCTCACGACATCGGCGGCTTCCGAGGCAAACCCAACCCCGAGCTGACAGTGCGCTGGACCCAGTTCGGAGCCTTGTCGGCGGCTCTGCGCGTACACTCCACCAAAGACGCCAAGCTCGACCGCCGTCCGTGGATTTCGGGCGAAGAAGAGACCAAAGCCATGCGCCGCATGTACCACTTCCGCTCGCAGATTATGCCCTATGTATATTCAAGCGTATGGCAGACACACAACACCATGGTGCCCCTCAACCGCAACATGTTTATCGACTACGGCGACCAGCCGGAATCGTTCACACAGCCCCAGGAATTCACCTTCGGCGACATTCTGCTCGCCGCTCCAATCACCACTCCGGGCAAAGGAGCCGACAAAGTCGCCTCGCAGAAAGTATGGTTCCCCGAAGGCGAAGTATGGTATGATTATTTCACCCATGAACGCAAAGACGGTGGCAAAACCGAAAATATAGCCAAACCGCTCGACGAATTCCCCCTATACGTGCGCGGCGGCTGGATTCTGCCAATGCAACCCTACACTCCCCGACCTGCCACCGAGCCCCTCACAACACTCGTAATGCGCGTCTACCCCGCTGCCGGCGATGCCGACAACACATTCGTCCTCTACGAAGACGACGGCATATCCCTCGACTATCAGAAAGGAATATACACCACAACCGACCTGCAGTATAAACAGACCGGCTCAAAAGCGACCGTCACCGTACATCCGGCAAAGGGCACATACCCCGGCCAGATTACCCGACGCGCCTACCGCCTCGAACTACCCGCTGTCAAGGCCGCCACACAGGTCAAGGTAAACGGAAAAAAGACCAAGACAACATTCAACGACGAAACCGGCTGTATCACTCTCGATATACCCGCCACATCTGTAAATAAACCAGTCAAAATAGAATACGAACTATGAAAACTCGTCTTATCATTGCCGCAGCTCTTGCCGCGGCCTCATCTCTGGCAGCTTCGGCCGCGCTTCCCAAAGTAATAGCACACCGCGGCTACTGGGATACCGAAGGTTCGGCTCAAAACTCCGTCAGAGCTCTTGTCAAAGCGGATTCGGTAGGCTGCTACGCCTCTGAATTCGATGTATGGATGACCGCCGACGGCGTAATCGTTGTTAACCACGATGCTGACATCAACGGTGTGCACATCGAAAGCTCTCCGGCCAAGAAAGTGCTCGCACAAAAACTCGCCAACGGCGAAAACGTTCCCACACTCGAGAGCTATCTCGCGCAGGCCGCCAAACAACCCTCGCGTATCGTCCTCGAACTCAAAACACACGACAGCCGCAAGCATGAGCGCAAAGCCGTGAAAGACATCGTGAAAATGGTGAAGAAATACGGTCTCGAAGACAAAACCGACTATATCACCTTCTCCAAATACGGCTTCCAGGACCTCATCAAATACACACCGAAAGGAACTGCCGTATATTACCTCACCGGCGACTATATACCCTGGCAGATAAAGGAAATGGGCGGCGCAGGCATTGACTATTCACTCAAAGTGATGAAAAAACACCCCGAGTGGATTAAAATGACTCACGACCTCGGAATGGAAGTGAACGTATGGACCGTAAACGACCCCGCCGACATGCAGTGGTGCATCGACAATGGCGTCGACTACATCACCACCAACGCCCCCGAGCAGCTCCAGCAGCTCCTCAAAAACCAGCCCGCCAAATAGGCCATCAGATACAGAAAGTTAAATAATCATCGTTATACAGAATAAGCCCCGGCAAGCCGGGGCTTATTCTGTATAACGGATATGTACGACCTAAACGATGAGTATATGTTCGTACAGGAGGTTAACGGACAACCACTTTAGTAGCCGTACGTTTCACTGTCACAATATAGAAGCCGGGAGCTACGGTAGCGCGGCAATCCCCATATCCAGCAAAGATGGTTTTGCCATCAGCACTAACGATGCGAACATCGTCGCCAGCGGCTCCGGTAATGACGATATCGTGTCCTTCGACAGTGATATCGGCGTTGGGAGCTATAATACCGTCAACACCCGAAGTAGAGATAACGACAGGAGCAGAAGCCTCTGACTCACCACGATTGTAGACAGCTGTTACGTGGTAGGTGTGTTCAGCGGTATTATCGGAGTGCGTGTATGTATTGGAGGTCACGGGAGCTTCGTTGAGCTTGGCCCCATCACAATAAACATTGTATCCATTAAGTTCGAGTCCGACGGTAGCATCGGCGGCAAGATACGACACCTTATCAATCATGAGCATCATGCCATCGTTGGAGACCACGTGGAATGCCACTCTTACGGCACCTTCAGGAAGATCTACCGAGAATGTACCCCAGCCGTCTGTGCGGATAACACGGTAGTTATAGCCGACATTATTGAAATTCTTGACCATCACGAAGTCATCAGGGTCTGTCGAGTCAATAGTCGAGTACCACACCTGGAGGTATTCGCTGTAGTTGATTGATGCGTTCTTGGCACAGAAGGTCACCGTCTGTGCGCATCCTTTGAGAGCAGGCGAGATAGCCCAGTCGTCGGATTCGGTGATAGTGTTTCCTTCACCCATCGTCCAAAGCGAACCGATGTATTGTTTACCGTCGGCAGCGACATACTCCTTGGCATACGAAGAGTTGGCAAAGCCACTGTATGTGCCGTCGATGACTATGAACGATTCCGGGTCGACACCGTACTCATGATAGGGAATACTGATGTTGCCGGTTCCGCCACTAGGTTTGCCATCGCGATCTACGAATGTCCATCCGGGATATGCCTTGGCGAAGGGTTCAGCATTTTCAAACGACTCTACAGTCGGGTCATATGGAAGGTCTTTATCGGAAATAGCATCCCATGACAGAACATTGCCGTCGGCAGTTGCCTTACCGGTCAAATTGCGTACCTCAGGAAGCTCGCTGTCTTCGCGTGTCACCTTTGCAGCCTTGGGGGTGATGTTGTTGCTGGCATCGAGGTCGGCAGAACATACTACACGGGCGGTATATTCGACAACCTTGTCCTGAGCCATGGTAATAATCTGCTCGAAAGAGACGTTGGCAGTCTCTCCTGCGGCAAGAAGATCGACGTGCTTGACATCTACAACTTTATTGTTAGCGAGGAGTTCAACGTCGAATCCGGAAACGTCCAGCCGGCCCACATTCTCGATAGTGGCAGTCACGTCGAAAGTGTCGCCGCCGACAACGCTCTCGGGAGCGGTTACGGCCACAGCGTTGAGGTCGTAGTCGGGCATATCCATGAACTTCATGTTGTCGAAGAAGCAGTACACAAGGCCGTCGGAATAATAGCGGATAATAAGCTGGATAGCCTTGTCCTTGTATTCAGAGAGGTCTACAACTTTCTTTGTCCAGATGTCGTTGTCATCATTGTTGTAATCGATAGTAGTGACCGTCTTCCGCTCGCCATTGCAAATTGCAATGATTTCGAGACGTGTTTTGTCGGTCTCGGTAATCTTCCATGTATAGAATGTGAATACCGGATTCTTAGCACCGAAAAGGTCTACTTTACCAAACACGAAGTCTCCGATACCTTTGCTGGCTCCAAGTGTCGTACTGCTTCCTACACGTTCGCCGTAAAAGAATTGTCCATCACCGTCCTGTGATATAACCGACGACATATCGCCGTCTGCTTTCATGCCGAATTCACAACCCTCCCAGTCGTCGATGCCTATAATATATTTCTTGACGTCGTCAATGCATGTCATTGCAACTGGCAATTGGTATCCGGGACCAACAGCTACGAGACCGGCCCCGGCGAATTCCTCGGCAGCCACACCGCGGTTATGAGCCTCGATGAGAACCTGCGCGAAAGCCTGTGGAGCATCTGCGGCCTGTGCTCGGAAAGTGTATGTGCGCTCGGTCAGAGGCTGCTCGTTGAGAAGTATCCACTCCTTCTTGGCATTGTCATAGAAATATACGTTGTAAGTGAGGTTTGCTGCAAGAAGCGGGTTGCCGGCAATGTCTGTCGCGGGGTCTTTCCAGCTGAGAGTCAATTCGCCGAAGCTCTGTGCATTCTCGACAGCTTTTACGTCGACTGGAGCATTCGGAACGTTCGGGCCTACGAACACCGACGCAGATGTGCTTCTACCTTCATCGCCTGCGAGGTTCGCCGATACGACGGTGTAGGTGTGTGTTCCGACTGTCGTAACCTTGTCGCTGATCGTCCGGGTCGAGCCGGGGGCTGCAGTTAGGCTTGTCACCTCTTCTCCGTCGCGGAGAACACGCAGCTGCATATCGCCTGAGTAGTCAGCGCCGGTGACGGTCTTGACAGGAGTCTTGAAAGAGATATCAACATTGAGGTCGCCGGTCACATCGGGAATGAGAGTCAGATCGGTTACGGCATCGGGAGCTGTGGCTCCAAATGGCGACGAGATGCTGTAGCCGTTGAGATAGAGACTCCACTGGTACGCATCGCTGACAGCGTGGAATCCGAAGTAATATTCGCCGCTAACGGCTGGAACGATGCTGGCAGTGAGCGATGAAGTGGCACCAAGAATTGAGGTGGTCTCCACCAAGGTGGTAGTCATACCCTCGACTGTGGGAGCAGTGCCCATACATATTTCAATCTTCTCAGGGTATTTGTCGCTGTATGCGTGAGCAAGAGCTTCAAAATCATATGCCTTGCCTGCTTCCAGGTAGAATGCGGGAGAAATCAGCCAGTCATCACCATCATTGCTCTTGCTGTATTTATAGATAGTTCCCTTGCTCGAATCAAAAGTCCATGTGGCATTGTCTTTGTTGGCATCGATAACACTGTGCTGGTTGAAAAAGTCATGCTTCATCAGGTCGATGCAAGCGGGAGCATTGTAGTGACCGAGATAGAGGCTGTTCGACATCACAGCCTTAGACGATTTGCCCTCATACTTGGCGATGACCCCGAATGTAAATCCGGTGAGTACATCGGGAATAGCCTGAGCCTTGGCCCATGTGGTTCCGGCGATATCCGAACCAACCACAACACCCTCGCCATCGACAACATCGTAGCGGACGCCATCAGAGCTCAAATAGCCGCCATCAGAAGAGGTTGTCACGGTCTCCCAAGTAAGTGTCAGCACACCATCGGCATACGACAGGGAAGCTTTATCGGTGGCGGAGGGAGTACCCTTGCCTACATAGCATGATGCCTTGGCTTGATTGGACTCTCCGGCTTCATTGGTAGCTACAGCAACAAAATTTGTATTACCGCTGACCGTCATGGTTTTTGATGTATTCACCGTGGCGCCGGCCTCACTGTTTCCTCTAAGGATTTCAGTACCGTCGGCATATATCTTGTAGCCCATCGGCTGACCAGTAGCGACTGTGCCGTCGAATAGTGTGGTTGGCATCGTGACAGTGAAGTCAACCGTCATCGACCCGTCAGAACAAGAGACACTCAACCCCGGTACTGACGGAGCCTTGTCGGGAGCCTGGAATGGAACGTAGAGACCTATAACCTCTTCGCCATCCGAGAAAACAGAGACAACCGTCGACTGCCCCGTCGAAGGGTCAATAGCCACAAGACCTGCACTATCAGCATTGCAGTATGACAGCAAAATATTGTTATCCTTATCGTTGTATGCTGCTGAGCTCACGTATGTGAGTGCAGGACAGCCGGTGTCGCCAATCTTAGTGGTCGCGCCAGTCTCCTTATCTATCTTATATAGGACACCATCGAGTCCGATACCATAGGCCTGGCCGAACTTATCGATAGCCACACCACGAAGTGAGAAGTCGAGGTTGGCGATAAAAACGACATCTTTGGCCTTGAGGTCTATATATCCCCAATATCTATAGTCTTCACCGGAGTAGTTACCGGAGAAGTTACCGTAGACTTTACCTGTAGTAGTGTCGTAGGCAACATCAGTGGCCTTAATTTTAAGGTCGTCGAACTCAATAACATTGATATTTTGCTTGGTGACAGTGTCGAATACATACAGATCATAGCCCATCACCCATGAGCCGTACGCTACTTCATACATGGTATAGACACTTTGGTCGCCGTCGAAGAAACTATAAAGCGGGTTTTTGTTGACTCCAAACAACTTATCGGTGATAGCACCATTGTTGACCGGAATCTTGTAAACTCCGCAGGGAGCATTGCTAGTCCATGAATTGCCGAAAATCACCGTTCCGAACACATCGAGCGACGCTGACACCTGATGTGGAGCGGCAGCCGCGAAGCGAACATTACCGGCGATATTACGCGACATAGGGGCAAGACCGGCAATCAACGAAGTGCCGGGGCTTGTAACTGAACGTGTGCGCAGAACGGACTCAGCCGAGCGATTGTCCGTCTTAGCGACTGTGCGGCTCACCTCTGGCGAGGCTTCCGAACCGGAGAATCGTCGCTGGCCCGATTGTGCGCCGGCTTGAATGGCAGAAGCACCAAGCAACCAGACAAGCAGAATTGAAACTAATTTTTTCATTAATGTAATGGATTATTTAGAAAAAGTATTAATCATATCCATTTAATATTATTGCCAAAGAGTACAACTACAGACACAGATGTCAGCTGGCAATTTTCCGGCAAATATACACATTTGCTTCCATACAGCCAAAATTCACCCGACACATTAGTCATTTTGACACATTCCAGCCAACACTAAGCGACAATATGCTTTCGCACCTATTTATTTGCCGATTATTATCCCATATACACTATCAACATACCACAACGCTCCCTGGAGGTACAATAACATTAAAGAGCTGTGGTGAATACCACAGCTCTTATAAAATAAATCTCAAAGTATCCGGAGGCTATATCATAATTCAGTTTTTCGAAAGCATAGGAGCACACCAGTCAAGAATACACTCTGACAATCAACGTTTAAGACGCCCATACTGAAAATAATTTATGCACAGCCCCTGCTCGGAATTTGTCTGACAGCTCAAAGGTGGAGCTTGACAGAGGCCATGAGGCTGCGGGGCAGCGAGGGGCCGTAGATATAGCCTGAATCGCGCAGCGAGCCCTGGTCGAAATCTTTCTGATAGCTGTTGAAAATATTCATCAGACCGGCGCTGAATTCCAGGCAGGCAGTCTTGTAGACATTCACTTCATAGCTCAGCTTCGCATTGGCGTCGAAGAAGCGCGGAGTGTCTACGGCTTTGTCTACCGGCGTGCCCGACCCCGCAAGGTGCTGCACAAGCATCGAGCCCGTATAAGTTCCCGACAACGAGGCCGTGAAGTGCTTGTTTATATTATACGAGGCCGTAAAGAAGCCATAGAGGTCGGGGGTGCGGAACATCTTCTTCACCGGGGCCACTTCAGGGTCTTCACTCCAGTATTCGGGCTGCTTGTAGCGGCTGTTCTGCCAGGTGACACCTGCCTGTATCGTCCACTTGGGCCACACGAGACGCAACTCTGCATTCATACCGAATACGCGTGCGCCACCGCCGTTGTAGCGTTCCTGCACAGCATTACCGGCGGCATCTGTCTGGTCGAGCAGACGTAGTGCGAAAACATCGCGCAAGTCGGTATAGAAGCCTTCAACCATAAAATTGGTCTGCACCGAGCCTATACGGTGATAAAAATCGGCCGAGAAACTCACACTGTTGCTGCTTTCCTGCTTAAGATCGGGAGCAAGAACGGTCACAAGGCGCTCTCCGCCTACGATAGCTATATGGAAATCCTCGTCGTAAGCCTGCGGCGAACGGAAGCCGGTCGAATATGAAAGACGGAAATTCATACGTTCCGACGGGTTGAAACGCACATTCACGCGCGGCGACACAATCGGATTGTGAATCATCGAATGCTTGTCCAGACGGGCTCCGATAAGAAAACCCCAGCGGTCGGTGCGCCATTCGTTCTGAGCGTATGCGCTATATATGTTCACCTTCTGCGCAATGTCGTGATTATACCCTACTGTCACATCGTGAAGATAGTTATGGCTGTACTCTATACCGCCGATAAACTCGGCGGGCATGAAAAGCACTTTCTTGAACGACTGCGTCCACTGCGCTCCGGTCGTAGCCGTGAGGTCGTTGGTGCGACCATAGGCGTCCGGGTCCATATCGCTGCCATAATAGCTCTTGCGGCGAATGCTCTGCAAAGCCGAAAAGACATTGAAATGCCTGTCGCGCTCGGCCGACCACCAGTCGAACGCCACCTCGCCGCCGTGATTGTTATGCTCCACCTGCTCGGCTACCATTGCCATGTGAGGAGGATTGTCGATGTCATCGCCGCCGCGGCGATACTCATGGGTGGCATGATACTCTGCTGTAAGACGGGTGTCGGGCGTAAAACGCATGTTCGTGCGGGCACCGAGAGTCTGGCTCTTGATTTCCGGGATTTCGGTAAAACCATCGCCGTCGTGGTCGTACCCGTCGCGGCTGCGGCTCTGTCCGTAGACAGTCAGACCTATTTCATTATTGTGCCCCACAACCGAGGCATTGAAAGTCGTATTGTTGTCGAGCGCGCCGCTTACACCGATAGAAGCCAACGAATGGCTCACCTCGGCATAGTTTGCCACCGGGTCTTTTGTTATTATATTTACCGTACCGCCTATGGCCGACGAACCGAAAAGCGCCGAGCCGCCTCCACGCATCACCTCCACGCGATCTATCATATTGGCCGGAATCTGCTCAAGGCCATACACACCTGCGAGAGCTGAAAATACGGGGCGCGAATTCATGAGAATCTGCGAATAGTGGCCGTCGAGACCGTTTATGCGCACCTGCGTGAATCCGCAGTTCTGGCAGTCGTTTTCCACTCGCACGCCGGGCTGATAACTCAGGCCGTCGGCGAGCGAGCATGCATCGACAAGGCGGAACAGCCTGTCATCGACAACGCTGACAAGCGCCGGACTATGGCGTCGCTTCAGCTCGCTCTTCGTGCCGGTTACAACAACCTGCTCGAGCATCATCGCGTCAGGAACTACTTCAAAATTCAATTCGAGGGTCTTTCCAGGCTTCAAGGTCACTTTCTTGCGTTCGGTGACATAACCGGTATATGCAGCCTCGACAATATACTCGCCCGGCTTCAGATGCCGTAGGGCATAGTGGCCTGAAGCATCGGTTGTTGTGCCGACTCTTTCAGAGGGTATGGATACGATATAGAACGGAAGATGTTCGCCGGTCTCTTTGTCTATCACATGACCGGTCAGATTCGTGTCGGCTGTCTGAGCCTGCACGAACACAGCCGATACTGCAAGCAGCATCGACAATATATATTTAGTCATAAAATTGCTTTTTGAAATGTGATTTAAAGGGTTTACAGAGTTCTCACGCGGCCACTGGCGGAGCTCTTTCTTTCCTTAAATCAGCATAAAAAGCCGTTTCACTGGTTCTGACACGGAAAATTACATTGATTCTCCGCTCAAGAACGTACGGTATATCGGTCTCAGGAGATTTGTCGAATGTCGCAAGCGCGGCATTTATATGCGCTATGGCCTGAAAACCGGCTGCTGTATGCGAATGTCCGGCGCCGGGCATATACGGGTGAGAGTGGACCTCTACATCTCCGTCGAACGACCTGTGTGTATGGATAAAGAAAGTGTTTCCGCAAAAAAACATTGCGAAAAGCACCATCAGAAACCATGCGATATTACGCGATTTTCTATCCATACCTGTTTGAAGCCGCAAAATTAACAAAAAAACCTTAATCAATCATCACCAGCCATCAAAAACACGCCGTTTACCCATTGATGACAGGCTTGCATTGTGCCATCAGCGGGCAGAAGCGACTGAGAAGCCGGACGAAGCGAGCTTTTCGAAATCAGGCTTCCGAAGGCCGGCACGTGTCAGCGGAACGCCTTCGTTATAGTCGTTCACATACAGCCGCGAGGGCTCTCGATAGCCTTCTTCGGTCAAAGCGGCCGAAACATCGTAGAACGGCGACGAAATGCCGCCGAGAGACATCAGCGTATGAAAGGCGCTCCGGCTTGACGACACCTCTGAGCCGGCATACTCTCGGGCGGAGGCAAGCCGGTCGGGGTGCTCGGCGGCATAGCCGTCGGAAAGCCATAGTATCATCGGCACATGGAGCTGCCAGTAGGTCGGTGTAGGCGACGCATGCAGAAAGCGCTCGCGTGCGTCGTCGAAAATGTCCTCGCCGTGGTCGGTGAGATAAAGCATTGCCGCCGGGCGCCCGCTGCTTTCGAGCACCTCGGCAATACTGTCGAGCATTGCGTCGATATACAGAATCGTATTGTCATAGGCGTTGATAAGCTGCCGTCGGTTCTCACGCTTGGCCTGCATATCACCGTCGGGCTTAAATCGGCTGTATTCGGCGGGATAGCGCTCCGTGTAGTTGAAATGCGAACCATAAGTGTGAAGGACGGCAAAAAGTGGCTTTTCAGTATTCTCCGACACTATGTGTCCGAGCGCGCCGCATATCTCCATATCGTGATGGGGCAGGCCATCGTCTGTAAGGAAGCGCACACAGTCGGCTTCTTCTCCGAAAAAATCTATCAGCGAACCGTTGTGCTGCTGGTTCGAAATCCATGCCGTACGATAGCCGGCTTCGCCAAACGCAGAAATCACGCTTTTGACATTATATATGGAGTCGCCGAAGTGCGTGGCCGAAAGATGCGACATCAGCAAAGGCACACTTTTATGGGTGGTGTTGCTTTCAGAAAGAACCCGACTGAAAAATATAAGGTTTTCGCGCTCCGACAGTCTTGGATTTGTCTCGCGGCCGTATCCGTTCAGCTGCCAGTTGTCGGCGCGCGAGGTTTCGCCGATTACCAGCACAATCACCGGCGGCACCGAGTCCATATCGGCATGTGCCATGAATCTGAAATCGGCGGAACTCGCCTTATACTCTTTCGTGAGCGCTGTGCGGTAGGCCGCCATTCCCATATTGTAGCCCACATTGACAGGAAAAAGCTCGCGAAGCGGATTATAGCCGTGGGGCATGAGGAATGCCGCCGCAAACGCAACAAGACCGACACCGGCAGAGACCAGGCCGGCATGAAACGCACGGCGTCTCTCCTGCCTTCCGGTGTATCGCTTCTTCACACAGAGCACAATTCCGGCCACTACAGGCGGCAGATAAAGCAGGCATACCACAGCGATAGCGACGCCGAGATTGCCGAGGAGCTCGGAGGCCTCATGATAATTCGTAGTCACCACATTCAGAAACATGTCGATGGCTATTATCGACTCGCCGTAGAGATACAGCAGCACTATCTGAAAGGCACAAAGCACCATCACAGGAATCATGAAAAGCGCCGTTCGCCCCACATGGCGGCTCCATGACGCCAGCAGCAGATATACGCCCAGCGGCAAAGCCACGTTAGCTATGCGCGCGGCAATGCTGTAGTATTGCTCGGTGACATCAAGAATCACGTTGGGCACTATCAGAAGCAGCGGCAGTGCCCACATGAGTGCCACAGGTATATATTTGCTTATATTTTTCATCAGAATGCCTCGTTGATACTGAATATAAAACCGGTCTGATGTTTTCCGAAGCCGAGGTCAAGACGCACGTTCACCCGCTTCTTGAATTCCCAGCGGTAGCCTATGCCATAGTTCGGCAGCACCTTGCGCATTGACAGAGCCGAGAACTTCGGGAAAACCGTACCGGCTCCGACCCAGGCTACCAGCCCGTTGCGGCGCCATATATGCTGACGCAGTTCGAGGCAGACGTCGATTTCCGACTTATCGCGGTATCGCCCTTCGAAATATCCGCGCATATTGTCGCTCCCTCCGAGGGTCGAGAGCAGTCCCCACGGCGTATTGCCATAAGTGAGGCGGGTATGGAACTGAAACGCCACCGTAGCATCGCGCCATGCCGACTTGTAGAACGCAAATGTGAGTTCCGACAGCGAAAACGCATATCGGTTCAGCAGAAACCGGGGATTGAAACGCTGGTCGAGACGGAAAAACACGCCGCGCGAGGCATTTGTCAGGAAATCGCGCGTATCATATTGCAGCGTCAGACCCACACCAAGATTGAACGTACGGTCGTCCTCGTCTTCCCAGAGCCAGGGCTTCTCGAAATGACGGCCGTTGATATAATCGAAGGTAGCCAGCGGGCCAAGATACAGATTTTCGGCCAGACGCCATACCCAGCAGACCTGTGCCTGCGAATTAAGGTATTTGTATTTCGACTCATTTTCGTCGTTCACGTTATTGTCGTATCCTATACCCCAGAATTTGGTGGCTACCGACGAAAAATTGACATCATACTGCAATCTGCCGCGGTCTTTCGGGGCTATATGGGTGCCGCGCACACCAAGTTTGAAAAACATACTTGTGGTGGCATCGAAATATATCGATACGTCCGACGGCGGCAGTATGGTATCGTTCATATCCGTCCGATACAATCCGGCTGCGACGAGTCCTATTCCGAATTTGGTATCGCTCGAATAGTGCGGACCGCCGATAAAGCTTATATCGAATTTTTTCTGTTTCTTGGGCTTGTTGGCATCATCGAAATAGTCTATTATTTTTGCAATGAGACTTTTCTTGACAGGAACAGTGTCTGCCGGAGTCGTCACCATTGTATCGACTGCGTTCTGAGCTGTCACACAAACGAATGACGCCATAATAAAAGATAATATGATATACGACCGTAGAAACTGCATATGGATGAATGTCTTGCATTATTAACAAAAATAAGCTAATTTTGTTACGTAGAAAATCTATTTTCTCCAACTTTATGGCTATAACAGAAACAATCGACAATGACGTGTGCCGCATGCTTGCCTCTCTGGCGGCAGACTATGGCGTACGCCATGTCGTGGTATCGCCAGGCACCCGTTCGGCGCCGCTCGCAGTGGTTTTCCACCGCTCGGGGCATTTCTGCATGCACACGGTCATCGACGAGCGCTGCGCCGCATTCATGGCGCTGGGTATGGCGCTGAAATCGGAGCGCCCGGTGCTTCTGATTTGCACATCGGGGTCGGCCCTCATGAACTACGGCCCCGCTCTGACCGAAGCATATTACCGCCGCGTGCCTCTGATAGCCATCACGGCCGACAGACCGGCCCGATGGATAGACCAGCTCGACAGCCAGACCATGCGTCAGCACGGCGCACTCTCAGCTGTTGTAAGGCGCTCGGCCGACATACCCGTGGCCGCCGCCTGCGACGCGCAGCTTTTCTCAAAAGCCGTCCGCGAGGTCAACGAAGCATTCTCTGAGGCCCTTTCTGGGCGCAAGGGCCCGGTGCACATCAACGTGCAGCTCGACGTGCCTCTCACCCGCATGACAAATGCGGATGCGGCACTCGAACCGCGCATTATCCGCAGCATACGCCCGGAGGCCTCTGCGGCTGATTTTTCGGGCATTATAGCCTCGCTCGCAAATAAAAAAGTGATGATAATATGCGGCGATACAACCGGGGGAGAACGGTCGGCGCTTTGTCAGACGATACCGAATATACCCGTCCTGACCGAGGCGCAGTCGAATATTCCGACCGGCCTCAATATAGGTAGTTTCGACCGCTTCCTCAACGAAGACAAAGCGCTCGAACCCGATGTCATCATCACCGTCGGAGGAAGTCTCGTCTCGGCCCGTCTCAAAAACTGGCTGCGCTCCGTCAAAAAACTCCGCCATATCTCGCTCGGGTTCGACGATAACGCAGCCGACACCTTCGGCTACCTCGACACACGGATAGAGTGCTCCGCACCCGTTTTCATAAATGCCCTTGCAGCAAACCCGGCCGACAGCGCTTTTGCAGATCGCTGGGAGGCGTTCTATGCAGATTCAGCAGAGCGCACAAAGCGCCTCGTTGCCGAAAATCCTGTGACAGAGACCATAGCAGAACTTGCCGGCCTGCACTCGGGCGACGTGCATGTAAGCAACGGCTCTGCAATCCGCTACGCCCAGATGGTGCGGTGGCCTCATTCGTCCTCATTCATGTGCAACCGCGGTGTCAGCGGTATAGACGGCTGCACTTCGACAGCCCTCGGCGCAGCCATTGCCTCGCCAACCCCTACTCTACTCATCACCGGCGACATGAGCGCCGCCTACGACATCGGCGCCCTTGGCGCGGCAGAGCCTCCGCAGGCTTTCCGCATTGCCGTGCTCGACAACGCAGGGGGCGATATTTTCCGCAATATCACAGCCACCGCTGCACTGCCCGAGCTCGACCGCTACTTTGTGGTGAAGCCACGCCTGCCGCTACGCCGGCTTGCCGAGGCCTACGGCTACCGCTATCTCGAATACGACTGCGCCGCACCCGACCACACCGTTCTCGAACGATTCATCAACGACCGCGGCGCCGCAATACTCCGAATAATAATAGACCCTAAATACTCAGCCCGATTGCTGTAGAACAAAATGGAAACAAACAAACAGCCCCGCAAGTGGGAGACAATCAAGGAATATTCCGACATTCTCTTCGATTTCTTCGAAGGCATCGCAAAAATCACAATCAACCGCCCGGAAGTCTACAACGCTTTCCGGCCGCAGACCAATGCCCAGATTCTCGACGCGCTCGAATACTGCCGCGACACCCCCGCTGTACGCGTAGTGGTCCTCACCGGCGCCGGCGACAAGGCATTCTGCTCAGGCGGCGACCAGAACTATAAGACCCACGGCGGATACCGCGACTCCGACGGCACTCCTCGTCTCAATGTGCTCGATATCCACAAATTTATCCGCTCGCTCGTAAAGCCGGTCATTGCCATGGTAAACGGATACGCAATCGGCGGCGGAAACGTGCTGCAGGTGGTCTGCGACCTCTCCATTGCCTCCGAAAACGCCCGTTTCGGCCAGACAGGCCCCAAGGTAGGCAGTTTTGACGCCGGTTTCGGCTCATCATACCTCGCCCGCTGCGTAGGCCAGAAAAAAGCACGCGAAATATGGTATCTCTGCCGCCAGTACACGGCCGCCGAAGCTCTCGAAATGGGCATGATCAACAAGGTCGTGCCGTTCGAAAAACTCGAGGACGAGGTCGTTGACTGGTGCAAGACCATAATGATGCGCAGCCCCTTCGCTATTAGAATGATTAAACGCGCCCTCAACGCCGAACTCGACGGCCAGCACGGACTCATGGAATTCGCCGGCGACGCCACTCTCATGTACTATCTCATGGACGAAGCCCAGGAAGGCCGCAACGCATTCCTCGAAAAACGCGACCCCGACTTCGACAAATACCCCCAGTTCCCCGGCTGAAATGCTCCAAGCAGTCTGGACTCCATACCGCCTGCTGTTCAACTTCGAAGCCCGCACTTCGAGGCAGGTCATGACATATAAGGATACATACTTTGTACGTATCACGGATTCCGACCGTCCGGGCCGCATCGGCTACGGCGAATGCGCGCTTTTCCGCGGTCTCTCGGCCGATGACAGCCCTGATTATGAAGAGATTCTCGCCAATGCATGCCGTCAGCCCGAAAGTGCCCTCGACAGCCGCTGCAGTTCTATCCGCTTCGGTTTCGAGACTGCCTTGGCGAATCTCGAAGCCTCGCCGGACAATGAAAACGAATGGCTCGGCGGCAAGCGGGGCATTCCTATCAACGGTCTCGTGTGGATGGGCGACAAAGCCACCATGCGCTCGCGCATTCAGCAAAAACTCGAAGCCGGATTCCGCATCATAAAGTTGAAGATAGGCGGCATAAACTTCGACGACGAGCTCGACCTTCTGCGCGAGGTGCGCCGCAATTTCAGCCCCGACGACCTCGAAATACGACTTGACGCAAACGGCGCTTTCACGCCCGAAAACGCTCTGGCGCGCCTCGAAGCGCTCTCGGCATTCTCCGTCCACTCCCTCGAACAGCCCGTCAAAGCCGGTCAGATAGAAGCTATGGCCGCTATCTGCCGCAAGAGTCCTGTACCGATCGCCCTCGACGAAGAATTGATTGGAGTCCGCGACCGCAACCAAAGCGCCGGCCTGCTAAACGACATCAGGCCGGCATACATCATACTCAAACCGGCCCTGTGCGGTGGTTTCAGAGCTTCGCAGACATACATAGACCTGGCTGAAAGCATGAACATCGGCTGGTGGGCCACATCGGCTCTCGAATCGAACATAGGCCTGGCTGCCATAGGCAAATGGCTGACCGACAATCATAGCATAACCATGCCGCAGGGCCTGGGAACGGGTCAGCTATACACCAACAACATCTCATCGCCTCTTGAAATGCGCGGGCCCGAACTGTTCTACAACCCCGCGGCACCCGCGGCCTCTATCGAAAATCTGCCATGGCGCTCCTGACCGACTTTATAGCCCAATGGCATTCCGATTCGCCTTATATCGCGGCCCACACGTCGGGCTCGACAGGCAAACCGAAAGACATCAGCCTGCTCAAGAGCGACATGCGTCTTTCGGCAAGAGCCACAAACACTTTTTTCGGCATCGGCAGCGAATCGGTCCTCGCCTCGCCGCTGAGCTTCGACTACATCGCAGGCAAAATGATGGCCGTAAGAGCCATCGAAGCAGCATGCAGCCTCATAGAGCTCCCCGTCAGCAACAAGATAGAGATACCGGCCGACGTTTCACGCATAGACTTGCTTCCTGTCGTGCCCTCGCAGATAGACTCGCTCCTGCGCCAACCGGAACACGCCCGCCGCATATCGGCTGTTCTCATCGGAGGCGCGGCTCCGTCGGCAGAACAGTGCCGACGCCTGAACAATGCCGGCTACAATGCCTATATAAGCTACGGAATGACCGAAACGTGTAGCCATGTGGCCCTTGCTCGCGCCGATGACCCCGGCCGCACATTCCGCGCCATGCCCGACATATCGTTCGAGACCGACGCCGACGGACGCCTCGCAGTCATAGCCCCTGCCTTTTCCTTCGGGCGCCTGCAGACCAACGACATAGTCGAGTTAAAAGACAGCACAAGCTTCCGATGGCGAGGCCGAGCCGACGGCGTGATAAACTCAGGAGGAATCAAACTCTTTCCCGAAGAACTCGAAGCGCTCTACTCTTCGGTATTAGGCAACCGCCCCTTCTACGTCTGTGCCACACCACACCCGCAATGGGGCCAGGCCGCCATGCTCGTCATAGAAGGCGAAGCCGACACCGAGGAAATATCCGCAGCACTGCGGACAGCCATCGCCGACCATCGTCGTCTGCCGAAAGTCATAAAAACCGTGCACACACTGCCCCGCACCTCCAACGGCAAAATACGCCGTATTCCCCTCTGAAACCCAAACATCAAAGCGTAATAATACCATGATAAATCGTTTTATCCTCAATGAAGTGTCATACTTCGGCCCCGGCGCACGCCGCGAACTGCCCGAAGCAATCCGCCGCCTCGGCAAATCGAAAGCAATGGTCGTGACCGACCCCGGACTTATAAAATTCGGTGTAGCCAAAATGGTAACCGACGTTCTCGACGAAGCCGGCATTCCTTACGAAATCTTCAGCGAAGTAAAACCCAATCCTACTGTTGCCAACGTTCAGGCCGGCATAAATGCATATAAGGCCTCTGGCGCCGATATTATAGTTGCGATAGGAGGCGGTTCGGCAATAGATACAGCCAAAGGTATCGGAATTGTAAGCAACAACCCCGAATTCGCCGACATCGTGTCGCTCGAAGGATGCGCCCCCACCCGAAATAAGAGCGTGCCGGTGATTGCCGTGCCGACAACTGCCGGAACCGCAGCCGAAACAACTATCAACTACGTGATTATCGACGAGCAGAAACAGAAAAAGATGGTATGCGTAGACCCCAACGACATTCCCGCCGTTGCTATCGTTGACGCCGAACTCATGTACAGTCTCCCCAAAAGCCTCACCGCCGCAACCGGCATGGACGCACTCACCCATGCCATCGAAGGCTACATAACCAAAGGCGCCTGGTCGATGTCTGACATGTTCGAAATCGAGGCCATACGCATGATAGCCCGCTTCCTTCCCGTCGCCGTCGAAGAACCGCAGAACGCTGAAGCCCGCAACGGCATGGCCGTGGCGCAGTACATTGCAGGCATGGCATTTTCCAACGTCGGTCTCGGCCTCGTCCACGGCATGGCACATCCCCTTGGCTCGCTCTTCGACGTTCCCCACGGTGTTGCGAACGCCCTCCTGCTGCCGACCGTAATGGAGTTCAACATGGAGAAATGCCTCGACAAATATCCTGAAATTGCCCGCGCCATGGGCGCAGACACCACCGGCATGAGCCGCGAAGAGGCCTCACTTGCCGCCTGCGAAGCCGTCAAAGCGCTCGCTCTCAAAGTAGGCATACCCCAGCACCTCACAGACCTTGGCATTACAGAAGCTGACATTCCCCGCCTTGCACAGCAGGCCATAGCCGACGTCTGCACACCGGGCAACCCGCGCGAAGTAAGCCTCGAACAAATCGAAGCCCTCTACCGCAAAGTCCTCTAAAACACAAAATCATAACCGAGGGAGTGCCTGCATACCAGTCGTATGCCGACACTCCCTCGATTTATCATTTACTTATCCTCCGTCAGATAGCCCTGGCGGCGCATGGCCTCGAGTATATTCCTGGCAACGCCTTCGTGATAATAACCGACAATGTGGCTCACCCAGTCGTTATCCGACTTCGTGCCTGTGCGCGTACGGTTATACTCGCTCACAACCCGGTCAAACTCAAGCAAATCAGCCCTCATATCGTCCTGACGGTAACGGTTGTGGTGTATCAGTAGCGATTCCGGCTCCTTCGGCTTCATATCAGGCTGCTCATTAGGCACACCGATGGCAAGACCACAGACAAGCGCCACCCCCTGAGGCAATCCGAGTAATTCCGACACCACTTCGGGCGCCACCGTGCGTATATAACCAATCGGGCAAGTAGCCAGACCACGACTCTCGGCAGCAATAAGAGCACTCATCAGAGCAAGCGAGGCATCGATTACGCCGACGGTATATCCGTCGACCGTAGCCGGAAAACGGCTCACATCTATGCCCTTCTCTTCGGCCGCTACCGTAATCTTGCGGAAATCGGCACAGAAAACAAGAAAATGATTACACGTCTTTATCTGTTTCTGATTCGTCAGACCATAAATACGCTCCTTAAGCTCCTGGTCGTCAATATCTATCACTGTGAACTGCTCACCATTGTAGCTCGTAGGCGTATTCCGTATGGCCTTATAGATAAAGTCCATATCCTCGTCCGAAATCCTGTCGCGCGTATAGCGCCGTCTGCTCCGCCTCTCCAGCAAAGCCTCCTCAACACTTTTACTCATAACTATAAAACATTTGTTACATAAAAACAAATGCCTCCCAGTTAAAGTTTAGCGGCAGTCATCGGCCCATAGCCTTAAATGACTTCCCTTAGCAGTGACGATGTAGCGCTCCCGACAATCCCCGTACTGACTGATTATATGCCATCTCGTTCAGCCTCCTAAGACCAGCATTATTATGATATCTTTTATCTGCCGTTAATCAAATATCGCGGCAACATAATCATAGCCGGAGCTGCAATAGTTCCAATTGAGGCCAAATTTGTAAAAGCCTGTATATTATCACATGGTAATATTATACCTATGCTCTTTCAGTATAAACTGTTCGAACAACTTTATTTCCATATCGGCTTATATCAATCACCTTCTGCCGCTGAATTTGGCGATTCTCTTATGTATATGTCTGAGAGGTGTTGAAAATATTGAAGAATAGCCTCATTGTTTTTGAGAGACAAACACCAATAGTATTCATTGTCATTGACAATAAGGAAAGTCCGCAAAAATTTATATCGGACAAGATTTTTCGTTGATGTAATCAACTTACACATTCTATCGGTTTCAACGAAAACTCTATATCCGTCTATGAATGTAACATATAATTTATGATTATTATCACTAGGAGGTATCGGATACGACTCCGGACTATCGGGAAGCATGAATATATTAATTGTATCCTCACTCTTAAATTTGGCAATTATATAAACATTTTTTTTGACATAGCCATTTTCTTCTATTACAGAAAACACGTTGTCTCTAAAGAAGTTTATGATTAGCTCACTGTTGATCTTCACTTCCGTTAATTGTAATATCTCATAACGGTCATTACCCCAGACGGTAAAAGTCTGGAGAAATAAAAGAATGAATACAGTAATCAATCTATTTTTTATACAGTATTCCTTGCAGATACTCATTTTCATTCTGTGTTAATTCGTGATGTTCAATACTTGTTCCGACATTTACATGTTTATTCCAATCCAAATCCCATTCTGAAGTTACCGGTATATCCCCATACAGCGCGTCGATCATCTCGATAACCAATAAATTTGACTATTCGATACTTCTCATTATTAGTGCGCAAATCCGATGAATCTTTCAGACACCATATTACTGTTGTTACTATCGTATAATCTTTCTTCAACAGACTGTCGGCCAGTTCGGGTCGAATATATTTATAAATCCACATTTTATCTTTATCTGTCTCGAAATCTTTACTATATAATATGGAGGCCGATATGGCGTAAGGTGGGCCAAAACGTTTGATCAAATCATCTACACCAGCACCATCAACCTTGAGGTCCTGGTAAAGTTCGTATATTCCAGGTCTATAAAGGGTTGTATCTACATTCTCACTCCACATGCAGCCAGGCTCCCAATTCAAGGAATCTGAAGCTTCTTCCATATTATTCTGGCAGCTAAACAAAATAAGTGTAATCAACGTGTACAATATATTCCTCATGATTTCATTTGTCTTCCCAACCGAACGGGTCATTATCCATCATAATATTCCAACTCTGTTCACCCCATAACTGAATCAGTCCTCTTTCAGTCTGAAGATAGTAAAGCCGAAGATACACATCGTCTTCGTCAAACGGCACTTTCCAGGTATATTCAACAACGGTACATTCCTTATCCTTGAAATATTTATCAGCGGTATCGGGGTGCACATTTTCATACAACCAGAATGCCTCACGTTTATAGTCAATCTGCGGACGCGCATTGATGAGAGCCATCTTTTCTATATTGATCGGCTCTCCATAAAGTTCGTTAATTTTCTCAACAGAATAACGCTTTACGTCCAACGCCGCATAAGGTATCTCTGAGATATGGCACAAATTTCGATCCAATGTATCACACCATAGCAAACCCGGCAACCATGGCTCCTCACATGAAACAATTTTATCGTTCTTTCCACATGCAGAAAGAATGATAAAAACTATAGTCAATATCGGAATATATCTATTCATGATTCTTGTTATTGCGGATTTCTGTAGTTTTATCAATATTAATCAGTTTAGATATGGTGGGAAACATTTTTGATAATTTATGACCAAGCGAATTTGTATGCTTCTCCAAAACCGGTCCTATAGGTTCATTTCTAATCCATTATTTGATATTGCATGATTCAATGATGATGAACTATTTGTTTTTTTTGCAGATTGAAAGATATTGAATCTGGCGCAGTTATTTTCATATTCAGCTGCACAGGTTCTGGCCCTATCATATATCGGCCAAAAGAGTTCAACGATGTATATACCCTGGCGTTATGACCTCCACAGCCTGCAAATATTTCCCGCCATATCGGCCGTTGCATATCATATTCAATACTCACAACCATTAAAAGCATCCATCTTCTGCCGATAGGAACCTGACTCCAGTCTTTAAGCCGGAAAGGATACGAACACCCGGATTTAATGGTCTCGACCGAATCTCCTTGTGAAAATTTCCATAATTGTTTCTGCATATCGCTCGAAGAGCGCATGCTGGTCTTTCCATCGGCCAAAAACATATATTCGTCTGGGCATATATATGAAAATTTAGATAGTTTTTCAGGTTTTAGCGATAAAATTACATGTACCGTATCCTCTTCCCCTTCAATAGGAGAAGTAGCATATATAACCAAGAATGGCCACTCTTCCTTTTCCTTGATTTTTATAACCTTATAATAAGGTCGCTCGTCCATTGCAGCCACCAAACAATTACATTTTTTAGGGTAGCAAAGTTACTACAAAAAAGTGTAAAAAATAATCGAGAAGTGCGCCGGATTCTAATCGAGAAGTGCGCCATATC